>NZ_JBNYXL010000025.1:0-4384 GCF_051380655.1 Janthinobacterium amylolyticum
CTCAAAGAATGGAACCATCACTACAACTGGCACCGGCCGCATCAGGGCATTGCTGGCAAAGCCCCAATGTCACGGCTCAGATCCGGCCAGAATAACCTCTTGCAACTTCACACCTAGGCTGTCAATCGGTTGGCATCCCACACGCGCAGGACCTGCGTGATGGCCGCCTCGATCACGGCGTAGCCTACGCCGTCGCGCGCCTGGATCGACACGCCCGATAAAAAGCTGTCGAAGACGGCCGCCAGCGAAGCGCTATCTGTCCCGGCAAGCAATTCGCCGCTGGCGACACCACGCTCGACGCAGCGCACGAAACCGGCGCGGGTGCGGGCGCGCGATTGCGCGAGGGGCGCGGCGACATCGGCGTGTTCCGCCGTCGGCGCGCTCATGCAGCCGAGCGCCACCATGCAACCGGGAGGGTGCCCCGGTTCGCATTGCATGCTGGCCGAGCGGCGCAAGGCCAGTTCGACGGCCGCGCGCGGCGCCAGCGCGTCATCCCATAGACACTCCGTCACGCGCGCATAAGTGTCCAGATAGCATTGCGCCGCCTCGCGGAACAGCGCCTCCTTGGAGCCGAAGGCCGCATAAAAGCTGGGCGCGGAAATGCCGCCGCCCAAGGCCGCCTTCAGCTGGCTCAACGACGTCGATTCATAGCCCTGCTGCCAGAATAAAAACATGGCCTGCTCGACCGCCGCCTGCCGGTCGAACGTGCGCGGCCGTCCCATTTGCGCCATCACCTCTCCTTTATTTATTCACTTCCATACTACTCGATACAGAAGTCGTTGACAACGCGGTGCGTGCTCGCCTATATTTATACCGATCGATACATATATACCGCTGCAACGGTCGGGGCACGCCTGTGCCTGACCACTTTACAAGGATGTCTGCCGTGAATCACGCCACTCTCACCACCGGAGCCAGCACTGTGCTGGCCGACCGCCTCCCCGTCGCCGGCCTGCTGGCCCTGGCCATGACGGGATTTATTTGCATCGTTACCGAGACCTTGCCTGCCGGCTTGCTGCCACAGATCAGCGCGGGACTCGGCATCAGCGCCGCGCTGGCCGGGCAGATGGTTACCGCCTATGCCCTGGGATCATTGCTGGCAGCCATACCGCTGACTATCGCCACGCGCGGCTGGCGCCGCCGCAACGTGCTGCTGCTGACCATCATCGGCTTTCTCGCGTTCAATACCGTCACGGCGCTGTCGTCCCACTACTGGCTGACCCTGGCGGCCCGCTTCTTTGCCGGCATGGCCGCCGGACTGGCCTGGAGCTTGCTGGCCGGCTACGCGCGGCGCATGGTGGCCCCCCACCAGCAAGGCCGCGCCCTGGCGCTGGCCATGGTGGGCGCGCCAGTCGCGCTGTCGCTGGGCGTGCCGCTGGGCACCCTGCTCGGCTCGCTCGTCGGCTGGCGCGCCGCGTTCTGGATCATTTCCGGCCTGACATTGATCCTCATCGCCTGGGTGCTGGCAAAGGTACCGGACTACGCGGGCCAGTCCACGCACGAGCGCCTGCCCCTGCGCCGCGTCTTCACCACGCCGGGCGTGCGCCCCGTTCTGGCCGTCGTCATCGCCTGGATGCTGGCGCACAACATTCTGTATACCTACATCGCCCCCTTCGTCGCACCGGCCGGGCTCAGCGGACGAATCGACCTGGTGCTGCTCGTATTCGGTGCCGCCGCCATGGCCGGTATCTGGATCACGGGCAAGCTGGTCGAGCGCCACCTGCGCGCCACCGTACTGGCCAGCCTGGCCGTGTTCGCCGCCACGGCCCTCGTGCTGGGCGTGGCGGCACACTTCCCTACCGTCATTTATCTTGGCATGGCAGTCTGGGGCCTCACCTTCGGCGGCGCGGCCACCCTGTTGCAAACGGCGCTGGCCGACACGGCCGGCAGTGGCGCCGATGTGGCGCTGTCGATGAATGTGGTGGCATGGAATGGCGCTATCGCCGCCGCCGGCGTGGTGGGCGCCACCCTGCTGCAAGCCTGGGGCGCGGCCGCCTTTCCGTGGGCCATGCTGGCATTGATCTTGCTGGCGTTCGGCATCGCCTGGTCGGCCCGCGCGCATGGTTTCCGGCCTGGGCGGCGCAGCGGCGGCGCACCCGTGGCCGGGCATTGAAGGGGCGTGCTTAATTGATGGATGGGATGGCCACGATGCGCGGCACGTGTCCCGTATGCGCCAGGAAACGATGCATGCCTGCATGCGACAGCGCCACTGTCGCCGTATTGCGCAGCGGATGCGCTTGCACAGCATCCGCGTCCCACACGGCCTGGTCGAGCACCAGTTCCACCGCATTTGCGCTGTCATGCAGCAAGGCGAACAGGCTGACGGCACCGGGCGTGATACCCAGGTGCTGCAGCAGCCGCTCGGGCGACGCCATGCTCAATTTGGTGGCAGGCAACAGCCGCCCCAGCGCCGCCAGGTCGATGCGCTTGTCGAACGGCACGATGACGAGAAAATGCCGCCGCCCCTTGTCATCGCGCACGAAGAGGTTTTTCACCATCAGGCCAGCCATGGGCGGCACATGCATCAGCGCTTCATTGATGGTGTGCACGGCCGGGTGCTCGACCAGCGTGTATTCACCGGCGCTGCTTGCCAGCCAGCGGGAAAGTATGTTGTGCATTGCTATTGCCTTTGACGGGTGCGCGATGCAGCGATTGTAGCGGTGCGCCGCACGCCGCGCTTGCCGTCAAGAACTGCTTTCGTCCTTGTCCTTCTCCCTGTCAGCCTTGTCGGCCGCCGCCAGCCCCCAGTCATTCCAGCCCTCGCCGAACAGCTCGATCGGATGCTGCGTGCGCTCGGAACCGTTGCCACAGCGCATGGCGTCCGGCGGACAATACTTGTCGCAGCCCCAACAGATGCGTTCGGGGTTCTTGGGGTTGAGGGGAAACGGTTTGGCCATGGTGCGGGGTGATACAGTCGATGGAGGTCTCGTCGACGACTGTAGGCCTGGCCCGGGGCGAGGTCAACCGAATTTAGGTGAGGAATTTATCTGGATCAAGTCTATTCCGATGGATGGGACATCGATACTGCACGCTACCTCACTTTTGATTTCTCATGACCTATATAGTAATTTTCTGTATGGTTCGCGTCGATGCTTTCATCGGCTGCAGAGCCTTCATCCGGGCGTAAAGGAAAATGCTGATTTGATCGCCCCAGCCGCTGTCTACCCGCGAAATAGCTGCGTTCGTCTGGATGCGCCCGGTGCTGATGCTTTCCCACCATGCGTCCGATAGACTTATCATGGTGTCACGAAAAGTACCCAGTCATCAGTAGAGAACATGGGCGATCCGTGATTGTTGAGCCTATGCCGGGGAAAGCGTAAACGGGGCAGTCAAACGGAGCGAGACAATCCTGCCAGCAATCAAACAAACTGCGATAGCGTGTGTGACAATGCCAAACTGGAAATGTGGAACCTTCCATATCTCTATCTGATATCAAACAGACTTGGCAAGGATCATAAAATATGTGGGTACCCCTACGATTAAATAAACGCATGTACACCTTCTTTGTTGCAGCCCTTTTTCTTGTTCCTGGTGCCTCTGCGGCACTCGCTGGCACTCTTGACGAAGACCGGACACGCGGTGACATCCATGGCTTGTTTGAGATCAGGGATGCCGCAGTACAGTTCGTGGCAGCTGAAAATGCAAAAAATGGAACCATTTGGCAAGTCCTGGAGCCGAACCGGAAGATTCTGGTGACGAAATGCGCGGTAGCGTTGCGTGTGCAATGGGTGCCGAAGCGCCATGGTCTGTCTGGGCCGAATGTTGCTGTGAGTTGCGCCAAGACCGTCAAGCCCGCGATACAAGATAAATGGGAAGTGTTTGTGCCGATCAATAAGGGTCCGGTCACTCATAAATGATCAGATCAGGGTCATGATTGCAGGGACACTAGAGTCAGGTTTGCCATTCGGTCCCGGACTAACAGTAGGATGGTTGGGGCTGCCTTCCACACACGAACTGATGCGTCGGGTACTGCGAGAACGAGCTGGGTCGAAAACCTGATTAGAACCACGAACCCGCGCCCACGGCGCGCTGGGCTGCCGCGCAACGGCAGCGGTTGGCGGATTCGGGGCGGGCTGGGCCGTAGGCCCGGCCCTTCGAATCTCACACGCAGGGCGCGAAGGCGCCCTGCTCGCTTCCGCCAGGCAATAAAAAACCGCCCGAATGAACTGAACCCCAAAAGTTGGACACCAACTTTTGGGATTTTTCATGTCGAAGTACAGTGAGCAATTTAAGCTCAGCATTATCGAGCAATATTTGTCCGGTTCGGTGGGGTATAAACAGATTGCCGACAAGCACAATCTTCATCATTCAACTGTGAGATTGTGGATTAAATTGCATGCAGCGCATGGTATTGGCGGTCTGGTAAAAAAGTTCAGCCATTACA
>NZ_JBNYXL010000026.1:0-2098 GCF_051380655.1 Janthinobacterium amylolyticum
GCCATACGCTTAAACACGTCATGAGCCTCCGGCGACAGTGAAATAGTAGTGCGGATTCGTTCGGTCATGGCAGGGGGGGGGTAAGTAGTGATTCGATGTGAACCAGTGTGAATCACTTTTTGCGGTATGTCAACAAAAAGCGGTTTTGCATGGCGCGATCACGGGCAACTAGGCCAAAACGAAAAGGGCCGCACTCAGGCGACCCAGCAAAGCAAAATCAGTTGTTTAGCATGGGCCTTGCAGCCCATACCCCGCCACTATTTAACAGCGATGATGCCCTTCAAGCCTGAACGCTTAGAAGGAGTTTCGCCATCGAGAATATCAATAACGTGATCCAACGCTTCCTGTTTGAGGGCCAGCGTCAAACTCAGTTCTTGGCAGAGCACCCACAGCGCTACACAGAATGCAGCATATGGATTCTGTGCCCTGTTAATGCGGCGAGCAATTGGCCTGATATCGGCCCTGATTTCATCGAGAATTTCCATGTCAGACCCGATCATTGATGTGTCCAACAATCGGCACCACCTGCGAGAGCATGTAGGTGTGGAACGTGTCGTATGCCTCATCGTGTCTTTCCTGGACAAAGGAAACGAGGTTGACAAACGATTGCATGGACGAGAAGGAAGCAAGATCCGGCCCTATGTTAGAGAGGTCTCGCATAAGACCATGCAGGGACGAAATTTCTTCGAGCTTTTCTACGAGATGTGTTCCAATGTTGCTAGCCATACTTGAACTCCTTATCAGTTCTTTTGTGGTTAGGCTCATCGAGTGTTCCACCACTCTTTGGGCCGCCTCTTACAAAACAATCTAAACGATTTATACGATTACAGTTGTTGCCTCCTTTATCATAAATGATCCACCATCAGCACGCCATCCTCGACAAGATTAGTGTTGTGCTGACTCCCAACGATTTTCTCCCAGACCGCTCCAATATCGCCCCCGTGGGCCATCAAAGCAGTGAACAAAGTGTTCCCGTATTGCTGACGAATTATCTCAAGCATCGAGGCAAGTGAACGCTGCGGACTCTTCTCACGCGACATTTTCAAAACCTGCGGCTCAACAGCGACAACGGTTTGTAAATATGGATACGCACCTGCAAAATATTGATCACGATTTTCAATAAGATCATCCGGCAAAGGCTGCTCCTTGGCCTTCAATTCCAGTTCCAAACGATACCAATCGGCAATAGGTATGCCATCCCAATGCGAGACATCAAGCTTCGAATATTTACGAGCTTGCTCGTAGCCTTTTTCATAGGCCCGCATAAACTTAGGCTGATCGCGCTTGCCGACATAAACGGTACGACCTTCATACGGATCAGCTGGCACGATTTGACTCATTGACGGCGGCTTACCGCAAGTAGTGAACATTCCGGCGCCATGAGCAGCAACAACAGTATCGTGAGTCACCTCGCGCTTGTATGTGTCCAGGGCAATATCAACCCGTTTATATTGAAAATCACGAAGCTGGGACAAGTCATCCTCACAGCGGTTCCAGTCGTCTACCCACTGGCAACCCGTGCCCGTTAACTCCAACCACACCCAGCCGCGCATAGCGTCACCACCAAAAGACATAGTCCCGACAGACATATCAGCCAAAAATAGGCCATCAGACCTATCAAAACCCTGTTTGCCGCGTTTTTTCGGGATAGCCTTCAGAGAACCACCAAGAGAACCAAAAGCGCCTCTGAGGGCCTCTACACAGTCCACAGGGTCGGCTTGCGTACGGCAACCGAGCCAATCAATGACCGTAAGAGTCATGTAGGAGTCCCTTTGCGAGCACGCTTTGACCGAGATTTAGGAGGGAGGGAGGGGACTAACACCCCCGTATTACTAGACGGGGGAGGTCCGGGCATCGCGCCGGCCGCACGGCGCTGCGCACCGAGCATCCGGCGCGATGCCCGGACCTCTGATTCCACATCATCGACAGTAAGAGCCATCCCAGCAACCATAGCGCGTAACTCCTTGATAACACGCATAGGCTCCCTTTTTGCCTCTTCCATGCGCAATGTGAGCATCTCAGCGGCCTCCATCGTGTCGGCCAACCAATCGCCCATACAACGCGAAGTAGAAAGGTTTCCCGCCTCCGCCATACGCTT
>NZ_JBNYXL010000027.1:0-1479 GCF_051380655.1 Janthinobacterium amylolyticum
TTCCCTCACGGTACTGGTTCACTATCGGTCGATTACGAGTATTTAGCCTTGGAGGATGGTCCCCCCATATTCAGACAGGATGTCACGTGTCCCGCCCTACTTGTCGTACGCTTAGTATCACCGGTCTGATTTCGAATACGGGACTATCACCCGCTACGGTTCCTATTTCCAGAGGATTCTTCTATCAGTCCGACTATCACGTACAGGCTCCTCCCATTTCGCTCGCCGCTACTTTGGGAATCTCGGTTGATTTCTTTTCCTGCAGCTACTTAGATGTTTCAGTTCGCCGCGTTCGCCTTGCATACCTATGTATTCAGTATGCAATACCCTAAAAGGGTGGGTTGCCCCATTCGGAAATCTGCGGATCAAAGTGTGTTTGCTCACTCCCCGCAGCTTATCGCAAGCTACTACGTCCTTCATCGCCTGTAATCGCCAAGGCATCCACCATGTGCACTTATTCGCTTGTCCCTATAACGTTAGCCTCTCATCATTTGCATAATGAAAGAGCGCTACAGGGATAAGAAAGTACAACGTTGTTGCTTGTTTGTTGATACATACAATCATTACCCATCGATTCGCTTTTTACGGCAAACCGATCAATAAATAATCTTTACTTCTTCCAGATTGTTAAAGAACATACAGCACTTGGTCTCGAAAAGACCAAACCTAAATTCAATCACCGATGTGATCAACTTACGTTTGAACTTTTGGTGGAGGATGACGGGATCGAACCGACGACCCCCTGCTTGCAAAGCAGGTGCTCTCCCAGCTGAGCTAATCCCCCTGAGATTTACTACAGAAACTGGTAGGGCTGGTTGGACTCGAACCAACGACCCCCGCGTTATCAACACGGTGCTCTAACCAGCTGAGCTACAGCCCCAAATGCTGTTCTTTATATTAACAGCCGATAAGTGTGAACATTTGATGCGTGAACCAGTTACCCGGTTCGTGCAAACTCTAGAAAGGAGGTGATCCAGCCGCACCTTCCGATACGGCTACCTTGTTACGACTTCACCCCAGTCACGAATCCTACCGTGGTAAGCGCCCTCCTTGCGGTTAAGCTACCTACTTCTGGTAAAACCCGCTCCCATGGTGTGACGGGCGGTGTGTACAAGACCCGGGAACGTATTCACCGCGACATGCTGATCCGCGATTACTAGCGATTCCAACTTCATGCAGTCGAGTTGCAGACTACAATCCGGACTACGATACACTTTCTGCGATTAGCTCCCCCTCGCGGGTTGGCGGCGCTCTGTATGTACCATTGTATGACGTGTGAAGCCCTACCCATAAGGGCCATGAGGACTTGACGTCATCCCCACCTTCCTCCGGTTTGTCACCGGCAGTCTCATTAGAGTGCCCTTTCGTAGCAACTAATGACAAGGGTTGCGCTCGTTGCGGGACTTAACCCAACATCTCACGACACGAGCTGACGACAGCCATGCAGCACCTGTGTACTGGTTCTCTTTCGAGCACTCC
>NZ_JBNYXL010000028.1:0-1399 GCF_051380655.1 Janthinobacterium amylolyticum
CGCAATTCAAGGGGATGGGACGAGTGAACTTGTTCACGAAGCAATCGGAAGTGGTTCCAAGAAAAGCCTCTAAGCTTCAGTCATACGAGACCGTACCGCAAACCGACACAGGTGGGCGAGATGAGTATTCTAAGGCGCTTGAGAGAACTCGGGAGAAGGAACTCGGCAAATTGGTACCGTAACTTCGGGAAAAGGTACGCCCCGGTAGCTTGATTGGTTTACTCCATGAGGGTGAAAGGGTTGCAATAAACTGGTGGCTGCGACTGTTTAATAAAAACACAGCACTCTGCAAACACGAAAGTGGACGTATAGGGTGTGACGCCTGCCCGGTGCTGGAAGATTAAATGATGGGGTGCAAGCTCTTGATTGAAGTCCCAGTAAACGGCGGCCGTAACTATAACGGTCCTAAGGTAGCGAAATTCCTTGTCGGGTAAGTTCCGACCTGCACGAATGGCGTAACGATGGCCACACTGTCTCCTCCCGAGACTCAGCGAAGTTGAAATGTTTGTGATGATGCAATCTACCCGCGGCTAGACGGAAAGACCCCATGAACCTTTACTGTAGCTTTGCATTGGACTTTGAACCAATCTGTGTAGGATAGGTGGGAGGCTTTGAAGCGGGGACGCTAGTTCTCGTGGAGCCAACCTTGAAATACCACCCTGGTTTGTTTGAGGTTCTAACCTTGGTCCGTTATCCGGATCGGGGACAGTGCATGGTAGGCAGTTTGACTGGGGCGGTCTCCTCCTAAAGTGTAACGGAGGAGTTCGAAGGTACGCTAGATACGGTCGGACATCGTGTTGATAGTGCAATGGCATAAGCGTGCTTAACTGCGAGACTGACAAGTCGAGCAGGTACGAAAGTAGGACATAGTGATCCGGTGGTTCTGTATGGAAGGGCCATCGCTCAACGGATAAAAGGTACTCTGGGGATAACAGGCTGATTCCTCCCAAGAGTTCATATCGACGGGGGAGTTTGGCACCTCGATGTCGGCTCATCACATCCTGGGGCTGTAGCCGGTCCCAAGGGTATGGCTGTTCGCCATTTAAAGTGGTACGTGAGCTGGGTTTAAAACGTCGTGAGACAGTTTGGTCCCTATCTGCCGTGGGCGTTGGAAATTTGAAGGGGGCTGCTCCTAGTACGAGAGGACCGGAGTGGACGAACCTCTGGTGTACCGGTTGTCACGCCAGTGGCATTGCCGGGTAGCTAAGTTCGGAAGAGATAACCGCTGAAAGCATCTAAGCGGGAAACTTGCCTTGAGATGAGATTTCCCAGAGCCTTGAGCTCTTTGAAGGGTCGTTCGAGACCAGGACGTTGATAGGCTGGGTGTGGAAGTGCAGTAATGCATTAAGCTAACCAGTACTAATTGCCCGTACGGCTTGTCCCTATAACCTTAGCAGGT
>NZ_JBNYXL010000029.1:0-1286 GCF_051380655.1 Janthinobacterium amylolyticum
ACGCCCGGCAAGCCATCCTGCAGGCCGAAGCGCACATCACGCAGCAGTACGGGCTGCCCCAGTTCCAGCATCATCAATTCAGGCTCCCCGTCCAGTTCATAAATGGTGCGCGGCACCTTGTTCATGGCCAGGCGCCGCGCCGCCTCGGCATGCGCATCGGCGCGCGATTTCAAGCACGTTTCAACCTGCACAGGGTCGTCGGTCAGGCGGTAGCGCGCGCGCACCGCTTCATCGACGACCGTTTCGGTCAGCCATTCCGCCGCATACAGATCGGCATGCACCGGCGGGATGGATGTGGCCAGGCTGGCCTGCACGGTGTAATTGCGGTCGAAAGCGATCTTGACTGCCGCAGCCACCGGCAGGCGCTGCACCGGCCGCAGCGAGTGCTCCAGCATCTGATCCGGCCCGATCTCCACCGGCACGCCGAGCGCGGGCAAGGCGATCTGCACTAGGCGCAACTGGCCCGTGCGCGACATCAGCGCCTGCGCGCCCACGCTGGCGGCCAGCTGCTGAATGGCCTGCGCCTGGTTGGTGCGGTCGGCGATGTACAGGCCCACCATTTGCGGATGGGCAGCGTCGAAGGCCGCAAGGTTGGCCAGATCCAGATCCGCCACCGTGAAGCGGTCGGCTGCCTTGCCGTAGCCGGTGGCGATGCGCTGCACCAGCGGCGCGATGCGCGGCGCGTAGCCGCCCACGTTGTCGCCTTGCACGCTGGTGGTCACCGCATTGGCCAGCGGGTTGATCGGCAACTTGAAACGGCCCGTGACCAAATTGATCTCGGTCGGTACCGGCTTGCCGCTGGTGCGCGCTTCGTCGTTGATGAACCACTCGACCGGCCCCAGGAACCCGTATTCCAGGGTGGCGGGGTTGAGCAGCAGCGGCGTGACGTTGTGGCATTCGCCGAACGGGATTGGCAGGATCGCGTCCTTGTTCTGGCTGGTGCCGCCCAACTTGGCCTCGGTGATCGGCGTATTCAGGCGCTGCAGCTTGTCGCGCAGCACCAGGTTGACCGTCTCGCGGCTGGAGCTGCCCACGTCATCGATGATGCCGTCGAACACCAGGCGGAAATCGGCGCGTGGCCAGCTGGGGTCGCCCGTCCAGGCTTTGATGGCGCGGTTGCGCCACACATCGCCCAGCCAGCCGTCGAGCGCCCCATCACCATTGTCCAGCTCGATGTCGCCGCCCGACAATCCAGCCTCGCCCGTCAGGCTGACCTGTTCCGTGAAGGCCAGGCCGCCGGTGGCCAGCGGCAGATACTCGGTGTTGGCCGGCACCTCAGCCGGCCC
>NZ_JBNYXL010000002.1:0-667728 GCF_051380655.1 Janthinobacterium amylolyticum
CATGCTCAAAGAATGGAACCATCACTACAACTGGCACCGGCCGCATCAGGGCATTGCTGGCAAAGCCCCAATGTCACGGCTCAGATCCGGCCAGAATAACCTCTTGCAACTTCACACTTAGCGCGCCGCGCGTAAGCCGACATAAAACAAGCTACATCAGAAGCAGTGTTCCAGCGCCGGGAAGCTGCCATCCTTGACGGCTTTCACGTAGCCGGTGACGGCGTCGTCGATGCTGGCCGCGCCTTCCATGAAGTTGCGCACGAAGCGCGCTTTGCGGCCTGGGAACACGCCCAGCATGTCGTGCATGACGAGCACCTGGCCCGAGCAGTCGGGGCCTGCGCCAATGCCGATCGTCGGTATCGTCAGCATGTCGGTCACTTCCTTGCCCAGCTGCGATGGCATCGCTTCCATCAGCACGATGGCCGCGCCCGCGTTTTGCAGCGCCAGCGCATCGTTCTTCAGTTCGGCGGCGCTTTCCGTGCTCTTGCCCTGGACTTTATAGCCGCCCAGCTGGTGTACGGATTGCGGCGTCAGGCCGATATGCGCGCAGATGGGGATGCCGCGTTCGGTGAGGAAGCGGACGGTCTCGGCCAGCCAGGCGCCGCCTTCGATCTTGATCATGTGCGCGCCAGCCTGCATCAGGATGACGGCGTTGGCGTACGCCGTTTCCGGCGTGCCGTACGCGCCGAACGGCAGGTCGGACATGATCATGGCCGACTTGCTGCCGCGCGCCACGGACGCCGTGTGATAGGCCAGTTCGGCCACGGTGACGGGCAGGGTGGAATTGTGGCCATTGCAGACCATGCCGAGCGAATCGCCGATCAGCAGGATCTCCACGCCGCAGCGGTCCATCAGGGACGCGAAGCTGGCGTCATAGCAGGTCAGCATGGTGATCTTTTCACCGGCGGCGCGCAGCGTGGCCAGGGTATGGATGGTCACGGCCTTGTTGGCGACAGGCTTGGATGGCGCCGGCGCCGGTGTGGCGGCCTTGTCTTTTGCGGCCAGATCGGTTCCTTGCAAATAAGCGGACATAGGTATTCTCTAGAGTGAAAGGGGGTGATGCGATTGCGACGCCGCTAGTGTAGTACTTTATGCGGCGTGCTGCAGGAGCGGCATTGTAGAGGATGGAAGCGAAACTGGTCAGAGCCTGCTGATGGCCTGATCGGCCACGGCGGCCAGGTAGTCCTGCGCCGCTCCGAGTCCGGGCACGGAGATGGCGGGCGCCAGCGCCAAGAGCGGCACCAGCACGAAGGCGCGCTCGGTGATGCGCGGATGCGGCACCGTCAGGGTGGCGCTGGCGATCTGCTCGTCGCCGTACAGCAGCAAGTCCAGGTCCAGGGTGCGCGGGGCGTTGCGGTAAGGCCGTTCGCGCCCGTGCGCCGCCTCGATGGCGTGCAGGGCTTGCAGCAGTTCTTCGGCCGGCAGGGAGGTGCTGATGCGCGCCACGGCGTTGATGTAGTCGTCGCCGCTCGAATCGATGGGTGCCGTGCGGTAGCTGGCCGAAGCGTCGACCAGGGACGCGCCGGGCAGGCGCGCCAGGCGCGCGATGGCATCCTGCACATTTGCGCGCGCGTCGCCCAGGTTCGCGCCGATGCCGATGTAGGCGGTAACCGGCTGCATGACTGCGCTCATTCGCCGCTGGTGCTGCCGGTGGTGGTGCCACCGCCCGTGCCGGACTTGCTGCGCGTGCTGCGGCGTGGCGGACGCTTTTTCTTGACGGCGCCCGGTGCGGCATTCGCGCTGACGAGCAGCGCTTCGCGCGTTTCCTCGTCGCCTTCATAGAAAGCCGTCCACCATTCGCCGATGTCCATGTCGATCTCGCCCGAGGCGCAGCGCAGCAGCAGGAAGTCGTAGCCGGCGCGGAAGCGCAGGTGCTCGAGCAGCTTGTACGGCGCCTTGCCGACGCGGCGCTCGAAGCGCGGCTGCATCGACCAGATGTCGCGCATGTCGGAGCCGATCTTGCGCTGCAAGGCCAGTTTTTCCGTCTGCGAATCGAGCACGTCGTCGGCCGCCAGGTGCAGCGCGGGGATCGTCGATTCGCCGGCTGCGCGGTAGGCCGTCCATTTTTCCAGTACCTGGTGCCACAGCAGCGAGGCAAACAGGAAGCCCGGCGAGACGGTCTTGCCGGCGGCGATGCGCTGGTCGGTGGCGTCCAGCGCCAGGGTGACGAATTTCGCGCCCAGCGGCTGCTCCAGCACCACGTCGAGCAGTGGCAGCAGGCCATGATGCAAGCCTTCCTTGCGCAGCTGCTGCAGGCAGGCCAGCGCGTGGCCGCTCATCAGGAGCTTGAGCATCTCGTCGAACACGCGCGGCGCGGGCACGTTGTTGATCAGCGGCGCCATGATGGGAATCGGCGCGGCCGTGTGCGGCTCGATGGTGAATTTCAGCTTGGCGGCGAAGCGCACCACGCGCAGCATGCGCACGGGATCTTCGCGGTAGCGCTCTTCCGGCTTGCCGATCATGCGCAAGGTCTTGGCGCGGATGTCTTCCACGCCGCCGTGGTAGTCCAGCACTTCCTGCGTGGCCGGGTTGTAGTACATGGCGTTGATGGTGAAGTCGCGGCGCAGCGCGTCTTCGTGCTGCAGGCCGAAGGTGTTGTCGCGCAGGACGCGGCCATGTTCATCCTTGGGCGCGGAATCGGCGCCGGCGCCGCGGAAGGTCGTCACTTCCAGCAGGTCCTGGCCGAACATCACGTGCACGATCTGGAAGCGCTTGCCGATGATGAAGGCGCGGCGGAACAGGCGCTTGACCTGTTCCGGCGTGGCGTTGGTGGCGATGTCGAAGTCTTTCGGCTTGACGCCCAGCAGCAGGTCGCGCACGGCGCCGCCGACGACGAATGCTTCAAAGCCTGCTTCCTGCAGGCTGCTGGTGACGCGGATGGCATTCGACGACACCAGTTTCGGGTCGATTCCGTGTTGCGCGGGACCGAGCACGACGGGTGCCGTGGTGTCGCGCGCTGCCTCTTTTTTAACGCCGAGGATCTTGCGGATGAATTTTTTAATCATTGAATAAGTGGAGTGATGGCCAGCCGTGGAGGGATGCGTGTGCTGTCAACGCGGCATTGGGATTGGTCGCGACAGGGTGGGTCACGACCGACAGCAGGGGAATGTCGTTGTGCGAATCGCTGTAGAAGTAGCTGCGCTCGAACTGCCCCAGTTCCTTGCCCATTTTTTCCAGCCAGGCGTGGGTGTGGGTCAGCTTGCCCGCGCCCAGGGTTGGCGTGCCCAGCAGCTTGCCCGTGACATTGCCTGCGTCGTCATATTCGGGCATGGCGGCCAGCAGGTGCTCGACGCCCAGGGCTTCGGCGATGGGCTTGGTGATGAAATGGTTGGTGGCCGTGACGATGGCCAGCAGGTCGCCCGCGTCCTGGTGCTGCTTGAGCAGGGCCACGACTTCGGGGCGGATGGCCGGCATGACCACTTCGGCCATGAACTGGCGGTGCAGCGCTTCGAGGCGTTCGCGCGGAAATTGCGCCAGGGTGCCAAGCGAAAATTCCAGGTATTCGACCGGGTCGAGCGTGCCGGCCTGGTATTGCGCGAAAAATTCGTCGTTGCGGCGGGTGAATTCGGCGGCGTCCACGGCACCGATGCGTACCAGGAATTCGCCCCACTCGTGATCCGAGTCGATGGGCAGCAGGGTGTGGTCGAGGTCAAACAGGGCCAGATTCATCATTCTTTCGCTTCCGCCTGCAGCAGCTCGCGCAATAAAGGCAAGGTGATCGGGCGTTGGGTTTCCAGGGAGTAGAGGTCGAGAGAGTCCAGCATCGTCGACAGCGAACGCATGTCGCGCCGGAAATGGGACAGCAGATAGGGTAACACGCCCGGCGACAAGGTCAAGCCGCGGGTGGTGGCCGCCTGGGTCAGGGCGGCGATTTTTTCATCGTCGGTCAAGCCGTGGATCTGGTAGATCAGGCCCCAGCCCATGCGCGTGCGCAAGTCTTCGCGCACGGGCAGCACGGCCGGCGGCACGGCGCCGCTGCACACCATATAGGCCTTGTTGGCGCGGATTTCGTTGAACAAAGCAAAGGCGTCGATCTGCGCCAGCGGCGAGAGTTTTTCGCAGTCGTCGAGCAGGTACAGGTCGACGTCGGGCGAATACACGAATTCGGACTCGATCGAGAAGGGCGAAATGTAGCGCGCGCGCTCGGTGCTGGCCAGGGCCTTGAGCAGATGGCTCTTGCCGGCGGCCAGTTCGCCCCACAGGTAGGCAAAATGCTCGCGCGACGTGCGCGCGGCGAACTGGCGCATCAGCTGCGCCACTTCGGCATTCTGTCCCACCTCGAAGGTATCGAGGCTGTGCGCCTGGTCTGTGCCTAAATCGAGCACCAGTTGTTTCATGGCGTACGCCTTGTCCTGTTTTTCATTACTGCGTATGCGTCGTCGTCGCTGTTGTTAGTTTAACATTTTTTGTGTCGGGTGCCTGACAGAAGCGTAGCGAGCGGCAGCGATTTGTGGCCGAGAAGCGCAACCGTACTGTAGTACGGTGAGCATCGCCGGCCGCAAAGTGCGACGCGCAGTAGCTTATGTCAGTCACCTTGTCATGCATTATAGAAGGTGCTGGACAGGTAGTGGCGTCTTAGATGCTTAAAAGCGACCATCAGCACGGCAGAAGCGGGTAAAGCGAGCAAAACGCCGACGAAACCAAACAGTTGTCCGAAAGCCAATAAGGCAAAGATTACGGCCAGCGGGTTCAGGCCGATGCGCTCGCCCACCAGGCGCGGCGTGAGGAAAAAGCCCTCGATGACCTGGCCGCAGCCATAGATGACGGCCACGGCGATCACGCCGCTCCAGTCGGCGAACTGCAGCAGGGCGGCGATGAGCGCCAGCATCAGGCCCAGGCCGAAGCCCAGGTAGGGGATGAATACCAGCAAGCCCGTGATGATGCCGACAGGCAACGCCACTTCGAAGCCGGCGATGGCCAGCGCCACCGAGTAATACGTGGCCAGCACCAGCATCACCAGCAACTGGCCGCGCAGGTATTGCGCCAGCAGGGTGTCGACTTCCTGCGCCATGCCCACCGTGCGGCCCACCCAGCGGCGCGGCACGGCGCCGGCGATGCGCGCCAGCAGCGGATGCCAGTCCAGCAACAGATAAAACAGCACCACGGGAATCAGCACCACGGTGGCCAGCCAGCCCAGCACGGCGGTGCCGCCGATGCGCGCCGAGGCCAGCACCGTGCTCCAGATTTCATCGCCGCTGGTGGCCATCTGCTGGCTCAGCATGCGCTTGATGCCCGTGCCGTCGAGGCGTACGCGGATGCCCAGGTCGCGCAGTTTCGGCGCGAGGAAGTCGTTGGCCTTGCTGAGAAACTGGGGAATCTGTGCCTGCAGCAAGGGGATTTCCTTTTGCAGCACGGGCACGACGATCAGCACCAGCGCCGTGATGGCGAGGAAAAACAACACCACGACGATCAGCACGGCCAGCGGCCGGGGCAGGTAAAACCGCTTGTAATGCAGGCGCTGCAGCCGGTCCACGCCGGGATTGAGCACGTAGGCGAGGATGGCGCCGGCCAGGAAGGGCGTCAGGATGGGGCCTAGGCTGACCAGCAACAGCAAAAATGCCAGCCAGACCGCGATCCAAAATGCTGTTTGCTTCTGTTCGGCGGTGATCGGGAATGGCATGTAGTTTGGGCTGTTGCGTTAAAAAAAGGCAGTTAATTACGAAATAGCGGGGCAGTTTGATAAAATAGCGTCTTGATCGACCGAATTCACCGGCTGGCCGCCTGTCGCAGGATGTCAAAAACATCCACGCGCGCGCGTGCTGGCGGGTATCCGCCTTCTATTTTACCGCCTCCGCTGCCACCACACCATGAACCAGACTTCTAATGTTTCCCTTTCCTACCGTGACGCTGGCGTCGATATCGACGCAGGCGACGCTTTAGTCGAAGCAATCAAGCCGTTTGCCAAGCGCACCCTGCGCGAAGGCGTGATGGGCGGCCTGGGCGGTTTTGGCGCCATGTTTGAAATCAGCAAGAAGTACAAGGAACCTGTGCTGGTCTCCGGCACCGACGGCGTGGGCACGAAACTGCGCCTGGCGTTCGAACTGAACCGCCATGACACGGTCGGCATCGACCTGGTCGCCATGAGCGTCAACGATATCCTGGTGCAAGGCGCCGAGCCCCTGTTCTTCCTCGACTACTTCGCTTGCGGCAAGCTGGACGTGGCCATTGCCACCGACGTCATCAAGGGCATCGCCCAGGGTTGCGAACAGGCCGGCTGCGCACTGATCGGCGGCGAAACGGCGGAAATGCCAAGCATGTACCCGGCCGGCGAATACGACCTGGCCGGTTTTGCCGTCGGCGCCGTGGAAAAATCGAAAATCATCGACGGCACCAAGATCGCCCCGGGCGACGTGGTGCTGGGCCTGGCCTCGTCGGGCGTGCACTCGAACGGTTACTCGCTGGTGCGCAAGATCATCGAAGTGGCGAAACCGGACCTGGAAGGCGACTTCCATGGCCGCAAACTGGCCGACGTGCTGATGCAGCCGACGCGCATCTACGTCAAGCCATTGCTGGCACTGATGGACGCCATGGAAGTCAAGGGCATGGTGCACATCACCGGTGGCGGCCTGGTGGAAAACATCCCGCGCGTGCTGCAGCCTGGCCTGGTGGCCGAACTCGATTCGAAGGCATGGACCATGCCGCCGCTGTTCACGTGGCTGCAGCAGCACGGCGGCGTGGCTGACGCCGAGATGCACCGCGTCTTCAACTGCGGCATCGGCATGACCGTCATCGTCTCGCAGGAAAACGCCGACGCCGCCATCGCCCAGCTGCAGGCGGCCGGCGAAACCGTTTCGCGCATCGGCACCATCCGCGCCCGTAACGGCGACGAGCATCAGACCATCGTGATCTAAGTTGTCGCACGCATAAAAAAGCAGGCACTCGCGAGAGGCCTGCTTTTTTTACGTCCGGAGGTCTTACCTTGCGTGCGCCGGCTTCATGCGGCCATCCGGCTGCGAGCCTCCTTTGCCGATCATGGCCACGCTGACGGCCGAGACGAGGGAGGCGAACAGGATGTAGCCGACGATATGCCATGGCTCGCCATTGCCGGTTTTCAGCAGGTAGGTGGCGATGATGGGCGTCAGGCCGCTGGCGAAAATGCCCGAGAACTGGTAGACGAAGGAGATGCCCGTGTAGCGCACCTTGGCGTCGAACAGGTCGCAGAACAGGGCCGCTTCCGGGCCGTACACGGCCGAGTACAGCACGCCCAGCGGGATGATCACGGAGCACCACAGCAGCAGCGGATTGTCGGCGTGGTTGAGCATGATCCAGAAAGCGGGAATCGACGATACGCCCGTGATCAATGAGCCCCAGAAAAAGACCTTGGTGCGGCCGATGCGGTCCGACAGGCGGCCGAAGAACGGAATGCAGAAGCACATCACGACGGCCGACGCCATTACCCCCATCAGCGCTTCCGTGCGGTCGATCTTGATGGTGTTGGTCAGATAAGTGATGGAAAACACGCCGAAGATATTGAAGAACACGCCGTCGATATAGCGCGCGCCCATGCCTTTCAAGACATTGCCCGGATAGCGTTTCAGCAAATCGAAGAACGGGATCTGCGTCTCCGCGTTCTTTTCCTTGACGGCCTGGAATTCCGGCGTTTCCATCACGTTCAGGCGTATCCACATGCCGATGAAGACGAGGGCCGCCGAGAGGATGAAGGCGACACGCCAGCCCCAGGACAGGAACTGCGTATCCGTCAAGGTGTACGAGAGGATCGCCACCACGCCGGACGCGAGGCACAGGCCGATGGCCAGGCCGATCTGCGGCAGGCTGGCGTAGAAGCCGCGGTCTTTTGGCGGCGCATATTCATACGCCATCAGCACGGCGCCGCCCCATTCGCCCCCGAGGCCGATACCTTGCAGCACGCGCAGGAACAACAGCAGGCCCGGTGCCCAGTAGCCGATATGGTCGTAGGTCGGCAGCACGCCGATCAGGAAGGTGGAGATGCCCATGATCATCAGGGTCATCACCAGCATGCTCTTGCGGCCGATCTTGTCGCCGAAGTGGCCGAAGATCACGCCGCCGATGGGGCGCGACAAGAAGCCTACCGCAAAGGTGCCGTAGGCCAGCATGGTCGAGACGAGCGGATCGCCGCCCGGGAAATACAGCTTGCTGAACACGATGCCGGCGACGACGCCGTATAAAAAGAAGTCGTACCACTCGATGGTGGCGCCGATCACGCTGGCCATCACGACTTTCCGTAGCTCTTTGGCTTTTTTCGGATTGTTGTCCATATCTAGTCTCCAATCGATATCGATTATGTATTTTTTTTAGATGGTTGGGTTACAACCACCACGCTGCTGGCGCGGTGGCCGGTGAAACAGGGGCGGGCCGGTCTGCCTGCCGCTGGCATCCTCCTTGGTCGGGTGGAATGGGGAAGGCGCGGGGCGCCGGCTAGGCTGCCCTGGGCAGGCGCACGGCGTCCGTCAGGATCATGTCAGCGGCTTTTTCGGCGATCATGATGGTGGGCGCGTTGGTATTGCCCGAGACGATTTCCGGCATGATCGACGCATCGACCACGCGCAGGTTCTGCAAGCCGTGCACACGCAGGCGCGCGTCGACGACGGCCATGGCGTCATGGCCCATCTTGCAGGTGCCGCTGGGGTGGTAGATGGACTGGCTGAAGCGCCGCGCCGCGTCCAGCAGTTCGGCGTCGCTCTGGAACTGCGGGCCGGGCACGAATTCGGCAATGATGTGCGGCGCCAGCGACGGCGCGGCGGCGATCCTGCGGGCCACGCGCAGGGCGGCAATTGCCGTCTGCTGGTCGCGCGGATCGGACAGGTAATTCGGGTAGATGCCAGGATAGGCGAGGGGATCGGCGGACTTGATCGACACGTGGCCGCGGCTGTGCGGGCGCAGCTGGCACACGGACGAGGTAAACGCGGAAAACGGATGCGCGCCTTCGCCCGGCTTGTCGGCGCTCAGCGGCTGCATGTGGAACTGGATGTCGGGCCGCTCCACGTCGGGCGAGGACTTGGTAAACACCGTCACCTGGCTGGCCGCCAGGGTCAGTGGCCCCGAGCGCGAAAACACATATTGCATGCCCACCCACAGCTTGCCCCACAGGCTGTTGACTTCATCGTTCAGGGTTTTCAGCCGCGTCTTGAAGACCAGGCGAATTTGCAGATGGTCTTGCAGGTTCTGTCCCACGCCGGGCAAGTCGTGCACCAGCGGCACGCCCACGTTTTCCAGCAGGGCGCGCGGTCCGACGCCCGAGCATTGCAGGATCTGCGGCGAGCCGATGGCGCCTGCGCATAAAATTACCTCGCCGCTGGCGCGCGCCTGGCGCAGCTGGCCATCCTGGCGGAATTCGACGCCGACGGCGCGCTTGCCCTCGAACAGCACGCGGGTAATTTGCGCGCGCACTTCCACGCGCAGGTTGGCGCGCTTGCGGGCCGGGCGCAAGAAGGCCTTGGCCGTGCTCCAGCGCAGGCCCTTGCTGGCCGTCTGCTGGAAGTAGCCGACGCCTTCCTGCGTGGCGCCGTTGTAATCGGCATTGAAGGGGATGCCGCTTTCCGTGGCGCCGGCAATAAAGTGTTCCGCGATGGGACGGCGCAGGCGCAGGTCCGACACTTTTAATGGACCACCGACGCCGTGGTAATCGCTGGCGCCCCGTTCCTGGTCTTCCGACTTCTTGAAATACGGCAGCACTTCGGCATAGCTCCAGCCCGGGTTGCCCAGTGCGGCCCAGCGGTCGTAGTCTTCCTTCTGGCCGCGCACATACAGCAGGCCGTTGAGCGAGCTGGAGCCGCCCAGCACCTTGCCACGCGGCCATTGCAGCTGGCGCCCGGCGATGCCGGCGTCCGCCTCCGTGCGGTAGCACCAGTCCAGCTTCGGGTCATGCATGGTCTTGAAATAGCCGACCGGCACGTGTATCCACGGATTGTTGTCCTTGCCGCCCGCTTCCAGCAGCAAGACCTGGTGATTGCTGTCGTGCGACAGGCGGTTGGCCAGCACGCAGCCGGCGGAACCGGCGCCGACAACGATGTAATCGTAGTGTGTTTGCAACATTGCTCTTGTCTCCTGCGTTGCGGTATCTCAGCTGCCTCGACGGGCATTTTTTGCGATACACTGGTCTTTATTGGTTATTTTTGGAACGTCTGGTTCCATTTATAAAAGACGTTCAGCACCGGGACAAGCGGAAACCGCCGCATACGCGAGAGGTGAAACAGAACATGCATGATGCGTTTCAAAAACGGCAGGCCGAGGCCGAAGAAGACAACTCTGCGGGTGGTGTGGTGGCTGCCAGCGCGGCGGCCAGCCATGGCGACGAGGCGCGCGGCTTGCGCGTGCTGCGCCTGATCGAGCACCTGGCCAGCGCCAGCCAGCCCCTGACCCTGTCGCAGCTGGCCACGCGCATGCAGGTGCCGAAGGCGAGCATGATGCGTTTGCTCGATACCCTGGAGCAGCACGGCTATGTGCTGCGCACGCCCGTGGGGCGCGGCTACGTGCCCGGCGCCGCCTCCACCAACCTGGCGCTGGCGACCCTGCGCAACAATGCCCTGATCCGTGTCAGCCGCAGCATCCTGGGCAGCCTGGTGGCCGTCACGGGCGAGACGTGCAATCTGGCCATTCCCGAGGGCAATGCGATCGTGTATGTGGACCGGGTGGAAACGCAGGAAGCACTGCGCCTGCACCTGGTGCTGGGCACGCGCGCGCCCATGCATTGCACGGCCAGCGGAAAATTATTTCTGGCGCACATGACCTTGCTGGAGCGGCGCGAATTGCTGGCCATGCTGGGCCTGGAAGCGCGCACGCCGAAAAGCATCACGGATCCCGCGCTGCTGGAGCGCGAGATCGTGCGTATCGCCCGTCTGGGCATCGGCATCGACGACGAGGAATTCGTGCACGGCATGGTGGCCGTGGCCGTGCCCATCTGCGCGGCCGACGGGCGCATCGTGGCGGCCGTGGCCTGCCACGCGCCCGTGGCGCGCAAGTCCGTGGAGCAGCTGCTGCAGCACGTGCCGCAGCTCAAGGAGGCGGCCGTGAAACTGCGGCCGCTATTGCTGGCGGAAAACAGCTAGGGTTTCAAGACCTTCGCTACTTTTGCGGCTCTAAGGCGGAACGCATCGGGCATGCCCGAGCCCAGCAGCGGGCGCAGATACAGGCGGAAAGCGTCCGTCACATCCGTGCCGCTGGCGCTGATGAATTCGTCCTCCATGGTGCGCGTCTTGCCCGCCACCTCGGTGAGCGGCAGCAGCTCATAATCGACGGAATAAAAGCCCGTGCGCTTGATGGCAACAGAGCCGTCACGCTCGCCCCACATGGCGAATTGCACCGCCTTTTCGCCCACCTCGCGCGCTTCGCGCTGGTCGACGTCGGAAACGCAGCCGATGAACGAGCGCTGCAGATAGCCGAAGGTATCGCCGCGCACGCGCTTGATGCCAAGTTTCGCCTTGATTTCGTCGCACAGCAGGTCGGCCAGCGCGCCCGTGCCGGACAATTGCACATTGCCGTGCGCATCGCGTTCGACTTCTTTCGCCAGCAGGCTGGCGATCGGCTCGCCCGAGGCGTCGTGGATGCCTTCCGAGACGGCGATCACGCAGCGGCCATATTTTTCATACGTCGCCTTGACGTCGGCGAGGAACTGTTCCAGCACGAAGACGCGCTCGGGCAGGTAGATCAGGTGCGGCCCATCGTCGGGGAACTTCTTGCCCAGCGCCGAGGCCGCCGTCAGGAAGCCCGCGTGGCGGCCCATCACCACGCCCACGTAGACCCCGGGCAAGGCCGCGTTGTCCAGGTTGGCGCCGGCGAACGCTTGCGCGACGAAGCGCGCGGCGGACGGAAAGCCGGGCGTGTGGTCGCTGCCCACCAGGTCGTTGTCGATGGTTTTCGGAATATGGATGCAGCGCAGCGGATAGCCGGCCTTGTGCGCTTCTTCGCTGACGATGCGCACCGTGTCGGACGAGTCGTTGCCGCCGATGTAAAAGAAATGTTCGATCTCGTGCGCGCGCAGCACTGCGAAGATTTGCTGGCAGTAGGCGATGTCCGGCTTGTCGCGCGTGGAGCCGAGCGCCGACGAGGGCGTGGCGGCCACCAGCTCCAGGTTATGGCTGGTTTCCTGCGTCAGATCAACGAATTCTTCATTGACGATGCCGCGCACCCCGTGCAGCGCCCCATATACGCGCGTGACGTGCTGGAAACGCCGCGATTCGAGCACCACGCCCACCAGCGACTGGTTGATGACGGCGGTGGGACCGCCCCCTTGGGCGACAAGAATTTTTCCAGACGGCATGGGTTTTCCTCGTGAGTGGAACGGCCCTCCAGCCTACTCCTTTTTTGCCGCCGCGCTGGCTTTTCCGATGTGCTTGTCGAGGAATTTTTCGCTCTGCTGCCAGAAGTCGGCATGGGTTTGCGGCAAGACCCAGTCGTGCCCTTCGTCGCCATACTCTATCCATTGCGCTTGCGCACTGCTCTTGCGGATGGCGTCAAACAGCGCGCGCGCATCGGACATGGGCACGATGTGGTCGGTGTAGCCGTGGGCCATCAGCAGCGGCGCGGTGATGCGGGCCGGCTGGTGGCGTGGCGAGTTATCGCGCAGCAAGGCCTTGTCCTTGTCCGCATCGCCCAGCAGCATGGCCAAGGTGTATTGCTCATCGCTGTTGCGCAAATCGTCATCGAGCCACCAGTTGACTTCATCCTTGAGTTCGCGCAAATCGGGGATGCTGGACCAGGCGATGCCGCAGCGGAACAGGCCCGCATCGCGCTGCAAACCCATCAGGGTGGCATAGCCGCCGTAGCCGCCGCCGGCCAGGCAGATGCGCTGCGGATCGGCGATGCCTTCGCCAATCGCCCAGCGCGCCGCATCGGCGATATCGTCCTGCATGGCCAGGCCCCATTGTTTCCATCCTGCTTGGAAATGCCGCGCGCCCAGTCCCGTGCTGCCACGGTAGTCGGGTTCCAGCACGGCATAGCCGCGCGACGCCAGAAACTGGCTGTCCGGCTGCCAGCCCCAGTCGCCGCGCTGCCACGGACCATCATGGATCAGCACCACCAGCGGCAGCTGGCGGCCTTTCCCCTTGGGCAAGGTGAGCCAGGCGGGCAGCGTCAAGCCATCGCGCGCTTTGATGTGCAGCAATTGTCTGGACGCCATGCGTTCGGCGGCAACGGCGGGATAGGCTTTCCCCAGGGGAATCAACTTGCCGCTTGCCCGCTCGAACAGGCGATAAATGGGCGGCTGGACATCGGACCAGCTCGACACCAGCACCCACGGTGCATCCGTGCGCTGCGCTACGCTCAGCGTATTGACGGTGGCGGGCAGGCGCGCATTGACGGCCAGCTGCATGGCCTGCATGTCCGCATCGAGCCACAAGGTGGTTTCCGCATCCGTCCTGTAGCGGATGCCCAGCAGTCTGGCATCGTTATGCACCATGGTGGCCTGGATATCATAGTCGGGCGAGGCGAGCACGGGGGCGCCATCGAGGCGCTGGTTTTGCTGGTCGAAACGGTACAACGCCAGCTTGTCGCCGCCATTGCGCGCATACACATACAACTGGCCGTCCGGTGCGAGGAAGGCGGGGGCGATGGCTACGCCGTTTGCATCCGCCGGTATCACCTGCGCCAGCTTGCGCCAGGTGCCGGCCGGGCGGTCGAAGGTGTAGGCCATGTTGCGCTTCTCCGCGAACTCCTTGTCCATGCGCCAGGCCACGCCCGAGTCGCTCATCCAGTACAGCAGGTCGGGCGGCATGTTGACGGTTTCGTAGCCGCCCGTCAGCGTATTGAGGCGGCCCGTCGAGGTATCGGTGATCGAGTTCAGACGGCTCAGATGGGTGCGCCAGACGTAGACGAAGTTGCCCGTCTGCGCGCTGATATGGTCGATCAGGAAGGTCGACCATGGCTGCAGCAGCATGCCCGGCTTGTCGCGCACGATGCCTTCGCGGGTGGCCAGCTGGCGGTAGCCGCTGCCGTCCTTGTTGATGGCGAACATGCCCGATGCAAACCGCTGCCTTCCCTGGCCGCGTTGCCGGTCCACCAGGCTGTAGGCCAGGCGATCGTTATTGACCCACTGGAAATTGGCGATATCCGCATCGTTGAAATAGGCCACCACCGTCGCCTGCATGCTGGCCAGGTCCAGCACGCTCAGGCGCACCCGCTGGCGCTCGCCGGCCGGCAGCACGCGCATCGCCAGGAAACGCCCATCGGGCGACAGCGTGGCGCCGCCCAGCGAGCGGGGAGCAAAGAACAGGCTGGCCGGCAAGGCCGATGCGGATGGCCCTGCGGCAGTGGGCGCTGCCGGGGTCGCCAGCGTTTCCTGGGCTTGCGCCTGCGCATATGGCAGGGGCGCCAGCGCCAGCAACAGGGGGAACAGCAGGCGGCGGGGCAGGCGGCGTAACATCGACAACATCATTCTTTCTCTTTCGGTGATGCGTGACAAATGCACGGGGAAGCGCACGGGCAAGCGCATGCGTGCGCTGTGGCCTTACTGGCTGGCGCTGCCAGGACCGATATTGCGGTCCAGGAATTTCTCGACGCGCTGCCAGAAGTCTACGCGCGTGGCCGGCAAGGCCCAGCCGTGGCCTTCCGTGGCGTATTCCACCCATTCCACCTGCGCATTGGTTTTGCGTACGGCATCGTAGAACTGGCGGCCGTGCGGGAGCGGCACGCGCTGGTCGGCGCTGCCGTAGGCCAGCAGCAGCGGCTGCGTGATGCGCGCCGCCTGCTGCAGCGGCGAGGTGGCCTTGAACTGGGCCGCATCCTTGACGGGGTCGCCGATCAGCACGGGCATGCCGTACTGGCGGTAGTGCTCGGAAACGTTGGAGTAGCCGCCCCAGCTGCCGTTGCGCAGCAGGTCGATGTCGGTGACGCCCAGCCAGTCGATGCCGCAGCGGTACAGGTCCGGGTCGTTGATCAGGCCCATCAGTGTGGCATAGCCGCCATAGCTGGCGCCGGCGATGCAGATGCGGCGCGGGTCGGCGATGCCCTGGGCAATGGCCCAGCGCGCGCCATCGGCGATGTCGTCCTGCATTTTCAAGCCCCATTGCTTCCAGCCCGCCTTGAAGTGATGCTCGCCGTAACCGGTGCTGCCGCGGTATTCCGGTTCCAGCACGACATAGCCGCGCGAGGCGAGGAACTGGCTTTCCGCATCCCAGTCCCAGCTGTTGCGCACCCAGGGGCCGCCATGCACGAGCACCACCATCGGGCGCATTTTGACCTGTCCCTTGGGCAGGGTCAGCCAGGCGGGAATGTCGAGGCCATCGCGGGCCTTGTAGTGGCGCAAGTCCTTGTTCGCCATCTGTGATGGCAGGATGGCGGGATGAGCACTGCCCAGCACGCTCAAGCTGGCGGTGTCGCTGTTAAACAGGTAGTACGTGACAGGCATGGTGTCCGACACGCTGCGCACCAGGATGAAAGGCGTGGCCGAACGCCAGCCCGTGGACAGGCTGTTGATGCTCATGGGCAGCATGCCATTTACCTGTTTTTGCAGCGCCTGCATCTTTTCGTCGAGCCACTGCGTGGTTTGCGCATCCGTTTCATAGCGCAGGCCCAGCAGGCGGTCATTGGCGCCCAGCATTTCCGCGTGCACGTCGAAGTCCGCTGACGCAGCCAGCGGCGTGTCGTCGATACGGTTCTTTTCCAGGTCATAGCGGTACAGCGCCTGCTTGTCGCTGCCATGCCGCGCATGCACGTACAAGGTGCCGTCGGGCGCAAAGAAGGCGGGCGAGAAGGCGTCCTTGCCGCCGTGATAGGCATCGAAACGGGCCAGCACGCGCCATGGCGCCTCGGCGCTGTCGCGGTAGTACGTGACCTCATTGCCGCCGTCGGGCGCCTGCGCGATGCGCAATTGCCCCTGCTTGTCGAACAGCCAGTTGCGCGCGCCGGCCGGCTGCGCCACCGTCCGGGAGATGCCGGTGCTGGTATTGAGGCGCAGCAGCGCCAGGTCGTGGATCTCGCCGGGACGGGTAAAGTCCGGCTGCACGACAAAGACGTCGTCCGATTGCTGGTCGCCGATGCTTTGCAGCAGGTAGGTGTTCCACGGCAGCATCAATATGGCGCGCTTGTTCTGGCGCGACTCGTTGCGCGTCACCAGTTGCCGGTAATTGCCGCCATCGGCGTTGACGGCATACAGGCCCGCGCCATAACGCAGGGCGCCCTGCGCCAGTTGCCGGTCCGCCAGGTCGAAGACGAGACGCTGGTCGTTGACCCAGCGGAAGGTATTCACATCGGCATCGCTGAAGAACGCCACGACCTTCACCTGCATGCTGGCCAGTTCCAGCACGGCCAGGCGCACGCGCTGGCCGGGAGGCGCCACGCGCACGGCCAGGCGGCGGCCGTCAGGCGACAGAATGGCGCCGCTGAACGAGGTGCTGTCGAAAAAATGTTCGATGGGAATTCGTGCGCCTGGCATGGCGGGTGCGGGGGCAGCCGTGGCTGGCGGCGCATCGGCCGCCCATGCGGCCGGGGTGCCGGCAAGAGCGCACAGGGACGCGAACAGTGCTGCGTAAAACGGTTTGGCAAACATGTGTTCCTTTTGAGCGTGGTATTGATGTCATGCGGGTGGCTATCTGCAGCGTAAGGCGGGCTGCATGGCCTGTGGTGGCGCTGGAAGGCCGCCCCGTCGCGCTGCCAGCAAGCGCTGCGGCGCTGCGGCCAGTGTCGCCGTCACCGTCCAGGGTAGGTGCTGGCGGAACGGCTCTGGCGGCATGGGTGCGCTATGGGGCGGTGGCCGGAGCGGGCGCCGGCGCGCCGGCAGGCGCTGCCGTACTGGCCGCACCGATGCTACGGGCCAGCAATTTTTCCGCGCGGGACCAGAAGTCGACATTGTTTTTCTGCAGCGCCCAGCCGTGGCCTTCCTCGCTGTACAGCACCCATTCGACATGCGGGTTGGTCTTGCTGACCGCCTGGTAGAACAGGCGGCCCTGGCTGGCTGGCACGCGATGGTCGGCGCCGCCGTAGCCGAGCAGCAAGGGTTGCGTGATGCGGGCCGCCTGCTGCAGCGGCGAGGTGGCCTTCAGCTGTGCCGCATCAAGCACGGCGTCGCCGACCATGTCCTTCATGCCGCTTTTCTTGTAGGAATCGGCCAGGTCGGAATCGCCCGTCCAGTGTCCGTCGCGCATCATGTTGATGTCGGTGACGCCAACCCAGTTGATGCCGCACTTGAACAGATCAGGATCGTTGAGCAGGCCCATCAGGGTGGAGTAGCCGCCATAGCTGGCACCGGCGATGCAGATGCGCTGCGGGTCCGCATAGCCGTTGGCGATGGCCCAGCGGGCGCCGTCGGCGATGTCGTCCTGCATTTTCAAACCCCATTGTTTCCAGCCGGCCTTGTAGTGGGCGTGACCATAGCCGGTGCTGCCGCGGTAGTCCGGCTCCAGCACGGCATAGCCGCGCGAGGCGAGGAACTGGGTTTCGCGGTTCCAGTTCCAGTGGCCGCCGCGCACCCAGGGGCCGCCATGCACCATGACCACCATGGGCAGGTTCTTGCCGCTGTGGCCTTTGGGCAGGGTCAGGTAGGCTGGAATGCTGAGGCCATCGCGCGCCTGGTAGCGTACCAGGCGCTTGTGCGACATTTTCAATGGATCGATGGCAGGGTGGCTGTTGCCTACGGGCATGAGCTGGCCGGACTCCGTATTGAAGATGAGGACGCTGGCTGGCTGCACGTCGGAACTGGCCGTGACCAGCACGAAAGGCGTGGCTGGCCGTTTCGCCACAGAAATGGTGTTGACGGTCGCCGGCAGCAAGGCATCGATCCTGGACTGGATGGCGTCGAGTGGCTTGTCGAACCAGATCGTGCCGCTGGCATCGGTTTCAAAACGCATGCCCAGCAATTTATCGGCGCCCTGAACGGGGATGCCGGAAAAATCGTAGCCTGGCGTGTTGGCCAGCGGCGCGCCGTCGATGGCATCCTTCGCCAGGTCATAGCGGTAGACCGCTTCCGTGCCCTTGTATGGCGCGTGCACATAGAAATTGCCTTTGGCATCAAAGAAGGCCGGCGAAAAATCGCCGCCCTTCGCTTGATACACATCGCTCTCGCGCAGCTTGCGCCACGGTGTCTGGGCATTGTCGCGGTAAAAAATGCTGCGCTTGTTTTCCTTGACCACCAGTGCGATGCGCACTTCGCCTTGCTGGTCGAGCAGCCAGCCCTGGGCATCGGCCAGGGTGGCGGCCACCTGGCTGATGCCCGTCACCGTATTGACCCGCAGCACTCTTTCCGATGGCACGCCGGTGGTGCTGAAGCTCGCTTCCGTCACGTAGATGTCGTCGTTGCCGGGATTGCCGCTGGCACTGAGCAGGCGCGTGTTCCAGCTCAGCATCTCGCGCGTGCTGCTGGCGCTTTTCTTCGAATAGGTGTTGCTGGCCAGCTGGCGGTAGCCGCTGCCGTCGATATTGATGGCATACAGGCCCGGTCCGTACTGGATATCTCCTTGAGCAATATTGCGGTCCATTACGCTATACACGACACGCCGCTCGTTGACCCAGGCGATGCTGCTGATATCGGCGTCCTCGAACGACGTCAGGCCATTTACCTTCATGCTCGGCAAGTCGACCGTGTACAGCTGCACTCGTCCGCCCTTGGCACTGACCAGCACGGCGACATGGCGTCCGTCCGGCGAGAGCACGGCGCCGCTCAGGGCGGCATTGGCAAAGAAGTCGGCGATGGGGACCGCCGCTGCCGTCGCTGGCGGGGCCGCGGCATGGGCTGGCAGGCTGGCAAGACTGGATAACAGGGCACTCAGGGTGAGACAGGCAAGGCTGGACCGCATGGTTACTCCGGATTGAATTGCTAGATTGAATATTCAATTGAATATTGTTTCTCCAAGGCTATCATTTGCCGGCACTTTTAGCGAGTCCAGAGTATTTTTTTTATGTCGTTATTCCGGCGCGCGGATATGTTCCACCAGTCCCGTGCTGCGGCGTCCCGGCGCCGGTGTCAGCCAGCTGACCAGCGCGGCGGCCGCCAGGCCCGCCGGCACGCCGAAAATGCCGGCGGAAATGGGCGCGATATGCAGCCATTGTCCGGCAGCAGTTCCACCCAGCATGGGACTCGTGTGCAACATGTAATACAGGCACACGCCAAAGCCCGCCAGCATGCCCGCCAGCGCGCCCTGGTAGTTGGCGCGTTGCCAGAATACCCCCAGCACCAGCGGCGGAAACAGGGTCGAGGCGGCCAGCGAAAAGGCGATGCCCACCAGCGACAGGATGTCGGCCGGCTTTTGCGAGGCCGCGTAGGCGGCGATGAAGGCCACGGCCAGCAGCAGCAGCTTGGAAATCGTCACGCGCTTTTGCGTCGAGGCGGTCGGGTCGACCACCTTGTAATAGATGTCGTGCGAGAGGGCGTTCGAGATGGCCAGCAGCAGGCCGTCCGCCGTCGACAGGGCGGCGGCCAGGCCGCCAGCCGCCACCAGGCCGGAAATCACGTAGGGCAGGCCGGCGATCTCGGGCGTGGCCAGCACCAGTACGTCGGCATCGATGGCAATTTCCGCCAGCTGCACGATGCCGTCGCGGTTGACGTCGACGATGCTGATCAATGGGCTGAGCTTGTCCACATTGGCCCAGTACGACACCCAGGTGGGCAGGTTGGCGTATTGCGTGCCCACCAGCGCGGAATAGATATCGTATTTGACCAGCACGGCCAGCGCGGGAATCGTGAGATAGATCAGGAGGATGAAGAACAGGGTCCAGAACACGGAGACGCGCGTCTCGTGCACGGATGGCGTGGTGTACGAGCGCATCAGGATATGCGGCAGGGCGGCCGTGCCCAGCATCATGCAGAACACGAGGGCGAGAAAATTATTGCGCTTGATGTCGGATTGTTCCCGGTCCGCCGCGGGAAACGGCTGCGCGTGGGGCGTGATGGGTTCGGCGCGCTTCTGGTTGTGGGCCTGCGCCGCCTGCCACAGCACGCGGGCTTCCTCGGGGCTTTTCGGATAGGCGATCAGCGCGCGCTCCGCATTGCGGATGTCCAGCAGCGAGGCATTGCGCTGGCGCAGGTTGTCGAGCTGGCGCTGGGCGGCCAGATGGCCTTGCTCCCAGGCGGCAGGCAAGCCGTCGATGCGCGCCTGGTAGCTGATGGCGCGCTGGCGGAAGATGGCGCGCACCTCGTTTTCCCTGGGATCCGCTTCCAGAACGTGTTCGCGCGCGCTCAGCTGCGGCAAGACTTTACCGTAGGCGATCTGCGGCACGGGGTTGTCCGCATGCTTGACGGACAGCCACATGGCGGGAATCAGAAAGGCGATCAGGATGATGATGTACTGCGCCACCTGCGTCCACGTGATGGCGCGCATGCCGCCGAGAAATGAGCAGACCAGGATGCTGGCCAGGCCCAGGAAGATGCCGACGGAGAAATCCACGCCCGTGAAGCGCGAGGCGATCAGGCCGACCGCATAGATCTGCGCCACCACATAGGTAAACGAGACGATGATGGTGGCAGCCACGGCCACCACGCGCACGGCGGCGCCACGGCTGTCGCGCCCGCTGCCGTAGCGGGCGGCGAGGAAGTCGGGAATCGTGTACTGGCCGAACTTGCGCAGGTAGGGCGCGATCAGCAATGCCACCAGGCAGTAGCCGCCCGTCCAGCCCATGATGAAGGCCAGGCCGTCGAAGCCGTTCAGGTACAGGCCGCCCGCCAGGCTGATGAAGCTGGCTGCCGAGATCCAGTCGGCGGCCGTGGCCATGCCGTTGAACATGGCCGGCACCCGGCGTCCCGCCACATAGTATTCGGTGACGTTCGAGGTGCGGCTGATGACGCCGATGGTGGCGTACAGGGTGATGGTGACGAGCATGAACAGGTAGCCGATCCAGGTGCGCGGCATGCCCTCCTGTTCCAGCACCGTCAGGGCCAGCAGGAAGGCGGCGAAACCGGCGGAAAACAGCAGATAGTAGCGGCACAGGCGGGCAAAGAAACTGCGCTGGCCGCTCATGCTTGCTCTCCGGCATGGAAGGCGCGGTCGAGGCGGCGCATGCGCCACGCATAGCAGCCGATGATGGCCAGGTAGACGAGCGAGGCGCCCTGGGCCGCCATGTAGAAGGGCAGGGGCCAGCCGAACAGATTCAGGTGCAGCAGTTCGCGCGCGAAAAACACGGTCAGAAAGCCCGTCAGCAGCCAGACGGTGAGCAGGATGACGGTCAGGCGCCGCGTCGCTTGCCAGTGGGTAGCGAGGCGCTGCTGGTGCTCGGCAGTGGGCGTGTGCGCCGCCCGCTCGGGCGTCGCGGCGGGGCTCGGCTTATCCATACGTGATGTAATCCTCTTCTGGCGTCTCCGGCAACAGCAGGGCAATGCTCAGGCGCAGCAAAGTGCCCGGCATTTTCGGCGATTGGGCGCGCGGATTATTAAAAATGTCGACTTCGGCGCCATGCTGCTGGGCGATTTCCCGCACGATGGCCAGGCCCAGGCCGCTGCCGTCGGCATTGCTGCCGAGGATGCGGTAAAAGCGTTCGAACACGTGCGCCCGCTCGGCCGGCGCAATGCCGGGCCCGGTATCTTCCACTTCCAGGATGGCCAGTTCAAGCGTGCTGCGCACGCGCACCGTGACGCTGCCGCCGGCCGGCGTGTAGCGCAGGGCATTGTCGATCAGGTTGCTGAGCAGTTCACGCAGCATCATGGCGTTGCCGGAAATCATGATGGGATACGCGGCTTGCTCGAAGCCCAGGTCGATATGCTGGGCAAACGAGGCTTGTACCCAGTCCTGCACCACGCCGCGCGCCAGTTCGCTCAATTCGAGCGGTGCAAACGCCGTGCCCGCCTGTGGCTGGTTTTCCGCGCGCGCCAGGGCCAGTAGCTGGTTCACCAGGCGCGTGGCCGCTTCGGAACTTTTCGCCAGCTGCAGCAGCGAGCGGTGGATTTCATCGTGGTCGGTCTGGCGCAAGGCCAGCTCGGACTGCATGCGCATGCCGGCCAGCGGCGTTTTCATCTGGTGCGCCGCATCGGCGATGAAGCGTTTCTGCATGTCGATCGACAGCGACAGGCGCGACAGCATTTCGTTGAGCGAGCCCACCAGTGGCGTGATTTCCTCGGGCACCTGGCCCGATTCGATGGGACTCAAATCGTCGGGCGGCCGCGCGCGTATGCGTTCCTGCAACTGCGCCAGCGGCGACAGGCCGCGCGCCAGGGCAAACCAGACCAGGGCCAGGATCACGGGCAGGATGATGAACTGCGGCAAAATCACGCCCTTGATGATTTCATTGGCCAGCTGGGCGCGCTTTTCCAGGGTCTCGGCCACCTGCACCAGCGCGCGGCGCGGCTCGTCCTCGGTGCTGGCCGGCATGTCGAGATAGGTAAACGCCACGCGCACGGGCGTGCCGTGAATGGTGTCGTTGCGGAACAGCACCATGCCGCTGCGGTACTTGTCGGGGTCCTGCGGCGGCGGCAGGTCGCGGTCGCCGTCGAGATACTCGCCGCGCCCGCCCACCACCAGGTAATACAGGGTGTCGACATCGTCGCCGCGCAGGAAGTCGCGGCCCTTGTTGTTGCTGTTGCGTTCGGGAACGTGGCGCAGCAATTCGCCATCGGCCTGCTTGACCTGCTGCGTCAGCACGGTGACGCTGTCTTCCAGCGCATGGTCGAAGGGCTGGTTGGCGATGCCCTTGGCCACCAGGTAGGTGATGGCGATACTCATGGGCCACAGCAGCAGCAAGGGCGCCAGCATCCAGTCGAGGATTTCGCCAAACAGCGAATGCTGGATCGTGTCATCCTGTTCCGTCGTGGGCGGCTCGAACCAGTCGTCGTCAGTGGCCTCGTCCGTAGGCGCCTCGCGCGCTTTCACTTGCTGGCCGGTCCATGGGCCTGGCCTTCAGCCGCGCCCGCTTCAGCGTTCAGGCGCGCCGCTTCCGAGTATTTCTCCAGGCAATAGCCGAGGCCGCGTACCGTGGCGATGCGCACGCCGCCCACTTCGATCTTCTTGCGCAGGCGGTGCACATACACTTCGATGGCGTTGTTCGACACTTCCTCGCCCCATTCGCACAGGTGGTCGACCAGCTGTTCCTTCGAGACCAGGCGGCCGGTGCGGCCCAGCAGGATTTCCAGCAAACCCAGTTCGCGCGCCGACAGGTCGAGCATCTGGTCGTTGATGTAGGCGCTGCGCCCCACCTGGTCATAGCTGAGCGGGCCGTGCTTGATGATGGTGGCGCCGCCGCCCGCGCCGCGCCGCGTCAGGGCGCGCACTCTTGCCTCCAGTTCCGACAGGGCGAACGGCTTGGCCATATAATCATCGGCGCCGAGGTCGAGGCCATTTACGCGTTGCTCGATGGAATCGGCGGCAGTCAGGATCAGCACGGGCAGCAGCGAGGCGCGCGCGCGCAGGCGGCGCAGCACTTCCAGTCCGGACATTTTTGGCAGGCCCAGGTCGAGGATCAGCAAGTCGAATTCCTGGGTGGACAGGGCGGTATCGGCCTCTTGCCCTGTCTTGACGTAATCGATCGCATAACCGGATTGGCGCAGTGAGCGGGTCAGGCCGTCGGCCAGCACGCTATCGTCTTCGGCAAGTAAAATACGCATGGTCAGGCTTCCTATGCTTGCAGCGGTAGAAGCTTGTATTGTGTTTCATTTTCCGCAAGGTGGCGAGTTTTTGTGAAAAACAAGGGTTGTATTGATCTGTTTCAAAACAAATCCACGTTCCGCTTGCATTGAGCACTGTTTTTTTATACAGTAGTGTCTGTAACGAATTTAACCCCGCGCTGAATTTAACCCACGGAATTTAACCGACGCGCTAAATCTCAGGCTGAAAGAACATATGGACGATAAAAAAGCTGTAGTACCCGCATCGGAAAAAGCCAAGGCGCTCGCCGCCGCGCTGGCGCAGATCGAGAAGCAGTTTGGCAAAGGTTCGGTCATGCGCATGGATGCCAGCGCCCCGATCGAAGAAGTGCAAGTCGTGTCGACCGGTTCGCTCGGCCTGGATATCGCGCTGGGCGTGGGCGGCTTGCCGCGCGGCCGCGTGGTGGAAATCTACGGTCCGGAATCGTCGGGTAAAACCACCTTGACCCTGCAAACCATCGCGGAAATGCAAAAACTGGGCGGCACCTGCGCCTTTATCGATGCCGAGCACGCGCTCGACGTCGGCTATGCGCAAAAGCTGGGTGTGAACCTGCATGAACTGCTGATCTCGCAACCGGATACGGGCGAGCAGGCGCTGGAAATTTGCGACGCCCTCGTGCGTTCGGGCAGCGTCGACCTGGTCGTCATTGACTCCGTGGCTGCACTGACGCCACGTGCCGAGATCGAAGGCGACATGGGCGATTCCCTGCCAGGCCTGCAAGCGCGTCTGATGTCGCAAGCCCTGCGCAAGCTGACCGGCTCCATCAACCGCACGAATACCCTGGTCATCTTCATCAACCAGATCCGCATGAAGATCGGCGTGATGTTCGGCAGCCCGGAAACCACCACCGGTGGTAACGCGCTGAAATTCTACGCTTCCGTGCGCCTGGATATCCGCCGCACCGGCTCGATCAAGTCGGGCGACGAAGTGATCGGCAACGAAACCAAGGTCAAGGTCGTCAAGAACAAGATTGCGCCGCCATTCAAGGAAGCGCACTTCGACATCCTGTACGGTGCCGGCACCTCGCGCGAAGGCGAAATCCTGGACCTGGGCTCGGATGCCAAGATCGTGGAGAAATCCGGTTCGTGGTACAGCTACAACGGCGAACGCATCGGCCAGGGCAAGGACAATGCCCGCGCCTTCCTGCAAGAGCGTCCGGCGCTGGCGCGCGAGATCGAAAACAAGGTCCGCGCCTCGCTGGGCGTGCGTGAACTGCCGCCGCTGGCTGCTGAAAAGCCGGAAAAAGCCGATAAAGCCGCCGACAAGGCTGCCAAGGCTGCGGAAGCCAAGCCAGAGTAACTCGGATTAGCGCGGCAAAGCCGCGCGTAATCCGACAACACCACAGACGTCAACAATGTTGTCGGATTACGGCCCAAGGGGCCTAATCCTACGCATGGCTTGCCGCAAGGTATGACCATGATCGCCGTCCCGCGCTGCTGCGCCGGGCGGCGATTGTGTTTGGGTGGTGTGATTTTGGAGTGAGCGTGAAATGAAAGACAAGGTGGGGGTATGGCCGCAGTACAACTAAGCCTGAAGGGCAGGGCGCTACGTTTTTTGTCGATGCGTGAACACAGCCGCATGGAATTGCGCCGCAAGCTGCAGCGGCACGCGCAGGAGGGCGACGATGTGGAAGCCTTGCTCGACAGCCTGGAGAAAGCCAACTGGCTGTCGCAGGAGCGCTTTTCCGAATCGCTGATCCACCGCCGCTCGGCCCGCTTTGGCAATAGCCGCATCATGGCCGAACTGCAAAGCCATGGCATTGGCGGCGAAGCGCTGCAGGAACTCAAGGCGGGCCTGGCGGAAGGGGAAACGGCACGCGCCTGCGAAGTCTGGCGCCGCAAGTTCGGGCAAGTGGCACAGGATGCAGAGCAGCGCAACAAGCAGATGCGCTTCCTGATGCAGCGCGGCTTTTCCCAGCGCGCCGTGCAGGTGGCCCTCAAGGGGCTGGACCCGGACGAGGAATAAGGCAGGCTGCGGCGGCCACCGCCACCGCCACCGCCACCATGGCGCCATGGTCACGGTGCCTGGCGTTCCGCCAGCCCAGCCCAGCCCGCCTCGCCTCGGCCCGGCTCGGCCCCTGTGTCGCCTTGCCCATGCCACGCCTGGCGGCCTGCCACGAACTGGGCTTTCAAACGCGCTCTGTTTCCCGTATGACGCCGCCGTGCGATCGGGTATGCTGGCGCTCGAATGCTGTGCGCTGCGCGCAGCGCCACTGACCGTGACAGGACGCGAGATGAGCAACTGGAATGCCGGCTATATGGCCGAAATCGCCTATACCTATGGCTATTACGAAGAATTGAACCCCTTGCGCCTGCGGCTGCCCCTGCTGGCCGCCGGCCTGGCCTTGCCGGCCAGCGGCACGGCGTGCGAGCTGGGTTTTGGCCAGGGCGTCAGCGCCAACATCCATGCGGCGGCATCGGCCACGCGCTGGCATGGCAATGATTTCAACCCGTCCCAGGCCGCTTTTGCGCAGGAACTGGCCAGCGCGTCCGGCGCCGGCGCGCAGTTCACGGATGAATCGTTCGCGCAGTTTTGCCGCCGCGACGACTTGCCTGATTTCGACTATATCTGCCTGCACGGGATCTGGAGCTGGGTCTCGGCGGAAAACCGCGCACTGATCGTCGCGTTCCTGCAGCGCAAGCTGAAAGTGGGCGGCGTCGCCTACATCAGCTATAACACGCAGCCAGGCTGGAGCGCCATGATGCCGATGCGCGACTTGCTGGCCGAACATAGCCGCGTCATGAGCGCGCCGGGCGTGGGCGTGCTGGCCAGAGTCGACGGCGCCATCGATTTCGTCGACCGGATGATCGCCACGCAACCGCGCTACCTGGAAGCCTATCCCCTGCTGGCGGACCGCTTCGAGAAACTCAAGGCGCTGGACCGCAATTATGTGGCGCACGAATACTTCAATGCGGATTGGCAGCCGATGGCCTTTTCGCGCCTGGCCGCCATGTTGGGCGAGGCCAAGCTGGAGTTTGCCGCGTCCGCCAATTACACGGCGCTGGTCGACATGCTGAACCTGACGGCCGAGCACCAGCAATTCCTCGCCGAGATTCCCGATCCCACCTTCCGCGAAACGACGCGCGCCTTCCTCGTCAACGAGCAGTTCCGCAAGGATTACTGGGTCAAGGGCGCGCGCCGGCTGACGCCGCTCGCCCAGGCGAGCGCCTTGCGGGCCGTGCGCGTGATGCTGGCCGTGCCGCGCGACGAAGTGGTGCTGAGCGTGCATGGCGTGCTGGGCGACGCCGATATGGACGAGCGCGTGTATGCGCCCGTGCTCGATGCCATGGCGGACCACCGCGTCTACACAATAGGCGAACTGGAGCAGCAACTGCAACTGGCGGGCAGCGACGCCGGCCTGGCCGCCTTGCTGCAAATCGTGCTGATTCTCGTCAGCAAGGGCAGCGTGCTGGCCGTCCAGGACGAGGCCGGCATCGCCGTGGCGCGGCCGCAGACGGCGCGCCTGAATGCGCACCTGCTGACGCTGGCGCTGGAGCGCACGGATCTGCATATCCTCGCCAGTCCCCTGACGGGGGGCGGCGTGGTTGTATCGCATTTACAACAGCTATTCCTGTGGGCGCAGCTGCAAGGTGCTGCAACGCCGCAGGACTGCGTGCGCGCGACGTGGCCCGTGCTGCTGCGCCTGAACCAGTTGCTGACCAGGGATGGACAGCCCTTGCTGACGGAAGAGGAAAACCTGGCCGAGCTACTGGCGCACGCCGAGTATTTTGCCACGCGCACCTTGCCGGTTCTGCGCGCCCTGGGCGTGGCCGACTGAGGCGGGGCGGCGGGCAGGCAGGCAAGGCCTGCATGCCTGTAATTAGTTATTTGAATCGTGAATGGCGGTCATTTGTTTTGCGATTTTCATCAATAATTTCAGGCGGGCGGCAAGACCAATAAAAAATTATGTTGCGGCGCAACTAGCGCCCTGTGTGCTACACTTTTAGGGTTTTTGCGGCGCCGCAGGTGCGGTTGCTGTTCGTAGAAGCTGCGAACGGCGTGCTTTATGCACATGGCTGCTTACTAAATTATGGCCGCGCAAGCGGCATCGGTCTTATGCCCCTGTCAACTCCCGTATCCCGGCGCGCCCTACGGCACTCCCGCGTTATCGACGTCCAAGCGTATGTGCGCGACGACGGCCTGTGGGATATTGACGCCCGTATCACCGATATCAAAAGCTATGACGCGACCCTGGCCTCCGGCCCCCGTCCCGCCGGCACCCCCCTGCATGACCTCCATTTACGCATTACCGTCGATCGCGAACTGACCATCGTCGAGGCTGAAGCCGCCTCCGAGGCCGTACCGTATCCCGGTTTTTGCGATACCATCGGCCCCGCCTACAGGGCGCTGATCGGTCTGAATTTATTGAAGAATTTCCGCCGCGACTTGAAACAGCGCCTGGCGGGAATCGCCGGCTGTACCCATTTGACGGAACTGGCGCAAGTCTTGCCGACTGCGACGGTTCAGGCATTTGCCGGCGATGTCTGGTCGACCCGCGACGGTGAGAATGCTGATTTGCCGCATGAAAAGCCGTTTCAACTCGACAGATGCCACGCCCTGCGCACCGATGGCGGGGCGGTGGCACAGTATTACCCGCGCTGGGTAGCCAAAGCGTGACCCCGGCGCTGTTTTTCCCGTTTTTCCTGTTTTTTTTGCACCACTAACCGTATTTTTACAAATCAGTATCAGAAGGGAAGCCAGCATGAAAATCCATGAGTATCAAGCCAAAGAAATCCTCCGGCAGCACGGAGTGACGGTACCACGCGGTATTCCGTGCATGTCCGTTGAAGAAGCCGTCAAGGCTGCGGAAACCCTGGGCGGCCCGGTATGGGTTGTCAAGGCGCAGATCCACGCAGGTGGCCGCGGCAAGGGCGGCGGCGTGAAAGTGGCAAAATCGATCGAACAGGTCAAGGAATACGCTGACCAGATCATGGGCATGCAGCTGATCACGCACCAGACCAGCGCCGAAGGCCAGAAAGTCAACCGCCTGCTGGTGGAAGAAGGCGCCGACATCAAGCAAGAACTGTACGTTTCGCTGGTCACCGACCGCGTCACCCAGAAAATCGTCCTGATGGCGTCGTCCGAAGGCGGCATGGACATCGAAGAAGTGGCCGAGAGCCACCCTGAGAAAATCCACCACGTCACCATCGATCCAGGCACCGGCCTGACCGATGCCCAGGCAGACGACATCGCCGCGAAAATCGGCGTGCCTGCCGGTTCGATCGCCGACGCCCGCGTCAACCTGCAAGGCCTGTACAAAGCCTACTGGGAAACCGACTGCTCGCTGGCCGAGATCAACCCGCTGATCGTCACCGGCAGCGGCAAGGTCATCGCCCTGGACGCGAAGTTCAACTTTGACCCGAACGCCCTGTTCCGCCATCCGGAAATCGTCGCCCTGCGCGATCTGGACGAAGAAGATCCAGCGGAAATCGAAGCGTCGAAATTCGACCTGGCCTACATCTCGCTCGACGGCAACATCGGTTGCCTGGTAAACGGCGCCGGCCTGGCCATGGCGACCATGGACACGATTAAACTGTTCGGCGGCGAGCCAGCCAACTTCCTGGACGTCGGCGGCGGCGCCACGGCAGAAAAAGTGACCGAAGCGTTCAAGATCATGCTGAAAAATCCAGGCCTGAAAGCTATCCTGGTGAACATTTTCGGCGGCATCATGCGTTGCGACGTGATCGCTGAAGGCGTCATCGCCGCAGTGAAAGCCGTTTCGCTGAACGTGCCGCTGGTGGTGCGCATGAAGGGCACCAACGAAGATCTGGGCAAAAAGATGCTGGCCGATTCCGGTCTGCCTATCATCGCAGCCGACACCATGGAAGATGCAGCCAAGAGCGTCGTTGCCGCTGCTGCCGGTCAAGCTTAATTAAGGAATCAACATGTCCATTCTGATCAATAAAGATACCAAAGTCGTTACCCAAGGGATCACCGGCAAGACCGGTCAGTTCCACACCCGCGGTTGCCGCGACTACGCGAACGGCAAAGCTGCCTTCGTGGCAGGCGTGAACCCGAAGAAAGCCGGCGAAGATTTCGAAGGCATTCCTATTTTCGCTAACGTGACCGAAGCGAAAAAAGAAACCGGCGCCAACGTTTCCGTGATCTACGTGCCGCCAGCAGGCGCGGCAGCTGCGATCTGGGAAGCTGTCGAAGCTGAAATGGATCTGGCCATTTGCATTACCGAAGGCATTCCTGTGCGTGACATGATGGCCCTGAAAGACCGCATGGCTAAAGCCAACAGCAAAACCTTGCTGCTGGGCCCTAACTGCCCAGGCCTGATCACGCCAGACGAAATCAAGATCGGCATCATGCCAGGCCACATCCACAAGAAGGGCCGTATCGGCGTGGTATCGCGTTCGGGCACCCTGACCTATGAAGCAGTTGGTCAGCTGACCGCACTGGGCCTGGGCCAATCGTCGGCAGTCGGCATCGGCGGCGACCCGATCAACGGTCTGAAGCACATCGACATCATGAAGATGTTCAATGATGATCCAGATACCGACGCGGTCATCATGATCGGCGAAATCGGCGGTCCTGACGAAGCCAACGCGGCTTATTGGATCAAAGACAACATGAAAAAACCGGTCGTCGGCTTCATCGCTGGCGTGACCGCTCCTCCAGGCAAGCGCATGGGCCACGCCGGCGCGCTGATCTCGGGCGGTGCCGATACGGCACAAGCCAAGCTGGAAATCATGGAAGCTTGCGGCATCACCGTGACCAAAAACCCGTCGGAAATGGCGCGTCTGCTGAAAGCCATGCTGTAATTCCAGCCTGGTCTTGATGCAATAAAAAAAGGAGCTTCGGCTCCTTTTTTTTTGCCTGCGGCAAGGACGCGCCACGGCAGCGGCCGACGGGAATTGCCCGCTTGCGCCCAAATGCGTCGTTTTTCTTGCCGCCCGATCCCGCTTCGCCCGTGCGCACTGCTGGCATGGCGCTTGCACCGTGCATGGCGTGACCATATGCAGCCTGGGAGGCAACGATGCGCGCGCAGAGCGGATTTACCTTGATAGAACTGATGATCGTGGTGGCCATCGCCGGCATCCTGGCGGCCGTGGCCATTCCCCAGTACGGCGACTACACGATGCGGGCCAAGGTCAGCAACGTGCTGGCGGCGGCCGCGCCGCTGAAAACGGCGGTGGCCCTGTGCGTGCAGGAAAATGCCGGCGAGGCGGGCGTTTGCAGCACGCCGGCGCAGAACGTCGCTGGCCCCATCCCCGCCTTTACTCCAACGCGCGAAGTGGCCAGCGGCAAGGTCACCACCGGCAATATCGAGCTGACTTTGGCAGAGGATCTGGGCGCCGGCATGGGCGGCAAGCTCGTGACCATGACCCTGCAGCCGGGCACCAGCAGCCTGAGCTGGCTAAACAGCACCACCGTGACGAATACGGCTGCCATCGCGGCCATCCTGAAGAACAATCCGCCCGCGCCGGCGGCGACGCAGTGAGGCTGTGACGCGGTGGCCGCGGCAGCGGCGCAGCGGCCTCAGACGATCTTTTGCCGGTCGGCGATCAGCGCTTCATACGTGAGGTTTTGCAGCAAGGTGTAGTGGGTCGGTTCCAGGTCGATGAATTGCACGCCGTACGTATGAATTTCCGCCACGTCCGCCGCATGGCCATTCGAGGGCTTGCCCACGCTGACGTTCTGGATGCGCGCGCGCGTATTGACGCGCATCTGGTGCTTGTTCGGCTGCACCAGCAAGGTAAAGCTGAGCATGACGCCGGCGTCGTCTGGCGTGAGCATGCTGGGTGATTCGATCAGCGCACCCGACACGCTGAGGTTGACGATGAACACGGGCACAGCCGCCACTTCGCGGTAGCTGAGCTGGGCGGGAATCTCGACTTTCACGCGCATGGCCGTGCGCAAGCTGGTGCCCTGGATGGCGTCGGGAAAGCTCAGGTGTACATAGTTGAGCGGGCGGCCAAAGATGCGCAGCACGCTGCAGGAAAACGCGCACACGGTGACGCCGGAAAACACGCGGATGGTCAGCTTGTCGCCTTCGTTGAGCATGATGGCGCCGCCGTTTTCCATGGGAATCTTGACGATCAGGTACTCATCCTTCACATAGCCGATCAGGGTCGAGAAATGCTGGATGGGCTTGATGGTGCGGTGCGTGATGAACTGGATGCGCCCACCCACCTGCAGATTCATGGCCTCGAACTCGAAGTCCTGGAGCTTGCTTTCCGCGGCGGGTATGTTGCTTGTCATGCGATGCTCATCGTAATGTTGTCGAATAGCAGTATGCATGAATTCTTGATGAAAAAGCATTTACATCAATAAAATGCGGTTTGGCAGGAAAAAAATGCGTGGGCTGGCGCCGCCGGGTGTTTCCCGCTTTACAATTGCGTCAATATTGACGAATGTAAATATCATGACGCGCAGCTACTTCTGGACCATGTTGTGCCTGATCCTGCATCAGGTCGATGCCGCCTACTGGCGTGAATGGGAAATGTTTCATGTGCCGGGCGGCATCCAGGGTTTCCTGGTGTTTAACCTGGCGGCGATTGCCGTGGTGCTGGTGGGCTACCGGCACGTGCTGCTGGCCACCGCGCAGGCGAAACTGTATGCGGGCATCTGCGCCGCGCTGGGCGCGGGCACCTGCCTGATCCACGCCGGCTTCGCGCTGGCGGGGCTGGAACAGTTCCACCTGCCCCTGTCCGTGGCCATTATCGTGCTGTGCCTGGCCAGCGGCGTGTGGCTGCTGTGCGACTTGCGCCGCGTCCAGGGGCAGCGCACGCGCCAGGCCGCATAGTACAGCGCGGCCTTACACCTGGGCGTGCCAGTCGCCCGACTTGCCGCCATGCTTTTCCAGCACGCGCACATTCGTCATGACCATGCCGCGGTCGACGGCCTTGCACATGTCGTAGATCGTCAGCAGGCCGATCTGCACTGACGTCAGCGCCTCCATTTCCACGCCCGTCTTGCCGGTGGTGTCGACCTGGGCGCGGCAGTGCACGCTGTTGGCTGCCGCATCGACCTCAAAATCGACCGTGACGCGCGTCAATGCCAGCGGGTGGCACAGGGGAATCAAATCGCTGGTGCGCTTGGCGCCCATGATGGCGGCGATGCGGGCGATGCCCAGCACGTCGCCCTTCTTGGCGGTGCCGGCAATGATCAGGGCCAGGGTGGCGGGCTGCATGCGGATGGTGCCGGCGGCCACGGCGCTGCGGCGCGTGTCTTCCTTGCCGCCGACGTCGACCATATGGGCTTGGCCCGTGGCATCGAAATGGGTCAGTTCTCCGGCGGGGGCGTGCTTGTCTGCTGTTGTCATGGCGTCAAATGAGGTCAATATGGTGGGCGCGGCACACTTGCGCGGCAAGGCATGCAACAAGCATATCGCCTGCCTGTCGCGTGGGAAAGGGCGCCGCTAACAAGGTATGATAGCACCCGTGAATTCAAAAACTCCCCTCCACACCGTGCTCCACCACGCCGTTGCGGCCATGCCGCGCCCGGCATGGCGCGCGCCCGTGCTGGCCGCATTGTGGCTCGCTTCGCCATTTTTGCTGGCGCACGCCGCGCTGGCGCAAACCTCACCGGCGCTAGCCGCGCCAAAGCCAACCTTCAGCTCGGAACCCGCCGCACCCGCCAAGCCGGCCAGCACCTGGACGCAGCTGGCCGTGCCGCCTGCGCCCAACCTGCCGAACCTGGGCGATACCTCGCGCGAAGACCTGTCGCCGGCGATGGAACGCAAGATCGGCGAGGAAATCATGCGCGGCGTGCGCGGCGACCGCGACTACCTCGATGACGCGCCCCTGCTGGAATACCTGAATACCTTCGGCAACGCCCTGGTGGCGGCGCGGCCCAGCGTGCGCGGCGAAACGAACTACGATTATTTCTTTTTTGCCGTGCGCGATCCCCAGTTGAACGCGTTCGCCTTGCCGGGCGGCTTCATCGGCGTGCACTCGGCCTTGCTGTTGGCTGCGCAAACGGAGGCGGAACTCGCTTCCGTGCTGTCGCACGAGATCGGCCACGTGGCGCAGCGGCATATCGCCCGCATGCTGGGCCAGCAGCGCCAGGATGCGCTGATGCCGCTGGCCGCCATGCTGCTGGCGGCGCTGGCGTCGCGCGCCGGCGGCGACGTGGCCATGGGCGTGTTTGCCGCCGGCCAGGGCCTGGCCATCCAGCGCCAGCTCAATTTTGGCCGCGATGCCGAGCGCGAGGCGGACCGCATCGGCTTCCAGATCATGGGCGAAGCCGGTTTCGACACCACCGGCATGGTGGCCTTCTTTGGCCGCATGCAGGCGGCCAGCCGCTCGTACAGCGACCTGGTGCCCGCTTACCTGCAAACCCATCCGCTGACGACGGAGCGCATCGCCGATATCCAGGCGCGCATCCGCGAACAGCCGTATAAACAGCGCCCGGACAGCCTGAATTTCCATTTGGCACGCGCGCGCGCCCGCGTGCTGCAGGATGAAAGCGTGCAGGGTTTGCTCAATGCCAAGGCGGTTTTCAAGACACAGCTGGAGCAGCAAAGCCGCTTCCAGGTAACGGCCGCCCATTACGGCCTGTCGTATGTGGCCGTCAAGCAGGCCAAGCCCGCCGAGGCGCAGGCGGAACTCGATGCGGCCAATGCGGCGCTGCACCAGCCGGCCGGGCCGAATGTGTTTACCTCGGGCGGCACGCAAGGCCCGAATTCCCTGCTGGCGGCGATGGCGCTGGAAGTGCTCTTGATGCCGGCGCAAAAGAAGGAAGTGGCACAGCAGGCCCTCAAGGCGGCGGACGCTGCGCGCATGCAATTCCCCCTGTCGCGCGGGATTGCCCGCCAGTATGCGGAAGCGCTGATGGCGGCCGGCAAGCAGGAGCAGGCCACCCTGTATTTGCGCGACCAGGTGCAGCTGTACAAGGAAGAGCCGGAACTGTATGACTTGCTGGCCAAAGCGTATGCTGAACAGGGCAAGATGACCTTGCAGCACATGGCCCTGGCCGAATCCTACGTGCTGCAGGGTGCCACGATGGCCGCGCTGGACCAGCTGACGATCGCCCGCAAATCGACGGACGCCACCTTTTACGACCAGGCCGTGATCGATGCGCGCGAGCGGGAATTGCAGGAAAAACGCCGCGAGCAGCTGAAGGACCAGAAGTCCTAGTCCTCGTCCTCGTCCGTGTCGGCTTGCGGCCGCTGCACGAAGTCGAACAAGGACGGCGCCGCGTCATAGTCCAGCGGCTGCACGGCAATGTGCTTGCCCGCGTGCAATAGGGTCAAGCTGCCCTGGTGCCATTCCAGCCAGTCCAGCAAGGCGTCGTTGCTGGCCGGCTGGCCATCGACATGCAGCGCATCGAGCACCTGCGACAGGTCGCGGTCATCCACCTGCGCCACGATATCGGCGTGGCGCAAGATCAGCGTGCCGTCGTCGCACCAGTAGACTTGTTCAAACTGTTCCAGCGGCGCTCCCGTCTGCAAGACAAAACCATGCTGCGGGTCGCTGCGGGCGATGTACGGCGTCGCTTCCAGGTTCACATACACGCGCTGCGGGCCGTTCTGGAAAAACCAGCAGCCCCGTTCATCCTGCGCATAATTGCGGTTGATAAAGCCCAGCAGGGCCGCATGGACGATCTTCTCGCCCGGCAGTTGCTGTTGCTGCGCCTGCAGGTCGCGCATGCGCCAGTGGCCGCGCGCATCGAGGCCCAGCCAGCCGTAGCAGTGGGGGACGTTTGGCCATTTGGCCAGGGCTTGCTTGACGAGATCATCCATGTAAGACATTTTCCGGGTAAGTGGGGGCAGCGCCAGCGTGACAGCTTTGCGGCGCGGACGGCGCTACGCTGCCGTGTTCAAAGTGGGAAAGCAGGCGCTGCGGCAGCCAATCCAGGCTGCCTGGCAAGGCGCCGGCCGCAAAGCCGACATGCCCGCCGTGGCGCGGATACTCGAGCGTGACGTTCGGCGCGGCGCTGCGCGGCAGGAAGCGCCCGGGCAGGAAGGGATCGTTTTGGGCATTCAGTACCAGGGTGGGCACGGTGATGTCGTGCAACACGTGCTTGGCGCTGGCGCGGTGCCAGTAATCGTCGGCGTCGCGGTAGCCGTGCAGAGGTGCCGTGACGACATTGTCGAAGGCGTGCAAGTCGCGCGCGGCCAGCATGGCGTCGCGCGCGAACAGGCCGGGGAATTGCTCCAGCTTGGCCAGGCATTTCGGTTTCAGGGTATTCAGGAACATGCGCGTGTAGAGCCGGTTGGCGCCCGTGGACAGGGCCTTGCCCCCTTGCGCCAGGTCCAGCGGCGCCGACACGGCGGCGGCGGCATCGACGATCTCCGCCTGGTGCTGCGACTGGCCCAGCCAGCACAGCAGGGCGTTGCCGCCCAGCGACACGCCGGCTGCATAAAACTTGCCCGTGGCGCGCGGGCGCAACTGGCGCAAGACCCAGTCCACTTCCTGCGCGTCGCCCGAATGGTAAAAACGCGGCGCCAGGTTGGCTTCGCCTGAACAGCCGCGAAAATGCGGCACGGCGCCGGACCAGCCGCGCGCCGCCACCTCGGCCATCATGGCGCGCGCGTAATGGCTGTTCGACGACCCTTCCAGGCCGTGGAACAGCACCACGAAGGGCTGGCCCGGCTGGCCGTCGACCAGGTCGACGTCGACGAAGTCGCCATCGGGCGCCTGCCAGCGTTCACGGCGGAAGGCCACGGCCGGCTTGTTCAGGCACATGGCCGGATAAATCGTCTGCAGGTGGCCGCCAGGCAGCCACAGCGGGGCGGCATAGGGCGCGTTGTTGATATGAGGCAAAGGCATCAGTGCAGGATCTGCGTCCCCGTCGTGTCGGCCGGTGCGCCGCCCGGGGCGATCGAGGCGTGGTGCAGCACGATGCGCCAGCCGCGCGGCGTCTTCACGTATACATTCGTCGCCAGCAGGTGCGCCGGCGCGCCATCCTCGCTGGTGACGCCTTCGATGACCGTGTGCACGGAACTCATCAGATTGTGTGTTTCATGCAGCTGCGCCGGCACGATATGCAGGCCGCCGCCCGCCAGGATGGTTTCCCACGAGGCGCGGATGGCGGCGTGGCCGATCAGGCGCGCGCCGCCCGGGTGGATGCAGACGATCTCTTCATCGTCCGCCCACAGCGCCATCAGCGCTTCGAGGTCGGCGCGGTGCAATGCATCGTAGAACGCCGCTTCGACTTCGGCGGCGCTGCCATTGAGTTCCTTCAGACGTTTCATGACGACTCCGTGCTGGACCGGTACAAATAATATTGTGCAAATAAAAACGGCGCGCTGGTGGCGCGCCGCTGGGCAGTTTAATGGTGGCCGGCGCTGGCGCCTTCCTTCAGGGTGTAGGCGGTGCCGCAGTAAGGGCACTTGGCGATGCCGTCCTTGTTAAATTCCAGGAACACGCGCGGATGCGACGACCACAGCGGCATGGCCGGGTTAGGGCAGTGGGCTGGCAAGTCTTTACCGTCGAGTTCGACCGCTGGCTGGGTGGATTTTGTCATCTTGTCATGCTCCGTGAGGCTGTATGGAAGGAAGTCGGCTGCTGCCAAAAGCACGATTTTAACGGATTCAGGCAGCCAGCAAAAATCGTCGCTAAAATGGCGTCTTGATCATCTTCGGCTGCGGCGCGGTTTTTTGCGGAAACAGGGCACTTGCAGCGCCACACTGACTGGATTTGCCTTGCCGGTATCACCGTTGCGTCCACTTCGCCCCGTCCGCCTCGCGCGCACCATTGTTGTGCAGTTACCACAGTCCGTCCGCTGGAGCGCCGCGTGAACGCCGTGGTGGCCGCGCCGGACGATGGCGTGCTGAAAGACGCCTGGCGTGCCGGCCTGAAGCTGGGCGCGCCCAGCCTGCTGGGCATTGCCGCCTGGGGCATGGTAGTGGGCGTGGCCATGGTCAAAAGCGGCCTGACGGTGACGCAGGCCGGGGCCATGACCTTGCTGGTCTTTGCCGGCTCGGCCCAGCTGGCCGCCTTGCCCTTGCTGGCCGCGCACGCGCCCGTGTGGGTGATCTTCGCCACGGCCCTCGTCGTCAATTTGCGTTTCGTCATCTTTTCCGTGCTGCTGGCGCCGCACTTTGCCCACCTGCCATGGCGCCAGCGCTTTGCGCTCGGCTATGTTTCAGGCGACATCACCGTGGGCCTGTTCCTGCAGCGCTACCCGGACGAAACGCCGGACCCGGCCAAGCTGCCCTTCCTCAAGGGCCTGATCTACCCCAACTGGCTGGCCTGGCAAATCGGTTCCTTCATCGGCATCGTGCTGGGCGCCGTCGTGCCGGCCGAGTGGGGGCTGGGTTTTGCCGGCACGTTGGCGATCCTGTGCGTGACGATACCGCTGATCCTCAGCCGCGCCGCCCTGTGCGGCGTGCTGGTGGCGGGCACGGTGGCCGTGCTGGCGTATGGCTTGCCCTATAAACTGGGCTTGCTGGTGGCCGTGCTGGTGGGCATGCTCAGCGCCATGGCGGTGGAAGAATTGACGGAAAAGTGGACAAAACGCCATGTTTGAGAGTATCGATTGGGGCCGCCTTGATGTGTGGATTGCCATCGCCGTGCTGGCGGTGGCCACGGCCGCCACGCGCAGCACCTTCTGGCTGATCGGCCACCACATCACGATTCCCCGGCGGGTCGGCGAGATGCTGCGCTATGCGCCGGCATGCGCGCTGGCGGCCATCATTGCGCCCGACATGCTGCTGGAAGGGCAGCAGGTGCACTTCGAATTATCTAACTTGAAACTCTTGTCGGGTATTGCCGCCACGATCTTTTTCGTGATTCGCCGTAATATGTTGCAAACCATTGTATTTGGCATGCTGGTTTTCACGGGCTTGCGACTGTTGCACGTTTTTCAGTAAAGCAGGACAAATCGGCGATTTGGTCTGGTCATTGCGGTAAAATAGCGCACTTCCTTCCACTCGTCATCTGGATCGCCATGTCAGCTGTTCTCAACTTCATCCGTCTGCAAGATTTGATCGACCAAAATGCACTGCAAGGCAAGCGCGTGTTTATCCGCGCCGACCTGAATGTCCCGCAAGATGACAGTGGCAAGATTACCGAAGACACGCGTATCCGCGCCTCGGTGCCGGCCATCCGCGCCGCCCTCGACGCTGGCGCCGCCGTCATGGTGACGTCGCACCTGGGCCGTCCGACGGAAGGCGAGTTCAAGCCGGCCGACAGCCTGGCGCCCGTGGCTGCCCGCCTGTCCCAGCTGCTGGGCCAGGAAGTTGCATTGAAACAAGATTGGATCGATGGCGCCGGCCTGGAATCGCTGGCCGCCGGTCAAGTGGTCTTGCTGGAAAACGTGCGCGTGAACAAGGGCGAAAAGAAAAACAGCGATGAGCTGGCGCAAAAAATGGCCAAGCTGTGCGATATCTACGTCAATGACGCGTTCGGCACGGCCCACCGCGCCGAAGCATCCACCCACGGCATCGCCAAGTTCGCGCCCGTCGCCTGCGCCGGTCCGCTGCTGGCCGCCGAACTCGATGCGCTGGGCAAAGCCTTGCACGCGCCGGCCCGTCCCTTGCTGGCTATCGTTGCCGGCTCGAAAGTATCGAGCAAGCTGACCATCTTGAAAGCCCTGTCCGACAAGGTCGATAACCTGATCGTCGGCGGCGGCATCGCCAACACCTTCATGAAGGCCGTCGGCTTGAACGTCGGCAAGTCGCTGGTGGAAGCCGAACTCGTCGATGAAGCCAAGGCCATCATCGAGATCATGGCCAAGCGCGGCGCGCAAGTGCCGATTCCCGTCGATGTTGTGTGCGCCAAGGAATTCTCGCCAACGGCAGCCGCCACCGTCAAGGATGTGGCCGACGTGGCGGACGACGACATGATCCTCGATATCGGCCCGAAAACAGCGGCCCTGCTGGCGCAGCAGATCGGCGCCGCCGGCACCATCGTCTGGAACGGCCCGGTCGGCGTGTTCGAATTCGACCAGTTCGGCAACGGCACCAAGACATTGGCGCTGGCCATTGCCGCATCGAAAGCATTCTCCATTGCCGGCGGTGGCGACACCCTGGCGGCGATTGCAAAATACGACATTACCGATAAAATCAGCTATATCTCGACGGGCGGCGGCGCCTTCCTGGAGTTCCTGGAAGGCAAGACTTTGCCAGCCGTCGAAATCCTCATGCAGCGCGCCGCCTGAGGCGCGGCAGTTAGCAGTTCAGTACCAAGCGCAGCCTGACCGCTGCGCTTTTACCTTGCCGGGCGGTTCAGCCGCCAGGTCTTGCTCACCTTCGCTCGCGCACAAGGAATCCTATGCCACGTGGTACAAAAATCGTAGCAACAATCGGCCCCGCCTCTACCGACTTCGATATCCTGGTCAAGATGATACGGGCGGGCGTCGACGTGGTGCGCTTGAATTTTTCCCACGGCAAGGCGCAGGACCATATCGACCGCGCGGCGCTGGTGCGCCTGGCGGCGCTCGAATGCGGCCGCGAAGTGGCCATCATGGCCGACATGCAGGGGCCGAAGATTCGCGTCGGCAAGTTTGAAAATGCGCGCATCCAGCTCGAAGCGGGCGACAAGTTCATCCTCGACGCCAAGTGGGGCGAGAACGGCGAACTGGGCAATCAGGAACGTGTCGGCCTCGACTACAAGGCCCTGCCGCGCGACCTGCACAAGCACGACGTGCTGCTGCTCAATGACGGCCTGATCGTGCTGATCGTCGAGCGCATCCACGGCAGCGAAATCCATACCACCGTCAAGATCGGCGGCGAGCTGTCGAACAACAAGGGCATCAACCGCCAGGGCGGCGGCCTGTCCGCGCCGGCTTTGACGGCGAAAGATATGGAAGACATCAAGACGGCCATGAGTTTCCAGGCCGACTATCTGGCCATTTCCTTCCCGAAATGCGCGACCGACATGGAAATGGCGCGCCAGCTGGCCAATATCGCCGGCGAACCGTATCACCACAAGCCGATGATGATCGCCAAGATCGAGCGCGCGGAAGCCATTCCGGCCTTGCAAGAGATTCTCGATGCGTCGGACGGCATCATGGTGGCGCGCGGCGACCTGGCCGTGGAAGTGGGCAACGCGGCCGTGCCGGCCCTGCAAAAGCGCATGATCAAGATGGCGCGCGCGTCAAATAAACTGGCCATCACGGCCACGCAGATGATGGAATCGATGATCGTCAACGCCGTGCCGACCCGCGCCGAAGTGTCGGACGTGGCGAACGCCGTGCTCGACGGCACCGACGCCGTCATGACGTCCGCCGAGACGGCTTCTGGCAAGTACCCGATCGAGACGGTGGAAATGATGGCCGCCATCTGCGTCGAAGCGGAGCAGTCCGAATACAACAAGCTCGACGCTGATTTCCTCAACGTCACGTTTACCCGCATCGACCAGTCGATCGCGTATGGCGCGCTGTTTACGGCCCATCACCTGCGCGTGAAAGCCATCGTGGCGCTGACGGAGTCCGGTTCCACGGCCTTGTGGATGAGCCGTCACAGCATCGACACGCCGATCTACGCGCTCACGCCCAGCGTCACAACCTTGCGCAAAGCGGCGCTGTACCGCAATGTACGCGCGTATCATCTGATGCAGAACGCCCCCAGCGCGCAAGTGCTGAAGCAGGCGGAAGATTTACTGGTGGAACAGGGTATCGTCAGGAAGGGCGACATGATCGTCGTCACCTGGGGCGAGCCGATGGGCCAGGTGGGTGGCACGAACGCATTGAAAATCGTCAAGGTCGGCGATCTTGACTCCGTGCTGATTTGATATAAAGAATGCAGGCGCCGGCGCGGCAGTCAGTCATCCGCCGCGAAGCGCCGCAACGGTTTCTATTGTTATCTGGAGTATTACCATGTCTCTCGTATCCATGCGTCAACTGCTGGACCACGCCGCCGAAAACGGTTACGGCATTCCTGCTTTCAACGTCAACAACCTGGAGCAAGTGCAGGCCATCATGGCTGCCGCCGACGCGCTCAACAGCCCGGTGATCATGCAGGCGTCCGCTGGCGCGCGCAAGTACGCCGGTGAAGCGTTCCTGCGCCACCTGATCGACGCGGCCGTCGAAGCGTATCCGCACATTCCCGTCGTCATGCACCAGGATCACGGCCAGTCGCCGGCCGTCTGCATGGCCGCCATCCGTTCGGGTTTTACTTCCGTGATGATGGACGGTTCGCTGGAAGCGGACGGCAAGTCGGTTGCCTCGTATGAATACAACGTGGAAGTGTCGCGTGAAGTGGTGAAATTCTCGCACGCCATCGGCGTGACGGTGGAAGCGGAACTGGGCGTGCTCGGTTCGCTGGAAACCATGAAGGGCGACAAGGAAGACGGCCACGGCGCCGACGGCACCATGACCCGCGAACAACTGCTGACGGACGTGGCGCAAGCGGCCGATTTCGTGCAGCGCACCCAGTGCGACGCGCTGGCGATCGCCATCGGCACCTCGCACGGCGCCTACAAATTCACGCGCAAGCCGACGGGCGACATCCTGGCCATCGACCGCATCAAGGAAATCCACGCGCGCATCCCGAACACCCACCTGGTGATGCACGGCTCCTCGTCGGTCCCGCAGGAATTGCTGGCCATCATCCGTGAATTCGGCGGCGACATGAAGGAAACCTACGGCGTGCCAGTCGAGGAAATCCAGGAAGGCATCCGTCACGGCGTGCGCAAGATCAATATCGACACCGACATCCGCCTGGCGATGACGGCCGCGATCCGCAAGTACCTGTTCGAGAACCCGTCGAAATTCGACCCGCGCGACTACCTGAAGCCAGCCCGTCTGGCTGCTGAACAAATCGTGCGCGCGCGCATGCAGGCGTTCGGCTGCGAAGGCCAGGCGTCGAAAATCAAGGCCATGCCACTGGAAAAAATGGCCGAGCGCTACAAGGCCGGCGAGCTGTCGCAGATTGTGAAGTAAAATTCTGTCTGGAACGGGCCGGATGCAATCCTCCGTGCCCGATTTTCTCGACCGGCAGGCGCCCCCTGCCTGCCGGTTTCGTTTCATCCAACTATTCCCCCGCTATGAACAGCCTCTATCAGACTTCCATCCATTCCCTGCCACTGCTGGGCCACGGCAAGGTCCGCGACAACTACGCCGTTGGCGACGACAAGATCCTCATCGTCACGACGGACCGCCTGTCGGCCTTCGATGTCGTCATGAACGAGCCTATCCCCGGCAAGGGCATGGTCCTCAACCAGATGAGCGACTTCTGGTTCGAGAAACTCGGCCATATCGTGCCGAACCACCTGACCGGCGTCGCGCCTGAGTCCGTGGTGGCAGCGGATGAAGTGGAGCAGGTACGGGGTCGTGCCGTCGTGGCCAAGCGCCTGAAACCGATCATGGTCGAGGCGGTCGTGCGCGGCTACATCATCGGTTCGGGCTGGAAAGATTACCAGGAGTCGGGCAGTATCTGCGGCATCGAATTGCCAGCCGGCCTGCAGCAGGCGGCCAAGCTGCCGGAGCCGATTTTTACGCCGGCGGCCAAGGCCGAACTGGGCGAGCATGATGAAAACATCAGCTTTGCTGAAATGGAACAGCGCATCGGCTCCGAGCTGGCCGCCAAGATGCGCGATGTCGCCATTCAACTGTATAAAACCGCCGCCGAATATGCGGCCACGCGCGGCATCATCATCGCCGACACCAAGTTCGAATTCGGCCTGGACGACAATGGCGTGATGCACCTGATGGATGAAGTGCTGACGGCCGATTCGTCGCGCTTCTGGCCCGCCGATTCCTACCAGGAAGGCATTTCGCCACCGTCGTTCGACAAGCAATTCGTGCGCGACTACCTGGAAACGTTGACCTGGGGCAAGACCGCACCAGCGCCTGCACTGCCGGCCGACGTCATTGAAAAAACCCAGGCCAAGTATTTTGAAGCCATCGAACGCCTGACGGGCGAGAAGCTGAAGGCATAAGATGGCAGAGCAAAACAAGCCTTTGGTTGGCGTCATCATGGGCTCGTCCTCGGACTGGGACGTGATGCAGAACGCGGTCGCCATCCTGAAACAGTTTGGCGTGCCCTTCGAGGCGCAAGTCATTTCCGCGCATCGCATGCCGGACGAAATGTATGCGTACGCGAAAAGCGCGCGCGCGCGCGGCTTGCGCGCCATCATCGCCGGTGCCGGCGGCGCGGCCCACCTGCCTGGCATGGTGGCGGCGATGACCATCGTGCCCGTGCTGGGCGTGCCCGTGCCATCGAAATACCTGCGTGGCGAAGACTCCATGCTGTCGATCCTGCAAATGCCCAAGGGCGTGCCGGTGGCCACCTTCGCCATCGGTGAAGCGGGCGCGGCAAATGCGGCGCTGACGGCGGTGGCCATGCTGGCCGCCAACGACGACGCCCTGGCGGAACAGCTCGAAGCTTTCCGCGCCACGCAAACGGCCGCCGCCAAGGCGATGGTCTTGCCGCTTGAATAATGTGCTTGAAAAATAATGAATAGTAAATTGACTTCCCCATTGCTGCCTGCCGCCCATCCATCGGCATGGCTGGGTGTGATGGGCGGCGGCCAGCTGGGCCGCATGTTTGCCCAGGCCGCCCAGAGCATGGGCTACCAGGTTGCAGTTCTTGAACCTGTGCTGGAACCGGCCGCCACTTGCCCTGCGGGGCAGGTGGCGCAGCGCTTGATCAACGCCGGCTATGACGACGAGGCCGGCCTCGACGCGCTGGCCGCCCAGTGCCTGGCCGTCACCACGGAATTCGAGAACGTGCCGGCCGGCAGCCTGTCGCGCCTGGCCAGTCACGTCTTCGTGGCGCCCAATGCCCACGGCGTGTCGGTGGCGCAAGACCGCATCGCGGAAAAACGTTTCTTTGTCGATTGCGCCGCCAAGTCGGGCGTGCTGCCGGCGCCGCACATGGTGATCGCCACGCAAGACGATATCGACGCCATCGGCGACGACTTATTGCCAGGCATCTTGAAAACCGTGCGCATGGGCTATGACGGCAAGGGCCAGTTCCGCGTGCGCACGCGCGACGAGGTGCGTGCCGCGTTCGCGGAAATGGGCGAAGTAACTTGCCTGCTGGAAAAAATGCTGCCGCTGGCGTATGAAGTGTCGGTGCTGACGGCGCGCGGCGCGGATGGCGAATCGGTCGTGTATCCGATCGCCGAAAACGTGCACCGCGACGGCGTGCTGTTTACCACCACCGTGCCGGGGCCGAACGTCTGCGACGACAGCGCTGCCAAGGCGCAGCGGGCGGCGCAAGCCATGGTCGCCGAACTCGGCTACGTGGGCGTGCTGTGCATCGAATTTTTCGTGCTGGAAGACGGCAGCCTGGTGGTCAATGAAATGGCCCCGCGGCCGCACAACAGCGGCCACTACACGATGGATGCCTGCGTCACCAGCCAGTTCGCGCAGCAGGTACGGGCCATGGCGCGCTTGCCGCTGGGCGACGTGCGCCAGCATTCGCCGGCCGTGATGCTCAACATCCTCGGCGACGCCTGGTTTGCCGACGGCGGCGATGTCGCCAGCGAACCGGCCTGGGACCGCATCCTGGCGCTGCCGGGCGCCTGCCTGCACCTGTACGGCAAGGATGATCCGCGGCGTGGCCGCAAGATGGGCCACCTGACCCTGGTCGCGTCCACCTTGCCGGAAGCGCAGCAGCGCCTGCACGATGCTTGCCTGATCCTGGGAATCGCGCCGTGAGCGTGCCCGCACACGACCTGCAAGCCGCCGCCGCCGTGCTGGAAGCGGGCGGTCTCGTCGCTTTCCCCACGGAAACCGTGTATGGCCTGGGCGCCGATGCGGAAAACCCGGCCGCCGTGGCGCGCATTTACGAAGCCAAGGGACGTCCATCCGACCATCCCGTGATCGTGCACGTGGCGCCCGGCGCCGACCTGGCGCACTGGTCCGACGACATTCCAGTCGAGGCGGAACAGTTGGTGGCCGCCTTCTGGCCCGGTCCGCTGACCCTGATCGTCAAGCGCGCCGCGCATATTCCCGACGCCGTTTCCGGCGGCCAGGATACGGTGGGCTTGCGCTGTCCGTCGCACCCGGTGGCTATCGAATTGCTACGCACCTTCAAGGGCGGCAAGGGCGGGCTGGCGGCGCCGTCGGCGAATAAATTCGGCAATGTCAGCCCGACCACGGCGCAGCACGTGCGCGATGAATTCGCGGCGGAACTCGCTAGCGGCTTGTTGGGTGCCGTGCTCGATGGCGGACAGAGCGATGTCGGCATCGAATCGACCATCGTCGACCTGTCGCGCCTGGCCACGCATGGCCCCGTGTTGTTGCGCCCTGGTCATATCAGCAGCGAACAAATTGCCGCCGTCATCGGCCGCGCGCCGGCCATGGCCGACGCCGCCGCGCCGCGCGCATCGGGCACCCTGGAATCGCACTACGCGCCACACACGCCTGTTGCGATGCAGCACAGCGATGCGCTGGGCGAAACGCTGAACCGGTTGCTCAACGATGGACGCCGCGTTGCCCTGATCCATTACTCGGACATGCCGCCTGCCAGCGCCAGCGTGCGCCTGGCCGCCGTGCCGGAAAGCTATGCACACGCGCTGTACGCCTCGCTGCGCACGATGGACCAGGTGGGCGCCGAGCTGATTCTCGTCGAGGCGCCGCCCACCGGCCCGCAGTGGCTGGGCATCAATGACCGTTTGCGGCGTGCCGCGTTCGGCTCAAGTGGTATCTTGCAGCAATTTCTATCCGTATGAAAAGAGCCCCGCAAGGGGCTTTTTCTTGATGCGGCGCAATAGAGATGCTTGCCACGAAACATCTTTCCTCCCCCATAATCGATGCATCCGTTCCACTGCGACCGGGTGCCGGCGTTGTTGTAAATTGGCTGATTTTTCAAACATAATTTATATACAAGCCCCATGAACGATGGCATATTAGTTGGGTAGCGAATAGCACGCCCGTTCGTTTAGAAACCAGAAAAAGACCCGAGGAGACAAAATGCATCAAACAAAATTCGCGCTGGCCGTGTTGGCGGCGGCTGTCCTGGCAGGTTGCGGCGGCGCCAGCGGCGGTGATCAAACGCTGAAAACCAAATACTCGGCGCAGGTGTCGTTCGGCGACAGCCTGTCCGACGTGGGTTCGTACGCCGTCGGCACCGTGCTGGCGAAAGGCGGCGGCAAATTCACCATCAATGGCAACAACACCGCCATCAATCCTGAACTGACCGGCAAGAACTGGACCGAGCACCTGGCCGCCCAGTTCAGCCTGCCAGTGCCATGCGCCGCTGAAACGGGCCTGGAAGGCAACGCCGCACAAGGCCTGGCCGTTGCGCGCGTCAAGCATGCCGGCTGCTTCGGCTATGCCATGGGCGGCTCGCGCGTGACCAATCCGGTCGGTCCGAACAACAAATTGACGGGCAGCGCGCTGGGCGCACTGACCGTGCCCGTGGTCACGCAGATTGCCAATCACCTGGCCGTCTCCGGTGGCAAGTTCAGCGGTACGGAAGCCGTCTTCGTGATGGCCGGCGGCAATGACGTGCTGTTCCAGCTGGGCGGCCTGCAAGCTGGCGCGACGGCGGCCGGCACCAAGGCCGGCGCCGATGCGGGCGCGCTGGCCTTCGCCACCAACCTGACCATGGCCCTGGCCGCTGGCGCCACCAATCCGGCTACGGCAGCAGCGTCGATCGGCGCCGCCATCAAAGCGGCCAGCGCCGCGCCTGGCGCCACGTCGACGACGATCGTCGGTGCTGGCGTGCAAGCGGCTGTTCTCGCCGGTAACACGAATGCGCCAACCCTGGCGCCTGCTCTGGCCGCCAAGGCGCAGGCCGATGCGACCGTCACGGGTAACGCCGCCGGTGCCAAGGCCGGTGCCGACTATGCCGTGGCGCAAGGACCTGTGCTGATTGCTTCCATGAAACAGGCCGGCATCGAGCTGGTGGCGCTGGTCAAGGACCAGATCATTGCCAAGGGCGCCAACTATGTGGTGGTCAACAACCTGCCGGACGTGGCCGGTACGCCATCGGGCCTGAGCAAGGATGCCAATACCAAGGCCCTCATCAACGCCATGGTCAGCGCCTTCAACGGTGAGCTGAGCTCCGGCTTGAACGGCAACGCGAAGGTCTTGCTGGTCGACGTGTTTGCCGTCAGCCATGACCAGGGCGTCAATCCCGGTCCATATGGCCTGACCAATGTCAGCGAGACGGCGTGCGACCTGACGCCGGCGAAAAACATCCTGGGCAGCTCGCTGGTGTGCAACGGCTCGAACCTGAAAACGGGCGATGTCAGCCACTACGCCTATGCCGACGATGTGCATCCGACGCCGTTCAACAACCTGCTGCTGGCCCGTTATGTGGCCAAGGAAATGGTTGTGCGCGGCTGGCTGTAAACGAAGGCAGCACCGGCGGCGCCCCGGAGGCGTGGCCGGTGCCGATAGCGGCAAGACTCGGCAAGACTCGATAGCGGAACACTCCGCACACAATGAATCAGGAGACAAGATGAAGAATCGTTTGAATACCGCCGTGCGCGTGCTGGCTGCGGCTGCCGCGATGGCCGTGGCGACGGGCGCCTCGGCGCAAAGCGCGGGTACCTGGATGGTCAAGGCCGGCGTGAACAAGATCACGCCGCACGTGGATAGTGGCGATGTGTCGGCACCGGCGTTGCCGGGCACCAAAGCCGACGTCAAGTCGGATACCAAGCCCATCCTGACGTTTGCCTACATGCTCACCGATAATGTTTCGGCGGAAATGATCCTGGGCGTGCCGTACAAGCATGAGCTGGTGGGCGATGGCGCCATCAAGGGTACGGGCAAGCTGGGGACGGCGGAAGCCTTGCCGCCGACGGCCTTTATTCAGTACCGTTTCTTCCAGCCCAATGCGATGATCCGTCCTTACGTGGGTGCGGGCCTGACGTATGCTTACTTCCAGAAGGAAAGAGGTTCGGGGCAGCTGACGGCGTTGCTGGATCCGGGTGGCAAGCCGGTCACCTACAGCATGAAGAACAAGCTGGCAGGCAGCCTGGTGGTCGGCAGTACGCTGGCCATCAACGAGCGCTGGTTTGCCGACGTGGCCGTGGTCAAGACGTTCCTGAAAACCAAGGCGACATTCTCCACCGGCCAGACACAGAGCATCACCCTGGACCCGCTGGCGGTGAGTGTCAGCATCGGCTACAACTTCAAGCTGTAATGCAAAAAAATCCGCCTCGGCGGATTTTTTTTGGGCTTGATCAGGCGGCAGGCGTATTGAACTTGCCGTTGTGGAAGATTAGCGGCGGCTGCGAGGCGAACGCGCATTGCTCCACCTCGCCCACGAAAATGACGTGGTCGCCTTCCGGGTAGCGGCTGCGGTTGTGGCACTCGAACCAGGCCGATGCGCCTTTCAGGATGGGCTGGCCCGTGCGCGACAGTTCGTATTCGACGTCATCGAAGGGATTCGGCGTGCGGCGTGAAAAGCGCGTAGCCAGTTCCGCCTGCTCTGCGCCCAGCACATTGATGACGTAATGGGAGTTGCCGCTGAAGATGGGCATGCTGTTGGCGACCGAGCCCAGGCTCCACAGCACCAGCGGCGGCGACAGCGAGACGGAATTGAAGGAACTGGCCGTGAGGCCGCGGAAACTGCCGTCGGCCAGGCGCGTGGTGATCACCGTCACGCCGGTGGCAAACTGCGACAATGCCTGACGGAAATGTGCCGTATCGAATTCTTGCGCGGGCGCGCGGGGAGAGCGTGTGTTCATGGGTGACCTGTCTATTTGCTGCCATTATGCCAAAAATCGGCCAGGCCAGCGCAATTGTGGCCCGTCCTGCGCTATGTGCGGTACACCACGCGCCGTGGCAAGCGGCACTGCAGGCCCCGCCGCTTTGCGTTACAGTGGTGGAAGAGGCAAGTATGTCCTGCTCAAGCAGACAGCCGGGGCAGGCGGCGCTGGCCGGCGCGTATATTTTTGCAGGAGAGCATCATGAATGGACAGACGGAAATCGCGGTGCTGGGAGGCGGCTGTTTCTGGTGCCTGGAAGCCGTATACCTCGAGGTGCGCGGCATCACGCGGGTGGCGTCCGGCTATACGGGCGGCAGCGTGCCGCATCCCACGTATGAGCAGATCTGTACGGGCCAGACGGGCCACGCGGAAGTGGTGTGGCTGGAATTCGACCCGGCCGTGATCAGCTACCACGACATACTCGAGATATTTTTCACGATCCACGATCCCACCACCCTGAATCGCCAGGGCAATGATGTGGGCACGCAATACCGTTCCGTCATCTACTACCAGTCGCCGGAACAGGAGAAAGTCGCGCGCAAGGTCATCGCCGCAATGGCCAGCGTGTGGGATGCGCCCATCGTCACGCAACTGGCGCCGGCCCAGCCGTATTACCAGGCCGAGGCCTACCACCAGCAGTACGTGGCGCAGCATCCGCTGCAGGGCTATTGCGCCTGTGTCGTCGCGCCCAAGGTGGAGAAACTGCGCGTCATGTATGCGCACCGCGTGAAGTGAGGCAGCGCTTGCCTGCTGGCGCTCAGGCCGTCAACACGGGTGCCGGCGTCGCGCTTTTCTCATACATGTAGTTGCGCGACCAGGGCAGGGTGGACGAGCGCCGTCCCGCCTTCACGCAGACGATCTGGTACAGGCTGATCAAATCCTGTTCGAAGGCATAGGCGCAGCCGGCCAGGTAGACGTGCCAGATGCGGAAGCGCCGCTCGCCCGCCAGCGGCCGGATCTGCTCGGCATGGGCTTCAAAATTTTCCGTCCACAAGGCGCAGGTGCGCGCATAGTGGCGGCGCAGGTTTTCCACGTCCAGCACTTCCAGCCCCCCTTGCTGCATGGTTTTCAGCACATTGCCGATGTGCGCCAGTTCGCCATGTGGAAACACGTATTTTTCGATGAATTCGCCGCCGCCATACGGCGTTTCGCCGTTGTCCGGGTCGGTCGAGGTAATGCCGTGGTTCATCGCCATGCCGTCCGGCGCCAGCAGCTTGTTGATGATGCTGAAATACTCGGGCAAATGTTTCAGGCCCACGTGTTCGAACATGCCCACGCTGGTGATGCGGTCGAACTGGCCCGTGACGTCGCGGTAGTCCTGCAGGCGGATCTCGATCAGGTGCTCGAGGCCGGCGGCCGCCACGCGCTCGCGCGCCAGCGCATACTGGTTTTCCGACAGGGTCACGCCCACGCAGCGGGCGCCGTAGTGCTGCGCCGCGCGCATCACCAGCGCGCCCCAGCCGCAGCCGATGTCGAGCAGGGTCTGGCCCCGCTGCAGCTGGATTTTTGTCAGGATATGGTCGATCTTCTTGACCTGCGCCTGTGCCAGGGTTTCATCGCCGTTTTCAAAGTAGGCGCAGGAATACACGAGGGCGGGGTCGAGGAATTGCTGGTAGAACGCGTTCGACACGTCGTAGTGATAGCGGATGGCTTCGGCATCCTTGCTCTTGTCGTGCGTAAAGCTGCGCACGATGCGGGCCAGCTTGCCTTCCGGCTTGAGGGTGTTGCGCGCCAGGGCGTTACAGATGGCAATCATGTCCATGGCCGTGCCCTTGACCTCGATATTGCCTTCCACATAGGCCGAACCGAGATTGGCCAGCGAAGGGTTCAGCAGATAGCGGGCCGAGGCGGCGGTGGGCAGGCGGATGGTGACTCTGGGCGCTTCACTCGACAGGTCGACGTGCTGGCCGTTCCACAATTCTATGCGCAGCGGCAAGGCGGTCTTGCTGCGGATACCGGCGATCCAGGACTTGAGTTGGTTTTGTACAAACAAAATGGCCTCCAATGAAGCGGCCGCTGACGCGGCCGTAAATTGAGAAACAATGATCTAAGCACTACACCTCATAGCCTACACCTATATTGCCGGGCTTGCTTTGCGCCGCCTTGGCCACGCGCTTCAAGGCTGCAGGCGCTGCATGCTCCATTGCCCGTCCGCCCCGCGCGTGTAGACGATGCGGTCGTGGAAACGCGAGCGGCGCCCCTGCCAGAATTCGATGCGTTCCGGCTGCAAGCGGTAGCCGCCCCAGTGTTCCGGACGCGGCGGCGGGGCGTCGCCGATGGCGGCAGCCACGGCCGCGTAATTGCTTTCCAGCGCGGCGCGGTCGGCGATGGGCGCACTTTGTTGCGAGGCAATCGCCGACAACCGGCTCTGCACGGGGCGCACATTGAAATACTCGTCGCTCTCGGCGGCCGTGGTTTTCACCACCGTGCCTTCGATGCGTACCTGCCGCTCCAGCTCGCGCCAGAAAAACAGCAGCGCCGCATGGGGGTTCTGTTCCAGCTGGCGGCCCTTGTCGCTATTGTAATTCGTGTACCAGGTAAACCCCCGCTCGTCGAACTGCTTGATCAGCACGATGCGCGAACTGGGCTTGCCGTCAGGCGTGACGGTGGACAAGTCCATGGCGTTCGGTTCGATCACCTGGGCCTTGACGGCCTCGCCGAACCATTTCTGGAACTGCGCGACAGGATCGGCCAGCACATCCGTCTCGTTCAGGCTGGACTGCACGTAATCGGTGCGCATGGCCGCCAGCACGGCGGCCGGGTCCGGCGTTTCCGCGGCCTCGGGGGCGATGCCGCGGCGGCGCTGCATGGCCGTGCCCAGCTGCTCCATCTGCTGCGGGCTGAACAATCGCTTGGCCATCGGCGCCAGCTGGCCCTCTTCCTTGGCCATGTGCGCCTGGTAGGCGGCCACATACGCGGCCACGCCTTCGGCGGACAGCTGCGTACCCGCGCCGGCCGCGATGGCGTCGAGTTCCGGGCGCAGGGTCAGCCAGGCCTGGTCCATGCGCTGGTGGTCGGCAAGGATTTCCGGCACCAGGGTTGCCAGCAGCGTGGCATCATCGCCCGTGGCCGTCGCCTGCAGCATGGGCATCAGGTCCTGCTCTTCGTCGTCATGGTGCAGGTGCGCGGCCTTATTAAAATATTGCAACACCGCCTTGGCCGCCTGCCGGGCATCCGCCGTGTTGCCATGCTGTGCCAGGTGGCCCAGCAGGTTTTGCAAGGTCGTCAATTGCTTGCGGATCTTGTCGTGGCAATGCTTGAGTACGGCGATGGGCTGGTCAAAGCCGGGAACAGGGTCGAACAGGGGGGTAGTCATGGCGTGTTCTCATGGTGGGCGGTGTTGGGGCGCGGCGACAGGGTGGGTTGTCGCTGTGTCTATTCAGCTATTTTAGAATATCCGTCAGCGCAGTGTCCGTTAAAATGGCGGCATGCATACCTCCACCCATGAACTAATTTCCACGGACTTGACCGAGATCGATTTTGAGCGCCGTTTCGGCGGCATTGCCCGCCTGTATGGCGCCCCCGCACTGGAACGTTTCCGCGCCGCCCACGTGTGCGTGATCGGCGTGGGCGGCGTCGGCTCCTGGATCGTCGAAGCGCTGGCGCGCAGCGCCGTCGGCCGCCTGACCCTGATCGACCTGGATAATGTTGCCGAATCGAACATCAATCGCCAGATCCAGGCCATGAGCGACACCATCGGCAAGGCCAAGATCACGGCACTGGCCGAGCGCATCGAACTGATCAATCCGTTTTGCCAGGTCACGCAGATCGAGGATTTCATCGCCCCCGACAACCTCGAGCAATTGCTGGGCGGGCGCGATTTCGATTATCTGATCGACGCCATCGACAATGCCAAGGCCAAGGCGGCCGTGATCGCGTATTGCCGCGCGCGCAACATTCCCATGCTGACCATCGGCAGCGCGGGCGGCCAGACGGACCCGACCCTGATCGCCGTGCGCGACCTGTCGAAAACGGAACAGGAACCGCTGCTCAAGCGGGTGCGCAAACTGTTGCGTACCGAATATGGTTTCCCCCGCGGCGTGAAAAACAAATTCAATGTCGACGCCGTGTTTTCCATGGAGCCTTTGAGCACGCCCGAGAGCACGGAAGCCTGCGCCGTCGACGGCACGGCCGCTGGCGTGACGGGCCTGAACTGCGCCGGCTTCGGTTCCAGCGTGGTGGTCACGGCCAGCTTCGGCATGGTGGCGGCCGCGCATGCGCTGAAGACCTTGCGCCAGGACAAGGCGCTTGCCTTGCCGGCAGCGGCATAAGTCAACGCAAATCGCGGCGCGCCACGACGCGGTAGTCGCCGCTGCTTTTCAACGATTCCACCAGCACCAGTTCGCGCGCTTGCCACTGCACGGGAGACGGGCGTTCCGGCGGCGGGGGCGGCGTCTGGCGCGCCAGGGTCACGTGCGGCGTAAAGCGGTCGTGCTCGAAACGGGGTGCCAGGCCTTGCTCCGCCAGCGCCCGCATGCAGGCGCCGCGCAAGTCCAGCAGGGCGGGCGAGGGCCGTGCCAGGCCGGCCCAGGCCAGGGCCAGCCTGGGGAAACGGCCGACGTGGTCGAATACCAGCGGCATGGCGCGCGCCGGCAAGTCTTCCAGGATGCCCAGCAGGGCGGGCAGCTCGGCGGGCGGGCGCTGGCCCAGGAAGGCCAGGGTCAGGTGCAGCTTGTCCGGCCGCGTGGGGTTGCCGCCCAGGCCGGCTTGCCAGGCGGCCAGCGCCGCGCGCGTGGCGGCATCGGGCCACAGGGCGTAAAACAGACGGGGAAAGTGTGAGTCGGGCGACAAGTTTTTCATATCGTTGCGGCGGTTTGCTATCATTGGCGTTCCCTGCCATGTTTGCGCGCAGGGATCTTACCGAAACTCACTGAAAGAATACATCATGACGCGTAGCTCCGTTTTGTTTGCCCTGATCTGCTCCGTCGCCGCGTCGCTGGCGCAGGCACAGGCGCCAGCCCCTGTTCCCGCATCCGCCGTATCGATGAGCCCAGGCCCTGTCGCCGACAAGCTGATCATCATCGACAACAAGGTCGGCACGGGCAAGGAAGCGAATGCCGGCAATACCGTGGTCGTGCACTACACGGGCTGGCTGTACCGTCCGCTGGCGAAGAATTCGCGCGGCAAGCAGTTCGACAGCTCCGTGGGCCGTGGCCCCTTCGACTTCCAGCTGGGCAAGGGCATGGTCATCAAGGGCTGGGACCAGGGCGTGGCCGGCATGAAAGTGGGCGGCAAGCGCACCCTGATCATTCCTGGCGAACTGGCCTACGGCCCGCGTGGCGCCGGCAATGGCGACATTCCACCGAACTCGGCACTGATCTTCGACGTGGAACTGCTGGACGTGAAGTAATTGCTTTTCCACCAGCGGCGCCGCTGCGCGCCGCTGGTAAAACGCGGTAGACTGGGGTTTCTTGAAATAGCGGAGATTCCTTCCATGAACATCGCCAACGACGTCACTGAACTGATCGGCAACACTCCCCTGGTGCGCATCAACCGCATCGCCGCCGGCTGCACTGCCACCATCCTGGCCAAGCTCGAATTCTACAATCCCGCGCACAGCGTCAAGGACCGCATCGGCCTGGCCATGATCGTCGCCGCCGAAAGCGCCGGCAAGATCCATGCCGATACCGTCATCGTCGAACCCACCAGCGGCAACACGGGCATCGCCCTGGCCATGGTCTGCGCCGCGCGCGGCTACCGCTGTACCCTGGTCATGCCCGACACCATGAGCCGCGAACGGCGCATCCTGCTGCGCGCCTACGGCGCCGAACTGGTGCTCACGCCGGGCAGCGAAGGCATGCTGGGCGCCATCCGCAAGGCCGAGGAAATGGTGGCGGCCGATCCGCGCTACCTGATGCTGCAGCAATTCAACAATCCCGCCAATCCCGCCATCCACCGCGCCACGACGGCCGAGGAAATCTGGCGCGATACGGATGGGCAGGTCGACATCGTCATCGCCGGCGTGGGCACGGGCGGCACGATCACCGGCATCGGCGAAGTGCTGAAGGAACGCAAGCCCGGCCTGCAAGTGATCGCCGTGGAACCGGAAGCGTCGCCGATGCTGTCGAAGGGCACGAAAGGGCCGCACCCGATCCAGGGCATCGGCGCCGGTTTCGTGCCGCAGATCCTTAACACGGCCATCTACGATGAAATCATTTGCGTCAAGAATGACGACGCGTTCGCCACGGCGCGCCTGGCCGCCAGCGATGAAGGCTTGTTGGTCGGCATTTCGTCGGGCGCCGCCCTGTGGGCCGCGCTGCAAGTGGCGCGCCGCCCGGAGAACGCGGGCAAGAACATCGTCACCATCATCCCGTCGTTCGGCGAACGCTACTTGAGCACGGCCTTGTACGCGGGCCTGGGCGATTGATTGCCAAACAGTAGCGTCAGGTCGACCGCCTCGGCCAGCGCGCGGTTGCCCGCGTCGCCCGGGTGCAGGTGGTCGCCCGAATCGTAGGCGGGCAGCAGGCGCAGCGGATGGGCCGGATCGCGCGCCCAGGCGTCAAAATCGAGCACCGCGTCAAAACTGCCGCTGTCGCGTATCCACGCATTGAGCCGCTGGCGCAATGCGTCTTTTTCCTCTTGGTAATAGTCGTCCAGCGGCGTGCCCGGCAAGGCGCCGGCGAATGGCGTCAGGGTGGCGCCGATCACGCGCACGCCGCGGCTGCGTGCCTGCGCGATCAGCTGGCCGTAGCCACTCTTCAACGCCGCCAGCGTGGGCCGCTTTTCCTGCCGCGCGAACGCCGTGCCGGGCCAGCTGATGTCATTGATGCCGATCAGTACAATCGCCGTGCGCACGCCCGGCTGCTCCAGCACGTCGCGCCCGAAGCGCGCCAGGGCCTTCTCGCCCATGCCGTCAGACAACAGGCGCGCACCGGAAATGCCCGCGTTGATGACGGCCACGCCGTGCGGCGCCAGGCGTTCGGCCAGCACGTCGGGCCAGCGCGTGTCGCGTCCCAGGCTGGCGCTGGCGCCATCGGTGATGGAATCGCCAAGGATGGCCACCGCCTGCGTCCCCTCTGCTGCTTCCACTTGTATCGCGCTCAGCAACAGGCGCGCCGTCGTCGTCCGCACCCCGGCCTGTTGCGTGTCGATGCGCGCGGCGCGCGTCCGCTCGCCTGGCGCCAGCCACGCCGTCTCGCGCCCGTCCCAGTGAAAGGTGGATGCCGGCGTGGCTTGCGGCAGGTACATGCTCACCGTCAGCCGCGCCAGGTCCGGCACGGCAAGGTCGACGGGATCGCTGACCAGCGGCGCGCCGGGCACCACCGTGGCCGATGGCTGGCCAGAAAACGTCAGGCTGCGCAGGCTGCCGGGCTGGAGCGTTGAATCCTGCGCGCTCAGTGCCACGCTGGCCGCGCCGATGCGCAGCGGCAGCGTGCCATACGCATTCGACAGCACGATGCGTACGCGCCGCCCGCCCACGCTCAGGCGCGCCACCTGGCGGATGGTCTGGTCATGCACGACGGCCGGCACGTTGCTGGGAAACAGGAAATCGCTTGCCCAGACGGCTTGCGGGCTGGCCGTCCAGCTGGCCAGCCAGGCGGCATGGGGCTGGCTGGCGGGTTCGGCCGCCTGGGCGGCGGCGCTACCCAGGGACAAGGAAAGGGCCAGCGCGGCGCTGGCGGGGAAGGCATGCAGGAAGGTCATGGTGTCAGGCTCCGTCAAGGGGATGCGCCATGATGCCGCCCGTCTCATTTATGTACTAGACTGTCGTAGAGAAGAACATTTATGAGTTGAATTCACAATGGGCAGAGTGGACGTCAATCGCTCGGGCGAGCTGGAAATATTTGTCAGGGTCATCGAACTGGGCGGCTTTTCAGCGGCCGCGCGTGCCTGCGGCATGACGCCATCGGCCGTCAGCAAGCTGGTGTCGCGGCTGGAGCAGCGCCTGGGCGCGCGCCTGCTGAACCGTTCCACGCGCCAGCTGCAACTGACGGCCGAAGGCTGCGGCCTGTATGAGCGGGGCGTGCAGGTGCTGGCGGCGCTGGACGAGGCCGAGCGCTGTGCCGGCGTCCAGGGCACGCCGCAGGGCCGCGTGCGCATCAACGCCAACGTGCCGTTCGGCCAGCATTTCCTGTTGCCGCTGGCGCCCCTGTTCCTCGCGCGTTATCCGCATGTGACGCTCGATATCGTGCTCACCGATACCGTCGTCGATATCCTCGAGCAGCGCACCGACGTGGCCGTGCGGGCCGGCCCGCTGGCCAGTTCCAGCCTGATGGCGCGCAAGCTGGGCCAGACGCGCATGCTGATCGTGGGCGCACCCGCCTACCTGGCGCGGCGCGGCACGCCGCAGCTACCGGCCGAGCTGGCCGTACACAACCTGCTTGACGCCAATTACGCGCGCTCCCGCTCGGGCTGGCCATTGCGCCAGGCCGGCAGCGACATCGTCGTACCCGTCACCGGCAATGCGCAGGCCAGCGACGGCGAAGCCTTGCGCCAGCTGGCGCTGGCGGGACTGGGACTGGCGCGCCTGGCCGCCTTCCAGGTGCGCGCCGATCTCGCGGCAGGCCGCTTATCGGCCGTGCTGGAAGACTGCAATCCGGGCGACAGCGAGGAAGTACATGCCGTGTACGTGGGACAGGGCGGCCATCTGCCGCTGCGCGTGCGCGCCTTGCTCGATTTCCTGGCGGAACACGTGAAGTTCGATTGAACTTGCTTTGACGAAATATGCGCCAGGCAGGCACGGCAGGCGCAGTACAATATCGCCATACAATAAATGCAGGCCGCAATGGGTCGGCCCGTATCGTGTCTCTGAATGGAAATATGTTCCTGGTAAAACCTGAACGCCGCCGCCTGCTGCAGGTGGGCGCGGCTGTGGCTGTCATCGCGCTGGGCCTGGCCTCGCGCTCTTATCCCCAATTGCTTCCCGCCGCGCTGGGGAAATATCCGGGCGACGCCCTGTGGGCCATGATGATCGTCTTTGGGCTGGGCGCCATCGCCACGCGCATGCGCACCTGGCAACTGGCCCTGTGGTCACTGCTGATCTGCTTTGGCGTGGAATTTGGCCAGCTGTACCAGGCGCCATGGATCGTCGCGCTGCGCGCGCATCCGCTGGGCCACCTGGTGCTCGGTTCCACCTTCGGCTGGGTGGACTTGATCGCCTACTCGGCCGGCGTGGCGCTCGCGGCGCTGGTGGATGCAGCGGCGCTGTTCAAGCGCCGCTGACCCGCATTACTTCACGTTGCCCTCGGCGTCACGCACTTCCACGGGTGCCAGTTTCAGTTTCGACAGTTGCGGGGCGATCTTCGCCTTGTCGCCCACGCCGATGACGATCAGCTTTTCTGGCTGCAGGTATTTTTTTGCCACCTGCTGCACCTGCTTGTCCGTCACGCCCGCAAAGCGCTGCGGCAAGGTGGTGTAGTAGTCCAGGCCCAGGTCGTAGATATACGTGTTGGCCATGCTGGCGCTGATGCTGGCATTCGTCTCGAACTGGCCCGGCAGGGACAGCACTTGCGAATTGCGCGCGTTCGCCAGTTCCTTTGCCGATAGAGGCTTGGCGATCATGGCGCGGATTTCCTTGAAGGTTTCCGATACGGCCGGGCCCGTCACATCGGTGCGCACGCCGGCGGCGATCGAGAACGGTCCCGGATGGCGGCGGTACTGGAACTGCGAACGCACGCCGTAGGTATAGCCCTTTTCTTCGCGCAGGTTCGTGTTCAGGCGGCTGGTAAACAAGCCGCCCAGCGCCGCGTTCATCACTTGCAGCGGCGCATAGTCGGGCGTCGTGCGGGCCACGGCGATGGTCGACAGGCGCACGGCCGATTGCGGCGCGCCCGGCTTGTCGACGAGGATCAATTTTGCCTGCGTCGTCCGTGGCGCCGCCACCACGGCCGGCGTGATGGTGCCCGGCTTCCAGGCGCCGAACTTGGCTTCGGCCAGCGCCTTCAATTCCGTTTCGCCGATATCGCCCGAGACGATCAGCGCCGCATTGTTCGGCACATAGTGCTGCTGCCAGTAGCCTTGCAGGTCGGCGCGGCTGGCCGCCTTCAGCGCCGCTTCCGTGCCCAGCTGGATGTAGCCGTACGGGTGCTGCGGGCCGTACAGGGCCGCCGCTTCCACCCTGGCCGCGACGGCGCCCGCGTTTTCACGCTGCTGCGCCAGTTCGCCGATGCGGCTGGCGCGCTGGCGTTCCACTTCCTCTTGCGGGAATTGCGGATGCTGCACCACGTCGGCCAGCACATCGAGCGCTTGCGGGAAGGTGGCTTTGAGCGACGTCAGCTGGGCAAACGAGGCATCGGTGCCGGAACCGGTGCCGAGGAAAGCGCCCAGTTGCGCCACGTCGTCGGCGATCTGCGGCGCGCTGCGCGTGGCCGTGCCTTCCTGCAGCAACTGCGCCGTAAAGCTCGACAAGCCCGGCTGCGTCAGCGGATTGGCGCCCGAGCCGCTCTTGATGACCAGCTGGCTCGACACGAGCGGCACGGCCGGGTTGTAATGGTGGATCACCGTCAAGCCGTTGCTCAGGGTGAAGGATTTACCTTGCGGCAGCACGATCTTCGGTGCGGGGCCGGCGGTCGGCACCTTGTAGCGCCATTGTTCATCCGCATTGATGGCCGTGCCTGGCGCCGGCTTGACCTTGCCCGGCGCCGGCGTTGGCACTTCCGCGCCCAGGTCCGGCGTGCCGGGCACGCCATACACGACCACGCGCGACTGGTTCTTCAAATAGGTATCGACGGCGCGCTGCACCCCGGCCACCGTCACCTGGCGGTAGCGTTCGATATCCTTGGCCAGGTAGCCGGGGTCGCCCACGTACTGGTTGTATTCGTTGAGCAAGTTGGCCACGCCGTGGCCGCCCATCTTTTCCACCTGGCTCAGCATGCTTGTCTCGATGCTGTTGCGCGCCCGTTCCAGTTCCTTCTCGGTGGGGCCCTTGGCGCGCAGCTGTTCCAGCTCGGCCTGCAGGGCCTGCTCGATTTCCTCCGGCTTGCGGCCCGGGCGCGCCGTGGCGTCGATGGTGAAGATGGAGGTCAGCGCGTTGGAGCCCTGTCTGGCGCCCACGTCCTGCGCGATCTGCTTGTCGTACACCAAGGATTTATACAGGCGGCTGGACTTGCCGCCGGCCAGGATTTGCGCGGCCATCGACAGTTCCGCGTCATCCTTGGTGTAGGCGGACGGCGTCAGCCAGGCCATGTAGACGCGCGGCAATTCCACTCTGTCCTGCACCACGATCCTGCGCTCCTGCGTGATGGGCGGCGTCACGACATCGGGTTTCGGCACGGCCGGGCCGCTCTTGAAACTGCCGAAATATTTGTTGACCAGTTCCTTGGTCCTGGCCTTGTCGATGTCGCCGGCGATCACCAGGCTGGCATTGTTGGGACCATAGTATTTGGTGAAGAAATCCTTGATGTCGGCCAGTTTTGCATTCTGGATATCCGCGTGCGAACCGATGACGCTGGCGTAATACGGGTGACTCTTGGGAAACAGCTGGTGGTACAGGGCTTCCTGCACGATGCCGTATGGCGCGTTTTCCACGCTCTGGCGGCGCTCGTTGCGCACCACGTCCTGCTGGTTCGTCAGGGCCGTCTGGTCGAGCACGTCCAGCAGGTAGCCCATGCGGTCCGAATGCGCCCACAGGGCCAGTTCCAGCTGGTTCGACGGCACCGTGTCGAAATAATTGGTGCGGTCGAAATCCGTGCTGCCGTTCGAATCCGTGGCCCCCGCGCCTTCGAGCAGCTGGTCGGCCATGCCGCGCGGCACGTGCTTGGTGGCGGCAAACATCATGTGCTCGAACAGATGCGCAAAGCCCGTCAGCCCTGGCGCTTCATTCGCCGGCCCCACGTGGTACCAGATGTTGACGGCCGTGACGGGCAATTTATGGTCTTCCACGAGTATCACGTCCAGGCCGTTGGGCAGCGTGTATTTCTCGTAGGCGATATTCGGCACGGCCGTGGCGCCCGTCGTGACAGCCGCATCGGCGGCGTGGACGAGGCTCATGGGGGCGCCGTACAGCGACAGCATCAGGGCGGGAATGGCCAGCAGTTTGATCGGTTTCATGCGTGCTTCCAAGGTGGGGGAGAGTGGCTACGGCTGGCGCGTGGCTGGCGTAGAAGTTACTGATGGTGCATTTTTGTACAGCAAGGCCGCGCCGCCCAGCACCAGCAGGGCGCAGGCGACCGAGACCACGGCAGCCGCGCCCAGCAGACGCCATTCGCGCGGCGTGAAGCCGGCCGGCGCGGTCGGCGCTGGTACTGGCGCTGGCACGGGCACGGGCACGGCTGGCGGCGCGGCGCCCGCTGCCGTGGCAGGGGCGGGGGCCTGGGAAGGCGCGGCCGGCAAGCCGCCCGCCGCGCGTGCCTGCGCCGCCAGCGCCTGCGTGGCCGCGTCCAGCAGGGCCAGCTGGCGCTCGACGGTTTCCGCCAGCACGGCTTCGTTCAGCGCCACCAGGGCGAATATCGGGTCATCGACGTCGATCCGGATGCCCGTCTTGTCGAACACGTGGGTGCGCAGTTTGTGCTGGTCCACTACCATTGCACCTTGTCCAGTTGTTCGAAGATGTCGCGGTAGACGACCTTGATGCGCTGCTTTTCCATGATGTTGAACTTGTCGTTCTGCAGCACTTCCTGCATCGTCAGGCGCGCCGTGTTCATTTTCTTGACGTCGGCGCCAAAGGTGTCGGGATTGCGCTGGCTCAGGGTCACGCTGCCTTTCACGCGCGCGCGGTTGTCGCTGTACGACTGCGATTCCATGAACTGCTTGCCGGACGCCGATTGCAGCAGGCCGAAGTGTTCGTTTTGCCACAGCACCAGCGGCACCTTGGTCGATTGCGCCGTGGCGACAAAGCCCGTGGCCGTGTCGTGCAGGGTGTCGCCGCCGCCGACGATGGTGTGGATGTAGACCTTGCGGCCGGATTCTTCCAGCAGCGAAAAGCAGTCGTTTTCCAGCAGGTAGCCCATCAGCGGCGAAAAGGTGTTCGCGCCATTGTCGACCACGCAGTTGCCTTCTTCGCCGAGGATATCGATCATCAGCGCATCGAAGCGTTTCGGGTCGATGTTGCGCGCATCCGTCATCACGGGCACGTGTTTGACATTCATCGCCTTGTAGCGCGAAAAAGTGGCGTTTTCCTGATCGGTGTCATAGCAGCGCAGGGGCGTGCCATCCTTGCCGCCCATCCATTGCGCCAGCAGGGTCGAGACCAGGGTCTTGCCGATGCCGCCCTTGCCCTGCAGGATGAAATGTACCGTGTTTTGCATTGCGACTACTCCAAGTTGTTGCGTCAGTGACTACAAAAGTTCCGTGACAGCGGCGATTGCTCCCGGCCAGACTGCAACTGGCATTTTTACCACAATCCTTTGCAAATATGCCATGGGGAAGAGCGAATCTGGTTATGATGTTAATCAGGATACCATTGATGCAGAGCAAGTTTTGAGTGAAAAATCCACCCCAGAGTGTGAACGAGGACGCAGTGCCGATCTCCAGTCTCGATAAAGCCGACATTGACCGCCTCAATCAGCAAGCGCTGTCTTGCCTGGTGGGCAACCGGCGCCAGGCGCGGCGGCTGGCGCAGATGGCGCTGGCGGCGGCGCAGCGCCAGCAGTATGCGCGCGGCAGCGCGTACGCCGAACTCAATCATTGCTGGCTCGCCTATTATGCGGGCGAGGCGGAGCCGCCGTGCGAACGCCTGACCGACTATTTCCAGCAGACGTGCGACCTGGAGGGCGGCATGGAAGTGGCGGCCCTGCAAGGCGCTTACGCCAGCCGGCGCGGCGACTTTGCCGATGCCGAGCAGCATTTCCTGATGGCGCGCAGCCAGGCCGCGCAGATTCCCGATACCCTGCATAAATTCATGCTGTATGCGCGCCTGGGCGTCGATGCCCTGAACCGCGGCGACACGCAGGACGGCCCGCGCAACTTTTTGCTGGCGCTCGATATCGCCGAGCGCTTCGGCAGCCCCGCGCACCGCGTCAACAGCCTGTCGAACCTGGCGTCGTCGCAGCACGACCTGGGCAATGACGAGGATGCCATTCCGCTGCTGGTCGAAGCGCTCGAGATCATCGGCACGCAAAAGCTGAAATACCAGCAGACCATTGTCTCGGCCAACCTGGCCATGTGCCTGCTCGCTACCGGCAAGCCGGCCGAGGCGCTGGCGCTGGTCGAGCCGTTCTACGAGTGGCCGGAAGAAGACCTGGCCATCCGCGCCTTTTTGTTCTGCATCGCCGCCCACGCCGCCATCCTGCTGCGGCAGCCGGCCAGCGCGCTGCAGCTGCTGCTGCGCGCCGAGGAATATGCGCGCCGCGGCCAGGACCTGGAAGAGCAGATGCATGCGTGGCTGGTGCGCGGCAAGCTGGACTTGCATGCGGGGCAGACGGCGCAGGCGCTGGCATCCCTGACGCAGGCGCACAGCCTGCTGAGCTGGACGCGCAACCCCTTCCACCAGCAGCAGATCCTGCGCGGACTGGCCGACATCAATGCCCAGCTGGGTCACTGGGAAGCGGCATATGGTTTCCTGCAGCAATACCAGGCAGCCTACGAGGCCAGCAGCAAGTCGGCGCGCGCGTCGCGCATCCTGATGCGCAACCTGGAAAAGGAAATGCACAGCCTGAAGGCCGAGCGCGACAAGGCGCTGGAGCTGCAGGCGGCGCGCGAGACGGAAAACGTCAAGCTCGAGCACCTGAACCGCGAACTGGCGCACCAGATCATGCACGTCAATTCGCTGCAGGACAGCCTGAAGGAGCAGGCCATGCGCGACCACCTGACGGGCCTGTACAACCGCCGCCATTTTGAAACCTGCCTGAATGCCATCCTGTACGAGGCCGATGCGGATGCGCCCGTGGCCATCGCCATCATCGACCTGGATTTCTTCAAGCGCGTCAACGATACCTATGGACACAACTTTGGCGACGAGGTGCTGATCCAGTTCGCGCGCCTGGTGGAAAGCCAGCTGCGCGGCAGCGACATGGTGTGCCGCTACGGCGGCGAGGAATTCTGCTTGCTGTTGCGCGATGCCGACAGCGTGATCGCCGCGCACAAGATCGACGATATCGCCGCGCGCTACCGCGAGCTGCTGATCCGCCAGGCGCCGCACAGCCTGGTGGGCTGCACTTTTTCGGCCGGCATCGCCGAGTATCCGCGCCACGGCGCCGGCCGCCACGAGCTGCTGATGCGCGCCGACAGCGCCCTGTATGCGGCGAAACAGGCAGGCCGCGACCGCGCCTGCATCGCCGACGCTACTGGATAAAACGCAGCAGTTCCCGCAGCGCCTGCGCCACGGCCTGCGCGCGCACGGCCTGGCGGTCGCCGGCAAAAACCAGCCGCTGCGTGAGCACGCGCCCGTCCATGGCCCAGCCGAAGCAGACGGTGCCGACCGGCTTGCCGGGCACGCCGCCCGTGGGGCCGGCGATACCCGTGGTCGAGACAGCCACCTGGGCTTCGCTGTGGGCCAGGCAGCCTTGCGCCATGGCGGCGGCGACTTCTTCGCTGACGGCGCCATGCGCGGCGAGCAGTTCCGCCGGCACGCCCAGCATGCTGCGCTTGGCGGCATTCGTATAGGTGACGAAACCGCGCTCGAACCAGGCGCTCGAGCCGCTGATGTCGGTGACGGCCTGGGCCACGCCGCCGCCCGTGCACGATTCGGCCGTCGCCAGCAGCAAGCCTTTTTCCTGCAAGACCTTGCCGACCTGGGTGGAGAGTGTGAAGATAGCGTTGTTCATGTGGATTTCCTGCATGCGAGGCCATGACTGTAGCATGGCTGGCCTTTCCGGCCGCGCCGTGCCGGGCTGAGCGCGGCAGAAGAAACTTTCCCCGCTGACAGCGAAAATGCGTACACTCTTTTATACATTTGCTACCAATATGGCGCGCCGTCCGGCGTGGTGCCGCCATCGGTTCGCTTTACCCATTGGGACGCGGCATGGCGCCGCGCCTTCGAACGCATTATCTTTACTCGGTTGTCATGGCACTACTGAACTGGACCTGGCGGCATAGCGGCCCTCTGCGCGGCCCCGTGCGCGGCCCCATTTGCTGGGGCTGGCTATTGCTGTTGCTGGGCGTGCTGTGCGTGGATGCGCGGGCACAGGTGCCTGGCGAGCTGGAGCGGCAGGTGAAGGCCGCCTATCTGTACAAGTTTGCCGGTTTCGTCGAGTGGCCGGAAGGCAGTTTTGCGCGGCCCGATGCGCCGCTGGTGATCGGCGTGGCCGGCGCCGATGCGCTGGCCGAGCAGCTGGAACTGAGCGTGGCGGGCCACAGCGTCAACGGGCGCCCGGTGCAGGTCAGAAAGGTGCGGCGCGGCGAGTCGCTGGCTGGCTTGCATGTGCTGTATCTGGGCGCGCTGGACAAACCGGTCCTGCAGGAGCTGCTGGCGGCCAGCCGTGGCCTGGCGCTGTTGACGGTATCCGATTCGGATGAGGTCTATGCCATGGGCAGCATGATCAATTTTGTGATGGCAGACGACAAGGTGCGTTTCGACGTGGCCTTGAAACCCGTGGCGCAGGCGCATATCCGCATCAGTGCGCGCATGCTGCTGGCCGCCTACCGCGTGCAGACGGGAGGCGCCTAGATGATCAGGCTGCGTTCCATCCGCCGCAAGCTGATGACGGTGGTCTTGCTGACCACCCTGGTGGCCCTCGTCATTTCGCTGGGTACCATCGTCGTCTACGACTTGCGCGCCTACCACCGCAACCTGGTGGCCGACATCAGTACCCAAGCCGAGCTGCTGGGGCACATGAGTTCGGCCGCGCTGGCCTTCGACGATGAACGCCTGGCGCTGGAAAACCTGAATTTGATGCGCATCCGCCCGCGCGTCACGGCCGGCGCCCTGTACAAGGCCGACGGCAGCCTGTTTGCCAGCTACCGCGCGCATGAACATACGGGACCGGTGCCGCAACAGGTGGGCAAGGAGGGCGAAAACATCGCCGGCAAGTCCGTCGAACTGTTCAAGCCCATCGTCGACAACGGCGAGCTGCTGGGCACCGTCTACCTGCGCGCCGACTATGAACTGGCGGGGCGCACCGTCGATTACCTGGCCATCGCCCTGAGTGTGACGGTGCTGGCGCTGCTGGTAGCCTTGCTGCTGCTGCGCCGTCTCGATCATGTGATCACGCAGCCCATCCTCGACATCGCCGACGTGGCGCGCGAAGTCATCGAGACGGGCGACTATTCGCGCCGCGCGCGCAAGCTCAGCGCCGATGAGGTGGCGCAGCTGGTCGATTCCTTCAACAAGATGCTGGCCGAGATCGAGCTGCGCACGCAGGCGCTGGAACGCTCGAACGGCGAGCTGGCGCGCGAGGCCGAGCAGCGTGCCCAGGCGCAGCAGGAAGTCATGCGATTGAACCAGGAGCTGGAAGTGCGCGTGCATGAACGCACGGTGCAGCTGGAAATGACGAATGGCGAACTGGCCATGGCGATGGAAGAGGCGCGCAGCGCCAACTATGCCAAGTCGGCCTTCCTGTCGTCGATGAGCCATGAATTGCGCACGCCGCTGAACGCCATCCTGGGCTTCGCGCAAATCCTCAGTTCCGACCGCCTGCCGTCGACGCTGGCGCAAAAGAAGGAATTTGCCGGGCATATCCTCAAATCCGGACGCCATCTGCTGACCCTCATCAATGAAATCCTCGACCTGGCGAAAGTCGAATCGGGCACCGTCAGCCTGTCGCTGGAACCGGTGGCCCTCGATGCCATCTTGCAGGAGTGCCGCGACATGATCGCGCCGCTGGCCAGCCAGCGCGGCATCGGCATGGCCTTTCCCGGCGATTGCGTGCTCAATGTGCTGGCCGACCGCACGCGCCTGAAACAGATTTTGTTGAACCTGCTGTCGAATGCGCTCAAGTACAACCGCGCGCAGGGCCAGGTGAACATCGCTTGCGCGCCGCAGCCGGGCGGGCGCGTGCGCATCAGCGTGCGCGACACGGGCATCGGCCTCGATGCCGAGCAGGTGGCGCTGCTGTTCCAGCCCTTCAACCGCCTGGGTCAGGAAGGCGGCACGGAAGAGGGCAGCGGCATCGGCCTGGTGGTCACCAAGCGCCTGGTCGAACTGATGGATGGCAGCATCGGCGTGGCCAGCGAGCCGGGCGTGGGCAGCACCTTCTGGATCGAGCTGCGCGCCATCGATGCCTTGCCCCTGCCCGCGCCGTCCGGCTTGCCGCGGCCGGACCTGGCCGGCGCGCTGCTCGAGCACAGCGCTCCCGTCACGGTGCTGTACGTGGAAGACAATCCGGCCAACCTGACCCTGGTCGAGGAAATCGTCCGCTACTGCCCGCAACTGCGGCTGCTGACGGCGCACGATGGCCACCTGGGCGTGGAAATGGCGCGCACCCACTTGCCGCAGCTGATACTGATGGACATCAACCTGCCCACCATGAATGGCACCGACGCCCTGAAACTGCTGCGCGCCGACCCGCGCACGGCGCACATTCCCGTCATCGCCCTGACGGCCAACGCCATGCCGGGCGACGTCGAACGCAGCATGGCGCTGGGCTTCTACCGCTATCTGACCAAGCCGATCAACCTTGACGAGTTCAACGCGGCCATCAACAGCGCGCTGGCGCATGTGGCGCAGCAGCGCCGGCAGAAAGGCACGGGCGCGCCATGATCAGCCAGGCCGACATCTATGGCGCGAAAATCCTCATCGTCGACGACCAGGAAGTCAATCTGCGCCTGCTCGAGCATCTGCTGGAAAGCGGCGGCTACACGGCCATCACCAGCACCCTCGACGCGCGCGCCGTGGCCGGCCTGCACCAGCGCCACCAGTTCGACCTGATCATCCTCGACCTGGTGATGCCGGCCATGAGCGGCTACGCCGTGATGGATGCGCTGCGCCCGCTGGAGCTGGAGGGCTATTTGCCCGTGCTGGTGATCGCCGCCGATCCCGACGCCAAGCTGGCGGCGCTGGAGGCGGGCGCGCGCGACTTCATCAGCAAGCCTTTCGATGCGTTGGAAGTGCTCACGCGCATCCGCAACATGCTCGAAGTGCGCCTGCTGCACCGCGCCGCGCGCCACTACAACGCGCTGCTCGAACGCACGGTGGGCCAGCGCACGGCGGAACTGCAGCGCTTCCGCGGCGCCATGGACGCCACCACCGATGCCATCTTCCTCGTCGACGTGCTGGGCATGGCCCTGGTCGACGCCAACGATGGCGCCTGCCGTTTGCTCGGTTACGCGCGCGCGGAGCTGCTGTCGCTGTCGCCCGGTGCCCTGCTGCCTTCGCCGCCGCCGGCGCCGCTGGCGGCCCTGCTCGATGGCTCGGCCCACCTGGCCACGGAAGTGACGGAATGCGAACTGCTGCGCCGCGACCTGAGTCTGGTGCCGGTGGAGCTGGGCTGGCACTGGTATGCGCAGGCGCCCGTGCCGGGCGGGCAGGCCACGGGCGGCCTGCTGTTGATCGCCGTGGCGCGCGACATCAGCGAACGGCGCCAGGCGCAGGAGCGCCTGAAGCACCTGGCCCATTACGATGGCTTGACGGGCCTGCCGAACCGCAGCCTGTTCTACCAGACCCTGGCCCAGGCCGTGGAACTGGCGCAGGAAAAAAGCTGGCGCATCGTGGTGCTGTTCATCGCCCTGGACCGCTTCAAAAGCATCAACGACACCCTGGGCGCGGCGCTGGGCGACGAATTGCTGCGTCAGTTCAGCAACCGGCTGGTGGAATGCGTGCGCCTGCGCGACACGGTGGGGCGCCTGGGCAATGACGAATTCGCGCTGATCCTGGCCATGAGCCGCAACCAGCAGGAAGCCGTGGCGGTGGCCAACCAGGTGCGCGAAGCGCTGCGCGCGCCGTTCGACCTGCGCGGCCACGCCGCCACCCTGACGGCCAGCATCGGCATCGCCATGTATCCGGACGACGCCACCGATCCGGAAACGCTGATCAAATACGCGAATACGGCCATGGGCGGCGCCAAGCAGGCGGGCCGCGACGGCTACCGCTTTTTCACGGCCGGCATGAACGTGCAGGTGCTGGCGCGCCTTGACCTGGAACTGGCGCTGCGCCATGCACTGGAACACGGACAGTTCATCCTCTACTACCAGCCGAAGGTGGACTTGCGCACGGGCCGCATCAGCGGCGTGGAAGCGCTGCTGCGCTGGCGCCGTCCCGGCTACGGCCTGGTGGCGCCAGCCGAATTCGTGCCGGTGCTGGAAGACACGGGCCTGATCGTGCGCGTCGGCGCCTGGGTGATCCAGGCCGCCTGCCGCCAGATCGCCGAATGGCGGGACAGCGAAGTGGGCCCCGTGCGCGTGGCCGTCAACGTGTCGAGCCGCCAGTTTGCCGAGGGCGACCTGGAAGGCGAAGTGACGCACGCGCTGGCGCGCTACCAGGTGGCGCCGGAACTGCTGGAGCTGGAACTGACGGAAACGGCGCTGATGTCGAATGCCGAGCGCACCATCGTCGTGCTGGGCAAATTGAAGAAAATCGGCGTGAAGGTGGCGATCGACGATTTCGGCACCGGCTACTCGAGCCTCGCCTACCTGCAGCGCTTCCCCATCGACAAGCTGAAGATCGACATCGCTTTCGTGCGCAACATCACCAGCAACCCGAACGACGCGGCCATCGCGCTGGCCATCATCAGCATGGCGCACAGCCTGAAACTGAGCGTGGTGGCCGAAGGCGTGGAATCGCGCCCGCAGCTCGAATACCTGCGGCGCAACCGCTGCGATGAAATCCAGGGCTTTTATTTCAGCCGCGCCCTGCCGGCGCTGGAACTGGGCCAGATGATCGTCGCCGGCGCCGGCCTGCCGCCCGGCCACGACCCGGCCGCCCAGCCGGCGCAAACCCTGCTCATCGTCGACGACGACGTCAATGTGCTGTCCTCGCTGCACCGGCTGTTCCGCCCCGAGGGCTATCAAATCCTCACGGCCAGCACGCCGGCCGAAGGTTTCGAGATGCTGGCGCTGCACCGCGTGCACGTCATCGTCTGCGACCAGCGCATGCCCAGCATGAGCGGCACGGAATTCCTCAGTAAGGTAAAAGAGCTGTACCCGGAAACCATCCGCATCATCCTCTCTGGCTACACGGGCCTCGAAGCGGTGCTCGACTCGATCAACCGGGGCGCCATCTACCGCTTCTATACGAAGCCGTGGGACGACACCCAGCTGCGCGACAACATCCGCCTGGCCTTCCAGCACTACTGGATGGTGAACCAGCCGGGGCTGGCGCGGGTGGCGGTGCGCTGAGCGAAGCTTATTCGCTGAAGTGGTCGAACGAGCTCAGTTGTAAATCTAGCGGCTGCCCGGCCGCATCCACCAGCCGCAAGCCTGGCTGCGCTTCGATGCGGCCCACGCGCGTGGCTGGCGTGCCGCAGGCGATGGCCAGGGCGGCGATGGCCGCGCGCGCGGATGCCGGCGCCGTGAAGCACAGTTCATAATCGTCGCCGCCGGCGGCCGTGTAGCGGCGGCGCAGGGTGCCGGCTTGCTGGGCCAGGATGGGGCCGGCGGGCAGGGCGTCCACGTCCAGGGTGGCGCCCGCCTGCGAGGCCTTTAATATGTGGCCCAGGTCGCCCGCCAGGCCGTCCGAAATGTCGATGGCCGCATGCGCGAGGCCCTGTTCCGCCAGGGCGCAGCCCAAGGCCACGCGCGGCGTCGGCGTGTGCATGCGCGACGCCGCCGTCAGCAGGTCGGCCGGCGCCAGTTCCAGTTCCATGCGGTAGCCGGCCAGCGCCAGTCGCGCGTCGCCCAGGGTGCCGCTGACCCAGATGTCGTCGCCCGCCACGGCCGCGCCGCGGCGCAGGGCCTGGCCCGGCGCCAGTTCGCCAAACACGGTGATGCAGATGTTCAGCGGACCTTTGGTGGTGTCGCCGCCGATCAATTCGCAGCCCCATTCGTCGGCCAGCGCGAACAGGCCGTCGGCAAAGCCGGCCAGCCAGGCGCGTTCCGCTTGCGGCAGGGCCAGGGCCAGGGTGAATGCCACGGGACGCGCGCCCATGGCGGCCAGGTCGGACAGGTTCACGGCCAGGCTTTTATGACCGAGCATGCGGGCGTCGGCGCCGGCAAAGAAATGCCGGTCCTCGACCAGCATGTCCGAGGAGATGGCGATCTGCTTGCCCGCGCCGGGGGTGATCAGCGCGCAATCGTCGCCGATGCCCAGGGTGGCGCGGCCGGGGCGCTGGCGCACGAAATATTGTTTGATCAGGTCGAATTCGGAAAGCGCGTCGTGTGGGGCCATGGCGTAGTCTGTGCGTTGAGTGATGGTGTGGCCCGGCTATTATAGGCTGGCCTACAATAGGCGCCTTTGCCACTGCCGATCCGCTTGCCATGCCCATCCTCGATATTCACGTCTTGCTGCAATCCTGGCTCGATCATGGCTGGTTGCGCGACCCGCAAGCCGTCGGCCTGAGCACTTTCGAGGCGCAGGAGCTGGTGGCGCACGGCTTCTATCCCGTCAGCGACGTCGACCAGCTTTGCCTGTACGAGGACGAGCGCCTGTTCCGTCGCGCCGGCCGGCCCGTGCACGCATTGTTCAAGGCGTTTCTGCAGCGCGGCCAGCTGGTCGCGAATGGCCTGGGCCTCGGTGATCAGGTGCACCTGGCCGGCTTCCTGCGCGCGGCGCGGCAGCCTTTGCCGGCGTTTCGCGTGCTGCTGGAACAGGGGGGCCGCAGCGGCGCCCTGCTGTTCGAGAATGGTCTGGTGCTGCAGTTTGCCGCCAACTTGCGCGGCAAGCCACGCCATTACTATCTGACCCTGGTCGAGGGCCACGTGGCCGATGCCCAGCTTCCCGACCGCGACAGCGATATCGACTTGCGCGCGGCCAGCGCACGCCATGTCCAGGCCATCTACGACAGCCGTGACCGTGCCGAACTGCAGCGCCTGGCGCGGCGCGGCAATGCGGCGCTGCGCGAGCTGGCGCACCTGCTTTCCTAAATTTTCTTCGCCTGCGCCATGCCGTGCAGCAGCTTGGCCAGCAACTGGTCGAGCTGGCGCTGCTCGTCCGAGTTCAAAGCCGAGAGCATGGCGCGCTCGTTCTCCACGTGCAGCAGCACGAGTTTTTCTATCAGTTCCAATCCCTTTTGTGTCAGGGCCACCAGCACGCCGCGCCGATCCGTCGGGTGCTTCTGGCGTTCGATCCAGCCGGCCGCTTCCAGCCGGTCGATGCGGTTGGTCATGCCGCCCGAGGACAGCATGGCCGCTTCGTACAGGGCCGTCGGTGTCAGGCTGTAGGGCGCGCCCGAGCGGCGCAAGGTCGCCAGCACATCGAATTCGCCCGGTTGCAAGCCATGTTCGGCGAACAGCGGATTGAGCCAGTCGCGCGCCATCAGCTGCGCCACCGTGCCCAATTGGCCCACCAGCTGCATGGCGCGCGTATCCATCTGCGGCAGCTCGCGTTGCCATTGTGCGGCGGCAAATTGCGCGCGCGTGTGTTCTTGCGGGGTAGTTGTCATCGGGGTTCCATTTATCTTGACATCAAGATAGATTTCTATCTTCGTGTTAAGATACTTTTCATCGAGTCATATTTGATGACGCATTAAACCATGTGCCTCCCAGCGAGGCAAGGACTATCCCATGCCTTCAACACGCCCTGCCGCTTCCCCTTCTTCTTCAGTTTCTTCGGCCCTGCTGGTGGCCGCCATCATCCTGCTGGGCCTGAACCTACGCCCCATCCTGGCCGCCATCGGCCCCTTGCTCGACAGCATCCAGGCCAGCACGGGCATCAGTAATGCCGACGCGGGCCTGCTGACCACCGTGCCCGTGTTCGCCATGGGTCTGTGTGCGCTGGCGGGCGCACAGCTGCAGCGCCGCCTCGGCGTGGCGCGCGGCATTAGCTTGGGCATCGCCATCATCGCTGCCGCCTGCGCGCTGCGCTGGCCCCTGCACGGCAGCGGCGGCCTGATCGCCACGGCGGCCCTGGGCGGCCTGGGCATCGCGCTGGTGCAGGCACTGCTGCCCGCCTTCATCAAGCGCCATTTCCCCGAGCGGGCAGGCCAGGTGATGGGCTTTTATACGACGGGCATCATGGGCGGCGCGGCCATTGCCGCCGCGTCCGCTTCGCCCTTGGCGCAGTCGCTGGGCTGGCAGGCGCTGCTGGCCCTGTGGGCGCTGCCGGCCGTGGCCGCCGGACTGCTGTGGCGCCGCGCATCGGCCGCACGCGTGGACGTGTCCGGCGGCACGGGCGCCAGCCTGCCCGTGGGCAGTGGCCGCGCCTGGCTGCTGATGGTGTTTTTCGGCATCGGCACGGGCGCCTATACGCTGGTGCTGGCCTGGCTGCCGCCGTTTTATACGGAACTGGGCTGGAGCGCCGCCGACAGCGGCTTGCTGCTGGGCGGCCTGACCCTGGTGGAAGTGCTGGCGGGACTGGTGATTTCCAGCGTCATCCACCGCTTCCCCGACCGCCGCATCCTGTTATTGTCCGTATTGTTGTCCGTGCTGGCCGGCCTGGCTTGCCTGATAGTGGCGCCCGCGCAACTGGCGCTGCCCGCCGTGATATTGCTCGGCTGCGGCATCGGCGCGCTGTTCCCCTTGTCGCTGATCGTCAGCATGGACCATGTGCGGGACCCGGCCGGCGCCGGCGCGCTGCTGGGCTTTGTGCAGGGCGGCGGCTACATCATCGCCAGCGGCATGCCGTTCATCGCCGGCCTGATCCGCCAGCACTCGTCCAGCCTGGCACAGGCGTGGATGGTAATGGCGGGCGGCGTCATCGTGCTGCTGCTGATCGCCGTGCGCTTCGCGCCCGGTGCGCGGCTGGCGTCGCCGGCGGCAAAAATCGCGTAGGCTGTCGGCTTGTCCTTGAGAGAAAGCTCCGCCATGGCTGACCATCCCGCCACGCCACCGTCCCTGCTGCCCGCCAACCGCCGCATCGTGCTGTCCGGCGAGGATGCGCTGCGCATCCTGCGCGAGATCGAATTCCTGCTGCAGTCGCTGCATCACATCGGCCGCCACTATTATCCCGACGGCGACGATGACGGCGCCGATGCCCTGCGTCGCGCGCAGTATTGCGCGGAGACGACGCGCTTCATCGATGCGCAGCAAGCGACGACGCGCCTGGCCCTGATGCGCAGCATTTTGTCCGCGCCCTTCGACGACACCCTGGGCGCGGACGACATGGACGATATCGAGCGCGCCGTCGCCGCGCTGCCGCTGTGGCGCGCCTCGGATGACCCATCACAAAAACTAATTGAAATCTAAAATTTGATAGTTTTTCCTGTTCAGGACGTTTGTGCTGCCGGACGGCCTTACAATGCTAGGTTATGCGTTTTCGTGATATCAGACTGTGGCTAGCGGAAAATACCTAGCTAATTGAAAGAATCGGTCTGATAAAATCCGGAACACCCGATCGACCAAACAGGAAGGCAGCACAGCATGGATTCGTCATCTGATAAAAAAGAAGAATTGCGTCAACAATTGCGCTTGGCCGCACTCGAATATCACGAGTGCCCGCGCCCCGGCAAAATCAGCGTGACGCCGACCAAACAACTGACCAACCAGCGCGACCTGGCGCTGGCCTACTCGCCAGGCGTGGCCGCTCCCTGCGAAGAAATCGTCATCGATCCGGCAAATGCCTATAAATATACGGCGCGCGGCAACCTGGTGGCCGTCATCACCAACGGCACGGCCGTGCTGGGACTGGGCAATATCGGCCCGCTGGCCGCCAAGCCGGTAATGGAAGGCAAGGGCGTGCTGTTCAAGAAATTCGCCGGCATCGACGTCTTCGACATCGAAATCAACGAGATGGATCCCGATAAGCTGGTCGACATCATCGCCTCGCTGGAACCGACCTTCGGCGGCGTCAACCTGGAAGACATCAAGGCGCCCGAGTGCTTCTACATCGAGCGCCAGCTGCGCGACCGCATGAAGATTCCCGTCTTCCACGACGACCAGCACGGCACCGCCATCATCGTCGGCGCGGCCATCCTGAACGGCCTGAAAGCCGTCGGCAAGAAAATCGAAGACTGCAAGCTGGTCGTCTCGGGCGCGGGGGCGGCGGCACTGGCCTGCCTGGACCTGATCGTCGATCTGGGCTTCCCGCTGAAAAATATCTATGTCACCGACCTGGCCGGCGTGGTGTACAAGGGCCGCACGGAACTGATGGATCCGGACAAGGAACGCTTCGCGCAAGACACGCCGCTGCGCACCCTGGCCGAGATCATCCCGGACGCCGACATTTTCCTCGGCGTTTCCGCCGGCGGCGTGCTGAAGCAGGACATGGTGCGCAAGATGGCGCCGAACCCATTGATCCTGGCGCTGGCCAATCCGAACCCGGAAATCCTGCCGGAAGAAGTCAAGGCCGTGCGCAGCGACGCCATCATCGCTACCGGCCGTTCGGACTATCCGAACCAGGTCAACAACGTGCTGTGCTTCCCGTACATCTTCCGCGGCGCGCTCGATTGCGGCGCCACCACCATCACGCGCGAAATGGAAATCGCCGTGGTGCACGCGATCGCCGACCTGGCGCATGCCGAGCAGTCGGACATCGTGGCCACCACCTATGGCATCAGCAACCTGTCGTTCGGTCCTGAGTACCTGATCCCGATGCCGTTCGATCCACGTCTGCTGATCAAGATCGCGCCAGCGGTGGCCAAGGCGGCCGAGGATTCCGGCGTCGCCACGCGCCCGATCAAGGACTTGCAAGCGTACGCGGACAGCCTGCAGCAATTCGTCTACCGCAGCGGCACCTTCATGAAGCCGCTGTTCCTGATGGCCAAATCCACGCCGGCCGACCTCAAACGCATCGTCTACGCCGAAGGCGAAGAAGAGCGCGTGCTGCGCGCCGTGCAAGTGGTGGTCGATGAAAAACTGGCGCGTCCTATCCTGGTCGGCCGCCCGCCGGTGCTCGAAGCGCGCATCCAGAAATTCGGCCTGCGTCTGAAGCAGGGCGTCGACTTCGACGTCATCAACCCGGACTTCGACGAGCGCTATCGCGATTACTGGAACACGTATTACGCGATGACCAGCCGCAAGGGCGTCACCGAGGAATACGCGAAGCTGGAAATGCGCCGCCGCCACACCCTGATCGGCTCGATGATGATCCACAAGGGCGACGCCGACGGCATGATCTGCGGCACCTTCGGCACCACCCAGCTGCACCTGAAATACATTGACCAGGTGCTGGGCAAGCGCGCCGGCAGCAATGTGTATGCGGCCATGAACGTCCTGATCATGCCGGAACGCCAGCTGGTGATGGTCGACACGCACGTCAATGAAAACCCGGACGCCGAGCAGCTGGCCGAGATCACCATCATGGCCGCCGAAGAAATGACCCGTTTCGGCCTGTCGCCGCGCGCGGCCCTGCTGTCGCACTCGAACTTCGGTTCCAGCGACAGCGCTTCGGCGCAAAAGATGCGCGCTGCCCTGGCCATCGTCAAGGAACGCGCGCCGGACCTGGAAATCGACGGCGAAATGCACGGCGATACAGCCCTCGACAGCAAGCTGCGTCAAAAACTCATGCCCAATTCGGCCCTGAAGAACGACGCCAACCTGCTCGTCATGCCAAACATCGAGTCGGCCAACATCGCCTACAACCTGGTGAAAACGGCGGCCGGCAATGGCATCGCCGTCGGTCCGATCCTGCTCGGCTGCGCCAAGCCCGTGCACATTCTGACGCCATCGGCCACCGTGCGCCGCATCGTCAACATGACGGCGCTGTGCGTCGTGGATGCTGTCGCCCAGCGTAAAGCCTAAGCCTTAGCAGCACATGAAAAGCCGCCCCGTCCGCAAGGAAGGGCGGCTTTTTTACATGGGTGCCACGGGCCGGGGCGTGGCCGGATGGCGGCGCAGGTAATAGTGGCGGTACAGCATGATCTCGCCCCACACCAGCAGCAGCGCCGCCAGCGCGAGCAGGCCCAGCGTGATCTTGAGCGAATTGAAATAGGCGCCCGTCTGGCGTTTGATGGCATCGATGAAAATCATCGGCACTGACTTGTCGAGTTTGCTGAAATCGGCCTGGCGCGCCACATCGGTTGTCAGGCGCACGGCCAGGTCGGTGCCCAGGCTGGCCAGGTCGCCCGTCGCCTGGCCACGGAAGCCGGCGCCCTTGAGCGCTTCGCCCAGCACAGTTGCCCTGGCGATCAGCTGTTCCTGCAGCACCTGCGTCAGCAGCACGCTGCCGCGCCGCAGGATGAATTCATTGATCCAGCGCGCCTTGCTGCGTTCCCAGTAACTGCCGGATGTCGGCCGGTAATACATGTCTTGCACGAAGGGTTCGATCAGGCTGCGCATGCTGACTGGCTGGCCCGGGGCGATCAGCCTGGCCTGCTGTTCCAGGTAGACGCGCAGCGCCGGCATTTGCGCTTCGACCACCGGCTGCAGGTCGCGCTCCAGGGCCTGGTTGACGACGCGGTGCACGCTGTGCACGGCGCCAAAGCCGCCACCGAGGAGCGGCAGCGCGACCAGGATCAACACATAGCTGAGCTTGGCTGCCACATGCCAGGCGGGCGGACGGCGCACCAGCAGGCATTTTCTGGCCAGCTGATAGCAGATGCCGGCCGCCAGCACAAAGCCGATCACGCCATACAGCAGCATCCACGGCAGGACAGTCCACAGCAGGTCGCTGCCGAACGGCGCCAGGGCGCTGCCCCAATTGAACATTTGTTGCTTCATGCACATTGCCTTGAAGTAAGTAATAAGCCAATTATAACTATTAACAAATAGGCATGGCGCGCTTGACTTTGATGTGCCATCGTCGTCGTCTTCGATCGGGCGCTGCCGCGCATGCCGCGACAGGTCGGCATGCACGAGGATGGATTGACCGGCCATGTTGTCACTCATCCATAAAGAGGAGAACAAGGCGCGAACGGCAATTCCCGCAAGTCCAGTCGTGCGGTGACGGGTGGGGATGGTGTTGGGCGGGGCTTGATATGGGTCAAAAAGAGACGGGCCGTGGCCGTGCGCAAGGCCGATGGCAGGAAATGCCGAGCTATTTGATGTGCATCAAAATGCTCCACGGACAGTACGCGATAATGGCATCGAACTCCTTGCCCGTCCAGTGGTCTGCATCGGCGCCAGCACCATCGTGTTTGGCACTTCTTTGTGTGACGCAACAACACCGGGCGTGGCGGGAGTTCACTTCCTGCACCTCATGCGGCGGCGTGGTGTTCCTCCTTCTCCGCCCAGCGCTGGCGCACCGCGTCGATGGCAGGCAACTGCTGCACAAACAAGTCCACCAGCTCCGCATCGAAATGCCGGCCCTTTTGTTCCTGCAGATAGCCGACGGCATCGTCCAGCGCCCAGGCGCGCTTGTACGGACGCACCGAGGTCAGCGCATCGAAGACGTCAGCCACGGCCACGATGCGCCCCGCCAGCGGGATGTTGTCGCGGGCCAGGCCGCGCGGATAGCCGCTGCCATCCCATTTTTCATGGTGCGACAGGGCGATCTCGCGCGCCAGTGCCAGCATGCCGCCTGGCGCATGCTCGCCGATGATGTCGGCGCCGATGCTGGCGTGCGTCTGCATGATGGCCCACTCGTCCGCGTCCAGCTTGCCCGGCTTTTGCAGGATGCGGTCGGGTATGCCGATCTTGCCCACGTCGTGCATGGGCGCCGCATGCAGCAGGTCGTCGGCGGCGGCCTCGTCCATGCCGGTGGCCACGCCCAGCAGGCGCGCGTAATGGCTCATGCGGATCACGTGCAGTCCTGTTTCATTGTCCTTGTACTCGGCCGCCAGGCCCAGGCGCTGGACGATCTGCAGCCGCGTTTCCCTGAGTTCGTCGATGCGCACCAGCGACAGGTGCGTGCGTACGCGGGCGCGCACGATGGCCGGGCTGAGCGGCTTGGTGATGTAGTCGACGGCACCGGCTTCAAAACCGCTGAGTTCGTCGCGCATGTCGCCCAGCGCCGTGACGAAGATAACGGGAATGGCGGCCGTCAGCGGCTCGGCTTTCAGGCGGCGGCAGGCGTCGTGGCCGCTCATGCCGGGCATCATCACATCGAGCAGGATCAGGGCCGGGCGTTCCTGCTGCGCCAATGCCAGGGCGCGCGCGCCATCCTTGGCGAACAGCAGCGCGTAGTCGTCCTGCAGGATTTGCCGCAGCAGCTGCAGGTTGGCCGCTTCGTCGTCGACGACCAGCAGCAGCGGCCTGGGTGGGGGGAACACACTCATGGGGACTCCGTATCGAAGGATTGCAGCAGGTCGTACAACAGCGTCTGGGCCAGCGAGAAATCGAAGTCGTCGATGGCGTGCCGCAGCGGCGCCAGGCGCTGCGCCTGCCCGCCCAGGGCCGTCTGCAACTGGGCTTGCGCCCCGTCATGCAGTTCGCCGCGCCGCAGCGCTTGCAGCAAGGCGCTGGCTGCCTGCCGCGCGGCGGGCGCGTCGATGCCGCCCACGGCTGGCGTGGCGCTGGCCGGCGGCGCCAGGCGGGTGATGGCGGCCAGCGCCGCCGGCCATTGCGTCAGCAGGGCGCCCAGCGTTTCACTCAGCTGCTGTGGCGTGGCGGGACTGGCCGTGGCACACCACTGCTCCAGCGCCGCCAGGCTGGCGGCCAGCTGTTCCAGCCCCAGGTTGGTGGCCAGGCCCCGTAGCTTGTGGCTGAGCGGCAAGAGCGCCGCAGCATCGCCGGCCTCGATGGCGGCCAGCAGCGCCGGCGGCAGGCGCGCATGCTCGCTGGCGAAGCGCTCCAGCGCATCGCGGTAGGCGGCCTCGTTGCCGGCCCAGCGCTGCACGGCGCCCGCGTAGTGCAGCACGCGCCGGCCCGCTGGGGTGGCCGCTTCCACGGCGTCGGCCGGGTGCTCGGCGGGCAAGCCCAGTACGCGCGCGATTTCCTGCGACAGGGCGCGCCAGTCGACGGGCTTGGTGGCGAAGCCGTCCATGCCGGCCGCCAGCGCCGCCTTGCGGTGCGCGGTCAGCACGCTGGCCGTCATGGCGATCACGGGCACGCGCGGGCGGCCAGCGCGCACGGCGGCGGCGCGGATGGCCTCGGTGGCCGCCAGGCCATCCATGCGCGGCATTTGCAAGTCCAGCAGCAGCAAGTCGAAATCCTGCCGCTGCGCCATCTGCAAGGCTTGCTCGCCGTCGCTGGCCGTCTCCACCGTATGGCCGCGCTTGCGCAACAGCAAACGCAGCAGCTCCAGGTTTTGCGGCACATCGTCGGCCGCCAGCACGCGCAGCGGCGGCAAGGCCACGCTGCGGCGCTCGCTGGCGGGCAGTGCTCGCTGGCGCGCCGGCGCCAGCGGCAGCTGCACGTGGAACACGCTGCCGTGCGGCATGGCGGCGTCGGCCCAGATGCGGCCCTGCATCAGCGTCACCAACTGCCGGCTGATGGTGGTGCCCAGGCCCGTGCCGCCATAGCGCCGCGTGGTCGAGGCATCGGCTTGCACGAAAGGATCAAAAATGGCTTCGCGGCGCTCGGGCGCGATGCCGATGCCGCTGTCTTGCACCATCAGGTGCAGCTGGCCATCGTCCAGGCGCGCCGCCAGGCTGACACTGCCGCTGGCCGTGAACTTGATGGCGTTGTCGAGCAGATTGCCCAGCACTTGCCGCATGCGCAATTCGTCGCCATGCAGCAAGGCCGGCAGTTGCGGATCGTATTGCACGGCCATGTGCAAGCCCTTGGCGCGCGCATGGGTGCCATACGTGGAGGCCAGCTCGTCAACGAGGGCCAGCAGGCTGTAGTCGCGCAGCTCCAGCGCCACGCCGCCCTTTTCCAGCTTGGCCGTATCGAGCACTTCATTGAGCAGGCGCAGCAGGGAACGGCCGGACTGGCGCACCGTGTCCAGGTGGCGCCGCTGTTCCGGCGTCAGCGGCGAGTCCAGCAGCACATCCGTGAAGCCGAGGATGGAATTCATCGGCGTGCGGATTTCATGGCTCATGTTGGCGACAAAGCTGGCCCGCGTGGCGGCCGCCAACTCCGCCTTTTCCTTGGCCATGCGCAAGTCTTCCTCCATCTGCCGCCGCTCGCTGATATCGAGGATGACGCCATCGACCCAGCGCACGGCACCGACGGGGTCGTGCACCACCGTGCCCCGCTCCCATAGCCAGCGCAGGCTGCCGTTGGCGTGCCGCAAGCGGTATTCGATCAGGTAGGGCTCGCCGCTGGCGACGCTGCGGTTGAAGACATCGGTGGCGTAGGCGCGGTCTTCCGGCGCGATCAGGCCCGTGATGCTCAGGCGGGGGGCGTCGCCCAGGAAGTCGGTGGGCGGATGGCCGGTGATGGCCTCCACGCCATCGCTGATGAACAGCATGGGCTGGTTCTCGGCCGTGGTGCAGCGGAAGGCGATGCCGGGAATATTGCCGATCAGCGAGCGCAATTGCTGCTCGCTTTCGCGCAGGGCGGCCAGCATGGCGCGCCGTTCGCTGACGTCCGTAATGAACAGCACATACAGGTCCTGGTCGGCCAGGCGCGCGCTGGCCATCGAGCGCTGCACGGCCACCGTGGCGCCATCCTTGCGCACGTAGAGGATTTCCTCGCTGCTGTGGAGCAGTTCGCTTTGCCCCGTGCGCAAATGGTGCAGCAGGCCGTACTGTTCCGACTCGCGCACGTCGCTGACCAGCACGCGGATGTGCTGGCCGATGATGTCCGCCTGCCGCCAGCCCAGGATGCGTTCGGCGGCGCCGTTGAAATCGACGATGTTGCCGCCCTTGTCGATGGTGATGACGCCATCGACGGTACTCGTCAGCAGTGAGCGCATCCAGTTTTCGCTCTGGATCAGGTGGCGGAACAGTTCGCGGTAGCGCAGCACGCCGACGGTGGAGGCGACGAGGATGGTCAGGGTGACCGTCAGCAGGCTCACGCTGACGGCCAGCATGGTCTTGTCCGTGTCCGCGTGATTGCCTGGGGGGATGATGCCGATGAAGCGGGCCGCATGCATGCCCATGTAATGCATGCCGGCAATCGCACAGCCCATGACGCAGGCGCTGATCAGGTTGCGCTGCGACGGCCCCAGGGCGCCGCTCCAGCCGCGCAGGCCGAAGCGTATCCACAGGGCCAGGGTGGCCAGCACCACTGCAACGAGCAGAGACAGGAAAAACAGCACCGGCTCGTAGCGCAGCGACAGGCCCGTGCGCATGGCGTGCATGCCCATGTAGTGCATGGCGCCGATGCCCAGGCCCACCACGATGCCGCCGCGCAGCAGCAGCGGCGCCGAGACGGCGCGCCGGCTGAGCGTGGCCAGGGCCACGAACGCGGCCGCCACGCTGGGCACGATAGACAGCAGGGTCAGTCCCGGCGCGTAATCGACGCTGGTGCCCAGGTCGAAGGCCAGCATGCCGATGAAATGCATGGCCCACACGCCGCAGCCCAGCGCCAGGCTGCCGGCCATCAGGCACAGCAGGTGCAACTGACGGCTGATGCTGGCCTGCGAGCGGCTGTAGACCGTCATCTGCAGTGCCATCCATGACGTGAAGATGGCGATCACGAGCGAGAGCAAGACCAGGCCCGGTTCATGCTGGCCATGGTGCAGCAGGGCCGGATCGGCGGGAATGCGGAACAGCTGTTGGACGCTGGCAGGTATCATCGTAAGCAAACAAATAGGGCGTCGTGGTGCTGGAAAACGGGTGCAGCAACGGTTGGGGCCAGCCACGACCCAGGGTGGCGCGCAGGTCGCCCGTGATCGCCCGTCCTTCGGCCGTGGGCGCAGGGGCAGCCGATGCGGATTACCTTACCAGATTTCCGGAAACAAATATCTTATTTGTAATGATATTTGGTGTCCTTTAATTGTCTTGCATGCATGAAACGCACGTGCGTGTTCCTTCTTCCCAAGGGAAATGGCGCTGCGGGCATGAGAGTTTCCAAGAGGAATGGTGTGGTTTTTTTGCAAACGGCGACACCTGTTCAGGCGCCATGCTACAGTCGCGGCCTGTTTTTCTGAAAGGATGCCGATGCCTTCCAACAGCAACTTCTTGCAGCATAATCAGCGCGCCTGGGATGTCCAGGCGGCGCAGAACAGCCCGTGGTCGCAGCCTGTCGACAGTGCCACCATCGCGGCGGCCCGCGCCGGGCAGTGGCAAATCCATTTGACGCCAGGGGCCTTGCCGGCCGGCTGGCTGGACCAGGTGCACGGCCTGCGCATCCTGTGCCTGGCGGGCGCCGGCGGCCAGCAGGCGCCCGTGCTGGCCGCGGCCGGCGCGCAGGTGACGGTGTTCGATTTATCCGCGCAGCAGTTGGCGAAAGACCGCATGGTGGCCGGGCGCGACGGCTTGCAGCTGGCCACCGTGCAGGGAGACATGCGCGACCTGGCCTGCTTTGCCGACGCCAGTTTCGATGTCGTCGTCCACCCCGTGTCGAACCAGTACGTGCCCGACATCGCCCCCGTGTGGCGCGAATGTGCGCGCGTGCTGGCGGACGGCGGGGTGCTGCTGAGCAGTTTTTTCAACCCCGCCGTCTTCATCGGCGACCGCGATCCGCAGTGGGCGCGGCAAGGCTTGATACGTCCCCGCTTCGTGCTGCCGTATTCGGATGTGGAGGATATGCAACCGGATGCGCTGGCGGCGCGCATGGAAAGGGGAGAGGCGCTGATTTTCGGCCATGGCCTCGACAGCCAGATCGGCGGTCAGCTGGCGGCCGGCTTCGTGCTGGCGGGCTACCACGAGGAAATGCATCCCCATCCGCGCTTTGAGATTGAAAAATACCTGCCCAGCTTTATCGCCACGCGCGCCATCAGGCAGGCGCGCGCAGGGTAGGCGTTCAACGCCGGGCCGCACCGCGGCGGGTGGAAAGACGGTGCTGCGGCGCCGTTGGCGTGAAAATGCAACGCCAGAAGCGATGGCGACGCCGGCTCAGTGAGCATCGCGGGCCGCAATGACGGCGCGCGGCAGTTTTTGCGGGGTGGTCAGTTGTACGGCTGCAAATCGAGCCACACGGCATACGCCAGGCGCTTGCCGTTCCACAGGCCGCCGCCACGGATGACGGCATCGCACGAGGTCAGCTGGCCTGCCATGTCCATGCGGCCCAGGTTGCGGCGCAGGCGCAGTGCGTCGTTGTGCGACAGGTATCCGACCAGCTGGCCATCGATGAAGACGGCGATGGCCTTGTCCTGGAAGGGGTTGGCATCGTCGCAGACGAGCAGGGCCAGGCATTTTTCTTCCGCGTTGCCGGGGCCATGCTCGCCGGCCAGCTTGGCGATGGCAGGCTGGTACATCGACTCGTTTTCCACTTCCGACGCGAAGCGTCCCTCATCGGTCCAGTGGTGCGCCGGTGCGCCGGGCGGAATTTCCGGCACGTACTGGCGTATCGACAACAGCGGCTTTTGCAGCGGCTGGACGGCCGTGCGGCCGCTGAAGACGTAATACAGCAGGGCGATGACGATCGCGATGGCAAGCACGTAAAGCATGGTATCTCTCTGATTTCTGGGAAGGGTGAGCCGGGGGCGGGAGCGACTGGCGCTGCGCTGCCGCTACTATAGCAAGTTCGCCGCCTGGCCCCGGGTAAATCTGCCCATCAGGCGGCGCCGGCGCCGCAGCGCGCGCGGGTCGTTCAGCACCAGCGGCGAGGCGCCCGTCAGGCCCGAATAATACTGGCCGTGCTGGCGCAGCGCGGTGGCGTAGTCGCGCACGGCGTGCCCTTGCGCCAGCATGCGCGCGTCGGCATCGACTTCGAGGGCAAAGCGCAGCCGGTGCAACTGCCACCACAGGGGTACATTCCACGGCATCAGCACGATCAGCGCATGCGCCAGGGCCAGCAGCTGCGGGTCGCGCGCGGCGAGCCGGCACTGTTCGTGCGCCAGCAGCAGCGCCTGCTGTTGCGGCGCAATCAGCGACAGCCACACGGGCATCACGATGCGCGGGCGCAGCCAGCCCGCCACGCAGGGGCCGATGCCGCCGCTCAAGTACACCTGTGTGCCCAGCAGCGTGGTCTTTTGCCAGCGGCGCTGGTGCGACAGCAGCCAGATGCCGCGCAGCACCAGCAGCAGCAGCATGCCTGCCGACAGCATCAGCCAGCCTAGCTTCAGCTGCGCTTGCTCCGCCGGCAGGCTTGCCAGCACCGCGGGCAGCCAGGGCAGGGGCAGGACGACGGACGCGGCCAGCGCCGCCAGCCATGGCCAGCGCGTGCGCTTGCCGCCATGGCGCCGTTGCAGCTGGCGCTCGGCCCGGCAGGCGCACGCCGACAGCAGCAGCGCCAGGGCCAGCGTGCCCGTCAGCCACATCAGCATCAGCGGGCCTTGCTGGCTGGAGCCGAAAGGAGGCGGCAAGCCGGTCGTGTATCTGTCGCGGGGAAAGTGATAATCATCTGGTTCGCATGGTGGGAGTCAGGCCAGCCGCCAGTGTAGCGCCTGGCGTCATTTTCTTGCCGCACCGCCCAGCCGCCTGCATGATTTACCGGCAATGAATGCTAGTATCGACATTCTTTATTTTTTGTTATGGCCATGAAAAAAACCCTCTTGTTGACCGTCTTGCTGGCGAGTGCCGGCGCGCAGGCGCAGCCTGCCAGCGTTGCTTTCGCGGGCCAGCCCGGTTGCCAGGTGGACCGGGCTGGCCAGCCGGCCGACGCCACGGTGGTCTGGAGCGGCGCCTGCAGCGATGGTTACGCGCAAGGCAGCGGCTATCTGCAATGGTCGCGCAATGGACGCGAGAGCGGGCGCTACGAAGGCAGCCTGGTGCGCGGCCAGATGGAGGGCGCCGGTGCCTGGCAGGCGGCAGATGGCGCCGTGTACCAGGGCGGCTTCCGGCAGGGGGCATGGCATGGCAAGGGCATTCACGTCGACAAGGATGGCAACAAGGTGCTGGCCACGTTTGTGGCCGGCCAGCCCGGCGGCGACGCCGAGCAGGTGATGGCGCTGGGCGACCGCTACAAGGGCGGCTTTGCCGGCGGCAGGCGCAATGGCCAGGGCCGCATCGACTATGCGCGCGGCGGCAGCTACACGGGCGGCTGGAAGGACGATCTGTTCGAAGGCCAGGGCACGATACGCTACCCGAACGGGCGCCAGTACGAGGGTGTCTTCCATGCCGGCTTGCCGGCAGGCAGTACGCCTGTGGCGGCGCTGGAAAACCACTCCTTCGTGCGCAAAGAGAGCGGCAGCAAGGGCGCGGGAGCGCTCAGCCTGGCGAGCGGTTCGCCCGCACCGTTCGATGCGCCGTATGGCGCCTTGAGCGGGGAACAGCAGCGCACGCTCAAAGGGCCTTACCGGATTTTGCTGGACGCCGATGAGCCGCCGTACCCCGCGCGTGGCCCGGGCGAGCTGGTGCGTGCCGTGCAGGACGTGGCGGGTGTCACGGGCAGCCGCGGCGAATTACACGTTGAAGTACAGCTCGACGCGGCTGGCACGCCGGTCGCCGTCCTGGTGCGCAGGGCGCCGGACAAGGACCTGGGCGAGCGCACGGCGCAGCTGATGATGCTGGCCAAGTACAAGCCGGCCCTGTGCGCCGGCGCGCCCTGCGCCATGGGCTATGCGCTCAAGCTGCGCTTCTGAGCCGGGAAGGGGAAGCCGCTTCAGCGTACCAGCGCCATGCCGACGGAGGCGGGCGCCGTGTGCCTGAAGCCGAACTGCGCGTACAGGTCTTGCGCCTGGCCATCGGCGATCAGGCTGACATACGCGCTTGCGGGCACGTCCGTGTCGATGAAGCGCATGATTTCGCGCATGATCATCTTGCCCAGGCCTTGGCCCTGGTGGGCCGGCAGCACGGCGATGTCGACCACCTGGAAGAAGCAGCCGCCATCGCCGATGACGCGTCCCATGCCCACCACGTCGTCGCCATGCAGGATCTGCACGGCAAACAGCGAGTGCGGCAGACCCTTGGCCGCCGCCGCCGTGCTTTTCGGGCTCAGGCCGGCGGTAACGCGCAAGTGCTGGTAGGTGGCGATGCCGGGGATGGCCAGGCGGATGGTGTAGGGCGAAGCTGCGGACAAGGCGCTCTCCTGTGAAGATGGTTGAAATGGCCATTATAGGCGGGCGTGGCGGTGTACGCGGCGCGCTGTGCGGCACGCTTTATTCATCGCGCCCTATGTTGCCCGCGCCGCTTTTGCGCTATGGTGGCGCCATCCCTTGAATTGTTGAAAGCACGCCATGTCCGCAGGATTTACCGCCACCGAATTGTCCGTCCTCCATGAAGACGACGCCCTGATCACCACCCTGGCCGCACCGGCCGCCAACGGCGAGCCCGTCTACCTGATGCTGCAGCGCGCCGACGACTACGACGAGCAGGACGTGGCGCTGGGCATGGATGAACCGTACATTGAATACTGCGGCCAGGAATTTGCCTGGTACGGCCACATGCACGCCGTGATCCTGCATCCGAACCGTTTGTCCGTGCAGATGGATGCCGAGGCGGCCATGCAGATGGACGACGACGGCCAGATCGACGTGCGTTTCAACTTGACGCCGGAGCGCTACGCCCAGCTGCAGCAGGCGCTGCGCACCACCTTCGAGGGCTGCGACTACTACCGCGAAGAGCGCTGATGCTCGGTCAGCCGCTGCAGGCGGGACACGCGCTTCTGGATGATCGTCAGGGCCAACCGCAAGATGGAAATCGGGCATGCCTGGCTGTAGACCCGTGCAGCGCCCGGGTGTGAACACGGTCGTGTCACTGCTGGCGCATGCTTTCGAAGCCGGCACGCAGCGCGGGGGCAATTGAGCACCGATGAATTAAACGCTCGGTCGTGTGCGGCCATTGTGCCTGTGGGCGCACGACGGGCGTACCATCGCCGACGGCCGCAAACGCCATTGCGCGCGTTTCAGCATGATCGACAGGGAGTGTGGAGCGCAGGCTGGGACGCTAACGGCGGCCGCATAAAAAAACCCGCCGGCATCGCATGATGGGCGGGTTTCAATTGGTACTGCCATGTTCTGTGGTGCCGGGAGCCGGAATCGAACCGGCACGCTGTTTCCAGCGCGGGATTTTGAGTCCCGTGCGTCTACCTATTCCGCCATCCCGGCAACGCGAGACGCATTATCACTGATTTATCGTGATCCGGCAAGTTTTTCGCTTTGCAAACGGTTTAGCGCATTTGTTAAAAGCTGGCGCCGCCTGCAAGAACGCCGTCCCGGGCAGGCACCGGGGACGGCGTTGTCAGTGCGCGGCGCGGCTAGCGTCAGTTATGCACGGAGACCAGCTGGCGCGCGATGATGTCGTGGTTCAGCCAGATGACGGGCGCTTTCGGTTCCGACATTTCGTGGAACATCAGCGGGCCCGTGCCTTCCAGAACCAGGGAGCTCAGGTGGTCGGTGATGAGTTCCTTGCGGTCCTTGTGCAGCTTGGTGATGTCGTCCGAGGTGCCGATCATGACTTCGGCCAGCTCCGGCGTGTTGTCCATCGGCCAGGCGTCAAAGTTGCGGAATTGCACGCTGGTCGTATCGCCATTGTAGGCGGCGATGCGGTCGAGCAAGTCCTGCAGCGAGACGCCGTCTTCCAGCAAGCCCTGGCAGATTTTCCACTGCTCTTCGGCCCAGGCGCCGCCGCCTTCTTTTTTCAGCGCGTCGAGCAGGGGGAACAGCGACAGTTCCACGCCGACAAAAATATCGGACGAGTTGGTGCGGATTTCCGGGCAGTTGAAGACGGTCGCCTTGATGCCTTTTTCCCACGCGGCCTTGGCCACGTTTTCCAGGCGCATCTTGGCCAGGCCTTGCGTGTAGTTGCTATACGTTTGCCACTGGTATTTGCCGTCGATCAGGATCTCGGTGCCGTGGTAGCCGTAGGCGCTGTAGCGCACCTGGCCGCCGGTTTTCTCGATGCGCGCGCGGATGGCGGCGCTGCCGTCGATCAGGTGCTGCAAGGTGTTGGCCGTGACTTCGTCGAAGTTCATCAGGATCAGCTTGCCCAGGTCGCTGTCGAGCAGGGCGCGCGAAGACATGAAGCGCTCGCCGCGGCCTTTGTAAATGCGGTTGGCGATGGCCAGGAAGACCTTGACCTTCGGAATGCCGCCGGCCATGGTGTGGGCGAAATACACATTGCTGCCGTCCGGAATCAGGGTGTCCAGTTCGGCCATGGCTTTCGCCACGGACGCCGTGAAACGGGCTACGCCTGCTTCGCGGCAGCGCTCGATCTGCGCCCAGTCCAGCTTGTCTTCCTGCCAGCTCTTCAGCGTCATGTCGGCCAGCAGGGCCGTTGGCGTCGGCTCGCCCGGTGGCGCGTCGAGGTCGAAACCGGCCATCAGCGGCACGTTGATGATGCGGCCGCCCAGGTTGGCTTCCGCTTCAGCCAGTTCTTCCGCGTTCAGCGGACGCAGCGCCATGTTTTCATCGCGGCGGCCGACCGTCATGCCGACGATATTCATGCCCGCCTTGCGCGCTTCGTCCAGCAAGCCATTCACATAGCCGCGGCCGAACAGCTCGCCGAACAGCACAAAGGTGTCGCCCTTGCGGAAGATATTTTTTTGCGGGATGTCTCTTAAGGACGTGATCTCGGTCATGGTATCAATTCATTCAAAAGTAGCCGGCGGACGATGGGCAGTCCGGCGTGCTGGTTCAACATAGTTGTAAATTATGCGCCATTCCAGTGGCGACTATCCTCTTGCGAACGATTCTCGTCTGGAACGGCATCTTCTTCTTGGGTACAGCTCTTATTCTTTCGCCATGGCGTATTTTACGCTGCCGCGGCGCAGCGCGCCTGCAAACAGGGCCGGACACTGCCCGGCAGGCGCCGATATTACCTCAGCTTGGGCGCGCAGGTAAGCAGAATTGATTTAAAACAAATTTAAAACAGGTTCTGCTGGCCCGACACCAGGCGCGAAAAATCGTCGCCGAGGAAGGGCAGTATCGCGTCGGCCACCGGTTGCAGCTGGCGCGTCAGGTAGTGCTGGTAGTCGATGGGCGAGCGCTGCGTCTCCAGCGGCTCCGGCCCCGCCACCGTGATGACATAGCTGATCCAGCCGCCGTTCTGGTATTGCAGCGGCCGCCCTTGCGCCTGGTTGTAGGCGTCGGCCGTGCGCGCCGCGCGCACATGCGGCGGTACGTTGCGCTGGTAGTCGTCGAGCGGCCGGCGCAAGCGTTTGCGGTAGACGAGCAGGGCGTCGAACTCGCCGCGCACCGTGCGCGCCACGTAGTCGCGTACATACTCCTGGTAGGCCGTGCGCTGGAAGATGCGCCGGTATAGCTCCTGCTGGAATTGCTGCGCCAGCGGGGTCCAGTCGCTGCGCACCGTTTCCAGGCCCTTGTAGACCATCTCCTCGCTGCCGTCGGGCTTGCCCACCAGGCCCGCGTAGCGTTTCTTGCTGCCTTCTTCCGAGCCACGGATGGTGGGCATCAGGAAGCGCCGGTAATGCGTCTCGAACTCCAGCTCCAGCGCGTTATCGAGGCCGAACTCCTCGCGCAGATGGCGTTCCCACCAGGCGTTCACATGCGCCACCAGGGCGCGGCCGATCTTGCCCGCCGCCTCGTCCGTATGCGCCGTTTTCAGCCACACGAAGGTGGAATCCGTGTCGCCATAGATCACCTGGTAGCCCTGCTGCGTGATCAGTTCGCGCGTGCGGTGCATGATGTCGTGGCCGCGCAGGGTGATCGACGACGCCAGGCGCGGATCGAAGAAGCGGCAGCCGCTCGAGCCAAGCACGCCATAGAACGCGTTCATGATGATTTTTAAGGCTTGCGACAGCGGTGCGTTGCGTTCGCGCTTGGCTGCCTCGCGGCCCCGCCACACCTGTTCCACGATGGCAGGCAGGCAGTGTTTTACGCGCGAAAACTGCGCGCCCCGGTAGCCGGGCACGGTATCGGCTTCGTCGCCGCTGGTGCCCACCACCAGGCCCACGGGGTCGATCAGGAAGGTGCGGATGATGGACGGGTACAGGCTTTTGTAGTCGAGCACCAGCACCGAGTCGTACAGGCCCGACTGCGAATCCATGACGAAGCCGCCGGGGCTGTTCTCGCCGGAGACATCGCCCAGGTTGGGCGCCACATAGCCTTGCCGGTGCATCAGCGGCAAATACAGATGCTCGAAGGCGGCCACGGAGCCGCCGCTGCGGTCGGCCGCCAGGCCCGTCACGCTGGCCCGTTCCAGCAAAAACGTCAGCAACTCGGTTTTCGCAAAGATGCGCGTGACCAGTTCGCAATCCTTGAGGTTGTAGCGCGCCAGCGCCGGCTTGTCTTCGCGGAAACGGCGGTCGATTTCGGCCATGCGCTGGTAGGGATTGTCGATGGACTTGCCTTCGCCCAAGAGCGTCTGCGCCACGTTTTCCAGGCTGAACGAAGAAAAATTCCACGTCGCCGACTTCAGCGCTTCGATGCCGTCGATGATCAATCGCCCTGCGGCGGCGGCAAAATAATGCTCCTGCTTGCCGCCATGCTCGCGCCACTCCATGACGGCGCCGCCGCGTCCCAGGCGCAAGGGGACCTGGCAGCGTTCCGCATGTTGCCGCAGCACGCGCAAGTCGAACTGCACCAGGTTCCAGCCGATGATGGCGTCCGGATCGTGCGTTTCCAGCCACGTGTTCAGGCGTTCGAGAATCTGCGCGCGCGTGGCGCAGTATTCCAGGTCGAAGTCCAGCGGCTCGTCGCCGCCATTTTGCGGGCCCAGCATGTATACCTGGCGCTGGCCGCAGCCTTCCAGGGCCAGCGAATACAGCTCGCCATGCGCCGTCGTCTCGATATCGAGCGACACGAGTTTTAATGCGGGACGGTAGCCGGCTGCGGCTTTGAGGTGGACTTCCTCACCCGGGGCGGCGCCGTCAAACGCCACCGGCGCCGTAATAAAGCGTTCCATCAGGTAGCGTTCGGGCGGGCGGATATCGGCTTCGTACACATCGACGCCGTGCGCGCGCAACTGCTTTTCCAGCTTCAGCAAGTGCCGGTATTGCTTGCAATACAGGCCCAGCACGGGGCGGTGGTGGAAGTCGCTCAGGGACAAGGGGCGCAATTCGGCATGGCGCTCGCCGCGCAGCACGTGTTCCGCCTGCTCGCGCTGCTCCATGGGAATGAAGGCGACGGCCGTCTGCAGGGGCAGGCGCACATGGCGGGGCCCGGCATCCGTTGCCAGCCAGAAATCGACCTGCGTGCCGTCGCGCGTGTCGCGCCAGTGGCGGGTCAGGATAAAGCCCTGTTGTGATGGATGCACCGTGCTGCCCTTGCTGATGAAAATGGAGTCCGCCATAGGGGGCGGTGCTGCATGGTAATGGAAATGCCCGCATTCGCCTATGTCGCCGCCCGCCATGCGGTGCGGCGCGACGTTGTCGGCCTCTAGTAGAATAAAACATCTCCCACCGCCGCATTGGCACGAGTTGCCGACATGAAATAATATGCTGCCAGTTACGCCCGCCCCACAGCCACTGAACCTGACGACTTGCGAACAGGAGCCGATCCGCATACCGGGCAGTATCCAGCCGCACGGGTTCCTGCTGGCCTTGCCGCAAGCGGGCCAGCGCGGCATTTTGCAGGCAAGCGCCAACCTGGCGCAGATGACGGGTGTATCCGCAGAGCAAGCTTTGGGGCAGGACCTGCGGGCCATCCTGGGCGCGTCCGCCGGTACCCAGCTTGAAGCCGCGCTGGCCGCTGGCGCGCCCGGCGTGCAGCCGGCCTATATGGGCACGGTGCAAATCGCCAATGGCCGCCACTTCGACGTGCTCGCGCATGTGTGTGACCAGTTGCTGCTGCTGGAGTTCGAGGCGGCCAGCCGCGCGGCCGCGCCCGATTTCCGCCAGCTGTATCCGAAGGTGGGCAACTTCCTCCTGACAATCAACGAGGTGCAGGACATCGCCGAGATGAGCGCGCTGGCCGCCCGGCAAATCCGCGAGGTGACGGGCTTTGGCCGCGTGATGGTGTACCAGTTCGACCGCGACGGCCACGGCCATGTCCTGGCGGAAGACCGGGCCGAGGGCTACGCTTCCTATCTGGGCCAGCGCTTTCCCGCCTCGGATATTCCGCGCCAGGCACGCGAGCTGTACATGCTCAACCGCATCCGCCTGATCGGCGACGCCAACTACACGCCGGCGCGCCTGGTGCCCGATATTAATCCCCTGACGGGCCAGCCGAACGACCTGTCGTTCGCCGCGCTGCGCAGCGTCTCGCCGATACACTTGCAGTACATGCGCAACATGGGCACCCTGGCGTCGATGTCCGTGTCGCTGGTGGTCAAGGGGCAGCTGTGGGGCCTGATTTCATGCCACAACGAAACACCGATGCCGGTGGCCTTCGAGCAGCGCACCGTGTGCGAGCAGCTGGGGCAGATCCTGGCGCTGTGCATCGAGACGCGCACGGATGCGGGCGAACTGCAATTTCGCCTGGAAGTGCGCCGCACCATGGTCAGCATGCTGGCCGGGCTGGCGCAGAACGCCAACTTCGCCGATAACCTGAGCGGCGTGTTTCCCGAGCTGCTGCGCTTTGCGCGCGCCAGCGGCGCCGCCATCGTCATCGATGACCGCGTGCTGTGCTATGGCGACGCGCCTGCCGAACAGGAGATCCGCGCACTGGTGCAATGGCTGGGCACGAGCGGCCAGGGCGAGGTGTACCACACCGACCAGCTGAGCCGCGACTATGCACCGGCCGCCGCCTATGCGCGCAATGCCAGCGGCCTGCTGTCGGTCTCGATCTCGCGCATCCATCCGCATTATTTGCTGTGGTTCCGTCACGAAGTCGTGCACACGATTGACTGGGCCGGAAAGCCGCAGGACAAGACGGGCGTGCAGCAGCTGACGCCGCGCCTGAGCTTTGGAGCCTGGCGCGAAACCATTCGGGGCAGCAGCCTGCCATGGCATGACGGTGAAATCGAGCTGGCGGTGGAGTTCCGCGGCGCCTTGCTGGGCATCGTCCTCGAGCGCGCCGAGCAGATGGCCGAGCTGGCCGAAGAGCTGGGCCGCGCCAACAAGGAGCTGGAGGCGTTTTCGTATTCCGTCTCGCACGACCTGCGCGCGCCGCTGCGCCATATCGTGGGCTTTTCCGATCTGCTGATGGAAACGGCGGGCGCGGAAGACCAGGAAAAGCGCCGCCGCTTCCTGAAAAATATCAAGGATTCGGCGCGCCTGGCGGGCAAGCTGGTGGACGATCTGCTGAGTTTTTCGCAGATGGGCCGCGCTTCCCTGCACCCCAGCCAGGTGAACATGACGGAGCTGGTGCGCGGCTGCATCCAGAAGCTGGCGCTCGACATCCATGGGCGCCAGGTGGAGTGGGATATCGGCGTCTTGCCGGCGGTGCGGGCCGATCCCACGTTCATCCAGCTGGCGCTGTACAACCTGCTGTCGAACGCCGTGAAATTCACCGGCCAGGAAGCGGTGGCGCGCATTGCCGTCACGGCCAGCGAGAGCGCGCAGGAAGTGGTATTTCACGTGGCTGACAATGGCGCCGGCTTCAACATGGAATATGTGCACAAGCTGTTCGGCGTCTTCCAGCGCCTGCACCGCATGGAGGATTTTCCCGGCACCGGCATTGGCCTGGCCAATGTGCGCCGCATCATCGAACGCCATGGCGGCAGGGTCTGGGCCGAGTCCGTGCCCGGTGCCGGTGCCACGTTCTCGTTCAGCATCCCCAAAGACATTGTTATGTAAGGAAAGCCTATGTTAAAACCCATTTTATTAGTCGAAGACAATCCGCACGACCTGGAACTGACCTTGATCGCCCTGGCCAAGAGCCAGCTGGCCAATGAAGTGATCATCGCCCGCGATGGCGCCGAAGCGCTCGACTACCTGCTGTGCCGCGAGCAGTTCGCGCGGCGCGAGGCGGGCAATCCGGCCGTCGTCCTGCTGGACCTGAAGCTGCCGAAAGTCGACGGACTGGAAGTGCTGAAGGAAATCCGCAGCACGGCCGGACTGCGCAGCATCCCCGTGGTGATGCTGACGTCATCGAAGGAAGAGCAGGACCTGCTGCGCAGCTACGAGCTGGGCGTGAACGCGTATGTCGTCAAGCCTGTCGATTTCGAGGAATTCGTGCGCGCCATTGCCGACCTGGGCATCTTCTGGGCCGTCCTCAACGAACCGCCGCCCGGATCGCACCGCTACGTGCGGCCGCAATAAGGCGACGGCCGGCCTGGCGCCGGTCTCAGCCTGCGGGTTTGCCCCGACGCAATAAATGCCGGATACGCGCGCTGAGCACGTCCGGCGTGTAGGGTTTTTGCAGCAGGTTGACGCCGGGATCAAGGCGTCCCTCATGCGTCAGTACGCCCTCGGCATAGCCCGAGGTAAACAGGATGTGCGTGCCGGGCAAATGCTGGCGCACGGCCTCGCTCAGCTGCAGGCTGCTGGTGTCGCCCGGCATGATGACATCGGTAAATACCAGGTCGATCGGCATGCCCGAATGGACCAGGCTCATGGCCTTGCCCGCATCGGCCGCCTGCAGCACGCGGTAGCCCAGCGCCGACAGCAGCTCAACGGTCGAGCGCCGCACTTCTTCCTCGTCTTCCACCACCAGGATGGTTTCCAGGCCGCGGCTCAGCGGCACTGTCACGGGCTCTTCGATGGCGGCCGCCTGGCTTGCGCTGCGCAGCAGGAAAATCTTCACGCTGGTGCCCACGCCCGGCGTACTCTTGAGAATGATTTCGCCGCCCGACTGCTTGACGAAGCCGTACGCCATGCTCAGGCCCAGGCCCGTGCCCTGGCCCGTGGGCTTGGTGGTGAAGAACGGTTCGAAGGCGCGCTGCAGCACCGCCACTTCCATGCCCTTGCCCGTATCGGCAATTTCCAGCATGACATAGTCTTCATTGCCCACTTCCGACAGCAGGGGGGAGCCGGACGGCTGGTTTTGCGCGCGGATGCTCAGGGTGCCGTCCGCCGCCATGGCGTCGCGTGCGTTGATGGCCAGGTTGAGCAGCACGTTATTGAGCTGGTTGGCGTCGACCATGGTGCTCCACAGTCCCGCCTCGATATCCGTGACGATGGTGGTGCGCGGATCGAGCAGGCGGCGGATCATGTCGCCCATGTCGCGCAAGACCTGGCCCGGATTGACCAGTTGCGCCTGCAGCGGCTGGCGCCGGGCGAATGCCAGCAGGTGCGCGGACAGCTTGGCGCCCCTTTCCACGCCGGCCAGGGCGATGTCGATGCGGCTCAGGGCCTTCTCGCTGACGCCGCCGAGCAGCTTGATCAGTTGCAAATTGCCGCCGATGATTTGCAGCACGTTATTGAAATCGTGGGCGACGCCGCCCGTCAACTGGCCGATGGCTTCCATCTTCTGCGCCTGGTGCAGCGCCGACTGGCTCACGGCCAGTTCTTCCTGGCTCAGGCGCAGCGAGATGAAGGCGGCGTCGCGCTGCTGGCGCGCCACGTAGGCTGCGCTGTGGTAGCGCACGCGGGCCAGCAATTCGCGCGAGTCCGGCCATTTCACCAGGTAATCATTGGCGCCGCTGGCGAAGGCCGCCACCTTGATCGACGGATCTTCCTCGGACGACAGCAGCACCACGGGAATGTGCTCGGTGGCCGGATCGGCGCGCAGCATGCGGATGACATCAAAACCGTCCGCGCCGGGCATGCGCAAGTCGACCAGCACGGTGGTGGCGGCCACTTCGCGTGCCAGGGCCACCGCGTTTTCCGAGCGGGCGTCGTAGCGCAGGCGCACATCGTCGCAGCGTTCGAAGCCGTACGCGATGAAATCGAGCGCAAGGGCTTCATCATCGATGAGTAAAACGGAGAAGCAAGGAGTTTCTTGATTCATAAGCAAAATCGGAATAAGGGAGGCGTTGCCCGGCTTGCCAAGCTGGCGCAAAAAATATTCTACAGGAGCGCTGATGTTTCCTTTGCGAACATGGCTGCGGAGTGCGGCTATTTGTTAAGTCGGCAACATAGGCGCGCATCCCTGGCGTCCCTGCCTTGGCGGACGCGGGAGGCGTGCATATGCGGCTATAATTTTCAGCATCGACGACGATAACAAGAGCGCGACGCGCCACAGCCCCTGGAGACAGCATGCAAGCAATGAGTTATGTACACGGCGCCCACGAGACGCCGTTGATCGGCGAAACAATAGGCGCTTACCTGGACGGCATCGCCGCCCGCTACGGCCAGCATGACGCCCTGATCGTGGCGCACCAGAACGTGCGCTGGACGTATTTGGAATTCCAGCAGCGCGTGCACCGCCTGGCGGCCGGCCTGCTGAAGCTGGGCTTGCGGCCGGGCGAACGGGTCGGCATCTGGTCGCAGAATTGCGCCGAATGGGTGCTGACGCAGTTTGCCACGGCGAAAGCGGGGCTGATCATGGTCAACATCAACCCCGCCTACCGGCGTTCGGAGCTCGAGTATGTGCTCGACAAGGTACAGTGCAGCGCGCTGATCCTGTCGCCCAGCTTCAAGTCCAGCGACTATCTGGCCATCGTGCAGGATGTGGTGCCGGAGATCGCCCGTTCGCGCGCCGGCGCGCTGCAGTCGCCGCGCCTGCCGCAGTTGCGCCACGTCATCCGCCTGGGCGCGGCCGCCACGCCAGGCATGCACAACTTCGATGCGGTGATGGAAGGCATCACCGGCGCCGACCTGGCGCATCTGGAAGAAGTGAGCGCTACCTTGCAGTTTGACGACGCCGTCAACATTCAGTTCACCTCCGGCACCACGGGCGCGCCGAAAGGCGCCACCCTGACGCACCACAATATCCTGAACAACGGCTTTTTCATCGGTGAAGCCATGCGTCTGACGCAGCAGGACCGCCTGTGCATTCCCGTGCCCCTGTACCACTGTTTCGGCATGGTGCTGGGCAACCTGGCCTGCGTCACGCATGGCGCGGCCATGGTGTATCCGGGCGAAGGCTTCGATCCGAAGGCCGTGCTGGAAACGGTGCAGGCCGAGCGCTGCACGGGCCTGCATGGCGTGCCGACCATGTTCATCGCCATCCTCGACCATCCGGACTTCAAGCAATACGACCTGTCCAGGCTGCGCACCGGCATCATGGCCGGCTCGCCGTGCCCGATGGAAGTGATGAGCCGGGTCATCGAGCTGATGCACATGGCGGAGATCACCATCGCCTATGGCATGACGGAAACCTCACCCGTCAGCTTCCAGACATCGATCGAGGACCCGCGCGAAATGCGCGTGTCGTCCATCGGCAGGGTGCATCCGCACCTGGAAGTGAAAATCGTCGATGCGGAAGGCCATATCGTGCCGCGCGGCGCCAAGGGCGAGCTGCTCACGCGCGGCTATTCCGTGATGCAGGGCTACTGGGGCGATGCGGAAAAGACGGCGGAAGCCATCGACGCGGCGCGCTGGATGCACACGGGCGACCTGGCCGTGATCGACGCGAACGGCTTTTGCAGCATCGTCGGCCGCTCGAAAGACATGGTCATCCGCGGCGGCGAAAACATCTATCCGCGCGAAGTGGAAGAATTCCTGTACCGCCATCCGAGCGTGCTCGACGTGCAATGCGTGGGCGTGCCGGACGCCAAGTATGGCGAAGAACTGTGCGCCTGCATTATCTTGCGGCCCGGCACGCAGGCTACCAGCGAGGATATCCGCGCCTTTTGCGACGGCCAGATCGCCTACTACAAGATACCCCGCTACGTGCGCTTCGTGGCGGAATTTCCCATGACGGTGACGGGCAAGATCCAGAAGTATGTGCTGCGCCAGCAGGTGGCCAACGATCTGGGCCTGGGCGGAGACTAAGCTTTTCGCCGGCACATAAAAAAACACCGGGACGCTTGCGCGGCCCGGTGTTTTTGATTGCTTTGGCGTAAGACTTAAGCCATGTGCATCTGTGGTGCGCGTGCCGGCGTACGGCGGCGCAGGAATGCCAGCAAGCCCAGGCCGGCCAGCAGCATGGCATAGGTGCCTGGTTCCGGCACGGCCGACACGTTCACCGTGTTGAAGCCGGCACCGTTCATCGACACATGGCCATAGTTGATGGAGCTGACCGAATCGGCGATCAGGGTGCCGTTCATGTTGCCCGAACCCGAAAATGCGCTGTTTGGCGCCAGGATGCTGCCGTTGATGCCGACATTGTTCAGGTTGGTGGTGGTGGCGTTGGCGAAGTTGAACAGCGTGCGGTTGGCGTAGCTGCCGAAATTGTCGAAGCCGCCGCTCATGGTGATGTTGCTGGCGCTGCCGTTGATGATGATGCTGGCCGTGCTCTTCAGCGAGGACAGGTCCAGGGTCAGGTTATGCAGATTCGACGCATCGATGTTGAAAATGTTCACATCGGCGTTGATGTTGCCCACCAGGGTCATGTTGCCGTACTGCGACACCACGGTACCGTTCGATTGCAGCTTGGCCACATCACCCGACAGGGTCGTCAGTTGCTGCTTGGCACCGGCGAAGTCCAGGGTGGAAGCATTGCCTTTGCTGATGTTGTTAGTCGGGAACCATTGTGGTGCCGTCAGGGTGGCGTTAGCGTTGCTCACGCCATACACGGCCGAACCGGTAAGCGTGCCCCAGCCCGTGTTCAGGTTGCCGCCAGCCACGATGGTATTGGCGGCGCTGCCTGCCGTCTTGTTCGTGCCGACGGAGTAGCTATTCAGGAAAATGTCGCCGCCGGCGGCGATGCTGCCGCCCACGCTGGTAAAGCCGCTGGCCGCGCTGCTGCCGATGTTGCCGAAGATGAAGGCGGAATAACCATTGGCAACGCCAAGGTCAACCACGGTTGCCTGGGCCGCCGTGCTGAAGGAGAAGGCAAACAGGGCGGCGCTGATCAGCGGCAGGGTACGTGTGGTAAATAATTTCATGGACATTCTCATAGTAATTTGGGGACGGAGAGGGCGGGAAAGCGACACACCGCCATCACGCAGCCAGCTATTATAATCTAAAAAGCAATTCTAGTTCAATTTAAGTAATTAAATATATTTTAATGCAACACTTTTCATGCATTTAATATGTTTAAATGAGCAATAAAAAACCGGGGCTGCTGAGCTAGCCCCGGTTTTTTTGCGGCTTTTTGCCGCGCTAGCGTACCCGCTGGTACAGGCGGAAGCGTTCCACGTCATCGGTTGGGCGGCGGCCTTCCCACAGCTTGACCCAGCCGGCAGCGTGCTTGGGCAAGCGTTCTTGCTTGTCCGCTACTCTGGTGCTGTCCTGCAGCAAGTACAGGTCGCATTGCTTCTGGCCCACCTCGGCAAATGGCAGGCGGCCGTAGTAGCCGAACGTGGCCCGCTGGGCGGGGCCGACATTGCTGTTGATGCACTTGCTGTCCGGCGGCAGGTGGATGGAAATCTGGTGCGCCACGCTGGTGTAGCTCTTGCTGTAGTTCAGTTCTGGCAAGAACAGCGTCATGATCAGCACCCAGATCAGGATCAGCCCGCCGGATGACAGGACGACGGCGCGCCACAGCACGGCCGGCTGGCGCGAGATGCGCCAGTGCACCAGGGCGACCCAGCCGGCGCTGACGCAGGCGGCGACGAAAAACGCCACCAGTTCCAGCTCGGGCTTGAATCCCGGCAACAGTTTCAGGGCGTTGTAGGCCAGGCGCGGCGGCCAGCCCGTCAGGGTGGCGAACCAGAACAGCCACAGTACGAAGGCGCAAATGGTCAGCACCATCACGGAGAACCAGTCGATGGCGTTGATGGCGCCGCGTTTCATGGTCAGCAGGCCGAAGGCGGCCATCACGGCCAGTGGCGGCAGCAGCGGCAGCAGCTGGCTCGGGTCCGGATCCGGATGGCACAGGCCGAGGATGGCCAGCATGGCGACAAAGGTCAGCGGCACGACGATGTGCAGCACGTGGTGCTGGCGGCGCCAGGCGTACACGGCCCAGGCGGCGAAAGGCCAGGCGGGCCAGAAGAACCAGATGCCGACGCGCAGGAAATACTGCAGGCTTTTCACGCTGGGCGGGCTGAACTGGCGGCAGTTCCATTCCATCCACGCCTGCAGCGGCGAATGGCCATACGGCTGGATCAACTCGCCCGGCAGCAGCCAGACCAGGGTCAGCCCGATGGCAACGAGCACGGCCAGCGCCAGGTGGCGCACGCTGCGCAGCAACGGCAGGCGCAGGAAGACGGTGCACAGCAGCATGGCGATGACCAGCGCGGCCGGCGTGATCCAGCCGCGCGTGAGGGTCAGGCTGCCCAATGCCAGGCCCAGCAGGGCGGCATTGCGCACGGACGGGCCTTCCACGTAGCGCACGGAGCGGTACAGCAGGTAGGCCATCAGGGAAACGTACAGCGCTTCGGCCGTGATGTCGTGGCTGTGCTGCAGCAAGCCCAGGCAGCCCAGGTAGATGAGCACGGCGGCATCGGCCAGGGTGCGGCCGAAATCGTCCGGCTCTGGCTGGCCGCCGAACGCCAGGCGCAGGGGCTGGGCATCGTTGCGGCGCCCCAGGTGGAAGGCGGTGTACCAGACGGACAGGGTGCTGACGACAAAGATGCCGATGGTCGACATGCGCGCACCAAACACGTCGCCGTCGATCCAGCCGAACAATTTGATGAAAATGGCGCCCAGCCAGAAGGCCAGCGGGCCTTCTTCCGGCATGGACAGGCCGGCCACGTTGGGCCATAGCCAGTCGTTCAGGCCGCCGTGCGCCATGGTCCACATGATGCCGAAACTGGCGGCGTCATCGTTCTTCCACGGTTCGCGGCCGATCAGGCCAGGCAGGATGTACAGCAGGCCAAGCGCAAACAAGGCCCATCGTGGCAGCGCGAGTGTGGCAGCGGCGGGAAGGCGGACTGGCTTCATCGATGGTCGGTATCAGTAAAAATGGTAAGACGCATGAGCAATGGCGTCGGGGGTAAGCGGCAGTATAGAGGAAAGCGGCACGGGTGGCCAAAGCTGTTGCCAAAGACAAAAAAGGCAGCCGTAGCTGCCTTTTTCCTGGTAGCCGAAGCTGCCCTTTTTGCCGCGAGCGGCAAAAATTAGCCTGCTGCGACTGCGGTTTTCGAACCAACGGAACCGAACTTCTGACGGAACTTCTCGACGCGACCAGCGGTGTCGACGATTTTGTGCTTGCCCGTGAAGAATGGGTGCGATTCAGCCGAAACCTCGATCTTCACCAGTGGGTATTCTTTACCGTCGTGGGTGATTTTTTCGCGGGTTTGGATGGTCGAACGGGTAACGAATTTGAAATCGCACGACAGATCGTGGAAAACAACTTCGCGGTATTCTGGATGGGTATCGACTTTCATGGGATTCTCTCTAAGTAGGTAGCCAAACAGCACTTCGTCGGTCGTCTTGCTTCTTGACCCGATTGCCGATCACTTGCCAGGGTTTAAAATAATGCAACCGTCGATTATATAGCGCTTTCCCGTCGCAGGCAATAAAAAAGCCGCTCAATGAGCGGCTTGGGCCTAGCTGGGAGGCGAGATAAAACCGTAGCGAGCAGGCCACAGTTACGATTGAGTAGCGGAACTGTACTTTAGTACAGTGAGCAACGGAGATCGCAAATGTGGCCGCGCAGTAGGTTTTAGCCGCCTCTACGCATCATGTCGAAGAACTCGGCGTTGTTCTTTGTGGCCTTCATCTTGTCGAGAATGAACTCCATCGCCTCGATCTCGTCCATCGAGTACAGCAACTTGCGCAGGATCCAGATTTTTTGCAGTTCGTTTGGCTTGATCAGCAGTTCTTCGCGGCGGGTACCCGATTTGTTCAGGTTGATGGCCGGGTAGACGCGTTTTTCGGCCAGGCGGCGTTCCAGATGCACTTCCATGTTGCCGGTACCCTTGAATTCTTCAAAGATCACGTCATCCATGCGCGAACCCGTTTCGATCAGCGCCGTGGCGATGATGGTCAGCGAGCCGCCTTCTTCGATATTGCGCGCGGCGCCGAAGAAGCGTTTTGGACGTTGCAGCGCGTTCGCGTCGACACCACCGGTCAGGACCTTGCCCGAGGCAGGGATCACGGTGTTGTAGGCGCGTGCCAGGCGGGTGATCGAGTCGAGCAGAATCACCACGTCTTTTTTCATTTCGACCAGGCGCTTGGCTTTTTCCAGCACCATCTCGGCCACTTGCACGTGGCGCGTGGCCGGCTCGTCGAAGGTCGAGGCGACGACTTCGCCGCGCACCGAGCGTTGCATTTCGGTAACTTCTTCCGGACGTTCGTCGATCAGCAGCACGATCAGGGTGATGTCCGGGTGGTTCGCCGTGATCGCATGCGCGATGTGCTGCAGGATCACGGATTTGCCGGATTTCGGCGACGCCACCAGCAGGCCGCGCTGGCCTTTGCCGATCGGGGCGATCAGGTCGATGATGCGGCCGGTGATGTTTTCCTGGCCATTCATTTCACGTTCCAGGCGCAGCGGCTCGTTCGGGTGCAGCGGCGTCAGGTTTTCAAACAGGATGCGGTGTTTCGAGGCTTCCGGCGATTCGCCGTTGACCTTGTCTACTTTGACCAATGCGAAATAGCGTTCGCCATCTTTCGGGGTCCGTACCTCGCCTTCGATCGAATCGCCGGTGTGCAGATTGAAGCGGCGGATTTGCGAAGGGGAGATGTAAATGTCGTCGGTGGACGCCATGTAGCTGGCGTCAGGCGAGCGCAGGAAGCCGAAGCCGTCAGGCAGCACTTCCAGGGCGCCGTCGCCAAAAATCTGTTCGCCGGACTTGGCGCGTTTTTTCAGGATAGCGAACATCAGCTCCTGTTTGCGCAAGCGGGCTGCGTTGTCAATGTCAAGACCGATCGCCATCTCAAGCAGGGCGGATACGTGTAGGGCCTTTAGTTCGGATAAATGCATATGTGTTGAGTGTCCCGAGACGGGATGTAAAGGTAGGGGAGGGGACTGCGTGGCGTTGATTAATTATTGGGGAAGGCTGTGCACGAATGATGGCAAAGCCGCTTCCCGGACGTTCCAGTCAGGCGGCGCTGCGGGCGCAGCGCTGCCTATCATACATTAAATGTTGCTGTCGACGAAAGCGGTCAACTGGCCCTTGGCCATGGCGCCCACTTTTTGCGCAGCTGCAACACCATCCTTGAACAGGATCAGGGTCGGGATGCCGCGGATGCCGAACTTGGCAGGAACTGCCTGGTTGGCGTCAACGTCCATCTTGGCGATCTGGATGCGGCCGGCGTATTCCTTGGCGACTTCTTCCAGGATCGGGGCGATGGCCTTGCAGGGACCGCACCATTCCGCCCAGAAGTCGACCAGCACTGGCAACTCGGAGTTCAGGACGTCTGCTTCAAAAGATGCATCGCTAATGTGTTTGATATTTTCGCTCATATTTTCCTCAAATGAGGGTGGGATCAATAATGCCTGGAATTAACCATACGCTGGTTCGCCATCCATGCTTCCTGGAATACAGCTTGAAGATGGGGGCAATGGGCACGAATTCAATGTTCTTGGAAGGTGCGACCAGAGGTATGCAGGCGGGGATGGCTGAAATAATAACCCATTTTTTCAAAGCGTGGCGATTATTGCAGAAAAACTTGAGGCAGATCGGCCCGCCGCCCGTTCAGCGGGCGGCAAAGCCGCATGCCTGCTGGCGCGAACCGGCGCCGCGCCCCCTTGTCATGCATCGCCGTCCTGGGCCTGGGCGCTGGTGGAACGCGCCGAGTGCTGGCGTTGCAAGTTCACCATCAGCTGCAATTCCGCGCTTTCCATCGGCTTGCGGAAGGTGCCTAATATATGCAGGCCATTGGCCACGGCCAGGCGCTCGGCCGCCAGGCGCACGGCCGAGTGCAGGCCCGACAGCAGCACCACGCCGCCGCGGAAGCCGTTGTCGGCCGCCATGCGCAAAAATTCGATGCCGTCGATATCCGGCATGGACAGGTCGCAGATCAGCAGGTCCGGCTGGTGCTGCTGCAGGCTGCTCAGCGCCTGTTCGCTGTGCGATTCGCAGCGGATGTCGAACTGGCCCAGCTGCTCGAGCATGTCGCTGAGCACGTCGAGCATGAAGACGTCGTCGTCGAGCAGCAGTACGCGCAGGGGCGCCAGGCCCGCTTCATCCTGGGCCTTGGCCTCGGTGTGTGGATTCGATGCATTGTTCATGTGATGTCTTTCTGTTTCCGGTTTGTCTGCTGCATCGTGGTCGATGCTGTTTGTCTTGCCGCAACGTCCTGGCGGTAGCTAGTCGTCGTTGGCAAAGCTGGTGTTATTCATGATTTCTTCGGTAATCTGGTCCAGCAGGGGCCACAGGCGCGTGACGATGCGCCGCGCCCGCTCCGTTTCCTCGGCCGGCTCGCCCGGCGCCAGCGTCTCCAGGCTGTGGCACAGTTCGGCCAGGCCCAGGGCGCCCACCGTGCGTGCCGACGACTTGATGCGGTGCCCCAGTTCGCGCACCTGGTGCACATCGCCGCGCGCCAGGGCCGCGTCCATGTCGCCAAAGCCGTCCTGCGTCGTCTGCAGGAACTTGAAGGCGAACTTGCGCACCTTTTGCGGGTTGTAGCCCAGCAGCTTGGCCAGGATGGACAGGTCGATCACTTCCGGATCGCCGGCCAGGGTGGTCTTGAAGGCGGGCGCGGCGCGGCTGCGCGCGGGCGGCGGCGTGTCGCGCGCCGGCAGCCAGCTGGCGATGGTCTGGTACATCATAGCCGGCTGGATGGGCTTGGAAATGAAGTCGTCCATGCCGGCATCCAGGCAGCGCACGCGGTCTTCGCTGGTGGCCGTGGCCGTCATGGCCAGCACGCGCAGATGCGCCAGCTGCGGGTCGGCGCGGATGTGGCGCGTTGCCTGCAAGCCATCCATCAGCGGCATCTGCACATCCATCAGCACGCAGTCGAACTGCGTCTGGCGCAGCAAATCGAGCGCCTCTTCGCCATTGTTGGCCAGGCAGACGGACGCGCCCGCTTCTTCCAGCAGTTCCAACGCCACCTGCTGGTTGAAGGTATTGTCTTCCACCAGCAGGATGCGGGCATCCTTGAGCGTGCGCATGACGAGGGCCGCGTCGGCGCTGGCGCGCATGGCGGCCGCCGTCTGCACCATGCTGTCGAGCACGGCGGGGGCGGCCTGGTCGGAAATGCCCAGGTTGGCAGTAAACCAGAAAGTGCTGCCGGCGCCGGGGCGGCTGTCGACGCCGACGTCGCCGCCCATCAGCTGGGCCAGCTGCTTGCAGATGGCCAGGCCCAGGCCCGTGCCGCCGTATTCGCGCGTGGTGGAGGTGTCGGCCTGCTGGAATGACTGGAACAGTTTGCTCATCTCGTCCTGCGACAGGCCGATGCCGTGGTCGCACACTTCAAAGCGCACCAGGCAGTGCTTGGCGTCCGCCACCACTTTGTTGACCTTGATGGTGATGCTGCCCTGTTCGCTGAACTTGACGGCGTTATTCGCGTAATTGATCAGTACCTGGCCCAGGCGCAGCGGGTCGCCCACCAGCACGGCCGGCAGTTGCGGATCGATCTCGAACACCAGTTCCAGGTTCTTGCCGGCGGCGCGCGGCGCCACCACCGTCATCAGGGTTTGCACCACATGGTCGAAACTGAAGTTGACGCGCTCGATTTCCAGCTTGCCCGCTTCGATCTTCGAAATGTCGAGGATGTCGTCGATGATGCCCAGCAAGTGCTCGCCGGCAAAGCGGATCTTTTCCAGGTAATCGCGCTGGCGCGGCTCCAGTTCCGTCTTCAGCGCCAGGTAGGCCATGCCGATCACGCCATTCATCGGCGTGCGGATTTCATGGCTCATGTTGGCGAGGAACTGTCCCTTCGCCAGGCTGGCTTCCTCGGCCACCTGCTTGGCCTGGTCGAGCTGTTCCGTGCGCTGCGCCACGCGCTCTTCCAGATGCTCGTTGAGTTCGCGCAGGGCGCTCTCGCTGCGCTTGTGATACGTGATGTCCGTCAGGCTGGCCACCACCATGCCGACCTTGCCGTACTCATCGCGGATGGCTTCCGTGTTGACGGACAGCCACAACAGGCTGCCGTCCGGCTGCTGCACGCCCATCAGCACGTCGCGCATGGCCTCGCCCGTCGACAGGGTGATGTGCACGGGATGGCTGTTGCGGTCGAAGGCGGAGCCGTCCTCGCGCACGGCTTGCCACAGGCTGCGGTTGGCCTGGCTGGCCGGGCTGGCCGCCAGCATGCGTTCGGCGGCGGCATTGCTTTCCAGGATATGTCCATGGCTGTCCTGCACCACCAGGCCATTCGTCACGGCGCCGAAGACGGAAGCCATGCGCTGGCTGGAGTTCGACAGCGCGATCGAGGCCTGGCGCCGCTCCGTGATGTCGGTGATCATTGCCAGGGTACCGCCCGGCTCGCCCGTTTCCGACTGGATGCTGGTGCTCGACAACAAGCCCCACAGGCTCGACAGATCCTTGCGGAAGAAGCGGAAATCGACCTGGTCCGGCTGGCTGGCCAGGCTGCCGTGGCTGGCCAGGCGCCGCTGCATCAGCAGCTGGCTGTCACGGTCCATGAAGTCGAGCATGGGGCGGTGCAGCATTTCCTGCACCGTATAGCCGAGCATGTGCGCCATCTTCGGATTGACGAAGGTGGTCTTGCCATCGGCATCCGTCATCCAGATGCCTTCGGCCGCCGTCTGCACGATCAGGCGGTAGCGTTCCGAGCTGGCGTGCAGGGCTTCCTCGGCGCGCTGGCGCTGCGTCATGTCGCGCAGCGAGACGATGGAAAACACCTGCCCGGCCATGCGCAGCGGCGACAGGCTGACCTTGGCCGGGAAGTGCGTGCCGTCGCGGCGCCGCGCCATCATCACCCTGCCAGGCAGGCTGTGCCTGGCCTGCGGGTCGCCTGCCGACTGGCTGGCCGTGCTTTCCGGCACCAGCTGATCGAGCGACATGCCCGCCAGTTCGGCCAGCGGATAGCCGAAGCAGCGCGCGCCGATCTGGTTGGCGTAATGCACCTTGCCATCGACATCGGCCACCAGCATGGCTTCGGGCGCCGCTTCGAGCATGCAGCGCATGCGCAGTTCCTCGTCGTTCTTGCGTTCGCTGATGTCGCAGACGATGCCGCTGGCCTGGGTGGCGGCACCGTCGGAGGCGCGCGTGAGGACGGCGCCGCGCGCCAGCAGCCAGCGCCAGTGGCCATCGCTGTGGCGCAAGCGGAATTCGCAGTTGAAGACACCCGGCGCCTGGCCGTCGAAGTGCTGGCGGAATGCCTGGCTCAGGCGCGCGCGGTCATCGCGGTGCACTTCGGCCAGCCAGGCGGCCAAGGTGTGCTCGAGCCTGGCCTGCCGGTCGCCCAGTATCTCCTGGTACACGGCAGAGAACAGCAGGGTGTCGCCCTGGCAGCGCCAGGTCCAGCCGGCCATGGCCGCGCCGCGCAAGGCTTGCGCGGCATGCGGTCCGCCCGCGCCGGCAGCGGGCAGCTGCAGGCGCCGCACCTGTTGCCGCCAGCGCCAGGCTTGCCAGCAGGCCAGGCCCGCCAGGGCCGTGGCACTGGCGGCCGCATACGGCCACAGCAGCGAGTTGGCCCCCACGGGCGCCGTCAGCGCCAGTGCGGGAAGCGGCAGCCCCAAGCCTGCGGCTAGCATCGTACGAGCGAGCCGGCGCAGCGCAAGGCGCCGGCGGCGTGGTGCGCTGAAACTCGTGTGGCTGCAATACGACAAATGCATCCCTTTCTGGGGCGTGATTGGACCGGCTGGCATACAGGATGCGCGCGCAATTTGACGCTTGCCGCGCTTTTCTGGCGGCAACTATAGCATCGAATATTTACTCGGAGTGGTTAAGTTCGGAAACGGCAAAAACGCGGCTTTTTTTAGCGCACGGCGCTATGTTTTTTCACGTCTTTGTGAGAATTCGTGAGAAATTTCGCGCGAAATCATGCTACGGAATCAGCGTGTCCGGTCTCAGGCAAAGCTGCCGGCGAACTGATAGCGGTGTCCCGGGTGCCACATGGTGGCGATTGAGGCGATCTTGCCGCCCGAGCGCGTCTGGCGGCGCAGCACCAGGCAGGCCTGTTTCGTGTCGATGGCCAGCATTTCGGCGATGTCGCGCGGCGCCGACAGCGCTTCGATGCTGTAGGTGGCGCCCTGCAGGGGCGCGGCGGCCATCAGGTATTCGTTCGGCGTGATGCTGGAAAAGTCCTGCGTCATGTAGTCGGGCGCGCACTGGGGATTGACCCAGCGGTCTTCCACCTGGATCGGCACGCCGTTTTCAAAGTGCACGATCAGCGAGTGGAACAGCGGCTGTTCCGGCACCAGGCCGAATTGCTTGGCCAGCAAGTCAGAGGCCTTGGTGCGTTCGAGCAATTGCAAGCTGCTGCGGTGGATGTGCCCGCGCGCGCGCACTTCGTCGGCGATACTCTTGATTTCCAGCAGGGTCGCCTGGTATTTTTGCTGCGCAACATAGGTGCCGGAACCCTGGCGCCGCGTCAGCACCTGTTCGCTCGTCAGTTCGCGTACGGCGCGGTTGACCGTCATGCGCGAGACGCCGAATTGTTTCACCAAGGCTTGTTCGGAGGGAATCACGTCGCCTTCTTTCCAGCGTCCGGCGGCGATGCCGGCCAGCAGAAAATCCTTGATGCGCTGGAAAATGGGCGTATTTTCTTGTGTATTGTGATCGTCCAATGCGGTTTCTCCGAAGCGCGGGCTGGGCGCGCCGCCGGGCGGAGGCGCGATGGACGATTTTAGCACCGAGCAAGGCGGGCGCCGCCAGCCTTTTTTGAATTCAAAAGCAAGCGCCGGAGTGTGGCGCGTCCCGGCGCTGGCTATGCTGGATACTTGCCAATCACAAGCACGGAGTCCGACATGCATCATTCTTACATTACCGATGACGAGCGCTGGGACGCCCTGCAGCGCCGCGCGCCCGACGCCGACGGCGTCTTTTACTATTCCGTGCGCACGACGGGCGTGTATTGCCGTCCGTCCTGCGCGGCGCGCCCCGCCTTGCGCCGCAACGTGGCCTTCCACGCCAGCTGCGAGCAGGCGGAGGCGGCCGGTTTCCGCCCCTGCCTGCGCTGCAAGCCCAACCTGCCGCCGCTGGCCCAGCGCCAGGCGGCCATCGTGGCCGACATCTGCCGCCTGATCGACACCAGCGACGAGCTGCCCGAGCTTGATGCGCTGGCGCAGGCAGCCGGCCTGAGCCGTTTTCACTTTCACCGCGTCTTCAAGGCGCACACGGGCATCACGCCCAAAGCCTACGCGGCGGCGCGGCGCGGCGAGCGCCTGAAGGTCAGCCTGGCGCAGGATGGCAACGTCACCGAGGCCCTGTACGCGGCCGGCTTCAATTCCAGCGGGCGTTTCTATGCGGCCACGCCCGGCTTGCTGGGCATGACGCCGGGCGCCTTCCGCGCTGGCGGCAGCGGCGCCGTGATCCGTTTTGCGATTGGTGCCTGCTCGCTGGGCGCCATCCTCGTGGCCAGCACGGACAAGGGCATTTGCGCCATCCTCATCGATGACGATCCGGCCGTGCTGCTGCGCGACTTGCAGGACCGCTTTCCCCGCGCCGAACTGCGCGGCGCGCAAGCCGATTACGAACAGACGGTGGCGCAAGTGGTGGGCCTGGTCGAGGCGCCCGGCCTGGGCCTGGACTTGCCGCTCGACGTGCGCGGCACCGTCTTCCAGCAGCGCGTGTGGCAAGCCTTGCGCGAGATTCCCGCCGGCAGCACCGTCAGCTACGCCGAGCTGGCCCGCCGCATCGGCGCGCCGCATGGCGCACGGGCCGTGGCGGGCGCCTGCGCCGCCAATGCCCTGGCCGTCGCCATTCCCTGCCACCGCGTGGTGCGCAACGATGGCGCCTTGTCCGGCTACCGCTGGGGCGTGGAGCGCAAGCAGGCGCTGCTCGAACGCGAGGGAAAAGCATGATGGCGCTGGACTGGCAGACGATTGAAGAGGCGCTGAACGCCCACGGCTGCGCCGTCCTGCCGGGCTTGCTTGATGCGGATGCCTGCGCCGCGCTGGCGGCGCAATACGACGAGGCAGCGCATTTTCGCAGCAAGGTGGTGATGCAGCGCCACGGCTTTGGCCAGGGCGAGTACCAGTACTGGGCCTATCCGCTGCCAGCGCCGGTGGCCGCGTTGCGCGCGCAGTTGTATCCGCCCCTGGCGGCGATTGCCAACCGCTGGCACGCCAGCATGGGACTCGACAGCCGATTTCCGCTGGGCCACGCGGACTTCCTGGCGCGCTGCCACCTGGCCGGCCAGGCGCGGCCCACGCCTTTGCTGCTGCGCTACCGCGAAGGCGATTACAACTGCCTGCACCAGGACCTGTATGGCGAGCACGTGTTCCCGCTGCAGCTGGCCATCTTGCTGTCGCGCCCGCAAGTCGATTTCACGGGTGGCGAATTCGTGCTGACGGAGCAGCGCCCGCGCATGCAGTCGCGCGTGGAAGTGGTGCCGCTCGCGCAGGGCGATGCCGTCCTCTTTCCCGTGGCCCTGCGGCCCGTCAATGGCACGCGCGGCAGTTACCGGGTGAACATGCGCCATGGCGTATCGCGCCTGTGTTCCGGGATGCGCCACACCCTGGGCATCATTTTTCATGATGCGAGCTGAGCAGTACGTGTGACGCTTGAGTTTCCAGGATTACATGGCATGATGGCTACTCTCCGTCCCTTTGATCGCCGCCATGTCCGCGTTTTTCCGCCTGTTATGCCTGTTGACCCTCTTCCTGCTGCCCGGCGCCCAGGCGGCTGACGACGCTGCTTCGCCGTCGCTGGTATCGGAGGCGGCCGCCGCCATGGCGCGCGTGAACGCCGGCATGGTCAAGTCGGCGCCGCTGATGTTTGCCAACCGCAAGGTGTTCGTCTTTCGCGCCGCGCTGGCCGGCTATCCGCCCGACGAGCGCGCCATTGGCGCGCAGCGCCGCCTGGAAAGCGTGCTGGCGAAGAACGGACCCCTGCAGGCGGGCACGCGCCTGATTCCCGAGGGGACGCAAGTGCTGCTCGACGGCGTGCAGCTGTTTGTCGTCGTCCCTGGCGACGTCAACCTGCTGGCCGGCGACACGACGGAAAGCGTGGCAAAAGTAGCGGCCGAGGAATTGCGCAAGGCCGTGCTGGACTACCGCGAGCAGAGCAGCTGGCGCTACCTGGCCATCGCCGCCGCCGTGTGCGCGGTCGCCACCCTGGTGTTCTGGCTGGTGTGGATGGGCCTGACGCGCTTTTACCGCTGGGCCAAGCGCCGCAGCGGCATCCTGCTGGCCTCGCGCCTGCGCGACGTGCGCCTGAAAAACGTGCGCGTGCTCGATGCCGAGCACTACATCGCCTTCGCGTATCAGCTGCTGAGCGCCGTGCTGTGGGGCTTGCGTCTGATGGCCACGTATCTGTGGGCCGCCTTCGTGCTGGGCCGCTTGCCGTACACGCGCTCGTGGGGCGAAAGCCTGAGCGGCTACCTGTTCGACGTGGCCGCCGACGTTGTCCACGCCATCATCGGCGCCTTGCCGGGGCTGGTGCTGGTGTGCGTGATCTTCGCCATCGCGCGCCTGATCGCCGCCACGGCCGCTTCGCTGTTCAAGCGCGTGGAAAGCGGCGAATTGCAGATCGGCTGGCTCGACAAGGACACGGCCCTGCCGACGCGCCGCATCGCCAGCGTGGTGATCTGGCTGTTCGCCCTGGCCATGGCGTATCCCTACCTGCCCGGCTCGCACACGGCCGCCTTCCAGGGCCTGTCCGTGCTGGTGGGCCTGATGGTGTCGATCGGCGCGTCGAGCATCGTCGGCCAGGGCGCCAGCGGCCTGATCCTCATGTACACGCGTGCCCTGCGCAAGGGCGAATATGTGCGCGTGGGCGACAGCGAAGGCACGGTGGTCGACGTCGGCATGTTCGAGACGCGCTTGCGCACGGGTCTCGGTGAGGAAGTCGCCTTGCCGAACGCCTGGGTGATGTCGCAAACGACCAAGAACTATTCGCGCGCCCAGCCCGGCGGCGGCTTCGTGCTCGACTCCACCGTCACCATCGGTTACGCCACGCCATGGCGGCAAGTGCACGCCATGCTGGAACTGGCCGCCTCGCGCACCGTGGAACTGTCCACTTCGCCAAAACCGTACGTGATGCAGCTGGCCCTGCAAGATTATTATGTGCAATACCGCCTCGTCGCCTACGCCAGCGCCGAAGTCCCGCGCCAGCGCGCCGAAGTGCTGAACCGGCTGCACCAGAACATCATCGATGTCTTCAACGAATTCGACGTGCAAATCACCTCGCCGCACTACATCGATGACCCGAAAGAATCGCACGTGGTGCCGCCGGAGGACTGGTTCAGGGCGCCGGCGCACAAGCCGGAGGACGGGGCCAGGTAAGGTCGCGCGGCATGATGCTCGGCCATGGCGCTCCACATGAAATACCAGTGCCAGCCCGTGGTGTCCTGTGGTATTGGCCAGGCGCAAGGCCTGCGCGCTTGCGTTAAGATGCCGGCGTTTCGAAAAAAAGAAAGAGAACCATGTCCAGCCCATCGCCCGCCGACACCTCACGCACCGCCCGCAGCCTGGCCGCCGCCCTGATCGGCGATCCGTTCTACCGCACCGTCACGGTGGCCTGTGGTGACGACGAAACGGCGCGGCTGGCGATGCTGGAAGCCTACTTTGCGCTGGCGCTGGCCGAGGGCGGGCAGGCGGGTCGCGTCGACCTGGCCGGCGATGTGTGCAATGAGGCGGGCGCTGGCGCCGCCATCTGGACGACGGACACGCCGGCGGCCCTGCGCCAGGCCGCGTATGCGCAGCGCGAAGCCGCCTTGCGCAAGCTGCTGGGGGAGCAGGGTTTTGCCCATTTCACGGCCATCGTCGGAAACATGGAGCACGCGCTGGCGCCGCATGGTCTGCAGGGCGCATGGTATCTGTCGCTCGCCGGCATCGCGCCCGCCGCGCAAGGGCAGGGCTTGGGCGCGTCCGTGCTGGCGCCTGGCCTGGCGGCCGTCGATGCGGCCGGTGCCGCGTGTTTCCTGGAGACGTACAACGAACGCAGCCTGCCGTTCTATGCCCGCCTGGGCTTCGTCGTGGCAGGGCGCTACGCGGAAGGCGTCACGGGCTGCGATTACTGGCTGATGGTACGGCCCGCAGCAGGAAACGCGCACGCTGCCTGATTGACCATTTTGCCAATTTCTATACACTCGTCTTTTCATTCATTCACTGAAAGACCTGGAGATGGAAATGCCGACCCTGCCCTTGCGCCGCACCCTGCTCACGTTCGCCTGCCTGGGCGCCCTCGGTTGCGCCCATGCCGATACGGTCATCGACAATGCCAACGGCTACACGCTCGATGCACATGGCAAGGTGGTGCGCTTCACGGCGCTGGCCTTTGACGATGCGGGCAAGCTGCTGGCCGTCGGCAGCGCCGCGCAGGTGAAACGCAAGGCGGCCAAAGGCGCGACGCATGTCGACGTGCAGGGCAAGACGGTGCTGCCTGGCCTGATCGATGCGCATGGCCACGTGTTTGGTCTGGGTACCATCGCCAGCGGCGTGATGCTGTACGGTTCCGCGTCGCTGCCGGCCGCCGTGCAAGCCGTGGGCGACTTCGCCCGCGCCCATCCGGAACGCAGCTGGATCATCGGCAGCGGCTGGAACCAGGAAATCTGGAAGCTGGGGCGCTTCCCGACAGCGGCGGAACTCGATGCGGCGGAAAGCGCGCGGCCCGTGTGGCTGCGCAGGGTCGATGGCCACGCGGGCTGGGCCAACAGCCGCGCGCTGGCGCTGGCCGGCATCACGCGCGCCACACCAGACCCGGCCGGCGGCAAGATCGCGCGCGACGCGGACGGCAACGCCACCGGTGTGCTGGTCGACAACGCCATGGACTTGATGGACGCCGTGCTGCCCAGGCCGGGCGACGTGGAAAACCGCGCCGCCCTCGATGGTGCGCTGGCGCAGCTGTCGCAGGCGGGCCTGACCAGCGTACACGACGCGGGCATCGGCCAGATGCAGGACCGATTGTTCCGCGATTACGCGGACCATGGCAAGCTGACGGTGCGCGTGTATGGGATGATTGCCGATACGACGGAAGACTTCGACGCGCTGGCGAAAAACGGTCCCTTGACCAGCTACGCGCGCGACCTGTACGCGCTGCGCGCCGTGAAACTGCTGTCCGACGGCGCCCTGGGCAGTCGCGGTGCGGCACTGCTGGCGCCCTACAGCGATGATCCGACAACCAGCGGCCTGCTGTTTTATAAAGACGACGCCATGCGCGCGAAGATGGAAAAAGCCATGCGCGCCGGCTACCAGGTCAACGTGCACGCCATCGGCGACGCGGGCAACCATCAAATTCTCGACGGCTACCAGGCCTTGATCGCGCAGTACCACAGCGTGGGCCTGCGCCACCGCATGGAGCATGCGCAGGTGGTGCAACTGAGCGACATCCCCCGTTTCAAGCGCTTGGGCATCGTGCCGTCGATGCAGCCGACGCACGCCACGTCCGACCAGAACATGGCGGAGCAGCGCGTTGGCCATGAGCGCATCAAGGGCGCGTATGCGTGGCGCACCTTCCTCAAGCAAGGTTCGCGCATCGCCTGCGGATCGGACTTCCCCATCGAGTCGCCGAACCCGTTCGAAGGCATCCACGCGGCAGTCACGCGGCAAAACAGCGAAGGATTCCCGGCCGGCGGCTGGTATCCGCAGCAAGCCATGACGATCACCGAGGCGCTGCGCTGCTTCACCCTCGACGCGGCCTGGGCGGCGCACCAGGAAAAAGCCATCGGCACGCTGGAAGCGGGCAAATGGGCGGACTTCATCGTCGTCGACCAGGACCTGTTTACCGTGGCGCCAGCGGCCATCGGCAAGACGCAGGTGCTGCAGACGTGGGTGGCGGGCAAGCGCGTGTTCGAGAAAAAATAAAGGCTGGGGTCAGACCCGGCGGGTCTGATCCCAAGGAAAAACCTGTTGACTTGGTTGTATAGACAACCTATGCTGGGAGCACCAGAGCGGACCACGCATGTCCGCTCGCACCCTACGAGGAGACAGCATGAACAGCACAATGGACACCGATCCACGCTTTGATGCCAGCCGTACCATCCGCGCGCCGCGCGGCACGGTCATGGCTTGCAAGAGTTGGCAGGCCGAGGCGGCCTACCGCATGTTGCAAAACAATCTGGACCCGGAAGTGGCGGAAAATCCGCAGCACCTGGTCGTCTACGGCGGCATCGGCCGCGCGGCCCGCAACTGGGCCTGCTTCGACCAGATTCTCGCCTCGCTGCGCGAACTGGAAGACGACCAGACCTTGCTGATCCAGTCCGGCAAGCCGGTGGGCGTATTCCAGACCCACGCGGACGCGCCGCGCGTGCTGATCGCCAATTCCAACCTGGTGCCGAAATGGGCCAACTGGGAACACTTCAACGAACTCGATCGGCAAGGCCTGTTCATGTATGGCCAGATGACGGCCGGCAGCTGGATCTACATCGGCACGCAGGGCATCGTGCAGGGCACGTATGAAACCTTCGCCGAAGCGGGCCGCCAGCATTTCGGCGGCGACTGGACCGGGCGCTGGATCCTGACGGCGGGCCTGGGCGGCATGGGCGGCGCGCAGCCGCTGGCCGCCACCATGGCGGGCGCCGTCTCGCTGAACATCGAATGCCAGCAAAGCAGCATCGACTTCCGCTTGCGCACGCGCTACCTGGACAAGCAGGCCGCCAGCCTGGATGAAGCCCTGGAACTGGTCAAATATCACACGGAACGCAAGGAAGCCATTTCCATTGGCTTGCTGGGCAACGCGGCCGAAGTGCTGCCGGAACTGGTGCGCCGCGCCAAGGCCGGCGGCCTGGTGCCTGACCTGGTGACGGACCAGACGTCCGCGCATGACCTGGTCAACGGCTATCTGCCGCGCGGCTGGAGCGTGTCGGACTGGAAGGCGGCGCAGCAGGATCCGCAGCGCCATGCGCGCCTGACGGTGGCCGCCGCCGATTCCTGCGCAGCCCATGTGCAGGCCATGCTCGATTTCCACGCCATGGGCGTGCACACCGTCGATTACGGCAACAACATCCGCCAGGTGGCGTTCGATCAGGGCGTGCAGAACGCTTTCGATTTCCCCGGCTTCGTGCCCGCGTATATCCGCCCGCAGTTCTGCGAGGGACGTGGCCCGTTCCGCTGGGTGGCCCTGTCGGGCGATCCGGAAGACATCTATAAAACGGATGCGAAGATCAAGGAGCTGTTCCCGCAGCACGCGCAGGTGCACCACTGGCTGGACATGGCGCGCGAGCGCATCGCCTTCCAGGGCCTGCCGGCGCGCATCTGCTGGCTGGGACTGGGCGAGCGCCACATCGCCGGCCTGGCCTTCAACGAGATGGTGCGCACGGGCGAACTGAAGGCGCCCATCGTCATTGGCCGCGACCACCTGGACACGGGGTCCGTCGCCAGCCCGAACCGCGAAACGGAAAGCATGAAGGATGGCACCGACGCCGTCTCCGACTGGCCGCTGCTGAACGCCATGCTCAATACGGCCGGCGGCGCCACCTGGGTCTCGCTGCACCACGGCGGCGGCGTGGGAATGGGGTATTCTCAGCATGCGGGCATGGTCATCGTGGCCGACGGCAGCGAAGCGGCGGCGAAGCGCCTGGCGAGAGTGCTGGTCAACGACAGCGGCTCGGGCGTGATGCGCCATGCCGATGCCGGCTACGAAACAGCGGCCGCCTGCGCCAAGCGTAACAATCTGAACCTGCCGATGCTTAATACGAAGTGAAAGCAAACATGACACTGCACTCCAAAAGTTGGACCCTGAAACCGGGCGCGATGACCCTGGCCGACCTGCGCGCCGTCTGGGCCGCGCCGGCCAGACTGATACTCGCCGCCGAGGCCTATCCCGTCATCGAGGCATCGGCCGCCGCCGTGCAAGCCATTGTCGCCAAGGGCGATGCGGCCTACGGCATCAACACGGGTTTCGGCCTGCTTGCCAAGACGCGCATCCCCGATGAAAAGCTGGAACAATTGCAGCGCAACCTGATTTTGTCGCACTCGGTCGGCACGGGCGAACTGCTGTCGGACGCCGTCGTGCGCCTGATCATGCTGATGAAGATCGGCAGCCTGGCGCGCGGCTTTTCGGGCGTGCGCCCGCTGATCGTCGATACCCTGATCGCGTTGTACAACGCGGGCATCATGCCGGCCATTCCCGCCAAGGGTTCCGTCGGCGCCTCGGGCGACCTGGCACCCCTGTCGCACATGACCCTGGCCATTCTGGGCGTGGGCGACGTGCGCGTGAACGGCGAACTGATGGCGGCGCCACAGGCGCTGGCGCAGGCGGGCATCGCGCCCGTGGTGCTGGCGGCAAAAGAGGGGCTGGCGCTGATCAACGGCACCCAGGTGTCGAATGCGCTGGCGCTGCATGGCCTGTTCATGGCCGAGCGCCTGCTGGAAGCGGCCATGGTCACGGGCGCGCTGTCGCTCGACGCGGCCAAGGGCAGCGATGCGCCGTTCGACGCGCGCGTGCATGCGGTGCGCGGACAACCGGGGCAGATCCTGGCCGCGCAGATGTACCGCCAGCTGGTGGCGCACAGCGCCATCCGCGCCTCGCACCTGGAAGGCGACGAGCGCGTGCAGGACCCGTACAGCCTGCGCTGCCAGCCGCAAGTCATGGGCGCGTGCCTCGATTTGCTGGGCAATGCGGGCCGTACCTTGCTGATCGAAGCCAATGCCGTCACGGACAATCCGCTGATCTTCCAGGATGGTCCGAACGGGCAGGCGGAGATCGTCTCGGGCGGCAATTTCCATGCCGAGCCTGTCGCCTTTGCGGCCGACACACTGGCGCTGGCGATCGCTGAAATCGGCGCGCTGGCCGAGCGCCGCATCGCGCTGCTGATCGACGCCACCTTGTCCGGCCTGCCGCCGTTCCTGGTGCGCGATCCTGGCGTCAATTCCGGTTTCATGATCGCCCACGTGACGGCGGCCGCGCTGGCGTCTGAAAACAAGTCGCTCGCGCATCCGGCCAGCGTCGACAGCCTGCCGACGTCCGCCAACCAGGAAGACCACGTAAGCATGGCCACGTTCGCCGGGCGCCGCCTGGACGACATGGCGCACAACACGGCCGTCATCGTCGGCATCGAGCTGCTGGCCGCCGCGCAGGGCATCGATTTCCACCGCCCGCTGAAAACCTCGCCGCACCTCGAGCACGTGCATCAACAGCTGCGCCAGAAAGTGCCGTTCTTCGACGCCGACCGCTTCTTCGCGCCCGATATCGAAGCGGCCAAACAGATGGTCTTGCGCGGTGAGTTGAGCAGCACCTGCAAGAGCCTGTTCGCGCCGCTGTACGCCTAGAAAACCGACGCCCGGCCGGCCTGGGGCAAGCGCCGGGCGCAAGGAGACAAGCATGGATTTCCGTTTCAATGAAGGCAGCATTCCCCTGCTGGTGTCGATGCCCCACGTGGGCACCGACATACCCGACGATATCGCCGCGCGCATGACGCCGCAGGCCTTGCTCAAGGCCGATACGGACTGGCATTTGCGCGAACTGTATGGCTTTTTGCACCAGATGGATGCGTCCGTGCTGTCGGCGCGCTGGTCGCGCTACACCATTGACTTGAATCGCCCGCAGGAGGATACGAATCTGTATCCGGGCCAGGACACGACGGGCTTGCTGCCCAGCGATACCTTCCACCGCGAGCCGCTGTACCTGCCGGGCCGCGAACCTGATGCGCAGGACGTGCAGCAGCGCCTGCAGCGCTACTGGGCGCCGTATCACCGGCAGCTGCGCGCGGAGCTGGACCGGCTGCTGCGCGTGCATGGCGCCGTGGTGCTGTGGGATGCGCATTCCATCGCCTCGCACGTGCCGCGCTTTTTCGACGGCAAGCTGCCCGACCTGAACTTCGGCACGGCCGATGGCGCCAGCTGCGATGGCGGCCTGAAGTCCGCCGTGGTCGATATCGCGCGCGCGCAGGACCAGTTCACGGTGGCGCTGAACGGCCGCTTCAAGGGCGGCCATATCACGCGCCACTACGGCCAGCCGCCGCAGCGCGTGCATGCGATCCAGCTGGAGATGTGCCAGTGCCTGTACATGAATGAACCTGGCATGGATGACGCGGCGCCTTTCGGCTACCGGCCCGACCTGGCGGCACAGGTGCAGCCGCTGCTGCGCCAGATGATGGAAGCGGCCGTGGCGTGGGTGCGGCGTTGAGTTCCCGTCTGTTTGCGCGCCACGCGCTGCTGCCGCAGGGCTGGCGCCGCGACGTGCTGCTGGAATGGGACGCGGCCGGCGATTTGAGGACCGTGACGGAGAACGCCGCGCCGCCCGCCGGCGCGGAAGTGGGGCAGTACGTCTTGCCCGGCATGGTCAACCTGCATTCGCATGCGTTTCAGCGGGCGCTGGGCGGCATGACGGAGATGGCAGGCGATGGCCCTGACAGTTTCTGGACGTGGCGCGAGCTTATGTACCGTTTCGCGCGCCATATCACGCCGGAGCAGATGGAAAGCATCGCCGCGCAGCTGTTTGCCGAATGCCTGCGCCATGGCTACACGGCCGTGTGCGAATTTCATTACCTGCAGCGCGATGCGGCCGGCGCGCTGTATGCGCGCCCTGCGGAAACGGCGGAACGGGTGCTGGCCGCGGCGCGCACCAGCGGCATCGGCATGACCATGCTGCCGGTGCTGTACAGCCATGCGGGTTTCGGCGCACAGCCCCTCAAACCCGAACAGGCGCGCTTCCGCACCGGTGCGGATGACGTGCTGCGCATCATCGAGGCGCTGGCGCCGCTGCGCAATGGACAGGTGGAGGTGGGCTTTGCGCCGCATTCGCTGCGTGCGGCCGGCGTGGCGCAGATCCGCGAGGTGGCGCAAGCGCTGCCGCAGGGCCGTCCCATCCACATCCATATCGCCGAGCAGCAGGGCGAGGTGCGCCAGTGCCTCGATGTCAGCGGGCGGCGCCCGGTGCAATATCTGTACGATCACCTTGACGTCGACGCGCGCTGGTGCCTGGTACACGCCACGCACGTGCAGGCCGATGAGGTGGCGCGGATGGCCGCCAGCGGCGCCGTGGCGGGCCTGTGCCCGACGACGGAAGCGAACCTGGGCGACGGCCTGTTTCCGCTGGCCGAATTCATCGCCGCCGGCGGGCGTTTCGGCATCGGCAGCGACAGCCATGTGTCGCAGTCGCCGGTGGAGGAATTGCGCTGGCTCGAATATGGCCAGCGCTTGCAGCGCCAGCAGCGCAATGTCGCCGCGACGGCGGATGAACGCCGCGTGGGCGACTACCTGTGGCAAGCGGCCCTGCAAGGGGGCGCGCAGGCGGCCGGGCGCAAGCTCGGCGCGCTGGCGCCTGGCTGCCGCGCCGACCTGCTGGTGCTGGACGACGCGCACGTGAACCTGTGCGGCGTGGCCATCGAGAATGTGCTGGGCAGCGTGCTGTTCTGCGGCAACGACAACCTGGTGCGCGACGTACTGTGCGGCGGCCAGTGGCAGGTGCGCGGCGCACGCCATGTGGCGCAGGACGCCATCGCTACCGCCTACCGGCGCACGCTGGCGCAACTGAGGACGCTCTGATGGCCACCTTTCTTGCCCACGAATGTCTGCGCGCCGCGCCGTGGAAAAACGGCGGCGGCAGCACCATGGAAATCGCCATTTTCCCGCCCGAGGCAGGCCTGATGGCATTCGACTGGCGCATCAGCCTGGCGACCATCACGGCCGACGGGCCGTTTTCCAGCTTTCCCGGCATCGACCGCAGCCTGATGCTGGTCGATGGCGACAGCGTGCAGCTGACGCTGGATGGCGCGCGCAAGGTGGTGTTGAATGCAGCGCAGCCCATGCTGTGGTTTCCCGGCGAAGCGGCCGTGCATGCGCAGGTCAAGGGCGTCACCACGGACTTCAATGTGATGACGCGGCGCGACCGCTGCCGTCACCAGCTGGAAAAGATCACGGCGCCCGCCAGGCTGGTGCGGCGCAGCGGGATGACTTTGCTGTTCGTCGCTGGCGATGGCGCCGTGCTGGCGCGCGGTGGCGAGCAGCAGTTCGCGCTGGCCCGCCATGATGCGCTGCTGCTCGATGCCGACGATGCGCAGGAGTGGCGGCTGGAAGCCTTGCAGCGTTCGGCCGTGTTGCGCGTCGACCTGTTCACCTGACAAGGACATAGCATGCAAGACTGGGATATGGTCATCCACAACGTCCACCTGGCCACCATGGAGCAGGGCTACGGCGAACTGCTGGATGCGGCCATCGCCGTCAAGGATGGCCGCATCGCCTGGTTCGGCCCTGGCGACGAACTGCCGGCCAGTGGCGCGGTGCTGATTGACGGCCAGGGCTGCTGGCTGACGCCCGGCCTGATCGACTGCCACACGCACATCGTCCACGCGGGCAACCGCAGCGACGAATTCGAAGCGCGCCTGAATGGCGCCAGCTATGAAGACATCAGCCGCGCCGGCGGCGGCATCATGTCCACCGTGCGCGCCACGCGCGCGGCCAGCGATGATGAACTGCTGCGGCAAAGCCTGCCCCGCGTGCTGGCGCTGCTGGCCGAAGGCGTGACCACGCTGGAGATCAAGTCCGGCTATGGCCTTGATGCGGACAGCGAAGCGAAGATGCTGCGCGTGGCGCGCAGGATAGGGCAAGAGCTGCCCGTATCTGTGCGCACCACCTTCCTTGGCGCGCACGCGCTGCCGCCCGAATTTGCGGGCCGCGCCGACGCATATATCGAGCTGCTGTGCGGGCAGATGCTGCCCCAGCTGGCGAGCGATGGACTGGTTGATGCCGTCGACGCCTTCTGCGAGCGCATCGGCTTTACGCCAGCGCAGACGCAACGCATGTTTGACGCGGCGCAGGCGCTGAACCTGCCCGTGAAACTGCATGCGGAGCAGCTGTCGGACCTGGGCGGCGCGGCCCTGGTGGCGCGCTACGATGGCTTGTCGGCCGACCACCTGGAGTTCCTGTCGGCCGATGGCATCGCCGCCATGGCGCAACACGGCACGGTGGCCGTGCTGCTGCCGGGCGCGTATTATTTTCTGCGCGAAGTACAGCAACCTCCTGTCATGGCCTTGCGCGCGGCCGGCGTGCCGATGGCCGTGTCAACCGATTGCAATCCGGGCACCTCGCCGATGACGTCCCTGCTGCTGGCGATGAACATGGCGTGCACCCTGTGGCGCTTGACGCCGCAGGAAGCGCTGGCCGGTGCTACCTGCCACGCGGCGCGCGCGCTGGGCCTGCAGCGGGAAACGGGCAGCCTGGCGGTGGGCAAGCGCGCCGATTTCGCCCTGTGGCGCATCGCCCGCCCGGCCGACCTGGCGTATGCGCTGGGCCTGAACCCGTGCGCGGGCGTGGTGCATGGCGGTGTCTGGCGCGCGCCGGTGGTAAGCTTGCCGGATTGATCATCCGTCCGGAGCGCCGCGTGCGTCTTGCCTACTTGCTGTTGTTACTTGTCTTCGCCGCCGCTCCCATGCCGTCCCATGCCATGGATGGCGGCACGCTGAAGGTGGGCTCGAAGCGCTTTACGGAATCGTATATCCTCGGCGAGATCGTCATGCAGAGCGCCGCACCGCACGTCAGGGCGGAACATCGCCAGGGACTGGGCAACACGGCCATCGTGCTGGCCGCGCTGCAGGCGGGCAGCATCGACGTGTATGCCGAATACATGGGCACCATCGCCAGTGAAATCCTCAAGCACGACAAGCCGATTGACCTGGAGCAGATGCGCCGCGAACTGGCGCCGCTGGGCCTGGGCGTGGCCGTGCCGCTGGGCTTTAACAATACCTATGCGCTGGCCATGCGCGGCGATGATGGTTCGATCACGCAACTGGGACAGCTGGCCGGCCAGCCCGCGCTGAAATTCGGCCTGTCGCATGAATTCATCGGACGTGTCGATGGCTGGCCGGGCCTCGCCGCCCGCTATGGCTTGCCGCAGCGCCCGCGCGGCCTCGATCACGGCATCGCCTACGAGGCGCTGGCGCAGCGCCAGGTGGACGTGATCGACATCTATTCGACGGATGCGAAAATCCGCCAATACGGCTTGCGCGTGCTGGCCGACACGCAGCAGTATTTTCCCCGCTACGACGCCATGCTCTTGTACCGCCTGGATCTGCCGCCGCGCTTTCCCGCCGCCTGGCAGGCTTTGCAAGGCCTGCAGGGGCGCATCAGCGAGAGCGCCATGATCGCCATGAATGCGGCCGTGGAAATCGATGGCAAGACGTTTGCGCAGGTGGCGCGAGGGTGGCTGGCCTCGGGTGCGCCGGCGAGCGCGCCGGTCGCCGCGCGCAGCAGTTTGCTAAATAAAATCATCGGCGACGATCTGTGGACCCTGACGCGCCAGCATCTGACCCTGGTGCTGCTGTCGGTGGCCCTGGCCTGCGTGATCGGCATCCCGCTGGGCGTGCTGGCGGCGTTTTCCGCGCCGCTGCGGCAAACGGTGCTGGCGTTCGTCGGCGTGCTGCAGACGGTGCCGTCGCTGGCCTTGCTGGCGATATTGATACCCGTGCTGGGCATGATCGGCACCGTGCCGGCGCTGCTGGCGCTATTCGTGTACGCGCTGCTGCCCATCGTGCGCAACACGTGCACGGGCATCTTGCAGGTGCCGCAAGGCTTGCGCATGGCGGCCCTGGCGCTGGGCTTGAGCAAGCGTGACCGCCTGCTGCACGTGGACTTGCCGCTGGCCTTGCCGGTGATGCTGGCGGGCATTAAAACGGCGGCCGTGATGAGCGTGGGCACGGCCACCATCGCCGCCTTCATCGGCGCGGGCGGCTACGGCGAACGCATCACCATCGGACTGGCATTGAATGACAACGACATGCTGCTGGCCGGCGCCATCCCCGCAGCCGTGCTGGCCCTCTTGACGCAAGGCTTGTTCGAGCTGGTGGAGCGCTGGGCCGTGGCCGGCCGGCAGCGCTGACGGCACCACGGCTACAGCGAGTGCAGTTTCGAGCGCACCGAGACGACGGCCTGGTGCAGGATGCGTTCGGCCTGGAAGTCGTTTTCGCGCTGTTCCGCGATGGCTTGCAAGTCGCGCGTGTAGCGTTCCAGGCGGGAACGCAGATAGGCGCGGTACAGTTTCATGACGAGCGGTTTGGCAGAGACATTCATGATGAGGCTCCAGTGCGTAGCGATTCGTTCATTTTGTGTGAGCGGAATGCCGCCATTTTGCGGCGTATCAAACACGGTCCGGCCGCCAAATAGGCACGTTTGATATTCCGCAATGCCCCACTGGCCGAAGATGCCACACTGAATCTTTCCTGCTGGCCAAGTCATGATTCAGCCGCAGACCCTGATACCCAAAAGCACATTCAAGGAGATCGTCGCATGGTCATTTTTGCCGTGGTTGCTGGCTGCATCGCCTGCCTGACAGTGTACCAAATCCATAGAAAATCGCAGGGTAGCAATGGGCTTGCGCCACAACATATCGGCTTGCATGGCACATTGATTGAGCCACGGAAATAAAGTGTGGCAAATGATGGACAGTTACTTGCCAACTGTCACTTTAAGGAAAATGTAAGGCCCGGTAAGCAAATGTAAAGGTGGGCGCGGTAACAAGTCGTAGCGTTTATATTGATAACCGTTGATTGCATTCTCCCCCTCCCACTTGACAATGGGTTCCACCCCGCGGTGCCGCTAGCCCGCGGGGATTTTTTTTGGCACTTACGCTTACCGTTCCCGCCAATCAGGCAAGCTTTGGAATGCCTGCCGACAATTGCGTCAATGCATCGCCAGCGACGCGGCAGATGCGCCAGTCCGGCATCACGTCCGCGCCCATGCCCTTGTAGAAATTGATCGCGTTCTCATTCCAGTCCAGCACCGACCATTCGAAGCGGCCGCAGTCGCGCTCGACGGCCAGTTGCGCCAGGGCCACCAGCATCTGCTTGCCATAGCCCTTGCCGCGCACCGACTGTTTCACATACAGGTCTTCCAGGTACAGGCCCTTGCGGCACAGGAAGGTGGAAAAATTGTGGAAGAACAGGGCGAAGGTCACGACCGTGCCGTCTTCCTCGCCGACCAGCGCTTCGCACGCGCGATGCTGGCCGAACAGGCTGTCGTGCAGCATGGATTCCTTGGCGATCATCATGTGTTCGAGTTTTTCAAACACGGCCAGTTCGTGGATCATGCCGAAGATGGCGGCCACGTCGGATGCGGTCGCGGGACGGATGGCGAGGGTGGAAGTGCTCATGTTGCCTTTGCAGAGGAAGGGGTGGAAAGGGAGGCTGCGGCCGCTGTCTTGCGGGCGCCCGAGGTCAGTGCCCAGGCCACGCTGGACAGGCACAGGGCCATGCCCAGCCACTCGATGGGGGCGGGCCGGTAATGCTCGAACTGCACCGACAGCAGCACGGAGATGACAGGCGTAACGACGCCGATATACACGGTCTTTTGCGTGCCGATGCGGGCGATTAAGGTGAAATAGGCGCTAAAGGCGATCACCGAACCGAAGATGGCCAGGTACAGCAATCCCAGCCAGTAGCTAGGGCGCGCCGGCAGCTGCCAGGACTGGCCCGTGGCGATGGCCCAGGCGGCCACCATCAAGGTGCCCCACAGCATGGTCCAGGCCATGGTCAGCATCACGTTGCCGGAGTGGGCGCGCACTTTCATGACGAGGGCGTTGCCTGCCGTGCTCGAGATGGTGGCAACCAGTGCCAGCATGAAGCCCAGCAGGAAATGCCCGTTGCCGCCGCCCAGAATATCTTGCAGCGCGGCGCCGATCGACTGGTAAAACAGCAGCACGATGCCGCAGATGGCGACCATGGCCGCGCAGCAGGTGCTCCAGGTGATCGGTGTGCCGAAGGCGAGGCGGTTAAGCAACGGCGTCCAGAACACCATCAGGGCGAACAGCACGCTGACGAGGGCCGAGACCAGGTACTGTTCCGAGCTGTAGGTGCACACATAACTGAGCGCGAACGAGGCCAGGCCTTGCAGCAGCATCCATTTTTGCGCGCGCCAAGGCAGGCGCAGGGTATCGCCGCGCAGCGCGCACCAGGCAAACAGGGTGGCGGACGCGAGGCCGAAGCGGTAGACCACGGAAACGGCGGGGGCCACATCGCCCAGCTGCAAGGTGATGGCCCAGAAAGTGGAGCCCCAGATCAGGCAGGCAATGATGAAGAGGAAAGGAGAGGACATCGCGCAAGTATACGGGCATCGCGCGGGGATGGCGAGTGCCGGTCGAGCTTGCAACGAGCTTGCCGCTTAGAGACGGGGAAAACTGGTGGCGCGGTACGCAGCCAGGTGCCGGCATTGAGCCAGCGCAGTGCTTCAGGAAAATATTGAATTTATGAAAATATTTACATTATGATTAATTAACTATTTTCCCAATTGCATCGCGAAGTGCCTCGCCCAAGGAGAATGCCATGCCAGCCTCACTGCAGATCAAAGTATGGAGCGTGCTCGTGTATGTGATCGTCGCTACAGTGATCGCCATCTGGCTGCATGAGGGCATGTCGCCCTCGGCCCTGCTGCTCGCTGCCGGCGCATTCGGCTGAGCGCATGCGCCGGCAAGCGGATCAGTGCGTCACGCGGGTCTTGCGGCCATCCGACAGCAGGCGCACACGCTCGCCTGGGCGGAACAGTTCATCGGCATCCTGCACGATGGCGCGCATGTCGCCATTGTCCAGACGCACGGTGATTTCCAGGCCAAGCTTGTTCGAGGCATTCGCTTCGATGCTCTGGCCGGCGATGCCGCCTGCGACCGCGCCGAGGATGCTGGCCGCGATGGCGCCCTTGCCGCCGCCGACAGCCGAGCCGGCCACGCCGCCCAGCGCCGCGCCAGCCAGCACGCCGGTGCCGGTTTCGCCCTTGTCGATGGTTACCTGGCGTACGGATTCAACCGTACCCATGCGGACCGATTGCTCATTTTGCGCCTGGCGCGCATTGTAGACATTGGCCGAGTTCGGTTGTACGGCGCAGCCGGCCAGTGTGGCCAGCAAGGCCACGGCAATAATTGGTGCTTTCATATGGAACTCCCTTGGACAAAAGTTGGTGTGCCGATTACGTCGACCGGCAGGAAAATTCTGGTATTACTTATCATAAGGACACTTGCTACAGATAACTAGTTGCGAATAGTAAGAATCTGTTACCGCGCATTCGCCATCAATAGACAAGCCGCAGGCGCCGGTACAGGAAGCCCAGCACGAACAGCGGCCCCACCAGCAGGAAACGCAGGTCGTCCAGGAACGACGGCTTTTTGCCTTCGATCTGGTGGCCGATGAACTGGCCGATCCACGCCAGCACGAAGACGGCCAGCGACACGGGCAGGATGGTCAGCGGCGGCATGATCAGCAACACGCCGAGCATGACGGCCAGCATCAGCAGCATGCCTGCGGCAAACGGACGCGACAGTGTGTAGTAGTATAAAGCCAGAATACTGCCGAGCAGCGCCACGCTGGCGTGCACGCTCCACAGCAGGCCCAGCAGGCTGAACACGATCAGCGGCACGCACACGATGTGTACCCATTCATTGACATGGTTGCGGTGGCTTTCGCCATACCGGGCCAACAGGGTGTCGATGGTGCGCATGGGCGTCTTTCTATTGTGACGTTCTGGCTGGAAATTCTACACCGGAACCCAAGTGGGCGAACGCGGTGAATCGCTGCGGAATTGTTGTATTGGTAATTGTAGGATATTATTTCCTATTGGAAATATTTCTACACATTACATACATTCACTAAAGGCATCCGTGACATTGCAAGCCAGCCAACCTGACTACCAGCGCTATTCGATGGCGTCCCTGCAGCAAGCCCTGTCCGGCGCCGACGGCGCCGATGCGGCACGGCGCCAGCGCATCGAAGCAGAAATTGCCCAACGCCAGCAGGATGACGAGGCGGCAGCACAGCGCCAATGGGCGGCGCGGCCGCAGGACAAGCCGCTCGATCCCGCCACCGCGGCACTTGCGGAAGCGGCCGCCCCATTCTTGCGGTCCGCAGGCTACGTGCTGTTGTTCGCCTGGGTGGTGCTGCGCGCCGCAGGCTTGCTAGAAACCTTGCAGACGGGTATCCGGAGCTATGTGTTTGCCTATCTCGGTTTGCTGATCTTTGGTGTCTGCCTGCTGCGCGGCAAGCTGCGCGCGGCAGTATGGCTGCGCTGGCTGGCGGTATTCTGGATCGTGCCCACCGTGCTGGCGCTCGACTTCCTGTTCCTGCAGCCGCTGTCCCTGACGGTGATGCAATTCAAGCTGGCGCCCGGCTATCGCCTCTGGTCGGTGCTGGAAGCCGTGCTGTCATTGTGGGTCATTTATTATTTGTATCGCCAGCTGGGTATGCCTGCCGTGGTGGCCGCCTGCGATGCCAGGGGCTACACGCGGCGCGACCTGCGCATCCCCGCCATCCTCGGCCTGATCCTTGGCATGGCTGGCGTGGCGTTCCAGCTGCATGCCTCGCACGGTGATGTAGCCATGCAGGCGCGCACGATCGTGGCGCAACGCTATGGACCTGGCTACGCCTACCATGTCAGCGGCGTTGGCCAGAGCGTCACGCCGCAGCGCACATTGCACACGGCACTGGTGCAGGTGTGGGATGACAAGCGCATCTTGCAGGTGCCGGTGCGGTGGCCACAGTAAAATACGCAACCTCCATCGCACAGGACGCCACTTTTGAGTCTGCATCTAAGCCGCGCAGCGGCAACTTCCGAGCCCCGCAAGCGCTGCTTCGATCCGGTCGTCGACGCCAACACGCGCTTGCTGATACTGGGTAGTTTGCCCGGCGAAAAATCCCTGGCGCACAGCCAGTACTATGCGCATCCGCAAAACAAGTTCTGGATGCTGGTCGGCGCAGTGCTGGGCGTCGACCTGGCCAGCCTGCCTTACGACAGCCGCCTGGCGACCTTGCTGGCGCACGGCGTGGGCCTGTGGGACGTGGTGGCGCAGGCGCAGCGCGCGGGTAGCCTCGACAGCAACATCCGCGCACGCGACGACAACGACCTGGTGGCGCTGGCGGCCAGCCTGCCACGGCTGCACACGATCGCCTTCAACGGCGGCACGGCTGCCAAGCTGGGCATCAAGGTGCTGGGCGAGCACGCGCGGCGCTACCGCATCGTCAGCTTGCCGTCGAGCAGTCCGGCGCACACGCTTGCGTATGCGCAAAAGCTGCACGCGTGGCTGCAGTTGCACGGCCAACCGGAGCCGGCCGCGCCTTGAGCATGTCGCCAGCTTACGCCGGCGCGTAGGCCTGCACTTCCAGCGGCTGGCCCTTGGCATCGAACTTCAGCGCCACCGATAATTGCGTCACGCCGATGGTGGCCAGCGCGTCGCAGATGTCGTCGACTTCGTCCTGCAGGTCGGCGGCCAGGTCGAGCGGCTTGTCGGCGCTGTGCAGCAGTGCGCCATCCGCCGCATACACATTCACGCGCAACAGCATGTCGCCGTGCTCGTCGGCCGGGCCGGCCACCACGGCAACGTCGGCGGCGTCCAGCTTGTTTTCTGCCAGGGCATGGTTGATGCCGGACATCATTTGCAGCATGGTATATTCGCTCATGCCTTGTTCCTTGCCGCCGTGGAACAGATCCTGGTACAGGAAGCTCACTTCCAGCGCATTGCCGGCCGGCGCCAGACAGCGCTTGACGAGCTCGCCCACTTCCGTCGTCCACTGCTGGTAGCGCGCCATGCGCGCGTCGAACCAGGCGTCAAGCGCCGCTTCGTCCTTCGGTTCCACATAGAAGGGATCGTCCACGCGCTTCAGGGCAAAGCCCAGCAGGAAGCGCAGTTCGACGGCCGTGTCCTGCGCACCGAAGGCCGTCTCGCTCCAGCCGGCGATGCTGCGTTCCAGGCCCGGCGTGGCGGTGATTTTCTTGTCCGTCATCGAGCTGTAGGCGTCGCGCACCATTTCATGCAGATGGCTGTAGGTGATGCGGTCGATCTCGTCGAGGTCGTAGGCATGGCTCATCAGGACAACCTTGGCCTTGGCGCTTTCCAGCTGCGCCTGCTGGAAACTTTTCACCAGCGCCTCGAACGCCTCCTGGTCCTGGAAGCCGTCCGCTTCCTTCAGGCCGCCCGTGCTTTGCACCAGCAGGGGCACGACGAAGGCATTGATTTCCATGGCGGGCGCATTGTCGCGGCGGATCACGGCGATGGATGCGGCCTCCTCGACATGGCTGCGCAGGTACTGGTAGGCGCCCACGTCTTCGTATTTCGCCCGCTCGACGGCGTCGTACAGCACTTCATCTTTCTTTTGATTCAAGGCCTTGCGGATCAGGCGGCCAAATTCCACGGCTTGTTCGGCCAGCACCGTGCCCTGCGAATCGCTGTCTTCCTGCTCCGCCAGGTTCAGGGCCATGGTGCACAGCATGCGCGTGACGGCTTCATCCTTGTCTTCGGGCGTGTTGGCGGATTTACGGGGAACAGGGCGCTTATTTTTGGGCATGGCGATCAACAGGTTAAGTAAAACGGGTCAGGCAAACGGAAACGGGCGCCAAGGCTCTTGCCTGGCGCCGGACAGATCATACAGGCGGACGCGGCCGCCAGATACATCAATGGTCGGTATCGAACATCTCGTGCAGCTCGTCGAGCAGGTCGGCCGCTTCTTCTTCCGACAGGCCGAGATGCTGGCAGGCAAGGCTACCGCCCTTGTCCCACTCCAGCGAGGTACTGTTGCCATGGTAGCGCTGAATGCCCTTTTCGGCCAGCAAGGACAGGGCAACGAGCGAGCGGATGGCGTCGTCCGTGGACGGGTCGGCCAGTACCGTGTAGTCGTGGTGGTGCAAGATGGCCCAGGAGACATCGGAGGACAGGCCCCAGTTGCGCGCCAGCAAGCAGCCGATGGCCGCGTGGTTGGTCTGGTGGCGCGCATCTTCCAGTGTCGTAAAACAATTGTGCGCATCGTTGGCCGCCGCCGCGTACGTGTTGACGTAGTCGGGGAAGCGGTTCATCAAGAGGGGCACGCCGATATCGCAGAACAGGCCGAAAGTATGCGCGATGTCGGGCGGGGCGATGCGCAGCTTGCGCGACGTAAATACCAGGGCGCGCGCGCGCTTGGCGGAGACATCCCAGAAATTGGTCAGCTCGACGCCTTCCGCTTCCAGCGCCTGGCGCGCCAGCAAGCCCGTCATCATGGCGCTGCACTGGTTGATGCCCAGAAAATTGATGCCTTGCTCGACGGACTTGGCCTTGCGCGCGGCGCCATAGAACGGCGAATTGGCCAGTTTGAGCAGGGCGCCCGACATGCCGACGTCATCGGCGATGATGCGCGCGATGCGGCGCGGTGACGGGTCGTCTTCGGCCAGTTCGCGCTGCAGGTCGACCAGCAGGCTGGGGCGTGGCGGGATACGGATGGAGCGCATCAAGGCGTCAACCGGATCTTCCTGCACTACCTGCACTTGCGCTGCCGCTCTCATCATCATTGCCTTGCCTGGTGGTTATCGTGTTGCGCGACTGCTGCCCTCGCATGGGCGGGCTGTGCAGTGCCGGACGATTATCGCTGTTTATGGATGGCAATAGTTCATCTCAGCAATAGATTGTCGAAAAAATCCCCACTTTTTGCCATTTTGTGGCGGTCGGGACGGTGATTTTCATGGTTGAAACAGTAATTTTTATTTGTTTTCAAGTGGCCAGGCGGCGTGCGGCGGCCGGGGTGGCGCTACAATTGCTGCATGAAAAACATCCTTGCCGGTATCGATTTCGCGGACGATTCCCATGCCGTGGCGCGCCAGCTGATCGGCGTCACCGTGCTGGTCGACGGCGTGGGCGGACGCATCGTGGAAACGGAAGCGTATGACCGGCTGGACCCGGCGTCGCACACGTATGGCGGCTTGACGCCGCGCAACGCGGCCATGTTCGGCCCGCCCGGCCACGCCTATGTGTACCGCTCGTACGGCATCCACTGGTGTCTGAATTTTGTGTGCCGCGAACCGGGCCATGGCGCTGGCGTGCTGATCCGCGCCATCGAACCGCTGGCGGGCATCGATGCCATGCGTGAACGGCGCGGCGTGGCGGACTTGCGGCTGCTGTGCTCGGGGCCGGGCAAGGTCTGTCAGGCGCTGGGCGTGAGCCATCTGCACAATCGCCTGGCGCTCGATGCGCCACCGTTCGCCTTGCGCGCGCGCGAGGAAGCGGTGGCGGTGCAGGCGGGACCGCGCATCGGCATTTCCAAGGCGATGGAGACGCCGTGGCGTTTCGTGCTGGCCGGGTCGCCGTATTTAAGCAAACCCATGCGCGTGCCCGCCGCGTAGCGAAGGGCTCAGGTGGCGCGCTGCTTGCGCGCTGCGCCACCTGCGGCCTTGCCGTGGGGCGTACCGCGCAGCGCACTGTGCAGCGCGCGGCGTTCCGCGTGTGTGCCGCGCGCGGCGCTGGCCGGGTCCTGGAACGCCTGCTCATCCGCGCTGCCATGCGCGGCCGGCGCCTGGCTGTCCAGGGTAAACACGGCCACGGCCGCCGACAGTTTCACGGCCTGATCCTGCAGGCTGGCCGCGGCGGCGGCGGCCTGTTCCACCAGGGCCGCATTTTGCTGGGTGACATCATCCATTTGCGTGACGGCCTGGTTCACTTCCGTGATGCCCGACGCCTGCTCGGCGCTGGCCTGTTTGACGCGCTGGATGATGTCGTTGACTTGCTGCACCGAGGCCACGATGGCGCCCATGCGCTCGCCCGCCTGCTGCACGGCCACGCTGCCGCCATCGATGGTGGTCACGGACGTGGCGATCAGGGTCTTGATTTCCTTGGCCGCCTGCGCGGAGCGGTGCGCCAGGGTGCGCACTTCGGAAGCGACGACGGCAAAGCCACGGCCCTGTTCGCCCGCGCGCGCCGCTTCCACCGCCGCGTTCAGGGCGAGGATGTTGGTCTGGAAGGAAATACCGTCGATCACGCCGATTATGTCCACGATCTGGCGCGAATTGGCGCGGATGGTCGCCATCGTCGCCACCGCCTGCTGCATCGCCGTACCCCCTTGCACGGCCAGGTCGGACGCTTGCGCCGCCAGGTCGCAGGCCAGCTGGGCATTGTTGGCATTGTCGTTGACGGCTTCCGTCAGGGTTTCCATGGCGCTCGACGTTTCTTCCAGTGAACTGGCTTGCATTTCCGTGCGCGCCGACAAGTCCAGGTTGCCGCTGGCAATTTCATGCGAGGCCGTGTCGATCGATTGCACGGCCTCCATGATGGTGCGCAGCGTCTGGTTCAAGTTGGCGATGGTCTGGTCCAGCACGCGCGACGTGTCGGCGATCTCGTCATTGCCCTGCTTGGGCGCGCCGGCCGTCAGCTTGCCGGCCGCCAGGTCTTGCACGGCGTCGGCGATGCCGCGTATCTCGGCCAGCATGGCGCGCCGCACCAGCATGGTCACCACGATGGACAGCACGATGGACAACAGCACGGTCAGCAGCAAGCTCCAGCCCAGGCTGCGAAATTCCGCGCTGGCCGTCGCGTGCGCCTGGCTGCTGAGGGTGGTTTCCAGCGCCGACAGCTGCGCCAGCTGTGCATTGAACTGGACGAACTGCGTCTCCGCCTTGAGCATGGAATTGGTGGCGATCGATTGATCCATCTGCGCCATTTCCATGGTTTCCAGCACCGCTTTGCGGTAGCCGGCCAGCGCCGTGATGGCCGCATCGACCAGGCTGCGCTCGGCGCCCGTGGCCGTGCCGCGCAGCGCCGCCAGCTGGGTGCCGATGGCGGCGTGGCGCAGCTTGATCTGCTGCTCCAGCGTATCGATACGGGCCTTGGCGAAACTGCCATTGGTCCATGACAGCAGCTGGTACATATTGCCGTGCACATGCTTGGCGTCGCCCGCCACGTCGGCGGCGGCCTTCAGGTGCGTGATGCGTACCTGCACCATGTTTTCCAGCGAGGCATTTTGCCGCACCATGCCATACCAGGCGCCGGCCGAACTGAGTATCAGCAGCAGCAGGACCAGCGCGGGCGCCAGCAGCAATTTTGGTCCGATGCGTAGTTTATTGAGCATGTCTGACTCCTGCCAGTGGCTGTGCACGCCGCAGGGCCGCGGCAGCCAGCCGCCGCGCCCGCACTGCGCCGGGGATGGCTATTTTTTGTAGATGCCCGCTTCCAGCACCACGTCGTTGACGCGCAGGATGTAGGTGGTCTTCGGCTCGATCTTGCCGCTGGTGGGATTCTTGTACTGGTAATCGACCCAGCCCTTGCCCTGTTTTTGCGCCAGCTCGATGATTTCACGGCGATACTTCTTGCCATTCGCATCCGGCACATCCGTCAAATCCTTACCCACGATGGACGGGTTGATGGGATGGGCCAGCACGATGCCTGTCTTGATGTCGCGCATGTCCACATACAGCGAACCCTGGACGAAATCGGGATCCTTCGCCGTGATTTTCTTCATCATTTCTTCCTTGCCATGCGCCTTCATGTAGGCGGCACCCCGTTCGGCCATGGCGATGGCATCTTTTTCCGTGGGCTCGACGGCGGCGCTGGCGCTGGCAAATGCCAGGCACAGCAGGCTACCCGTGAATAAGCGTTTCATGAAAGCTCCTTGTGAATATCGATGGATGTGTTGCCAAGCCGTAATTTACGTCGCGCTGGTCCCCCTCAAGTTGCGCTGGCACAAACTAAGGTGTTGCTCACAGGCAGCTTGCGGCGTATTGCCATGGTTGTTGATATGCGGCAATTTGGTTCCGCATGGCAAGAACTATGATGACTTTCGCAGCATGCCAAGTATTCGCCGCATGCGGAAAAATAGGCTGGAACTGGCCGGAATCGGGCCGGTTTCATGGAAGTTATCGATCTTTACTGGCAAGGAGCCGACCGTGTCCGCACTCATTACCGAGCCGTTCTCACCCAAGTTCAAACCATATACGCGGCAAACCATCCAGCAGGCGCGGCAGTGGGCCTGGATGCCGGACGAGCAGCGCGAAGCCGTGCAAGTGGTCTCGCATGTGTTGCCATTTCGCACGAATGAATACGTGCTCGACCAGCTGATCGACTGGAACAATATTCCGGACGATCCCATCTATCGTCTGGTCTTTCCCCACCGCGACATGCTGCCGCCCGAGCAGTACGCGCATTTGCGCGAGCTGGTGCTGGTCAAGCGGGACAAGGCGGCCATTGATGCCTATGTGCACGGCTTGCGCCTGGGCATGAATCCCCATCCGGCCGGGCAGATGACGCACAACGTGCCACGTGTCAACGATGCGCCCGTGCGCGGCCTGCAGCATAAATATGCGCAGACGGTGCTGTTCTTCCCCAGCGCCGGCCAGACCTGCCACGCATATTGCACTTTCTGTTTCCGCTGGCCCCAGTTCGTCGGCATGGACGATATGAAGTTCGATGCGCGCGAGTCGCATGAGCTGGCCGCCTACCTGAAGCTGCATCCGGAAGTAACGGACGTGCTGATCACGGGCGGCGACCCGATGATCATGAACACGCGGCAACTGGCCGCCTATCTGGAGCCGCTGCTGGAGCCGGGTCTCGAGCACATCCAGAACATTCGCATCGGCACCAAGGCGGTGGCGTATTGGCCGCAGCGCTTTGTCTCCGACCGCGATGCGGATGATTTGATGCGCCTGTTCGAGCGCATCGTCAAGGCGGGCAAGAACCTGGCCGTGATGGGGCATTACAGCCATGCTGTCGAGTTGCGCCAGGACATCGCCCAGCAAGCCGTGAAGCGCATCGTTTCCACGGGTGCCACCTTGCGCATGCAGGGGCCGCTGATCCGCCACATCAATGAAGACCCGAACAGCTGGGCCGAACTGTGGCAGACGGGCACGCGGCTGGGAGCGATTCCGTATTACATGTTTGTCGAACGGGACACGGGTCCGCGCGGCTATTTCGAGTTGCCCCTGGCAAAAGCGCACGAGATTTTCCAGGCTGCCTACCAGATGGTGTCCGGCCTGTCGCGCACGGTGCGGGGACCGTCCATGAGCGCGTTTCCCGGCAAGATCGTCATCGACGGCATCGTCACCATCAATGGCGAAAAACTGTTCGCCCTGCAGTTCTTGCAGGCGCGCAATCCGGACTGGGTGCGCCGGCCGTTCTATGCGAAATTCGATGCGGAAGCGACGTGGATGGATCACTTGAAACCCGCGTTCGGCCACGATAAATTCTTCTTCGAGACGGATGAACCTGTGCCACAGGTGCCGCATAAAGTCATCCGCCTGGCGCAGGCTGCCTGAGCATGCACGGCGGCGCAGCAGCGCGCCCCGGCGTGGCCGTGTTTTGCCTGGTGTTCCTGCCGTTCGCGCTTGGGCATTATCTGTCGTGCCTGCTGCGCGGCGTGAATGCCGTGCTGACGGCGGAATTGCTGGGCGCCATCGCCCTGACGCCTGCCCAGCTGGGACTGCTGACCAGCGCCTTCTTTCTCGCCTTTGCACTGGTGCAATTGCCGGTTGGCATGGCGCTCGACCGCTACGGTCCCCGCACCGTGCAAGTGTGGCTGCTGGCGCTGGCGGCCGCCGGCGTGTGGCTGTTTAGCCGGGGCCACAGTTTTACCGAACTGATGTGGGCGCGGGCCATGATGGGCGCCGGGCTGGGCGGCTGCTTCATGGCGGCCGTGAAGGCGATCTCGTGCGCCATCGCCCCCGCGCGCCTGCCGTCCGTGCATGGCTACCTGATCGCCGTCGGCGGCCTCGGCGCGGCCACGGCCACCATGCCTGTCAAGCTGGCGCTGCATTACACGGACTGGCGCGGCATCTTCCTGGGGCTGGCGCTGGCGGTGCTGGCCATCGGCTTGCTGATCCGTATCTTGTCGCCGGCCACGCCCGCGCCTGCCGCCGCGGTCAACAAGGCCAGCGTGTGGAGCGTCTACCGCGACCCGGCTTTTCGCCGCACCATCGGCTTGATCCTGTTGCCGCACACGGTGTTCTTTGGCGTGCAAGGCTTGTGGATAGGTCGCTGGCTGGCCGATGTGGGCGGCCTGTCCGACGACAATGTCGCGTATCTGCTGTACCTGGGCATGGCGGCCGTCATCTTCGGCGCCATCGGCATGGGCATGCTGACGGAGTGGGCGGGGCGGCGCGGCATGGCGCCCATGCAAGTGGCCGCCATGGGTATCGTCCTGTTTGTCGCCGTACAGGTGGCCATGGCGTGCAATAGCGTGCCCAGCCTGCCCTTGCTGTCCGTGCTGTTTACCTTGCTGGGCACGGTGACGGGCCTCGAGTATGCGATCGTCGCGCAAAGCATGCCGGCCAGCTTGACGGGCAGGGCGGCCACCTGCCTGAACTTGCTGATTTTTACGGGCGCTTTTCTGGTGCAGGCGGGCTTTGGCCTGATCCTTGGCTGCTGGCCCCTGAACAGCCAGCTGCAGTATCCGCCGCAGGCCTACCAGGCGGCGTTTGGCGTGCTGGCGGCCTTGCAGCTGCCGGGACTTGCGATGTTTTTCATCCACCGCTACAGGCGTGCCGGGCCATCCGGTAAAATGGCAGACTGCACAGCGGCAATGATCAACTCCAAGGAAGACTATGAAACTCGTTCGTTATGGACGTCCAGGCAAGGAAAAACCGGGCCTGATCGATGAAGAAGGCAAACTGCGCGACCTGTCCGGCGTGATTGCCGATATTGACGGTGCACAACTGTCCGACAAGGCCTTGCGCAAGCTGGCCAAGGTCGATGAAAAGACGCTGCCCCTGGTGCGCGGCAATCCACGCTTCGGCGTGCCGCTGGCCAAGGTCGGGAAATTCATCGGCATCGGCCTGAACTATGCGGACCACGCGGCCGAATCCGGCATGCCGATTCCCGCCGAACCGATCGTCTTCATGAAGGCCATTACCTGCCTGAATGGCCCGGACGACAATGTCGTGCTGCCGAAAGGTTCCAGGAAGACGGACTGGGAAGTGGAGCTGGGCGTCATCATCGGCACGCGCGCGCAGTATGTCAGCGAAGAAGATGCCCTGAAATACGTGGCCGGCTATTGCGTCGTCAACGACATTTCCGAGCGCGCGTACCAGCTGGAGCGGGGCGGCCAATGGGACAAAGGCAAGGGCTGCGACACTTTCGGCCCCGTCGGCCCATGGCTGGTGACGCGCGATGAAGTCATCGACGAGCAAGACCTGGACCTGTACCTGGAAGTCAACGGCAAGCGCATGCAGACCGGCAATACGCAAACCATGATCTTCACGGTGGCGCAGATCGTCAGCTACCTGTCGCAATTCATGACCCTGGAACCGGGCGACGTCATCGCCACGGGCACGCCGCCGGGCGTTGGCCAGGGCCGCAAGCCGCAGCGCTTCCTCAAAAAAGGCGACAGCATGCGCCTGGGTATCGCCGGCCTGGGCGAGCAGCAGCAGGACGTGGTCGCCTGGACCGCCTGATGGCTGGTAGCGCTATCGACCGCCTGCCCGCGCTGCCGCTGAAGCAACTGGATCCGCAGCAGCGCGCCGCCGCGCAAGCCATCATCGACGGTCCGCGCGGGGCGCTGTACGGCCCCTTCGTGCCGCTGATCCGCAGCCCCGAGCTGATGGAAACGGCGCAGCGCATGGGCGAGTATTTGCGCTACCGCAGCGCCATCGGCACGCGGCTGTCGGAACTGGCGATCCTGGTGACGGCGCGCCAGTGGGACCAGCAGGTCGAGTGGGCCATTCACGCGCCGCTGGCCGTGCAAAACGGCATCGCGCAGGCGGCCGTGGACGCCATCGCCGCGCGGCGCGCGCCTGTTTCCTTGAAAGAGGACGAGCAAGCCGTGCACGATTTTTGCATCGAGCTGCAGCAAAACAAGCGGGTCAGCGACGCCACGTATGCGCAGGCGCTGGCCCTGTTTGGCGAGCACGGCGTGGTGGACTTGATGGGGATCAATGGCTACTACACCTTCCTGGCCATGGTCATGAATGGCGCGCAGACGGCGGTGCCGGCATTGGGCGTGGCGCCGTTGCCGGAGTAGCGGCGCTCTTCGCTGGAAGATGGACAAATTGTAATGATTTTGCAATTAATCAATATATAATTTTGATTCCCTTCCATTGCGAAAACGCCCAATGAAAACTCGTTCGTGCTTCACCCTGATGGGCCGTGCCTTGCTGGTACTGGCCTTTTCTTTTTGCCCGTTGATGACAGGGCGTGCACTGGCTGCCGAGAGCGCCGCCGCCAGCGCTTCGGCCCTGGAGAATTCCGTCGTCAAGGTGTTTTCCACCTTGCGCGGCCCCGACCCCTACAAGCCGTGGAGCAAGGCGGCGCCGCAATCGGTGACGGGATCGGGCGTGGTCATCGATGGCCACCGCATCCTCACCAACGCGCACGTGGTGGGCTATGCCAGCCAGGTGCAGATCCAGGCCAATGGCGCCGGCGACAAGATAGGCGCCACCGTGCTGGCCATTTCGCGCGGCATGGACCTGGCCTTGCTGCAAGTCGAGGACGAAAGTTTTTTCGACAGCCACAAGCCGCTGCCGCGCGCCAATGTCCTGCCTGACGTGCGCGATGCTGTGCTGGCTTATGGTTATCCGACGGGCGGCACTTCGCTGTCGATCACCAAGGGCATCGTCTCGCGCATCGAATTCGTGCACTACAACTTTCCCGTGTCCGGCTTGCGCATCCAGATCGATGCGGCCATCAATCCGGGCAACAGCGGCGGGCCGGTGGTCGCCGGCGACAAGATGATCGGCCTGGCGTTTGCCGGCATGCTCAACGCGCAAAATATCGGCTACATTATTCCTAACGAGGAAATCGAATTGTTCCTGCGCGACCAGGCCGCTGGCGCACCGAAGGGCAAGCCGGCCATGCGCGACGTGACGCAGACCCTGGAAAACCCGGCGCTGCGCAGCTACCTGAGGCTGGCCAAGGGCGTCGAAGGCGCGGTGGTGATGAAGCCGGCCAGCAAGGATGCGCAATATCCGCTCAAGGAATTCGATGTCATTACGCACATCGGTGAATTTCCCATCGATAACCAGGGTATGGTCAAACTGAATAGCAATAGCCGCGTGCGTTTCCAGTACCGGGTGCAGCAATTGGCGAAAAATGGCATGCTGCCGCTGACGGTCGTGCGCCAGGGTGCACCGCTGAAAGTCAGCTTGCCCGTGTCGGCCGAGCACCCGATGCTCATTTCCGGCCTGCAGGGGAATTACCCCTCGTATTTCATCTTCGGTCCGATGGTCTTTTCGCGCGCCACGACGGAATTCATGGCCGCGCCAAACGGCAATGCACCCATGTTGTATGGCATGAGCTTTGCCGGCAATCCGCTCGTCACGCGCCGCGGCGATGCGCCCGATGCCGAGCGCGAGGAACTGGTGGTGGTCGCCGCACCATTTTTCCCGCACAAGCTGATGAATGGCTACAGCACCCGCTTCTTCTCCGTCATCGACTCCATCAACGGCGTGCCCGTGCGCAGTCTGGCGCACCTGGTGGCTTTGCTGCGCGACCAGACGGATGAGCTGCTGACTTTCCGTTTCCAGCAGCGCGATGCCGAGCTGGTCGTCGTGCCGCGCAAGGACATGCTGGCCGCCACGGAATCGGTGCTGACGGATAACGGCATCCGTTCGGAAGCGTCGCCCGACATGCTGAAGGTCTGGAATCAAAAAACGCCGGCGAACTGATCGTTCCCGGCGTTCGGCAAAACAGCAGGCGCGGCGCACACCGCGCCTGTTTTATTTTAGGCCAGCACTTTTTTCAGCCAGGCGCCGATGGCGTCGATCTCTTCCTGGCACAGCGAGTGCTGCATCATGTACTCGTGCCATTCCACCTTGTAACCCATACCGGTCAGCAAGTCGCGCGACTGCTGCGCGCGGGCGATCGGCACCACCGGGTCGGCCGTGCCGTGGGCCATGAAGATCGGCGTCTGCAGGCTGGCCGGCGTGCGTTCAAGCGCCGTCTTGTCGGCCAGCGGCAGATAGCCGGACAGGCACATCAGGCCAGCCAGCGGCTCGGCGTGGCGCAAGCCCGTTTGCAGGGTCATGGCGCAGCCTTGCGAGAAACCGGCCAGGATGATGCGGCTGGCGGGAATGCCGCGCGCTGTTTCGCGCGCGATCAGCGCTTCGATCTGCTGCTGCGAGGCGCGCAGGCCGGCTTCGTCTTCGCGGCGCACCAGGTCGCTTACGAGGATGTCGTACCAGGCGCGCATCACATAACCGTTGTTGATGGTGACGGGCATGGTGCCGGCGCTGGGGAAAATGAAACGGATGGCGGGGCAGCCGCGCAGGTCGAGTTCTTTGACCAGGGGCACGAAGTCATTGCCGTCGGCGCCCAGGCCGTGCATCCAGATGATGGAGACGGTGGGATTCGGTGCGCTGTCGAGTTCGATGGTTTCCAGCAAAGTGCTCATGTGTTTTCCTCAGGTAAAGGTTGCGCCGGACGCAGCGCCGATTTGGGGCGGAAGGCCTTGCAGATGGCCGGGTCGGTTTCCATGTAGGGGCCGCCGATGAGGTCGATGCAATATGGCACGGCGGCAAAGATGCCGTTGACCAATTGATTTCCATCAGCATCTTTCAGCCCTTCCAGGGTTTCCTTGATGGCTTTCGGCTGGCCCGGCAAGTTCATGATCAGGGCGGCGCGCTCGGGCGTCTCGCGGATCACGGCCACCTGGCGCGAGAGGATCGCCGTCGGCACGAATTGCAGGCTGATCTGGCGCATCTGTTCGCCGAAGCCGGGCATTTCCTTGGTCCCGACGGACAAGGTCGCATCCGGCGTCACGTCGCGCCGCGCGGGACCCGTGCCGCCCGTCGTCAGGATCAGGTGGCAATGGTTCAGGTCGACCATGTCGATCAGGGTGTTTTCAATCTGCGAACGCTCGTCCGGGATCAAGCGCTTTTCCAGGCGGAATGGCGTACGGATGGCGGCAGCCAGCCAGCTTTCCAGGGCCGGGATGCCCTGGTCTTCATACACGCCGTCGCTGGCGCGGTCCGAAATCGACACGAGGCCGATAATCAATTCGTCTTCTATCGTGGTCATGGGGCACCTGTTTATGTCGTAAAAAAACCGGGCTGATCCCGGTTTTTAGCTACTTTCGGGGTCAGACCCGCCGGGTCTGACCCCAGTTTTTACTCGTCGTCGTCGCCTTCAACGTCATCTTCGTCGGCATCTTTCTTGCCGCCGTTGTTCTTCTTGGCGATCTCTTTCAAGATCTGGAAGATTTCACGGTAGGCTTTTGGCGGCTTGTTCTCGGCCTGCTCCTTGCGGGCATTGCGGATCAGGGTGCGCAGGTGCTGAACGTCCAGTTCCGGGTTTTCCGACAGCAAGACGGTCAGCGCCTTGTCGTCCGTCAACAGCTTGTCGCGGCGGCGTTCCATCGCGTGCATATTCGCCGTGTCGGCTTTCGACAAGCCTTTCCAGCTATCGATGGTGCGTTGGATGGCGGCAACTTCTTCCTCGTCCAGGGTGCGCATTTTCTTGCCCACGTATTGCAGCTGGCGGCGGCGGCCTTCATGATCCTTGATCTGCTGGCACTCGAGAATGGCGTCGCGCACGTCTTCCGGCATCGGAACGCGCTTGACGCGGTCACGTGCCTCATTGACAAGTTCTTCGCCCAGCTTTTGCAGGACGGTCATCTGGCGCTTGAGTTCCGACTTCGAAGGACGTTCATATTCCTGTTCGAATTCGGTGGATTGGAAGCCGCAAGCTCCCCGGTTTGGATTTGGCATGATATAAAGGCGGGAGAGGACTTGTGGACCGCTCCTGTAAACTGTAAACGACTGCTATGATAACCGTTTTAGCGGCTTTCCGAAGAAAACAGCGCATGAACGACTCCGTATTTACCCATAGTCAAGAGCAATTGCAGCAACTGGCCCGTGATGTGTTGTCTTTTGCGCGGGAAGCGGGCGGCACTGATGCCGCCGTCGAAGTCAGCGAAGGCGGCGGCCTGTCCGTGTCTGTCCGAAAAGGCAAGATCGAGACGATCGAGCAAAACAAGGACAAGGGCATGGGCGTGACCGTGTTTGTTGGCAAGAAACGCGGCAATGCCAGTACCTCCGATTTTTCCCCGTCCGCCCTGCGCGCCACGGTGGACGCCGCCTACAACATCGCCCGCTTCACGGCCGAGGACGATTGCGCGGGCCTGGCCGACGCCGAGCTGCTGGAAATGGCACCGCGCGACTTGCAACTGTATTACCCGTGGCTGATATCCGCCGAGGAAGCCGTGGTGCTGGCCCAGCGGGCCGAAGCGGCCGCCTTTGCCGTCGACCCGCGCATCACCAACAGCGAAGGCGCGGGCGTGCACGTGCAGCAATCGCACTTTGTTTCGGCCAATTCGCGCGGTTTCATCGGCGGCTATCCGTTCTCGCGCCACACCCTGTCCGTCGCGCCGATTGCCGGCAAGGGGGCGAAAATGCAGCGCGACGACTGGTATTCGTCCGTGCGCGATGCCTCCACAATGTCGAGTCCTGAAGCCATCGGCCGCTACGCCGCCGAGCGCGCCCTGTCGCGCCTGAACGCGCGCAAGCTCGGTACGCGCACCTGTCCCGTGCTGTTCGAGGCGCCATTGGCTGCCGGCTTGCTGGGTACCTATGTGCAAGCCACCTCGGGCGGCGCCCTGTACCGCAAGTCCACGTTCTTGCTCGACTCCCTGGGCACGCAGGTGCTGCCGTCGCACGTGCAGATCTTCGAGGACCCGCACGTGATCGGCGGCGTCGGCTCGGCGCCGTTCGACGAGGAGGGCGTGAAAACCGTCAGCCGCGACGTCGTCAAGGATGGCGTGGTGCAAGGCTATTTCCTGTCGACCTACACGGCCCGCAAGCTGGGCATGCAGACCACGGGCAACGCCGGTGGTTCGCACAATCTGTACCTGACCTCGACAGAGACGGCCGCCCATGACGGTTTCGTTGCCATGCTGAAAAAGCTGGGTACGGGCTTGCTGGTGACGGAATTGATGGGGCAGGGTACCAACTACGTGACGGGCGACTATTCGCGCGGCGCTTCCGGTTTTTGGGTGGAAAATGGCGTGATCCAGTATCCGGTGGAAGAAATCACCATCGCCGGCAACATGAAAGACATGCTGCGCAACATCGTTGCCGTCGGCGCCGACGTGCTGCGCCGCGGCACCAAACAGACCGGTTCCATCCTCATCGAGAGCATGGTGGTGGCGGGCGGCTGACGTCGTTACTTGCTCCACTACAGGCGCCGCTGGCGCCTTTTTTCATGGGCGTGTGGTTTTTCGCAGCACCGATCAGCTCGTCATACGGATGAAACATTGCCTTCGTATGATGACGCCATCTGACGTTATCTGCGCAATTTAGATGCTTTTAATGTAAGTAAGCCGAACTTCGTGATATTTCATGCAAGATGCGAGTCTTGCCGTGACGCGTCGTTGTTGATCCAACCTGCCAAGTGACTCCCCATGACCTATTTCCGTACCCGCATCGCCCGCGCGGTGGCCCTGATGTGTGGCATGACCGCCGTGTTCGCCAGTCAGGCGCAAGCGCATGGCGATGCGCCCGCCGCCGCTGCCGCCAGCGACTCCCTCGAGGCCCCGCAAGCCGTGATCGTCACGGGCACGCGCGGCAGCAACCGCACGCAATTCGACACCATGGCGCCCGTGGATGTATTCAACCGCGAAGATATCGGCGCCGTCGAGTCGTCGGACTTGAACGATGTGCTGGCGCAACTGGTGCCCTCGTACGTGGTGCAGCGCCTGCCGATGGCCGATGGACAAGTGTTCGTCCGTCCCGCCACCTTGCGCGGCCTGTCGCCGGACCAGACCCTGGTGCTGGTCAATGGCAAGCGCTTCCACCGCAGCGCGCTGCTGGGCGCGCGCGGCGCGCAGGCGCCCGACCTGGCGCAGATTCCCGTTGCCGCCATCAAGCGCATTGAAGTGCTGCGCGACGGCGCCTCGGCGCAGTACGGTTCCGACGCGATCGCCGGCGTGATCAACATCATTCTCGACGACACGGTCGGCACGGAAATTTCCGTACACCACTCGCAATATTCGGAAGGCGACGGCAAGGCCAATGAACTCAACCTGAAGACGGGCTTTGCGTTTGGCGAGACGGGCAAGGCAACGCTTTTCGGCGCGCTGGCCCAGTCCGATCCCACCTCGCGCACGCGTCAGCGGGCCGATGCCATCGCCTTCCAGAATGCCCATCCTGAACTGAAGGTGCCGAATCCCGTGCAGCGCTGGGGCCAGCCTGAGCTCGACAGCAAGCGCATCGGCTTCAATGCCAGCATGGCCCTGTCCGACACGGCGGAACTGTATGGCTTCGGCCTGTTCAGCCGCAGCGACGGCACCTCGGACTTCAACTGGCGCAATCCCGATACCAGCACGGGCGCGTACAAGACCAGCACCCTGTTCCCCGGCTGGGACTTGCGCAGCATCTATCCGCTCGGCTTCAGCCCCAGCTATTCGAACGACCAGGATGACGTACAGGTGGTGGCCGGCGTGCGCGGCCATTTCAACGAGCGCTTCGGCTGGGATGTGAGCGCTTCCTGGGGCCGCAACCGCATCGATTACCACCTGGCCAATTCCATCAACGCCTCGATGGGACCGAGCAGCCCGACGGCGTTCTACCTGGGCCAGTTGTCGCAGACGGAAAAAATCCTCAACGCCAACTTCAACTATGAATTGCCCGTGGCATCCCTGCCGCAGCCGGTGAACATCGCCTTCGGCGCCGAAGCGCGCAATGAAACCTATGGCGTGAAGGCGGGCGATGCGGCGTCCTACCTGGTGGGACCGGGCGCGGCCATCGGCCTCGACGCGAACGCGAACGGCGCCCCCGGCTTCAGCGATCGCCAGGCGGGCAGCTGGGGGCAGGACAGCTATGCGGCCTACCTGGACGTGGAAGTGCCCGTCAGCAAGGCGTTGAGCCTGGGCGGCGCGGCCCGCTATGAGCATTTCTCCGAATTCGGCAGCACCGTCAATGGCAAATTGTCGGCGCGCTATGCGCTGAGCGAGGACATGGCCTTGCGCGGCTCCTACTCGACGGGCTTCCGCGCGCCTACGCCTGGCCAGTCGAATACCAACAGCACCAACCAGGGCCTCGATACCAAGACCCTGCTGCTGTTTACCAGCGGCCGCCTGGCCAACAACGATCCGCTGGCCATGCTGCTGGGCGCCAAGGCCTTGAAGCCGGAAAAATCGAAAAACCTGTCGCTGGGTTTTACTTGGAAGACGCCGGCGGGCTTCTCCGGTTCCGTGGACGTATATGACATCAAGGTCAGCGACCGCTTCAGCACGTCCGCCGCATTTGCCGTGCCGGCCGGCGTGGCCAATCCGCTGCGCTACACGTCCATCAGCTATTTTACGAATGACTTCGATACCACCACGCGCGGCATCGATATCGTCGGCAGCCACCTGAGCCGTATCGGGGATGGCAAGCTGAACCTGACCCTTGCCTACAACTACAACACGACCAAAGTCGATGGCGGCAATTCCAGCCTGGTGACGAATCCGGCCCAGCGCCAGGTCTTCGAGGAACGCCTGCCGCGCCAGAAAGCCACCATCAGCGGCAACTATGACCTGGGCAGCTGGAATACTCTGGCCCGCGTGCGCTACTATGGCGCGTGGACGGACAATTCGGGCAATGCCACGGGCGACATCTTCCAGCGTTTTGGTGCCATGCAATTCCTGGACCTGGCGGCCAGCTACAAGATCAGCGACAAGCAGTCGCTGCGCATAGGCGTCGATAACGTGCTGGATAAATATCCCGATGAAGCAACGTTCCAGGCCAGCCGCGGCTTGATTTATTCGCGCAATGCGCCGTACGACACGGATGGCCGCAACCTGTATGTCGAGTACAAAGTGAAATTTTAAGGGGAAACTTTGAAAATGAATCCACAACGCCGCGCGCTGCTGTGCGCCAGCTCGCTGGCCGCCGCGCTGCCCTTTGCCGCAGGCGCTGCGGACGCCGCGCCGCCGGCCGCCGCCTTGCCGCCGCTGCCAGCCGTGCCGGCCGGCATGACACCGGACATGCTGGCCACGCACCAGGCCTACTGGCAGGCGGTGGTCGCGCAGTACGACACGACGGACGCGGTGATCCAGCTCGACAATGCCTTCTGGGGTTCAATGGCCAGGCCCGTGCTGTCGCATTACGAGCAGCAGCTGAGCATGGTCAACCGCGACAATGCCTGGTATGCGCGCATGCGCTTTCCTGCGGACTTCGAGGCGGCGCGCGCGGCAGCCGCCAGGGCGCTGGGCGTGGGCATCGATGAAATCGTGCTGACGCGGGGCGCGACGGAAGCGCTGCAAGTCTTGATCGCCGGCTATAACCGCTTGCGTCCCGGCGATACCGTGCTCTACGCGGACATCGATTACGACAATATGATCACCGTCACGCGCTGGCTGCGGCAGCGGCGCGGCGCCGAGGTGGTGTCGATCGCCATCCCGGAACCGTTTACGCACGATAGCGTCGTGGCCGCGTATGTTGCCGCCATGGAGCGCCATCCGAAGCTGAAACTGATGCTGCTCACGCATGTGAATCACCGCAATGGCATGGTCTTGCCCGTGGCCGAGATCAGCCGCCTGGCGCGCGAGCGGGGCATCGATGTCATCGTCGACACGGCGCACGGCTTTGGCCAGCTGGACATGACGATACCCGACCTGCAGGCGGACTTTGCCGGTATCAACCTGCACAAGTGGATCGGTGCGCCCGTGGGCGTGGGCGCCATCTACATCAAGCGGGGCAGGGTGGCCGACATTGACCCCTTTATGGGCGAAGTGCGGGACGAAACTGCGGGCGACGACATCCGCACCCGCGTGCACACGGGCACGGTGAATTTCGCCGCCTACCTGAGCCTGCCCACGGCGCTGGACTTGCATGCGCACATCGGCGTGGCCAACAAGCAGGCGCGGCTGCGGCTGCTGCGCAACCGCTGGGTGGAGGCGGCGCGCGGCATCGACGGCATCGAGGTGCTGGCGTCAGCCGATCCACGCCTGACGAGCGCTATCGCGTCGTTCCGCTTGAAAGGCAAGACGAGCGTGGCCGATAATTTTGCCCTGTCGAAAAAACTGGTGCAGGAGCACGGCATCTTTGCCGTGCCGCGCGATGGCCTGGCCAACGGCGCGTGCGTGCGCGTGACGCCGGGCATCTTTACGCCGGAGTCGCATCTGGACAAGCTGGTGGCGGCGCTGCGCAAGGTAGCCAAGGGCTGATGAAGAGGGAAACGCAGGGGAACGCGGCCCGCCTGCGACAGGCGGGCCGCGTGATGGCGGCGCTGTTAATGCATCAACGCTGCGAATACAGCGATCAAGCGCGCAGGGTCGCCAGGATCGGTTGCAGTACGGCAGCACCCAGGGCGGCGCTGCGGGCACCGCTCCAGCCCGTTTGCGGGTCGGGATCGTTAGCATTGTCCTTGAACGGCAGTTCCAGGGTCAGGGCCAGGCAGCCGAAGGCGTGCGTGATGTGGGGCGAACCCATGGTCAGCACTTCCGGCGTGAACGGGCCGTCTTCATAGCCGTACACATCCTGGAAGTCGGGGCTGGCCACCTTGAAATCGGCGATGAAGCGGTCTTGCTCGGCTTTTTGCGCCGGCGTGAAATTCTCCAGCGCATCGCTGCCGGCCACGAATACGTAAGGCAAACCTTCGTCGCCATGCACGTCGAGGAACAGGTCGCAGCCAATTTCATGCATCTTCTGTTTCACCAGGAACACTTCCGGGCTGCGTTCCATCGACGGCGTCATCCATTCACGGTTCAGGTTGGCGCCAGCCGCGTTGGTGCGCAGGTTGCCATGCACGGAACCGTCCGGATTCATGTTCGGCACCACGTAGAAGACGGCGTCCTGCAGGCATTGGCGGGCAAACGGATTGGCCTGGTCCAGCAATGCTTCGAGCATGCCTTCGACAAACCATTCAGCCATCGTTTCACCGGGGTGCTGGCGCGCGATGACCCAGACTTTCGTCTCGGCATCGGCATCGCCCACCACCAGCAGATTCATGTCGCGGCCTTCGACAGTGCTGCCCAGGTCGATCAAGCGCACCAGCGGCGACGCTTGGGCGCTGTCGATCAGGGCCAGGTGGCGGTCCCATGGATACGGCTCGAAGTAGGCGTAGTACACGCTTTCTTCTTCCGGCGTGTGTTCGATGGTCATCACCGTGCCGTCATAGCTGGTCGGCACGCGGAACCACGTTTCGCGGTCGTAGCTGGCGACAGCCTGGTAGTCTTTCCAGCCGTCCGGGTAGGCCGACTTGCCCGCATTCATGAAGCGGATCGTGCACGCCTCGCCCTGCGCGCCTTGCAGGCGGAAGTAAAACCACTGCGTGATGTCGGCGTGGGAATCCTTGCGGATGTTCAGCTCGATGGATTGGGCATCGTCGGCGCGCAGCACCTCGATCGCGCCGGCATCGAATTGCTGGCTGATTTTAATGGTCATGTGTGTTCCTGATAAAAACGTATGGGTTTTGCATCGTGTGCAATGGCGCGATGATACCCGTTTTAGCCGCGCCTTTGTGCTGGCGCAAACGGCGTAGTGCATGCTTTGCTAAGGTGATAGCTCCAACATGGGGAGAGCATCATGGACGACAACGGCAACCACATCCGCGAGCTGGAAAAGAAAGTCAGCGCCCTCAGCGACGCCCTGGCGCATCTGGGCAAGGGCACCACCTTGCAGGAATTGCTGCGCATCCTGCGTTTTCCCGGCTACACGACGCCGGCCGAGTTCACCTTCAACGCGGCCATCCTCGACACCATGCTGGTGCAGACCAATGCGCTGGAAAAGCTGGGGCAGGATTTGCTGGCAGGGGCCAAGCAAGTGGTGGCGAAGCAGTGAACGCCTGAGAAAATGTCCATGGCGGCGTTGCGTTGCCTTGGCGTACTAGTCGTACTGCCTGCGGCCACGCGCCTGGCCCTGAACATTTTTCAGACGTTCAAGTAGTCAGGCCGCCAAAACGTTCAAAAAACCACGGCTCGACGTCGGGGGCATGCTCATCCTCGCGCCGCAATGTCGCCAGGATATGTTCCTCGGCCGCCGCATACGTGATGCGGTACAGGTCGCGCGCCAGCGCGTAGGCTTGCGTGCCGGGCCACGGTTCGGGCAGCAGCTCGACGGGCAGTTGCGGGTCATGCAATTGCACGCGGCGGTAGGCGTGCGTCAGCAGCGAGCGGATGACGAACGCCTGCTCCGCGTCGAACACGGGTTCTTGCTGCAACACGGTCAGCAGCGGCTGGAAGCTGGCAATGAATTTTGCGTAGCCGGCCATCACTTCCGACAGATCCCAGCATTCACCGACCATGTCGCGCAGGGGGCGCGCGCTCACGCCCGGCAATTCCGTGGTGTGGCAGACATACAGCTTGCCTTGGACCTCGTTGCGCACAAGAATGTCTTCCAGCGCTTCCGCATTGCTGGCCGGGTGGCCAAAGATGCCGGGGGAAATCAAACCATAGCCGGCCCACAATAATTCCTTGCGCAGTGCGCCCCGTTCCGCGGCGCCGATGCTGCCGGCCGGGCCGATCACCAGGGTCCAGCTGCCATCCCAGTGCACTACCAATGGCGCATAGATGCGGCGGTAGGCGCGCTCGAAGCGGGCCAGCGCGTCCGGACGTATCGTGTAGGCGCTGCGGCGGCCATCCCTTTGCGAGCTGAGCCAGCCTTCCTGCGCCAGGCGGAACACGCTGGTGCGCAATAGCCGGTCATTCACGCCGAACGGCGCCAGCAGGTCGATCAGACTGCCCAGCCAGATGGCGCCGCCGCGCGGCACGATGGCGTCGCCAAAAATCGTCATCACCAGGGACTTCGAGCGCGGTGGGTCGCTTTCCAGGAAATCGGCTATCCATGCCGTGCAGCGGGTGTTCTTCATGTGGTTCCGGTCTGGCCGTGTTGCGGTCGATTCAATAAAAGCAGCAGTTTACTTGGCTGCGCGGGTAGCGCGTCAATAATTTGCCGGGCGCGCTGGTAGCGCTCCGGAGTGTTTTCTCATAAGCAATATCATACGCACAAAAAAGCTGCACAAGATACGATTTTTTAAAATGATTCACATCAAGTGTATGCAAATTGTTTTTTGTATCGTATTATTACTTCATCGCGCTGCGCTGCTGCGCAACATCAAGACATGGGAGACACATCATGTACGCACAAATGGTTGAAACCGGCCTCAAAAATGTCCGCTCCATCGATGACATGGGGCAGGAAGAACGCGCTTTCCAGGCGCGCATCGACGAAGGCATCAAGATCGAAGCCAAGGACTGGATGCCGGACGCCTACCGCAAGACCTTGGTCCGCCAGATTTCGCAGCACGCGCACTCGGAAATCGTCGGTCAGTTGCCTGAAGGTAACTGGGTCACGCGCGCCCCGACCCTGAAACGCAAGTCCATCCTGCTGGCCAAGATCCAGGATGAAGCGGGCCACGGCCTGTACCTGTATAGCGCTGCGGAAACCCTGGGCGTGTCGCGCGACGATCTGCTGGCCGCCTTGCACTCGGGCAAAGCCAAATATTCCAGCATCTTTAACTACCCCACCCTGTCGTGGGCCGACATGGGCGCCATCGGCTGGCTGGTCGACGGTTCCGCCATCATCAACCAGATTCCCCTGTGCCGCTGCTCGTATGGCCCGTATGCGCGCGCCATGATCCGTGTCTGCAAGGAAGAATCGTTCCATGCGCGCCAGGGCTACGACATCATGATGTCGCTGTGCAAGGGCACGCCGGCACAGAAAGCCATGGCGCAAGATGCCTTGAACCGCTGGTGGTGGCCGTCGCTGATGATGTTCGGCCCGTCCGACGCCGCTTCCGTCAACAGCGCCCAGTCGGCGCAATGGCGCATCAAGCTGTTCTCGAACGACGAATTGCGCCAGCGCATGGTCGACCAGACCGTGCCGCAAATTGAATACCTGGGCTTGACCGTGCCCGATCCCGACCTGAAATTCAATGCCGAAACGGGCCACTATGAATTTGGCGAGATCGACTGGTCCGAGTTCAACAACGTCCTGAAGGGCAACGGCCCGTGCAACCGCGAGCGCCTGCAAACGCGCGTGAAAGCGTATGAAGATGGCGCATGGTTCCGCGATGCCTTGGTCGCGTATGCAGACAAGCAAGCCGCTAGCAAAGCGGCAGCCTGAATATAAATACACAGATAGGGGATAGCAACATGAGCAAAGAATGGCCATTGTGGGAAGTTTTCATCCGCAGCCAGCACGGCCTGGCGCACAAGCATGTGGGCAGCCTGCACGCGTCCGACGCCACCATGGCGGTCAACCATGCGCGCGACGTCTACACGCGCCGCAATGAAGGCGTGAGCATCTGGGTGGTGCGCGCGGCCGATATCGTCGCCAGCAGCCCCGGCGACAAGGGCGCCCTGTTCGAACCGTCGAACAGCAAGGTGTACCGCCATCCCACCTTCTTCCCGATGCCGGAAGAAGTCAAGAACCTGTGATGGGAGCGCCTGTAATGGATGACAAGGTCAATTATCTTTTTCGCCTGGGCGACAACGCCCTGATCCTCAGCCAGCAGCTGTCGCAGCTGTGCGGCAAGGGTCCGGCGCTGGAAGAAGACATGGCGCTGACCAACGTGGCGCTGGACTTGCTGGGCCAGACGCGCTTGTGGTTCAGCTATGCGGCGGAACTGGAAAACGCGGGTCGCGACGAGGACGATATCGCCTTTTTGCGCGACGCCCATGATTTCAAGAACTGCCTGCTGGTCGAACAGCCGAACGGCAATTACGCCGACACCATGATGCGCCAGTTCTTCTTCGACAGCTGGCATTACTTCCAGCTGCTGGAGCTGCTGAAATCGACGGATGGCCGCATCGTCGAAGTGGCGCAAAAGTCGATCAAGGAAGTCACGTACCACCTGCGCCGCAGCGGCGACCTGATCGTGCGCCTGGGCGATGGCACGGCGGACAGCCACGCGAAAACGCAAGCCGCCGCCGACAAGCTGTGGATGTACACGGGCGAGATGTTCAAGTACGACGCCGTCGACCAGGCCATGGTCGCTGCCGGCATCGCGCCGCCATCGGACATCCTGCGCCAGGCCTTCCTCGAACACGTGGCCGAGATCTTCGCTGAAGCCACCTTGACCATGCCGGCGTCCGACGCCTGGATGCAAAAAGGCGGCAAGCAGGGCACGCACACCGAGCACCTGGGTTTTATTCTGGCCGAGATGCAGTTCCTGCAGCGCGCCTATCCCGGGGCGGAGTGGTAATGAACACGGCCGCTGGCGCCGCGACGCTGGATGCCGCCCAGGTCTGGGCCTGGCTCGGCGACGTGCCGGACCCGGAAATTCCCGTCATTTCGGTGGTGGACCTGGGCATCGTGCGCGCCGTCGACGTGGTCAGCAGCGAAGAGTGCATCGTGACGATCACGCCCACGTATTCGGGCTGCCCGGCCATGCAGGTGATCGCCGATGCCGTCACCGAGGCCTTGCGCAGCCATGGCGTGGACAAGGTGACCCTGGTGAACCAGCTGTCGCCCGCCTGGACCACGGACTGGATGAGCGAAGCGGGCAAGGCCAAGCTGAAAGGCTATGGCATCGCCCCGCCGCAGCAGCAGGTGATCGACATCAGCGGCCTGCGTAGCGGAACAGCGGGTGGCGTCAAGCGCCAGCCCATGCCGAAGCTGGACGTGATCTGCCCGAACTGCGGCTCGACGCATACGCAGCTGACCAGCCAGTTCGGCTCCACGCCGTGCAAGGCGCTGTACAAATGCATCGATTGCCGCGAACCGTTTGATTACTTCAAGTGCCACTAAAAAAACCAGGCACACGTTCCGAAGAAACTGGAGATGAAGCATGAGTAAATTTTATCCGCTGTGTGTGGCCAACGTGCGCAACGAAACGCGCGACACCATCGCCGTCACGTTCGACGTGCCGGCGGAACTGCAGCAGCAGTTCCGCTTCCAGCAGGGCCAGCACCTGACCCTGCGCGCCAATATCAACGCGGAAGACGTGCGCCGCTCGTATTCCATCTGTTCCGCGGTGCAGGACGGCAGCCTGCGCGTGGCTATCAAGCGCACGCCCGGCGGCGCCTTTTCCACCTGGGCGAATGACACCCTGAAAGCCGGCGCCACCATCGACGTGATGCCGCCCATGGGCCACTTCAACGTGCCGCTCGACTGCGTCAACCGCAAGCATTACCTGGCATTCGCGGCCGGCAGCGGCATCACGCCCATCCTTTCCATCATCAAGACCACCCTGCTGACGGAACCCCTGAGCCGCTTCACGCTGTTCTACGGTAACCGCGCCTCGTCGTCCGTCATCTTCAAGGAAGAATTGACGGACTTGAAGGACGTGTATCTGGAGCGCCTGAACCTGGTGTACGTGATGAGCCGCGAGCAGCAGGATATCGAATTGTTCAACGGCCGTATCACGCAGGAAAAATGTGAACAGTTCCTGCAGCACTGGATCAAGGTCGAAGACTACGACAACGCCTTCATCTGCGGCCCGGAAGACATGATGCTGGGCGTCTCCGCCGCCCTGCAGGCGGCCGGCATGCCCAAGCAGAATATCAAGATCGAACTGTTCGCCGCCAGCATCCCGAAAAACCTGCATAAGCCGCGCGCCCAGATGGCTGCGGACGCCGTGCAGGAAACGGAAGTGACCGTCATCATGGATGGCAACCACACCACCTTCACGATGGACAAGGACAAGGAATCCCTCCTCGACGCCGGCCTGCGCGCCGGGCTGGACATGCGCTACTCATGCAAGGGCGGCGTATGCTCGACCTGCCGCTGCAAGATACTCGACGGCAAAGTGGAAATGGACGTCAACTACGCGCTGGAAGACTACGAAGTGGCGCGCGGCTTTGTCCTCAGTTGCCAGAGTTTTCCGCTGACCGACAAGGTGGTGGTCGATTTCGACCAGGCTGAATAACATCAGACCCCAAGCGAAGACTGGGGTCGGACCTTAAGGGGGTATTCGGCCCAGTGGGCCGAATAACGATTCCGCAGGACCGACCTTTCTGATCCTTGGGTTGAAAACTAAAAACCGAGACACGCCATGACCTACCAAAATATCCTCTTCACCATCGAACAGGGCATCGCCACCCTGACCCTGAACCGCCCCGACAAACTGAATAGCTTCACCCAGGCCATGCACGAGGAAGTGCGCGATGCGATTGCCAAGGTCAACGCGGACAATTCCGTGCGCGTCTTCGTGCTGACGGGTGCGGGCCGCGGCTTTTGCGCGGGCCAGGATCTGTCCGACCGCGCCGTGGAACCGGGTTCCAAGGGCGTGGACCTGGGCGAATCGGTGGAAAAGAACTATGCGCCGCTGGTGCTGGCCCTGAAAGCCCTGCCGATGCCGGTGATCTGCGCCGTCAATGGCGTGGCGGCCGGTGCGGGCGCCAACCTGGCGCTGGCCTGCGACATCGTCATCGCCGGCAAATCGGCCAGCTTCGTCGAAGTGTTCTGCAAGCTGGGCCTGATCCCGGACACGGGCGGCACCTTCTTCCTGCCACGCCTGATAGGTTCGGCGCGCGCCATGGGCCTGGCCATGCTGGGCGAAAAACTGACGGCGGAAAAAGCCGAAGACTGGGGCCTGATCTGGAAATGCGTCGACGATGCCCATCTGGCGGAAGAAACGCGCAAGCTGGCCGTGCACTTTTCCACCGCGCCGACCAAGGGCCTGGCCTACACCAAGCAGGCATTGGCCGCCAGCGGCGCCAACACCCTGCCGCAGCAACTGGCGCTGGAAGCGCGCATGATGAGCGATCTTGGTAACAGCGACGATTACCGCGAAGGCGTCGCCGCCTTCATGGAAAAGCGCGCACCGCAATTCAAGGGACACTGATATGGCAGCTCTGGACAACAACAGCATCGTCGCCGTCATCGGCAGCGGTGCCATGGGCGCGGGCATCGCGCAGGTGGCGGCCGCCGCCGGCTACCGCGTCAAACTGTACGATACGCGGGCGGAAGCCGTCAGCAAGGCGCTGGCCGACATTGGCAAGATGTATGCGAAGCTGGCCGAAAAGGGCCGCATGACGGCCGATGAAGCCACGGCCGCCACGGCGCGCCTGCAGGCGGCCGGCAGCCTGGCCGATGTGAGCGATGCTGCCCTGGTGGTGGAAGCCATCGTGGAAAACCTCGACGTCAAGCGCGGCCTGTTCGCCGAACTGGAAGCGCTGGTCGGCGACGACTGCATCCTGGCGACAAACACGTCGTCGATTTCCGTCACGGCGATCGCCGCCAAGCTGCGCCGCCCGGAGCGCCTGGTCGGCATGCACTTCTTTAATCCCGTGCCCCTGATGGCGCTGGTCGAAGTGATCAGTGGCCTGGCTACCAGCGCGCAAGTGGCCGCTACCGTGTATGACACCTCGATCGCCTGGGGCAAGAATCCCGTGCATGCGAAATCGACGCCGGGCTTCATCGTCAACCGCGTCGCCCGTCCGTTCTATGCGGAAGGCTGGCGCTTGCTGAACGAACAGGCGGGCGACGCCGCCACCATCGATGCCGTGCTGCGCGAAGCGGGCGGTTTCCGCATGGGGCCTTTCGAACTGATGGACCTGATCGGCCACGACGTGAATTTCTCCGTCACCCAATCCGTGTTTGGCGCTTATTTCAACGACCCGCGCTTCACGCCTTCCGTGCTGCAGCAGGAAATGGTCAATGCCGGTTTCCTCGGCCGCAAATCGGGCCGTGGTTTTTACCCGTACGGCGAAGGCGCGAGCGCTCCTGTGGCACAGGCGGAAAGCGCACAGGCGACCCCGGAATTTGTCGCCCTGGCGGCGGCCATCGGCGGCGATGGCCGTGGCCACAGCGGCATCATTCACAGCCTGGTGCAGCGCCTGGAGCAGGCCGGCATCACCGTCAGCCGCCGCGTCATGCAGGAAGGCCAGGCGCATGACGAGGCGCCGGCCCTGCATTGCAACGGCGCCGCGATTTACCTGAGCGATGGCCGCAGCGCCACCCAGCGCGCGCACGACAACCAGCACCCCGATACGGTGCTGTTCGACCTGGCACTCGACTATGCCGGTGCCAAACGCATCGCCGTGGCGCGCGCCGACCAGTGCAGCGATGCCGCCTACTCGGCCGTCGTCGGCCTGTTCCAGGCGGCCGGTTTCACCGTCACGCGCCTGGACGACGTGCCCGGCCTGGCCGTCATGCGCACGGTCGCCATGCTGGCCAACGAGGCGGCCGACGCCGTCAACCAGGGTGTGTGTACCGTGGCCGCCGTGGATATCGCCATGCAGAAGGGCGTCAACTATCCGCGCGGACCGCTGGCCTGGGCCGATGCCGTCGGCGTCCAGCACATCGTGACCGTATTGCAGCACCTGGCGCTGGGCTATGGCGAAGACCGCTATCGCGTCTCGCCGCTGCTGCGCCGCAAACTTGCCAATGGAGCCCGCTTTCATGCCGAATGATATGTCAGACAAGAACCACAATCTGAGCGCGCAAGCGCTGGCCGAAGCGGCCGCCGCCTCCATGCTGTCGCGCGATAACGCCACCGCCGCCATGGGCATCGCCCTGGCCGACGTGGGCCCGGGCCATGCGCGCATGACCATGACGGTGCGCGCCGACATGCTCAATGGCCACCAGACCTGCCACGGCGGCTTCATCTTTGCCCTGGCCGACAGCGCCTTCGCGTTTGCCTGCAACAGCTACAACATGAATACCGTGGGCGCCGGCTGCACCATCGACTACCTGGCGCCGGGCCGCGAAGGCGACGTGCTGACGGCGCACGCCGTCGAACAGGCGCTGGCCGGCAAGAGCGGCGTCTACGACGTCAAGGTCAGCAACCAGGAAGGCCGCGCCATCGCGCTCTTCCGCGGCAAGTCGATCCGCGTGGCGGGTGAAGTCATCAGCAATTGAAGTGACAAGAGCAGGCTTGAACTGCCGCAACGAATTACATAGTTAAAGAACCGATTCAGGAGACAGAGATGGTCCAGAGAACCCCAGCACCGAATGACCTCGAGCCGATCGAGCGCGCCAGCAAGGATGAACTGCAGGCGCTGCAGCTCGAACGCATGAAATGGTCGCTCAAGCACGCCTATGACAACGTGCCCCATTACCGCGCCGCTTTTGACGAAGCGGGCGTGCATCCGGACGACCTCAAATCGCTGTCCGACCTGGCCAAATTTCCGTTCACCGATAAAAAAGTCTTGCGCGACAATTATCCGTTCGGCCTGTTCGCCGTGCCGCGCGAGCAAGTGGTGCGCATCCACGCGTCGAGCGGCACCACGGGCAAGGCCACGGTGGTTGGCTACACGCAGAACGATATCGATACCTGGGCCAATGTGGTGGCGCGTTCGATCCGCGCCGGCGGTGGCCGCGCGGGCGACATGGTGCACATCTCCTACGGCTACGGCCTGTTCACGGGCGGCCTGGGCGCGCATTACGGCGCCGAGCGTCTCGGTTGCACGGTCATTCCGATGTCCGGCGGCCAGACGGAAAAGCAGGTGCAATTGATCCAGGATTTCAAGCCATCGATCATCATGGTCACGCCGTCCTACATGCTCAACATCATCGAGGAATTCACGCGCCAGGGCCTGGACCCGGCGGAATCGTCGCTGAAGGTGGGCATCTTTGGCGCCGAGCCGTGGACGGACGCCATGCGCTCGGAAATCGAAGCGCGTGCCGGCATCGACGCCGTCGATATCTACGGCTTGTCGGAAGTGATGGGCCCTGGCGTGGCCTCCGAATGCATCGAGAGCAAGGACGGCCCCGTTATCTGGGAAGACCATTTTTACCCGGAGATCATCGACCCTGAAACGGGCGAAGTGCTGCCGGACGGCGAAGAGGGCGAACTGGTGTTTACCTCGCTGTCGAAAGAGGCGCTGCCCATCATTCGCTACCGCACGCGCGACCTGACCCGCTTGCTGCCGGCCACCTCGCGCTCGATGCGCCGCATCGGCAAGATCACGGGCCGTTCCGACGACATGCTGATCATCCGCGGCGTGAACGTCTTCCCCACGCAGATCGAGGAACTGATCCTCAAGATGCCGCGCCTGTCGCCGCAATACCAGCTGGTGGTCACGCGTGACGGCCATCTGGACAAGCTGGAAGTGGTGGCCGAACTGCGCATCGACCTGACCGCTACCATCTCGGCCAGCGAGACGGATGCCCTGGCGCGCGAACTGGAACACCGCATCAAGACGCACGTGGGCGTGAGCACGCGCGTGCGCCTGGTCGCCGCTTCCGGCATCGAACGCACCCTGACGGGCAAGGCCCGCCGCGTGATCGACCAGCGCCCGAAAATTTTCTCCTGATAGCCCGAACAAGGAAGCAGACATGAACGAAGCCTTTATTTGTGACGCCGTACGCACACCGTTTGGCCGCTATGGCGGCGCGCTGTCCAGCGTGCGCGCCGACGACCTGGGCGCGCTGCCGATCGCCGCGCTGATCGCCCGCAACCCGTCCGTCGACTGGTCCGCCATTGATGACGTGTTTTATGGTTGCGCCAACCAGGCGGGCGAGGACAACCGCAACGTGGGCCGCATGGCCGCGCTGCTGGCCGGCTTGCCGGCGGCCGTGCCGGGCAACACCATCAACCGCCTGTGCGGCTCCAGCCTGGACGCCGTCGGCATGGCGGCCCGCTCCATCAAGGCAGGCGAAGCGGAACTGATCATCGCCGGCGGCGTGGAAAGCATGACGCGCGCGCCGTTCGTCATGGGCAAGGCCGACAGCGCATTTTCGCGCGCGGCGAAAATCGAAGACACGACCCTGGGCTGGCGCTTCGTCAATGGCAAGATGAAAACGCAGTACGGCATCGACACCATGCCGGAAACGGCGGAAAACGTGGCCGTGGAATTTGGCATCAGCCGCGCCGATCAGGATGCGCTGGCCTTGCGCAGCCAGCAGCGCTGGGCAGCCGCCCACGCCGCTGGCGTGTTCGAGCGCGAGATCGTGCCCGTCGCCGTACCGCAAAAAAAGGGTGATCCGAAAATGGTCATCAGCGACGAACATCCGCGCCCGGACACCTCGATCGAGATGCTGGCGAAACTCAAGGGTGTAGTGAAAGCGGATGGCACCGTCACGGCCGGCAATGCTTCGGGCTTGAACGACGGTGCCTGCGCCATCCTGCTGGCGTCCGCCGCCGCCGTCGACAAATACAAGCTGACGCCGCGCGCAAAAGTGCTGGGCATGGCCACGGCTGGCCTGGCGCCGCGCATCATGGGTTTTGGACCGTCGCCAGCGTCGCGCAAGGTGCTGGCGCAGACGGGACTCACCATCGCGCAGATGGATGTCATTGAACTCAATGAGGCGTTTGCGGCGCAGGCCCTTGCCGTGACGCGCGACCTGGGTCTGGCTGACGATGCGGCCCACGTGAATCCGAATGGCGGCGCGATCGCCATCGGCCACCCGCTGGGCGCATCGGGCGCGCGCCTGATGATGGCCGCGTTGAACCAGCTGGAACGGACTGGCGGGCGCTATGCGCTGTGCACCATGTGCATCGGCGTGGGGCAGGGTATTGCTGTAGTAATTGAACGCGTATAAAAACGAAAATAAAAGGCGCAGGCTTGTAAAAAAGCGCCGACCATAATTGACCGTAGTGCCAACCTGGTGGAGACCATAATGATTGCCAATATCTTCAAGAAAACCCTGATCGCCGGCGTGCTGGCCATGTCCGCCGCGGGCGCGTATGCGGCCGATAACATCAAGATCGGTTCCGTGCTGTCTGTCACGGGCCCGGCCGCCTTCCTGGGCGACCCGGAACTGAAAACCCTGCAGCTGTACATCGAGAAGATCAACGCTGCCGGCGGCGTCCTGGGACGCAAGCTGGAACTGGTGCATTACGACGACGGCAGCGATGCGGCCAAGGCCAACGGCTTTACCAAGCGCCTGATCGAGTCGGACAAGGTCGACGTGCTGATCGGCGGCACCACCACCGGCGCGACGATGGCCATGGCGCCATTGGTCGACCGCGCCAGCATGCCTTTCATTTCGCTGGCAGGCGCCGTGGTGATCATCGACCCGGTCAAGAAATGGGTCTTCAAGACGCCGCATACGGACCGCATGGCGGCCGAGAAGGTATTCGAGGACATGAAGAAGCGCGGCATCAGCAAGGTGGGCCTGCTGTCGGAAACGAGCGGCTTCGGCGCCTCGGGCCGCAAGGAATCGCAGATCGTCGCCGCCAAATACGGCATCACCCTGGTGGCCGATGAAACCTACGGTCCGAAGGACACGGACATCACGGCGCAGCTGACCCGCATCAAGAATACCAAGGGCGTGCAAGCCGTCTTCGTCTTCGGCCTGGGCCAGGGCCCGGCGGTAGTGACCAAGAACTACGGCCAGCTGGGCATGGCCGCGCTGCCGCTGTACCAGTCGCATGGCGTGGCGTCGGACGAGTATCTGAAACTGTCGGGCAAGTCCGCCGAAGGCGTGCGCCTGCCGACGCCAGCCCTGCTGATTGGCGCCATGCTGCCGGACAGCGACGCGCAAAAGGCCGTCGTTGTCGGCTACGACAAGACGTATAAAGAGCGCTACAAGATCGATCCGTCGACCTTTGGCGGCTATGCGCTCGACGCCCTGAACCTGTCGGTCGACGCCATCAAGCGCGCCGGCGGCACGGACCGCGAAAAAGTGCGCGCGGCGCTGGAGTCGACCAAGGGATTTGTCGGCACGACGGGCGTCTTCAACATGTCGGCAAAAGACCACATGGGTCTGGACCTGTCGGCCTTCCGCATGGTCGAAGTGAAGAACGGCGAATGGCAATTGTCGAAATGATGTAAGCCGGAAGCACCTGTGCGAGGCCGCCCTCGAAGGCGGCCCGCGCGTAGCCGAACATAATGGAGACACCATGGAAGTCGCTCAATTTCTGCAATTTTTGTATTCCGGGATGACGGTCGGTTCCGCCTACGCGCTGGCGGCGCTGGGCTTTACCATCATCTACAACACCAGCGGCGTGATCAATTTCGCCCAGGGCGAGTTCATCATGCTGGGCGGGATGCTGGCCGCCGTGATGTCGGCCGCCGGCGTGCCGCTGCCGCTGGCCATCATCCTGGCCGTCATCGCCACCGGCATCGTGGGCCTCTTGATGGAAAAAACCGTGATCGAACCGGCGCAGAACGCGCAGGTCATCACTCTGCTGATCATCACCATCGGCGCCTCGCTCGTGCTGCGCGGCCTGGTGCAAATCTGGCTGGGCAAGGATACGCATTCGCTGCCAGCCTTTTCCGGCGACGCGCCGATCGAATTCCTTGGCGCCAGCCTGCTGCCGCAAAGCCTGTGGGTGCTGGGCGTGACGGTCGTCATCGTGCTGGTGCTGGGTTGGTTCTTCGGCCGCACTCTGATGGGCAAGGCCATGCTGGCCACCTCGCACAACAAGCTGGCCGCGCAACTGGTGGGTATCAACACGCGCAAGGTGCTGCTGTTCTCGTTCGGCCTGTCGGCCCTGCTGGGCGCGGCGGGCGGCATTCTGGTCGCACCGATCACGTATACCTCGTATGACGCGGGCATCATGCTGGGCCTGAAAGGCTTTGTCGCCGCCGTCCTTGGCGGCCTCGGTGGCGGCGCCGGCGCAATCGCCGGTGGCCTGATCCTCGGCATCGCCGAAGCCATGACGGCCGGCTACATCTCGTCCGCCTACAAGGACGCGGTGCCGTTCGTGCTGATTCTGTTAATCCTGTTCTTCCTGCCGCAAGGCCTGTTTGGCGCTAAAAATTCGGAGCGTGTATGAGCAACTTTTTGACACGTTCGCGCCACGGCGGCTTGATACTGCTTGCGCTGATCCTGGCCATCCTGCCCCTGTTCCTCAGCAACGCCTTCTACTATGACGTGGCGATCCGCATCGCCCTGAACGCCATCGTCGTCATCGGCCTCAATCTTTTGATGGGCTACACGGGCCAGATCAGCCTGGGCCACGCCGGTTTCTATGGCCTGGGCGCGTATGCGTCGGCCGTGCTGACCACGCACTACGGCTGGCCGCCGCTGGCCGCGCTGGCCGCCGGCGCCGTCGCCACCGGTCTGCTGGCGCTGCTGCTCGCCCGTCCGGTGCTGAAACTCAAAGGCCATACCCTGGCCATGGCGACCCTGGGCCTGGGCATCATCATTTCCATCGTCATCAACAACGAGACGCAGTGGACGGGCGGCCCGGACGGCATCGGCGTGTCCGCCTTCACCTTGGGCGGGCTGGAAATCGCCGGTGAAAAATCCTGGTACCTGGTGTGCGCCGTGCTGCTGTTGCTGGTCACGTGGCTGGCCCTGAACCTGATCGATTCGCCTGTCGGCCGCGCGCTGCAGGCGATCCACGGTTCGGAAGTGGCGGCCCGCGTGGTCGGTGTCGACACGACCCGCTTCAAGGTGCGCGTGTTCGTGCTGTCGGCCGTCATTGCCAGCATCGCGGGCAGCATCAGCGCCCATTACATCGGTTTCATCACGCCCAACCTGGCCGGCTTCTTCCACTCGATCGAGCTGGTGACGATGGTGGTGGTGGGCGGCATGGCGTCGATCTTCGGTTCCATCATCGGCGCGGCCCTGCTGACGATTCTGCCGCAACTACTGTCCAGTTTTGAAGGCTGGGAAACGGTGGTGTTTGGCGTGATCCTGATGGCCACCATGATCTTCATGCCCAAGGGCCTGGTGCCGAGCCTGGCCAGCCGTTCGCGCAAGCGGGCAGGGCTGCCGCAGGCACCCAAAGCCCCTGAAGGCGCGGCAAAACCACCGGCACAGGAGGTGTGAGATGCTGACGATTAATAATCTGAGCAAAAGCTTTGGCGGCGTGCACGCGGTGCAGGATGTCAGCTTCACGGTCAAGGAAGGCAATATCCATTCCGTGATCGGGCCGAACGGGGCCGGCAAGACGACCCTGTTCAACCTGATCACGGGCGTGTACACGCCGAGCAAGGGCGAGATTTTGCTCAATGGCGAGAACGTGGCCGCCATGCCGCCCGATGCGCTGGCGCGGCGCGGCATGAGCCGCACCTTCCAGAACCTGCAAGTGTGCATGAACATGACGGCCATCGACAATGTGATGGTGGGTGCGCATCTGCGCCTGAACCAGAACCTGTTCGCCTCCATGCTGCGCCTGCCGTCCGTGCGCCGCGCCGATGCGGCCTGCCGCGACGAGGCGGCGGGCCTGATGGAGTTTGTCGGCGTGGGCCGGCACATCGGCGACGAGGCGGGGCAGATGTCGTATGGCGCCTTGAAACGCCTGGAAATCGCGCGCGCGCTGGCAGCCAAGCCGAAAGTGCTGCTGCTCGATGAACCGGCGGCGGGCCTGAACCACACGGAGACGGGCGAGATTGAAGCGCTGATCCGCAAGGTGGCGCAGTCGGGCGTGACGGTGGTGCTGGTTGAACATGACATGAAACTGGTGATGAATCTGTCGGACCATATCCTGGTGCTCGACTATGGCAAGAAGCTGGCCGAAGGGACCGCCGCCGAAGTGCGCGCGAACCCCGACGTGGTGGCGGCGTATCTGGGAGTGGCGGCATGATGAAGATGGAAAAACCTCAGACACCGCTGGTGCTCGACATCCAGGGATTGACCAGCCACTATGGCCGCATCCAGGCCCTGCACGGCATCGACCTGCAGGTGCGCCAGGGCCAGCTGGTGGCGCTGGTGGGCGCCAACGGCGCCGGCAAGACGACCCTGCTGCGTGCCATCTCCGGCGTGCAGCCGATCAGCGCCGGCAGCATCGCTTTCGCCGGCCAGGACGTCAGCCGCATGAGCGCAGACAAGCGCGTGCGCAGCGGCATCTGCCAGGTGCCGGAGGGCCGCCAGGTGTTCGGACCCATGACGGTGGAAGACAACCTGCGCCTGGGCGCCTTTACGCGCCCGCCGCAGGACGTGGTGGGCGACATGGAGCGCATGTACGGCCTGTTCCCGATTCTGAAGGAAAAGCGCTTGCTGCTGGCCGGGACTTTATCGGGCGGACAGCAGCAGATGCTGGCCATGGCGCGCGCGCTGATGGGCCGCCCGCAACTGCTGCTGCTCGATGAGCCGAGCATGGGCCTGGCGCCGCTCCTGATCGCGGAAATCTTCCGCATCGTGGCCGAACTGCGCGACCAGGGCATCACCATCTTCCTCGTCGAGCAAAACGCCCACGCGGCCCTGTCGATCGCCGACGTGGGTTACGTGATCGAGACGGGCGCCATCACCCTGTCCGGGCCGGGGCCTGAATTGCTGCATAACGAGCAGGTGCAGAGCGCCTACCTGGGCATGTAAGGACGTAGGTCGGATTAGCGCGTAGCGCGTAATCCGACAACATTGTTGGCGCTACAGGTGTTTGTCGGATTACGCCGTTCCGGCTAATCCGACCTACGCACATGGCACGATAGTTAAAAGGAAAACACCATGGTCAAAGTCTACGAAATCAACGGCGTCACCCCCGTCGTCCACCCCAGCGCCTACGTGCATCCGTCGGCCGTGCTGATCGGCGACGTGATCATCGGGCCGCGCTGCTATATCGGCCCGCTGGCGTCGATCCGTGGCGACTTCGGCCGCTTGATCCTGGAAGAAGGCGCGAACCTGCAGGACACCTGCGTCATGCACGGTTTCCCCGGCTGCGACACGGTGGTCGAAGTCGATGGCCATGTGGGCCATGGCGCCGTGCTGCATGGCTGCCGCATCGGCCGCAATGCGCTCGTCGGCATGAATGCCGTGGTGATGGACAACGCCATCATCGGCGAGGAATCCATCGTCGCCGCCATGAGCTTTGTGAAGGCAGGCATGATCGTCGCGCCGCGCAGCATGGTGGTCGGCACGCCGGCGAAAATCATCCGCGCGCTGACCGACGATGAAATCCAATGGAAAAGCTCGGGCACGGGACAGTACCACGAACTGGCCGTGCGCTCGATGCAGACGATGCGCGAGGTGGAAGCCCTGACGGAAGTCGAGGCAAACCGCCAGCGCCTGAATTTTGAATCCGCATTGCCGCTGCATTTGCACAAGAACGCCGCCGCGCAATAAGCAATATGGGCGTAGGTCGGAATAGCGGGGCCAAGCCCCGCGTAATCCGACGCCACCGCCAACATCATTTATGGAGAAAAAAATGGCTCATGTTTCAACCCTGCAAAGCCTGATCGCCGGCCGCTGGCTGGGCGACAGCGCCGCCGTGCCACTGCACAGCGCCTTGAATAACCGCGTCATCTATCACACGCACGCGGAAAAGATCGACTTCGACGAAGCGGTGACGTATGCGCGCAGGACGGGCGTTCCGGGCCTGATGGCGCTGGACTTCCAGCAGCGCGCCGCGCGCCTCAAGGCGCTGGCCCTGTACCTGGTCGAGCGCAAGGAAGAACTGTATGCGATCTCGCACCTGTCGGGCGCCACGCGCGCCGACAGCTGGGTCGATATCGAAGGCGGCACGGGCACCCTGTTCGCCTATGCCAGCATGGGCAGCCACGAGCTGCCGTCGTCGAACGTGCTGCACGAAGGACCGGCCATCGCGCTGGGCAAAAAAGGCGGTTTCGCCGGCACGCACATCCTGGTGCCGCGCGGCGGCCTGGCCGTGCACATCAACGCCTTCAACTTCCCCATCTGGGGCTTGCTGGAAAAGTTCGCGCCGAGCTTCCTGGCGGCCATGCCCTGCATCGCCAAGCCGGCCACGGCGACGAGCTACCTGACACAGGCCGTCGTGCGCATGATGCATGAATCGGGCTTGCTGCCGGCCGGCAGTCTGCAGCTGGTGATCGGCTCCACGGGCGACTTGCTGGACCGCCTGAATGGCCAGGATTTCGTCACGTTTACAGGGTCGGCCGCCACCGCCGCCAAGCTGCGCACGAATCCGAACCTGATCGCCCAGTCCGTGCCTTTCAACGGCGAAGCCGATTCGCTCAACTGCGCCATCCTGGCGCCGGACGTCACGCCCGACGACGTGGAATTCGATCTGTTCGTCAAGGAAGTCGTGCGTGAAATGACGGGCAAGTCGGGGCAGAAATGTACGGCGATCCGCCGCATCATCGTGCCGGAGCACCTGATGGATGCCGTTGGTACGCGCCTGCGCGAACGCCTGGCCAAGGTGGTGGTGGGCGACCCGTCCATCGAGGGCGTGCGCATGGGCGCGCTGGCCTCGAAAGAGCAGCAGAACGACGTGGCCGAGCGTGTCGCCACCCTGTCGCAGGGTAATGAAGTGGTGTTCGGCGCGGCCGACGGTTTCAGTCCTTTGGGCGATGGCGCCCATGACGGCAGCTTCTTCTCGCCGACCCTGCTGCTGTGCCGCGACGCGTTCGGCAACGACGCCGTGCACGACGTGGAAGCATTCGGCCCTGTCAGCACCATGATGGGCTACAAGGACATCGACGAGGCGCTGGCCCTGGCCGCGCGTGGCAAGGGCAGCCTGGTGAGCACCCTGGTGACGCGCGATCCGAAGATCGCCGCGCGCGTGGTGCCGCAAGTGGCCGCCACGCATGGCCGCGTGCACGTGCTCGAACGCGTGGCATCCGTCGATTCGACGGGCCATGGCTCGCCCCTGCCGCAACTGAAGCACGGCGGCCCTGGCCGCGCGGGCGGCGGCGAGGAGCTGGGCGGCGTGCGCGCGGTGCGCCATTACCTGCAGCGGGCGGCCGTGCAAGGCTCGCCCACCATGCTGGCGGCCATCACGGGCGAATACGTGCGCGGCGCGGACGTCAATGAAAGCCCGATCCACCCGTTCCGCAAGCACTTCGAGGACTTGAAGACGGGCGACTCGCTGCTGACACACCGCCGCACCGTCAGCGAAGCGGACATCGTCGCCTTTGGCGGCATCTCCGGCGATTTCTTCTACATGCACTTCGACGAAATCGCCGCCAAGGAATCGCAGTTCGGCAAGCGCATCGCCCACGGCTACTTCGTGCTGTCGGCCGCCGCCGGCCTGTTCGTCTCGCCTGGCGTCGGCCCCGTGCTGGCCAACTATGGCCTGGATAATCTGCGCTTTGTCGCGCCGGTGGCGATTGGCGACACCATCCGCGCGCGCCTCACATGCAAGCGCAAGGTCGACCGCAACCGCAAGGACGTGTTTGGCGTGGGCCAGGGCGTGGTCGCGTGGGACGTGCAGGTGACGAACCAGAACGAGGAACTGGTCGCCAGCTATGACATCCTGACCCTGGTCTCGAAGCGCGAATAAGCGTTAGCTACAGCACTGCCAGCACTGGCGCCGCCCGCGATCTGTTACGCGCGGGCGGCGTTTTTCATGGCCGAACGGCAGCCAGGTGCCGGTCAGGTCATTTTGTCTTGAATTATCCATAAGTGTATGAAAAATATAGCGAAAGTGTGGTTTTGCACCGCGTGCTATTTAGATAAAACCCTCTAGAACGCGTGCTTTTTCCTGGAAAATGGGGGAAATCTCTCATTGCCTCAAGAAAACTTTCCTAAGCAAAACCTTTTCTCTGTAGCATGGTTTGACTCACTGGTCACACGCCATGCACGCCTCCAGGGGCGATGGCGGCGCGAAAAACGGACCCGGCCTGCCACGGCCGGTGAGCCACCGACCTCGAGTCCAATTCCACGATTATCGTTCACCGCTACGGGTATTTAATTACTATGAATAAACACGTCCTGATTTTACTGCTGGCCATGCCCCTGGCCATCAGCCATGCCTATGCCGAAGAAGTCGATGGCCCCGCGATCAAGATCAGCGGTTACGGCACGGCCGCGCTGACCATGGCTGACACAGACAATGCACAGTTTGCGCGTCCGAACCAGGCCAGCGGCGCCGGTCGCACCGCGCGCACGGGCGTCGATTCCAATGTGGGCCTGCAGGCCAACGTCACCGTCAATCCCTGGCTGTCGGCGACGGTACAGGGCCTGGCGCGCAAGGATGGCGAAAACGACTTCGGCGCCGAACTGGCGTGGGCCTTTGCCAAGGCCAAGGTGTCGGACAGCTTCAGCGTGCGCGTCGGCCGCATGGGCCTGCCCGTCTTCATGATTTCCGACTACCGCAATGTGGGCTATGCGAACACCATGCTGCGTCCTCCCGGCGAGATGTATTCGCAGGTGCCGCTGAACAGCATCGACGGCATCGACGGCACCTACCAGTTCAGCGCGGGCGACACCACCGTGACCACGCAGCTGGCGCTGGGCCGCACCAAGGCTACCCTGGCCACGGGCCCCGATTCGACCGTGCATGTGGAAGGCAAGTCCATCGTCGCCCTCAACGTGGTGGCTGAACACGGCCCTGTGACGCTGCGCTTCGGCCGCGCCGAGACCAAGTTGAGCATCAACGATTCGCCCAGCCTGAATACCCTGATGGGCGGCTTGCGCGCGGCTGGCAGCGGCTACCGGATCGCCCAGCTGGGCGCCCTGGCCGATGCGCTGGAAGTGAAGGACAAGAAGGCGTCGTTTACCTCCGTCGGCCTGGGCCTGGACTGGAACAATGTGCTGGTGCAGTCCGAATATGCGAAGCGCAAGACGGACAGCTATGTCAGCGACAGCACCTCGTGGTACGTGATGGGCGGCTACCGCATGGGCGCCTTTTTGCCCTACTACAGCCACGCCAGCCTGAAGGCCGATGGCCGCGTCAACAACAGCGTGCCGGCGGCCTGCCCTGCGGGCTACCCGGCTGCCTGCACGCCGACCCTGCGCGCCCTGTCGGCCGGAGTCGACACCCTGGCTTACACGCGCAACCAGCTCGAGCAAACGACGCATAGCATCGGCGTGCGCTGGGACTTCCACCGTTCGGCGGCACTGAAAGTGCAGATCGACCGCATCAAGCCAAAAAATGGCCCTGGCCTGTTCGTGCAAGCCAAGCCGGGCTTCCATGGTCCCGTCACGGTGGCTGCCGCCGCCATCGATTTTGTTTTCTAAGGAGCGCCGCATGAAACCTATTATTTTTGCGGCTGCCTTGCTGGCCCTGTCGAGCGCCGTTCCTGCCATGGCCGAAGTGGTCGTGGTGGTCAATGCTAAGAGCGGCGCCGGCGCCATGACGAATGAACAGGTGGCGCAATTCTTCCTCGGTAAATCGACGGCCATGACGCCGATCGACCAGCCGGAAAGCGCTCCCGTGCGCGCCGAGTTCTACAAGAAGGTGGCGGACAAGGAGCCATCGCAGGCCAAGGCCCTGTGGTCCAAGCTGGTCTTCACGGGCAAGGCCACCTTGCCGAAAGAGGTGGCGAATAGCGCCGATGTGAAGAAGGCCGTCGCCGCCGATCCGAAAGCCATCGGCTACATCGAGAAGAGCGCTGTCGACGGCAGCGTCAAAGTGGTGCTGACGGCGCCATAACGCCGTCCCGGGCCGCGCGCCCTGCCGCGGCCCGATACAAATAGATCAGGAGACAGCAATGAGCATCAAACGCAAGATATGGGCGCTGCCTGTCGTCTCGGCCGTGATTTTCGGACTGGGCCTGGCCGTCAGCGCCTATCTGTCGACGGCCACGCTCAATTCCATCCACGCCACCGAAAGCGCCGACTATCCGGTGCTCGACCTGGCCAAGTCGCTGACCCTCGACCTGGCCGCCGTCGGCGACGCCTTGCGCGATGCCGTCAGCGAAGGCGACAAGGAGCGCATCGGCCAGGTCGATGGCCAGGCCGTCAAGCTGCGCGAAAAACTGGCCGCCTTTGCGGCCATCCCCGGTCAGCGCGAGCACGGCGCGCGCCTGGCCAAGGAATTCGATGCCTACTATGCGCCTGCCCTGGGTGCGGCGCGCATCATGCTGGAGATGGAGGAAGGCGATCCGCAAGCGACGGTGACGCGCATGCAGGCTGCGCTGGCCGTGCTCAATACGGACCTGGCGAAGACCAACGAACAGGCGCAATTACAGTTCAAACAGGGCATCGAGCGCAGCGCCGCGAACGTGCGCAATGCCCTCAATACCAGCATTGCCGTGGCGCTGGCCGTCATCGTCTGCCTGGTGGCCGTGTCGCATTTCGTCGTGCGCGCCATCTGGCAGCAGCTCGGTGGCGAGCCCGAATATGCACGCCAGATCGCGCGCGCCGTGGCCGACGGCGACCTCTCGATGGAGATCGCCACCGAGGCGGGCGACCAGGCCAGCCTGCTGGCGGCGCTGAAGGAGATGCGCGGCCGGCTGGCCGGCATGGTATCCGGCATCAAGGCTTCGGCCGAAACCATCCAGGTGGCCAGCGCGGAAATCGCCCAGGGCAATGCGGACCTGGCCGCGCGCACGGAATCGCAGGCGGGCAGCCTGGACCAGACGGCGCGCAGCATGGACAGCCTGACTTCCACCGTGCGCGACAACGCCGCCAATGCGGGCCAGGCGCATGAACTGGTGGTGTCCGCGTCGTCGGTGGCGGTGAAGGGTGGGCAGGTGGTCAGCCAGGTGGTCACCACCATGGGCGAGATTAACGATTCATCGAAACGCATCGTCGATATCATTGGCGTCATCGACGGCATCGCTTTCCAGACGAACATCCTGGCCTTGAATGCGGCCGTGGAAGCGGCGCGCGCGGGCGAGCAGGGACGCGGCTTTGCCGTGGTGGCATCCGAAGTACGCAACCTGGCGCAGCGCAGCGCGGCAGCGGCGCGCGAGATCAAGCAACTGATCGGCGACTCGGTGGCCAAGGTCAACGCGGGCTCGAAGCTGGTCGACGAGGCGGGGCTGACCATGGGCCAAATCGTCGATTCCGTGAAAAAGGTGGCCGACATCATGGCCGACATCAGCGCCGCCAGCCAGGCGCAGAGCGCCGGCATCGGCGACATCGGCGTGGCCATCGGCAGCATGGACCAGATGACGCAGCAAAATTCCGCGCTGGTGGAAGAAGCGTCGGCGGCGGCCGAATCGCTGCAGGAGCAAGCCGTGCAACTGGGCACGGCGCTGGCCGTGTTCAAGCTGGCGCAGGGCGCGGTGGTGACGGATTACGCGCGCAGCGCACCTGCGGCTTACCTGGCGTTGCGGTGATGTCGGATTGCGCGCAAGGCGCTCCTGCGGCTTGTCCGGCATTGCGGTGATGTCGGATTACGCGCTACGCGCTAATCCGACCTGCCTGACATTACAGTTGATTGGATTAGCGCAGCGTAATCCAACAAAGGAACATCAAGCTAGCTAGCGGTAGGTTGGATTAGCGCAGCGTAATCCAACAAAGGGACATCAAGCTAGCGGCAGGCTGGATTAGCGCAGCGTAATCCAACACTCGGCCTAAGCCTGCAAGCCGAACGGATCGTCGATGCTGTGCGCCGGCTGCGTGAACCAGCGCGGACCGTTTTCCGTCATGTAGAAATGGTCTTCGTGGCGGATGCCGAATTCGCCGGGGATGCAGATCATCGGTTCGTTCGAGAAGCACATGCCCACGTCGAGCGGCGTGGTGTCATTGCCGACCAGGTAAGGCCATTCGTGGATATCGAGGCCGATGCCGTGGCCGGTGCGGTGCGGCAGGCCTGGCAGCTTGTAGCCGGGGCCGAAGCCGTCCGCTTCCAGCGAGACGCGGGCGGCGCGGTCCACGTCGCCGCAGGGCACGCCCAGCCGGGCGGCGGCAAACGCCGCGGCCTGCGCCGCCTTTTCGCTGTTCCACACGCTGCGCTGTCGCTCGCTGATGGCGCCAAACACATAGGTGCGCGTGATGTCGGAGATGTAGTTCATCACCTGGCAGCCCGTGTCGATCAGCACCGTGTCGCCCGCCTTCAGGGTCTGCACGTAATTCACGCCGTGCGGATACGCCGTCGCCTCGCCGAACAGCACGATGCAGAAATACGAGCGGGGCGCTCCCACCTTGCGGTGCGCGCGCTGGATGAATTCTTCCACTTCCACCGTCGTGATGCCTTCATGCAGCATGCTGGCCGTGGCCACGTGCACGGCCAGGGTCATGTCCATGACGCGCTGCATCAGGGCGATTTCCGCGGCTGACTTGCGGCTGCGGCAGTACGCGGTGACGGTGCGCGCATTTTCCAGCGCGTAGCCGGGCGCCAGCGGCTTGATGCCGTCGTAGATGAAGAAGGCGGCGCTTTCGCAGATGCCCACGCGCGGCGGCGTAGCTTCATCCTGGACGACGCCCATGCGCGCCAGCACGTCGACGAACAGCTGGTACGGACTTTCGTGCTCCTCCCAGCAATTGACCTTGCCTGCTATGACCATGAAACCTGTCAGGGTACTTTCTTCGAAGGCGGGCGCGATGTATTCGATGTCGCCGCTGGCTGGCAGGATGGCGCCGACCATGCGTTCGCTGGCATACCATTTGGTGCCCGTGAAATAGGTGAGGTTGGCGCCCGCGTTCAGGTAGATCGCGGCGATGCCCTGCTGGCGCATGAAGGCCTGCGCCTTTGCGATGCGTTGCGCGTGTTCGTCCTTGCCGATGGCGACCATGCCAGACGTCATGTCCGACAGCGATGCCAATGCCTGTTCGATGGAAGTGCCGCCTATGCTCATGCCTGTTCCTTTGTCCTGTGCGTGCCGATGAAAGACGCATGATATCAGTTTGCGCCTTTCGGCTTGAGGCCAGGCGTACCGCCTGCCGCATCGGGCGGCGCCAGCACCAGGTCGTGCGGATAGGTAAATTGCCAGTCCGCGTAGCGCTGCTTGCGGCGCAGGCTGGCGTCTTCATCGAGAAAATTGTCCTGCTTGATGGGCAGCTGCGGCGACAGCGAATGAATGCCGACGATGCGTCCCTCCTGCCGCAGCAGGCCCCATTCCGCCTTGCCCGTGACGGGGTCGGCATACACGCGGCGCAAATGGCGCCGGGCATTGGCGAAGCGGGGATCTTTCAGCAGTTCCTGCAGGGTCAATGGATAGCGCGGGCGGCCGTCGGCCGGCGTGCTGTCATAGTAGCGCCCCAGCGCATTGCGGAATTCATGGCCGATGAACAGCAGTTCGCGCTCCTTGTCGCGCCGCGCGGCCGTGGCAAACAGTTCGCTGGCCACGACCAGGCCGACGCCCATGAAGGCCACCAGCAGCAGGGTCCAGATGTAGGCGAAGCCCCGCGCGCGGTATTGATAACTAGAGCTGCTCAAAGGGGATGCCCTCGCGCGTCTTGCCCTTGGCGCCGCTGCGCACGTCGGCCACGCCGCTGATTTCGCCATTCGGCGACGGCACCAGCCGCCACGTGGCGCTGGACTCCGTAACGGGGTCGAGCGGCACGCTGCGGAAGTAATGGTGGGTGACCAGGTCGGCCAGCGCGGCCGGATACTCGCCCTTGTCGGCATAATATTGATCGAGGCCGCTCCTGAGCACTTGCAGGTTTTCCTTCAGGGCCACTTCCTTTGATTTTTCCACCGAGCCGAAATAGCGGGGAATGGCGATCGTCAGCAGCAGCGAAATAATCGCCAGCACCACCAGCAGTTCGACCAGGGTAAAGCCGCGCCGCAGGGCAGTTGAATGCATGGGCATCACCATTGGTTGAGCGGCACGCCGTTCAGGCCCGCCCTGGTTGCGTGCGAGGCGACGTCGAACACGTCTTCGCCTTCACTGGGGTTGTCGGGTGGCGAGGCGTAGGCGCGCTTGCTCCAGCTGTCGGCCGCGCTGCCTTCTTCCCTGGGCTGGAACGGGTCGCGCGGCAGGCGGCGCAAAAAATAGATGTTCTGTTTGGATGGACTGCGCTGGTCGGGCACGCCCTCGACCAGCTCATCGAGCTTTTTCGGATAGCCGGAGCCTCCCAGCGACAGCTTGATGCGGCCATTGTCCGAGGCGCGCTTGTAGCCGTCGATGGCTTCGCGGATCTCGATCAGTGCGCTGCGCAGTTCATGTTCCTTCGCGCGTTGCAAGGCTACCTGGGCCATCGGCACGGCCACCGTGGCCAGGGTCGCCATGATCGCCAGCGTAATCATCAGCTCGATGAAGGTAAATCCCTGCTGCCTCATTGGCCACCCTTGACGGTGGCGGTGGCGGTGGGCGTGGCGGCAGGCTTGTCGCCAGCGGCGGGTGCTTCGTCGCCGCCCGTCATCGGCGAACCGGCGCGCGGCGTGGCCTGCTCCGGCGCGGCGATGGCTTCGGGCGCGCCGCCCACGCTGCCACGCCCGCCCACGGCCGCCTCGGTGCCGGAATTGAATTCGGCCGTCATCAGGTCGGGGCGGCGGATGCTGCGCAGCAGGCGCGGCGTGATCGACAGCACGATCTCGCTGCGCATGGCGTCGTCCTTCTGGCTGCCGAACAGGCGGTTCAGCACGGGCAATTCGCCCACGCCTGGCACCTTGTTGGCCGTGCCCCGGTCCTCGTCGCTGATCAGCCCCGCCAGCACCTGCGTCTCGCCATCCTTCAGGCGCAGCACGGTCGACGCGCTGCGCGTACCGATCTGGTAAGCCTGCGTGCCCGTCTTGCTGATGACTTCCTTGACGACGTTCGACACTTCCAGGTTGATCTTGATGGCCACTTCGTCGTCCAGGTACACGTTCGGTTCGACGTCGAGTTTCAGGCCCACGTCGATGTAATTGACGCTGTCGGAACTGACGCCGTTGTTGGTCGTGACGGTAATCACGGGCACGCGGTCGCCGATGAGGATCTTGGCCTTTTCCTTGTTGCGCACGCGGATGCGCGGGTTGGCCAGGATATTGCTGTCGCTATCGGTCTTGTTGGCGTTCAGGGTCACGCCGCCGATGCCCAGGTTGATATTCTCGCCATTGATGCGGCGCAGGTCGGCCACTTTCAGGCCGCCCAGGCCCGTGCCGCTGCCGGCCAGGGTCAGGCTGGCCTGGTCGGGCCAGCGGATGCCCAGTTCCATCAGGCGCGTGCGCTTGACTTCCAGCACCTCCACTTCCAGCATCACTTCCGGGTCGGCCAGGTCCTGCACGTTGATGATGCGTTCGGCCATGCGCACCATTTCCGGCGTATCGCGCAGCATGATGATGCCCAGGCGTTCATCGGTGACGACATCCTTGGCCTTGAGCAGGGTCTTGATGGAAAACGCCACCGTCTTGACGTCCGCATTGGCGAGGAAGAAGGTGCGCACCACCAGCTGCTGGTAATCCTTCACCTTTTGCGGCGTGTTCGGGTAAATCGTGATCGACTTGTCGCTGGTGACGCTTTGCTCCAGCTGGTTCGCCCCCAGCAGCATGGCGATAGCTTCCTCGATGCTGGTGTCGCGCACGGAGATCGTGGCGCGCAGGGCGGGATCGACTTCCTTGTCGAAGACGAAGTTCAGGCCCGAGACCTTGCTGATGAAATCGAACACGGAGCGCAGCGGCGCGTCGCGAAATTCCAGGGTCACGGGTTTGCGGTAGGCGGCCGCCAGCTTGCCGCCGGCCGGCCTGGCCTTGGCCTGCTCATCGCCGATGCGGCTCTTCAAGGCCAGCGCCTCGCGCTGCGCGGGACGCTCCTGCAGCACCTGGCGCAAGGCTTCCTGCGCCTGCGCCACATTCGCTTCGCCGCCGCGCTGGTAGCTGGCCTGCGCTTCCTGCACCAGCTTGCGGTGCCGCTCATCCTGCGCCACGCTGGCCAGGCCCCGCTGCGCCACGTCATCGCTGGCGTCGATGGCCAGCGCTTGCCGGTACAGCGTTTGCGCCTCGGCCAGGCTGCCTTGCTGGCGCAGCGCTTCCGCGCGGCCATTCAGGCTGTTCAGCGCGCGCATCTTGCCGTTGGTGACGGCGATGCGGTACTTGGCATTCGTCGGTTCCGCCTGCGCCGCCTGTTCCAGCAGGGCCAGTCCCTGTTCCGTGCGGCCCGCACCCAGCATGGCCTGGCCATCGTTGTAGGCCTGGTTGCCGGCGCAGGCGGCCAGCAGGGACAGCAGCGGCAGCAGTTTGATGAGATTGCGAGGCATACGTGCGGCGCGTCGTTTCAATTGAGGTCCCCTACGGCGAGTGTCTGTTTCAGGTTGAGCGGCAGATAGGTAAATTGCAGGGAACCCTGCACCACGCCGTCGAAGCGGTAGCGCTCTTCCAGCATGTCGCCGGGCCGCGCCACCACGTTGCGTTCGCCCGCCTGCAGGAAGTAGGCGGCCTTGCCTTCGTCGGCGAAGCGGCCGAGGAATTGAAAGGGCAGCGGTGGCGGCGCGTGCGCGTCGATGGCGGCGACAGTGCGGCTGGCCTGCGCCGCCTGCTGGTCGAGCATGATTTTTTTCGGTGTCTCGGGCTGCCAGCTTTGCTTGGCAAACAGGGTCGCCGCCTCATCATCGTCGAGCGCCCGGCGCCGCTCGATGACCAGCGCCGCACGGGCAGGCGGGGCGCTGGCCGGCGTGACGAGGGCCGCTAGCGCCACGCGGTCCGCCTGGCGCGGCGTGGCAGTGGCCGGCCCGACGATGCTGCCTTCGTCCTCTGGCGCGAAGAGGGCGGCCAGCAGGGTCGCCACGGCCGCTGCCGCCAGCACGGCTTTTTTCATGGACGCACCTCCGGCTTTTTCACCAGCAGGATGAACTGGATGCGCGCATCGATCTCGCCGGCCTCGATCTGTTCGCGCTTGAACAGCACGGAGTCGAGCGTCAGGGTGGGCAGTTCCTGCAGGGCGTCGACGATGAAGGCTTGCAGCTGTGCGTATTCGGCCTTTACGGGCAGGGTGATCTGATAGCGCAAAAAGGCGGCGTTGCCGTCTTCCTGCGGCTTGTAGTCGGCCTTGGCCAGGGTGACGCCGCTTTTTTGTGCCACCTCCAGCAAGGTTTTCAGCTGCTCGGGAATGCTGTCATGCCGGGGCAGATAGGCGTGGAAGGCGGCCAGGCTATCGGCGTCCGCATCGAGCGTGGAGGCGGTGGATGGCATGGCAGACTGCCTTGCCGCTGCCGCCAGCTGCGCCGTCAGTTGTTGCTGGCGCAGCGCCAGCGCCTCGCCCTGCTGCACGGCGACGACTGCCAGCGCCAGGCTGGCGGCACCGATGGCGCAGGGCCAGCCCAGCTGGCGCCACAGGCGCTGCGCTTCCCACCGCAGGCGCGGTGGCATGCGCAGTTGCAGCCGCGACCGCGCCGGGCGCGCTTGCACTGTCAACACGGGTTTTATTGCCGCCATTGTGCCTCCAGCTGAAAACGGTACGGATGTTCCGGGGCGTCCGCGTTGCTGCTCATCTCGTGCTTGAGCAGATACACGGAACTGAACATGGGTTGCTGGTTCAAAAAGGCCAGGTAGTTGAGCATGTCCTGTGGCGTGGCCGCTTCGGCGGCGATCTTGAGGGCGCTGGCGCCATCCTGGCCCTGCTGCGCGTTCAGGTCCAGTCCCAGCAGGGCCACGCGCACGTCGCGCGGCGCCTGCACCGTCCTGACCAGGCGCGTGACGGGCAGGTTGAGCTGGCGCACGGCGACGGCGACCTGTTTCAGTTCGATGTCGCGTTCGCGCTGGGCGCTGGCGGACAGCGGTGCGCGCACGGTGCGCGCCGGTTGCAGCTGCGCCAGCTGCGCTTCCAGGCGCCGCGTTTCCTGCGCCTGCACCAGCCAGTACACGGCGGCCGGCAGCAGCGTCAATGCACCCGCCAGGCACAGGATCAGGCGCCAGCCACTGAAGGTCTGCGCCGCGCTGGCGGGCAGGAAGTCGATGCGGCTCAGGCCCATGCGGCCTCCCGCATCAGGTGCGCGGCGCTGGCCACCGGCATGGCCTGGAAGCGCGCCGGCAGGTCCGGCTGCGGTACGCCGCTCAGGTTCAGCAGCGCCACGTGCTCGATCGTGTCGAGCTGCGGCGCGCGCAAGTTCCAGCGCCGCCATGCCCGTTCCAGTTCAGCGCCCCAGGCCGCGTCGCAGGACTGGCTGTGCAGGGCCGTGATGCGCCCGCCGCCGCTGGTCGCCAGCAGCAGCCGTCCCGCTTCCACCAGGGCGAAGGCGGCGGGTTTGCCAGCGGCGATGCTGCGCCAGGCCGGACCCACGATGGGTTCGACGGACAGGCAGCGCCGGCCTTGCGCGCCGGCTGCGTCCTGCACGCCTTGCAGCAGGGCCGCATCGATGCCGCAGGCCAGGCGCGGCTGGCCAAAGGGGGCGTCGTCGGCGGTCAGGCGCCAGGCGCGCGCACTGTCGCCGTAGACGGCAGCGAACTGGCCATGCAAGAAGCGCTGTGCGCTGGCCGTGTCGAGCAGGGCGCCGCTCCACGGCACGATCAGCATGGCGCACCAGCGGCTGGCCAGGCTGACGGCCAGCGGGAGTTTTTTGCCGCTGTCTTGCTCCAGCCAGCCGCACAGGGCGGCCAGTGCCACTTCCCAGCTGGCGCCGGGGTTCACGATGGGCAGGTGGAAAGCGCTGCCGGCCACGGGACGGCCGGCGCGGCGCTGCACGCCGTGGAGCGCGTGCGGCGCCAGGTGCAGGCACACGGTGGTGCGGGCAAGGCGTTCAATAAGTGACACGATTGAGCTCCGCTAACGTGGTTTCACCGCGCCGTACCAGATCCAGGCCCGCTTCGCGCGCCAGCCTGAAACCGTTGCGCGCCGCTTCTTCCTTCATCTGGCTCAGGGGCGCGCGCGTGCAGATCAGTTCGCGCATCGCGTCGCTGAGCATCAGCACTTCGGCCACGGCCTTGCGGCCCTTGTAGCCGGTGCCGCGGCAATGCCCGCAGCCCTTGCCGGCCATGAATTGCCAGTCCTGTACCTGATGCAGGGCCAGGCCGCTATCGCGCAGTTGCTGTGCATCGGCCAGCACCTCGGCGCTGGCGTCGATGGCGCAATGGGCGCAATTGAGGCGCAGCAGGCGCTGCGCCACGATGCCGTTCAGGGCCGCCGTAAAGCTGTAGGCGTCCACGCCCATGTGCAGGAAGCGTCCCACCACGTCGAAGACATTATTCGCGTGCACCGTGGTAAACACCAGGTGGCCCGTTAGCGCCGCCTGCACGGCGATCTGCGCCGTCTCGTCGTCGCGGATTTCGCCGATCATGATCTTGTCGGGATCGTGGCGCAGGATGGAGCGCAGGCCGCGCGCAAAGGTCAGCCCCTTTTTTTCATTGACGGGTATCTGCAGCACACGCGGCAGCCGGTATTCGACGGGGTCTTCGATGGTGACGATCTTGTCGCGTCCCGTGTTGATTTCCGTGATGGCCGCATACAGGGTGGTGGTCTTGCCGGAACCCGTGGGACCCGTCACCAGCAGCATGCCGTGCGGCTTGGCGGCCAGGCGGCGTATCTGTTCGATGGCGTCCTCGTTCAGGCCCAGGCTTTCCAGGCGCAGCGCCTGCGCCGCTTCCGTCAGCGCGCGCCGGTCCAGCAGGCGCAGCACGGCATCTTCGCCAAAGATATTCGGCATGATGGAGACGCGGAAATCGATCTCCGCCCCTTTCACGCGCACCTTGAAGCGGCCGTCCTGGGGGATGCGCCGTTCGGCGATGTCGAGGTCGGCCATGACCTTGATGCGCGAGATAATCTGTTCGGCCATCTGCAGCCCCTGCACCTGGCCCGCCTGCACCAGCACGCCGTCGACGCGGTACTTGATGACAAGGCTGGCCACGTCGCATTCGAGGTGGATGTCGCTGGCCTGGAATTTCAGGGCGTCGTAGATGGTGGAGTTCACCAGTTTCACCACCGGGCTGCTGTCTTCGCTGATGCGGATCAGCGAGATATCCTCGATGCTCTGGTCGAGGCCCGGCACATCATCACCGTGCTGCATTTCCTGCATCGCCTGCTGTACGCTTTCCTGCTGCAGCAGATAGGCGGCCAGGTCGTCCGGGTGCGCCAGCGCCACCGTGAACGGCGTGCGCAGGGCGAAGTCGGCCCACTGCAGCAGGTCTTCGGCAAACGGGTTGCCGATGATGAGCACGGGCGGCGCGTCCGGGACACCGGCTTGCAGCAGCACGCAGTCGCGCTGCGCGCAATCGGTGTAGGGCAGCAGGCCAAAGGCGGGCAGGCTGGCCTGCAGCTCGGCCATCGTCCACGCCGGGTAGCGGAACAGGGCGGCCAGCTGGCGCAGGAAGACGTCGGGTGGCAGGGCTGCCGTTTCCTGCAGCACGGCCATCTGCGGGCGGCCCTGTGCCAGCGCGCTGGCGTGGGCCTGGCGCAGCATGGCCGCATCGAGCACGGCCCGTTCTTCTTCGCGCGCGTTCATGGCAGGCACCGCATGGTCAAGACCCTCAAGATAAACTCCCGGCCAGTTCAAAGATCGGCATATACATCAGCACCACCACGCCGCCGATGACGACGCCGATGATGGTCATCAACAGCGGTTCGAGCAGGCGCGAGGCCCAGTCCACCCAGCGGGCGAATTCCTCGTCGTGGAATTTGGCCGAACGTTCCAGCATGTCGCCCAGGCGGCCCGTGTTCTCGCCCACTTTCAGCAGCGACTGCGCCACCGGCGTGGCCATCCCGGCCTGCTCCAGCGCGGTGGAAAACGGCATGCCTTCCTGTACCGCGCGGCGCGCCTGCGCCAGCTGCTCCTGCTGCGCCGGCAGCAGCATGGGCGCGACCATGGCCAGTGCCTTGTGCAGCGGGATGCCCGCATGCAGCAGCAGGCTGAGGGCGCGGTAGAAACGCGCCAGGCGAAACTCGGCCGCCTTCTCCGCCAGCACGGGCAGGCGCAACAGGCGCAGCACCAGTGCCTGGCGCGCGCCGGCATTGCCAGCGCCGAACAGCACGGCGGCCACCACGCCGGCCAGGGCGCTGGCGCACAGCAGCGGATGCGCGGCCAGGGTCTGGCCAAAGCCCAGCAGCATTTGCGACATCCACGGAATGTCGCGGCCCGAGCTTTCATACACGACGCTGAACTTCGGCACCACGTAGCCGAGCAGGAACAGGGTCACCAGGCCGCCGACGACGAGCAGCATGCACGGGTAGATGGCGGCGGAAATGAGTTTCTTGCGGATGGCGTCGAACTGCAGCTGATAGCCGACGAAGCGCGCCAGCGCCTCGGGCAGGTTGCCCGAGCGCTCGGCCGCATGCACGGTGGCGATGTAAATGTCGGGGAAGATATCGGGGAAACCGGCCAGGGTGTCGGAAAAGCTTTGCCCTTGCTGCAGGGTGAGCACGATGGCGGCCAGGGTCGCCTTGGCGCCGGCGCGCGTTTCCTTGTTGTGCAGGGTGGCCATGGCCTCGCCCAGGTTCAGGCCCGCTTCGAGCAGGGCCAGCAGCTCCTGGCTGAATTGCAGCAGGGGCAGGCCCTGCTTGCCCGTCCGCGCCACGGTGCCCGTGCCCGTGTCCAGGGCAGTGCTGTCATCGACGGCCAGCACGCGCCAGCCGCCGCGCACGGCCGCGCGGATCGCCTCGGCCTCGCTGGCGGCGTCGATGGCCAGCGCCTGGCTGCCCGCCGGGCCCTGCACCTGGAGGTGGAACTGCATCGTCGGCTCAGGCGAGCATGGTGAGGGCCTTGGGCGTGAAAACGGGGTGAGATGAAAAGGCGAAAGCGCGTGCGGACAAGGTCGAAGTAGGCATCGGTCAGGAACAATCCAAAAAAAGTTCAATGCGTCGCGGGTACCGGCAGCAAAAGTGCAATCACTGCCTCAGGGTAGACTGGAATTGCCAGAAAATCAATCGTGCGGTGCGGGCAAGCCTTGTATCGACGGCTTGCCCGCATCTTCAAGCGCTTACTGCGTGACCAGGCTGACCTTGTCGATCACGAACGAGGTTTGCAGCGAGGCGTCCTCGGTCGCGGCAAACGACAGCTGCACCGTCTGGCCCTTGTAGGCGATCAGATCAAAGGTGCGTATCTGGTAGCCGGCCGCCTTGTTCACGTTCGAGTACGTGGCCAGGGTGCCCAGCACGGTGCCGGCGCTGTTCTTCACCGTCACCACCAGCTTGTCGTACACGGTGTTGCCCGTTTCGGCCGTGTCGATATGCAGCGCGAACGTCAAGCTGGCGGCGGTGGCGGCGGCCGGAATGGCCACGCTTTGCGTCAGCGATTCGCTGGCCGTGGTGCCATTGCCGCCCAGCCAGGCGTACTTCGTGCCTTCATACGCGGTTTGCCCCGTGAAGGTGCCGATGGCGCCGGTGGTGCCGCTCCAGCCCGTGGCGCCCGACTCGAAGCCGCCGTTCGTCACTCGTTCCGTGGCCGAACTGGTGCCCACGGTCAGGGTGGCGTTGTTCGACGTTGCCGTCACGGCGGGCGACGAGGAATCCGTCACCGTGGCCTTGAAGACGGCGCCGCTGTCGGCCGCCACGGTCGTGAAGCTGTAGGTCGGCGAGGTGGCGCCGCTGATCACGGCGCCGTTGCGGAACCACTTGTAGGTGTACGGTGCCGTGCCGCCACCGGCGCCGACGGCGAACGAGGCGCTGGCGCCCGGCGCGACCGTGATGCTGGCCGGCTGGCTGGTGATGGTGACCGCGCCGCCCGTGGTCGATTCATCGACGTCGGTGCCCACGTTGATGGCCGCATACGCGCGCTTGACGGCGGTCGCTTCGGCGCTGCCCACGCCATACAGTTCCTCGGCTGACTGCAGCACCTTGTTGCGCGCGTCGGCGTAGTTGGTCGACGAGGTGAACTTGGTGGTGGCCGCCTTGAACCAGATGCGGTAAGCCTTGTCGCTGCCGATACCGGTCATGGCCAGCGGGCTTTTGTTCAGGTAGGAGCTGTAGTAGTCGCTGCTGGACGTGGAGTTCGAACCTTGCGACAGGAAGTAGAACATGCGGTTGTTAGGGCCGCTGCTGTAGTGGACGTCGAGGTTCTTGATGGTGCTGCTCCACGCATTCGGGCTGCTGCCATCCTTGCTAGGCTTGTACAGCCAGCGCAGCGGCTGGCCATTCTTGGCGATTTCCTTGCCCGTCATCCAATCGTTGCCCGTGTTGGGGATGCTGGTGCCCGTGCCGCCGGCGCGCGCATACGCTTCCACCATTTCACCGGCGATGTCGGAGCTCGATTCATTCAAGCCGCCCGACTCCTGCGAGTAGATCAGGCCCGAGGTGGCGTCCGTGATGCCGTGGCCCATTTCATGGCCGATCACGTCGATGGAACCGAGGTTGTTGAACGAGCTGCCGCCGTCGCCGATGTACATGCACTTGCAGCTGCTGTCGTAGTAGGCATTGTCGTAGGCCGTGTTGACGTGGGCGGCGATGTGGGTGGCCGTGTTGTTGCCGTCCAGGCTGGACCAGCCCAGCACATTCTTGTGCGTGTCGTAGGTGTTCATCAGGCCCCACATGGCGTTGACTGCCGCCGTCTGGCCATTGGCGTTGGTGGTGCTGCCGCCGTTGATGTACTGCTGGCCATCGCCCCAGGTATTGCTGGTGCTGCTGTACACGCTGCCCGAGGAGGTGCCGTGGTTGGCGTTGGTGATGGCCATGCCGCCGAAGCTGCCGCCGGTGCCGCGGCTCGGGTCTTTCATGGTGTAGGTGCTGCCGGTCAGCGTGGTGTTGAGCGGCACCTGGCCGTTGTACTGGCTGTTGCCGATGCCGGCCACGGTTTTCAGGGCTTTCCACTGGCGCAGGATGCGGCCATCTTTGGCGCTGACGACGGTGTCGTAGTAGATCGGCTTGTTGCCGCTGATCATGCGCGTCTGCACCAGGTAGGCCAGTTCGTAATGGTCGACGACGTCCTGCACGTCGAGGGCGTTCAGGGCCGCTTCCGATTTGTTTTCGGCGCCGGCCACGCGCACGGTTTTCATGACGGGGTAGATCAGCAGCTGCGCCTGTGGCGGCACATGGTCGACGGCGCGCACGCCGATGTTGTCGACGGCGGCGGCGATGGCGGCGGCCGCGCTGATGGCAGGCGTGGTGTCGATATCGGTGGTGGCGCTGCGGGTGACGGAATTGACGCCGCCGCTACCGAGGCCGGAAGCGCGGTCCGACACCGATTCGCTGACGATGTCGCCGGCGCTGTTGCTGACCACGACTGTTTCGGAACCGAAGACGGGCAAGCCCTTGTAGGTGTGCTGCACGCGGCTCACGCGCGTGCCGCTCACGCCAGGATGCTGGGCGCCGACGGCAAAGCCATGCTCGGTGTTCAGGCCGCGGCTGCGTGCCTGTGCCGCCAGTTTATTGACCAGGCTGGCAGTCTCTTGTGGCGACGCCAGGCTGACCGGGGCGGCCATCAGGGTAGATGGCAGCGGCGTGGCGGCATGCGCCGTGGTGGCCATCAGCGGCAGGGCGGCGATGGATGCGGCAACTATCGTCAAACGTAAATTCATTTCTGCTCCAGGGTATCGGTTAGGAAAATGGTGAATGAACTGGCCGCGATTGTCTGATGGCCACCCCGGCGTGCCTGGCGGCGGGCGGATAGCCTGCCGTTGTTGTAATGGGATGGCGCCGGGTAGAGCGACACTAAACTTGTCGATATCGCCATGTCAAAAAATTCAAAAAATGGGTCACGGGGCGTTTATTTGTTAAGAATTGAACATTTATCCGTGATTTATGCAGCGAAGGTTTGATCTGTCGCAAGCCGTAACTTTTGTTTTGGACTACTCCCTCTATTGGGCCGTTCTGTTGGCAAAACACTGTTGCGTTTTTTAAATGTTGCGATCTACACTAGGTCGTCGCATTGCCCCCAGCGGGCAAGGCGACGACAAAAAAAGCGCACGCGGCAATGACCGCGTTCAGGTAGCGCATCGGGAAAAAAAATCGGGAGTCTTCCATGACGTCAGTACTGTTCTCTGCAGTTGGTTTCAGCCATTTCCCCTCTGGAGCGGCGCTGATGCTGCATCCGCCTTCCTAGCCGCCATCACCTGACCCGGCGCCCGCAAGGGTGTTTGTCCAGCTGTGCGGCCCCGCTTCCAGGCGTGGCCGCGGGAGTAGTGCGTCTTTTTTTTAAGGAAGGGTTGCCGGCTCCTGGTGCGTGCACCGGAATCGCCGGCCCGCGGAACTATGCTTTCGATAGCGACTAAAGTGGAACAGATCGTGATGGAATCGGCCTTTCTCAGCGAGGGACTGGGACGGGGCTTGCTCAACCTGTCGGAGCTGGCGCGCCAGCTGCAGCCGCAGCTGGAGACGGACTTATGGAAGCCCGTGGGACAGGCCGCCGTGGTCATGGCGCTGCGCCGCCTGGCCGAACGGATGCCGCCGCAGAAGAGCGGCGAGATCGTGCTGGCGCACCGCGCGGGAGAACTCTCCACGCGCAGCGAATTGATGGTGTTTACTTACCGCTATTCCGACCAGACCTATGCCTGCCAGCGGCAGCTGCTGGCGCTGGCCGCACCGCAGCGGGGCACTTTCATCACCATCACGCGCGGCGTCAACGAGGTGATGGTGATCTGCAGCCGCACCCTGCACGCGCTGGTGGAGGAAGTCTTCGGCAGCGAGCAGGAACTGGCGCGCCTGGAACGGGTGACGGCCGTGACCCTGCACCTGGCGCCGGAAACCTGCTACACGCCGGGCGTGTACCACGCCATCCTGCGGCGCCTGGCGTGGGACCGCATCAACCTGATCAACATCATCTGCACTTACACGGAGCTGACCTTGCTGCTGGAGGCATCGCAGACGGGGGCGGCGTTTTCCGTGCTGTCGAAAATCGCCGCGCAATGAAAAGCGCCCCGCTGCAGTGCTGCAGCGGGGCGCTTTCAGGCGTGAGCCGGTCTTACTTTGCCAGCTGCGTGCGCACGCGGGCAATCGCGGCGCGCACCTGCTTAGGCGCGGTGCCGCCCACGTGGTCGCGCGCGGCCACGGAGCCTTCCAGGGTCAGCACTTCGAACACGTCTTCGCCCGTCAGTGGCGAGAAGGCGCGCAGCTGCTCCAAAGACAGGTCGGCCAGGTCGCAGCCCGCGTCGACGCAGGCGCGCACGGCCAGGGCCACGGCTTCGTGCGCATCGCGGAAGGGCAGGCCTTTCTTGACCAGGTAGTCGGCCAGGTCGGTCGCCGTGGCGTAGCCTTGCAGGGCGGCCGCGCGCATGGCTTCCGGTTTCACCGTGATGCCGCCGGCCATGTCGGCGAAGATGCGCAGGGTGTCGATGACGGTGTCGACGGTGTCGAACAGCGGTTCCTTGTCTTCCTGGTTGTCCTTGTTATAGGCCAGCGGCTGGCCTTTCATCAGGGTCAGGAGGCCAGTCAGGTGGCCGTAGACACGGCCTGTCTTGCCACGCGCCAGTTCCGGCACGTCGGGGTTTTTCTTTTGCGGCATGATCGACGAGCCGGTGCAGAAGCGGTCGGCGATGTCGATGAAGCCGATGCGTGGGCTCATCCAGATCACCAGTTCTTCGGCCATGCGCGACACGTGCATCATCAGCACGGCGGCGGCGGCGCAAAATTCGATGGCGAAATCGCGGTCCGAAACGGCGTCGAGGGAGTTATGGCAGACGTCGTCGAAGCCGAGAGTCTTGGCTACGCGCAGGCGGTCGATGGGGAAGGTGGTGCCGGCCAGCGCGGCGGCGCCCAGCGGCAGGCGGTTGACGCGCTTGCGGCAGTCGGCCATGCGCTCGGCGTCGCGGCCGAACATCTCGACATACGCCAGCATGTGGTGGCCAAAGGTGATCGGCTGCGCCACCTGCATGTGGGTAAAGCCCGGCATGATGGTGTCGGCATGCTGCTCGGCCAGGTCCGTCAGCGCGCTGCGGAAGGTCGCCAGCAGGGTCGTGATGTCGTCGATGGCGGCACGCACGTACAGGCGGATGTCGGTCGCTACCTGGTCGTTGCGCGAACGGCCCGTATGCAGGCGTTTGCCCGCATCGCCGACCAGTTCCGTCAGGCGTTTTTCAATATTCAGGTGGACGTCTTCCAGGTCCAGCAGCCATTCGAACTGGCCGTTGGCGATTTCCTGCGAAATTTGCGCCATGCCGCGCTGGATTTCAGCGTAGTCGGCCGGGCTGATGATGGCTTGCGCATGCAGCATTTCCGCATGGGCCAGCGAACCCTCGATATCGAACAGCGCCAGGCGCTTGTCAAAAAATACAGAAGCGGTGTAGCGCTTGACGAGGTCCGAGACCGGTTCGGAAAACCGGGCCGACCAGGCTTCGCCCTTTTTGGAGAATTGATCAGTCATGAAAGAAGTCCTTTAGTGTAGGGCGATTATAAACAAGGTTGGCCCGCGGTAGGGCTTTTAGGGGCGCGCAAGGCGGGGAAATGGCGCGCAATGGGGCTTGCAGGCGTCAGATGGGCGCGGCTGGGGGCCATTCGCCTTCCATCGCGCGCTTTTGTATTCTGTCCCGCCAATCGTGCGTTTTGTCGCAATCCGGTGGTAGTGCAGGGACGATCGGCCTACAGTTCAATCATCGCAGCACACAACCAGCCACCTAAAGGAAAACATCATGAACATCGCCAAAAACATGGAAGCCATCTTCGTCGCCATCATCGCCATCGCCGCTGCCACCAGCCTGGCCACGGCCGCCGTGCCGAAGTTCCGCGCCGCGCCAGCCGCCCCTGCCGCCCTCATGGCCAGCGCCGATAACGTCACCATGCACACCGTGTATGTGAGCGCCAAGCGCTTGAGCGCCGCGGAAAAAGCCGCGCTGTAAGCGCGGTTATGGCATGCCAGCAGGACCAGTAGTCATCAAGCAGTAGTCAGCAAGCAGCAAGCAGCATCAGTCACAGCATCAGCTCCAGCCATACGGCATCATCGGCAGTCAGGACGGGCGGCGCCCCCGGTCCTTGCCAGCCACCACGCATGCATTCCCTGGCAAGCACACGCCGGCCCGGCGGCACGCACACCTTGTTTCGGCAGTTGCCCCGCATCGCCATTATTTTCCCCCATCGTGCAAGTTTTTTCCGCCCATCCGTACTACCTGTCCATTGATTCAGGCCTGGCGGCCGCGCCACGATCCTGCCAGTTTCCGCGCTTGCCGGCGCACCCGGAAAATCTCGGCAAGAAAAAACGCCACGGGGAGCATGGCTCGCCGTGGCGTTTTTTTACTGCCAGTGCATCAGGCAGGGAGGAATCAGCAGCAGCAGCGCCAGCACCAGGTAGATCAGCTGCAGCGGGATCATCCACTTGGCCCAGGTGATCCAGGGTACGCGCGCCAGCGCCAGCACGCCCACGGTGATGCCGGAGGTGGGGATCATCGGCGTGGTGAATTCGCCGAACTGGAAGGCCAGGATGGCCGTCTGGCGCGTCACGCCCACCAGGTCGGCCAGCGGCGCCATGATCGGCATGGTGAGCGCCGCCTGGCCGCTGCCCGAGTGGATGAAGAAGTTGATCACCGACTGCATGAAGAACATCTTTTGCGCGGCGAAGACGGGGCTCGACGACGCCACCAGCGGCGTCAATGCGTGCAGCATGGTGTCGATGATCTGCGCGTCGCGCGCCAGGATCATGGTGCCGCGCGCCAGGGCGATGACCAGCGCCACGCTGACCATGTCGCGCGCGCCCTGCACGAAAGCGGCCACCAGACTGTCCATGTCGAGGCGGCCGACCAGGCCGACGACGATGGCCATCACCAGAAACAGGGCAGCGATTTCATCGATGAACCAGTCGTACTTGACGACGCCGACGACCATGGTCAGCAAGGTGCCCAGGAAGATCCACAGCACGGCGCGGTGCGTGCGCGTCATACCGGCGAAGCTGTCCAGATCCAGCGTGTGCTCGCTGCGCTTTTCGATGTCGAGCAGGTAGGTCGGGCTTTTTTCCGGGTGGCGCTTGATGCGCGCCGCGTACCACATCAGGAACAGGATGCTGACGGCCGTGGCGATGGCCCAGACGATCAGGCGGTAGCCGATGCCGGAAAAGATCGGCACGCCGGCGATGCCTTGCGCGATGCCGACGTTGAACGGGTTCAAAAAGGCGGCGGAAAAACCCACTTGCGAGCCGATGAAGGGAATCGACACGCCGGTGATGGTGTCATAGCCCAGGGCCAGGGCCAGCGGCACGAAGATCAGGATGAAGGGAATGGCCTCCTCGTTCATGCCGAAGGTGGCGCCGCCCAGCGAAAACATGGTGAAGAAGACAGGGATGATGGCGGCGCGCACGAAGCGCGAGCTGGTGTGCGCCTTGGCTATGGCCTTGATCAGCGAATCGAAGGCTTCGGTTTTTTGCAGCACGGCGAAGGCGCCGCCGACGATCAGCACGAAGCCGATGATCAGGCTGGCGTCGACGAAGCCCTTGATGGGCGCCATCATCAGCGCGGCCAGGCCTTGCGGCTTGTTCTCGACATAGTGGAAGGTGCCGGGAATGATCAGCTGCTTGCCGTTCACCAGCTGGGTGTCGAATTTGCCGCCGGGTACCAGCCAGGTGGCCAGCGCGATCATGGCCAGGATGCCGCAGAGCAGGACGAAGGTATTGGGGAGCTTGAATTTTCTCATGGTGCCTGGGTTCTTTATTGGCTGAGCAGGCTGCCGCCGCGGAAGGCGACGGCACCGGCGACCTTGCCGACATTCATGCCGCGCAGGACGTGGCGGTGGGCGCTGCGCGCGAAGAATACACCAGCGACGGTGCAGCGCAACGTCGTCGTTTCGCCGCTGACCGGGTCGATCAGGTCGGCCAGCGCATCGCCGGCGGCCAGCATGTCGCCCATTTCGCGCAGGTACACCAGCACGCCGTGATGCGGCGCGAGGATAGGCTCCACACCGGCCAGCGGCGTCGGCTCGCATTGCGGCGCGGGCAGGCCGTCGCCGGCGCCGGCGATTTCCAGCACGCCTTCGATGGCCAGGAAGCGCAGCAGGGCGGTGGCGTCGCGTTCTGCCAGGGCGTAGCTCACTTCCACTTCGCCGCGCAACTCGACGGTGGTCGACAGGCAGGCGGCGGGAATCGGGAAGCGGCCGCCAAAGTGCGCGTCGAGATCCCACCACAGGCGGCTGCACGCTTCATCGAATGGTTCTTCGCCGGCCGCCAGTTCCAGCAGCACGGCGCGCGCGCCCAGCAGCGCGGAGAGGGGCGCGATCTGCGCCGCCAGCGGCGTGCCCGTGTAAATGTGCAGGGCCGCCTCGTTATCGCAATGCAGATCGAGCACGATGTCGGCATCGATGGCCATGCCCAGCAAGGTTTTCTTCAGCGTTTCCGCGTCCGTGCCGGGCCGCCAGGCGGCGACGGCGTCGCGCGCGTGTTCGCGTATCAGGGCCACGTTGGCTTGCGCATCCTGTCCCAGCTTGCCAGCGAGCGTGGTTTTCAATTCATCGGCCACGTGGCGGTAGGCGCGGTTGAAATTGATGCCCGTGGTCAGGTCGAAGCGGCCGAACGGCGCGCCATGGATGGCTTGCGCCAGGCCGAGCGGATTGGCGGCCGGCACCAGGATGATTTCGCCATGCACCTTGCCCGCCGCTTCCAGCGCCAGCAGTTCGCGGCGCAGGAATTGCGACACCAGCATGCCCGGTACCTCGTCCGCATGCAGCGCCGCCTGGATATACACTTTCTTGCCGCTGCGGCTGTCGGCCGCCGCGCCGCCGAAGTGAAAGCTGCTCAGTTGGCAGGACACGCTGGCGTGCGGCGTGGAGATCGGATGCTGTTGTACTTGCATGGTGGGTGCCCCGGAAAGGTGCATGGTTGGTGGATTTCGGTCGATTATGTCGCATTATTTTCACTAAGTAAATCAATGAAAATCCATTTACAAAAATTTGTTGAGTTTTCTTTTTGATATGCGTACAGTGAGTTCCAGTATCCATTTTTTATGCAGCGGCACCGCTGCGCCGCACAGACAAGCACAGGCCGCCAGTGATATGAAAGCATCCGCCAGTCCTGCCCGCAGCATCAAGCGCACGCCACGCACGCCGGCGCTGTCCGGCGCGCTGGCGTCGCCCGACGCCGCGTTTGCGCAGTCGCCGCTGGGGCAGGCCTTGATGCATGTACTGGGTGGCGGCTCGGCGTCGCAGCGGCAGATCGCCGACTACCTGCTGCGCAACCAGATGCGCGTCACCGCGCTGGGCATCGAGGAGCTGGCCGACAGCTGCCAGGTGTCGACGGCGACCATCAGCCGCTTCGCGCGCGACATCGGCCAGAAAAATTATTCCGCCATGCGCAGCGCCATGGCGGAAACCCTGCAATCACTATTGCAGCCGGTCGACAAATTGCGCCATACGATAGAGCGGCGCGCGCGCGCCACCTCGCCCATCACGCAAAGCCTGGAATATGCGGCCGCGAATATCGCCGCCACCTCGGGCGCCCTGTCGCTGCCGGAGATGCACGCCGTGGTGCGCCGGCTGACGCGGGCCAGGGTGGTGTATGTGATGGGCTTTGGCCTGTCGGCCAACCTGGCCGGCATGCTGGTACAGCATCTGCAGCCATTTTGCCCGCACGTGGTGGAAGTGGTGGGCATCGGCGGCTCGGAAGTGGCGGCTGGCCACCTGGTCAACCTGACGGCGCACGACGTGCTGGTGGTGATCTCGTTTCCCCGCTACACGCTCGACTGCATCGGCCTGGCCAGCTTCGCGCGCGACCGCGGCGCCTGCATTGTGGCGCTCACCGACTCACCCGCATCCCCCTTGGCCGAACTGGCCGACCACGCGCTGTACGCGCAAAGCACGCATCCCGTCCTGCCCAGCAGCGCCAGCACGGCACTGGCCATGATCGAGGCGCTGGCCGTGGCGCTGATGGTGTCGAACAAGGACAACGTCGACAAGGCCGCCCGCCTGAGCGAGGTGATCGCCGCTTACCTGTATGGCGGCGAGCATGGCATGCAGGGCCCCCGGAAAACAGCAGTCAAGCAGCGCAAGGCAGTGCATAAAAAGCAGTCACTATAAAAAATCAGGGTTAACATCATCGGGAGAGTTGCAATGCATAGGGAAAAACAACACGGCCGCCGCGCACTGCCACGCGAAGCGGTACTGGCACATGCGGTGCGCCTGGCAGTGGCCGCCTTGAGCGTGACGGCGGCGCTGGGCATGCTGGGCAATGGTGCGCTGGCGCAGGAACAGGGCACGGATGCGGAACCGGTACAGAAAAAAATGCAGCGCGTGGAAATCACGGGTTCGGCCATCAAGCGGCTGGAGTCCGAGACGGCGCTGCCGGTGCAAATCATCTCGCGCGCCGACATCGAAAAGGCGGGCGTGACGACGGCGGCCGAACTGATGGCGCGTGTCTCGGCCAACGTGGGCGGCCTGACCGATGGCGCCAGCATCAACGTGGGCGGCGACCAGCGCGGCTTCAACAGCGCCAACCTGCGTGGCGTGGGCACCTCGTCGACCCTGGTGCTGCTCAATGGCCGGCGCATGGCCAACTTTGCTTCTCCCGGTGACGACGCGGGCGTGGACTTGAACAATATCCCCGCCGCCGCCCTGCAGCGCGTGGAAGTGCTGCTCGACGGCGCTTCAGCCCTGTACGGCACGGACGCCATCGGCGGCGTGATCAATTTCATCACGCGCAAGGATTACCAGGGCGTGGAGTTGAATGTGTATGGCAGCGGCACGCAGGAAGGCGGCGCCGGCAAGCGCACTGCCAGCATCACGGCAGGCACGGGCGACCTGGCCGCCGATGGCTACAATATCTTTGCCGTCGTCGACCTGCAGCAAACCGACCGCCTCAGTTCCTCGCAGCGCAAGTTCATTCCGAAGCTGCAGATACCGCAGCGCCTCGGGCATTTGCTGTCGAGCTTTACCAGTCCGGCGAATATCCGCCTCAGCGGCGCCCAGCGCACGCACTTGCAGGACAACGATTTCCAGCTCAACGGCCAGCCGATCACCAACCGGCAGATCAATTTTTCGATCCCGAACTGCGCGCCGCCGGCCAATCTGTACCTGCCGGCGGGGACGGGCGGCGTCGATGCCTGTACCTACGACTACATGGGCGACACGGAGCTGTATCCGAAGACGGACAAGCAGAACCTGCTCACGCGCGGCGTGCTGAAACTGAATAACGAGCACCAGCTGTATGCGGAGGTGGCGTTGAGCCGCTCGCGCAGTTACTACGTGGGTTCTTCCGCGCGCGTCATCGGCTATCTCGATTACAGCAAGGTACCGCAGCTGGCCAATGCGGGCTTCGATACGGCGCTCGATGAGGATGGCGAACCGGTGGGGCGCGAACTGGAACTGCGCATGCGCCTGAATGAGGCGGGCATGCGCACCAGCCAGCTGACCAGCGAGAGCCAGCGTTTCGTGGTGGGCGCCACCGGCACGCTCGCCGGCTGGGATTATGACGTGGGCCTGAACCACAGCGTCAATATGGTGAAGGACAAGGATACGCATGGCTATGTCCTGTATGACAAGCTGTTGGAAGGCATCGCCGATGGCCGCATCAATCCCTTCGGCCCATCGGGCGCGGAAGGCAAGGCGCTGCTCGACAGCATCCAGGTGAACGATGAGGTTCGCCATGCGCGCGGCACCATGGACTCGCTGGATTTCAAGGCATCGCGCGCGCTGATGGCGCTGGGTGGCGGCGACATGGCGCTGGCCGTGGGCGGCGAAGTGCGCCGCGAGCGCACGGAGTTCCGCCCATCGGCCTTGCTGATGAGCGACAACATCAACAACGACGCGGCGCCCGAGGGCGGCGTGGCCACCAGCGACAGCCGCAATGTGCAAGCGATCTACAGCGAATTGCTGCTGCCGTTCAGCAAACAGTGGCAGGCGCAGTTGTCCGGCCGTTACGATCATTACCAGCAAGTGGGCGGCGCCCTGAGTCCGAAGATCGGCCTGACCTACATGCCCAGCAAGCAGGTGCTGCTGCGCGCTTCGGCCGGCAAGGGCTTCCGCGCGCCATCGATGTCCGACCTGCACCGGCCCACTGCCTACAGCAGCACGGCGACCTTGCCCGATCCCGTGTATTGCGCCAGCGAGAACAATGATTACTCCGTCTGCGCCGACAACTGGGATACGCGCCGCTACAGCAACGACAAGCTGAAACCGGAACGCAGCCGCCAGTTCACGGCCGGCCTGGTACTCGAACCGAGTCAGCACTGGACCCTCAGTGCCGACTACTGGAACATCAAGCGCACGAATTTGATCAGTGAAATCGGTGACGACATCATCCTCGCCAACCTGTCCAAATATGGCGACCTGGTACACCGCGATGAAGACGGCTTGATCGACTATATCGAGCTGCGCAAGGAAAACCGCGGCGCGCAAAAAGCGGCGGGCATCGACATCACGGCCGACCTGCACGGCGTGAAGACGGCGTGGGGACGTTTCGGCGGCCACCTGAGCGGCACCTATGTGCTCGACTCGAAGATCCAGACCAGTCCTGGCGATAGCTTTATCAGCAATTTGAACAAGTTCGTCACGGATGGCGTGGTGCAGCGCTGGCGCCACACGATCACGCTGGACTGGGACAACGGCCCGTATTCGGCCAGCCTGTCGAACACCTATTCAAGTGGCTACGACGACCAGAATTCGGCCATCAACGTCGACGATGGCAGCGTCGTCAAGCAGAACCGGGTGAAGGCCTACACGATCTGGGACATGTCGGGCGCCTACGCCGTCAGCAAGCAGTTCAAGCTGCGCGCGGGCATACAGAACCTGTTCAATACCAGCCCGCCATTTTCGAACCAGGCGTACTTTTTCCTTTCCGGCTATGACCCGACCTACACGGACCCGCGCGGCCGGCGCTTCTATGCCAGCGCCAATTACAGTTTCAAGTAGGATGTTTCATCAAGTCGGGAGATACCGCAATAACGCTGCCGTGTGCGGCAAGTAGTATCGTAGTTCGATGGAGTTGGGTTGCAAGCAGCAGTATCGGCAGCAATGGCGCATGCCTGCATCAACCAGCATGCGCCACTTTCCTTGTATTCGAAAGGCACCATGAAATCATCCGCAAGCCTGTATCAACAACTCTGTGCCGCGCTGCTGTTCGCGCTGGCGTGTTGCAGTATCCCCGCCGTGGCAGCGCCCGCCGGCAGTGCCATCGGCACGGCGCCGCAGGGCACCCTCGTCATCATCGGCGGCGGCCTGCGGGCCGACAATGCCGAAGTCTGGCAGCGCATCGTCGCCCTCTCTGGCGGCAAGGGCGCGCGCATCGCCGTGCTGGCTTCGGCCGCGATGAACCCGGAGAAATCCGGTGAAAGCATCATCAGGAAGCTCAATCAGTACGGCGCCGATGCGTTTTTCGTGCCGCTGGCCGTGAAACTGCCGAATAGCGATTACCGCAAGGCGGCCGAGGATCCGTCCATCGTCACGCAGATCAAGTCGGCCACCGGCATTTATTTCGCCGGCGGCGACCAGGGGCGCATCACGCAAGCCTTGCTGCGCCAGGACGGCAGCCGCACGGCCGCGCTGGAAGCCATCTGGTCGGTCTACCGCAATGGCGGCGTGATCGCCGGTTCCAGCGCGGGCGCCGCCATCATGAGCACCACCATGTTCTACGATGCCAAGCCGGTGCTCGACATGCTCAAGATGGGCGTCACGGACGGCCGCGAAATCGCGCCTGGCCTGGGCTTCATCGGCAGCGATGTCTTCGTCGACCAGCATCTGCTGGTGCGCGGCCGCTTCGCCCGCATGATTCCCGTGATGCTGAAGAAGGGCTATCACCTGGGACTGGGTATCGATGAAAACAGCGCCATGGTGGTCGACGCCATGCGTGACGTGGAAGTCATCGGCTACAGCGGCGCCCTGCTGATCGACCTGTCGGGCGCCATCAGCGACCGTGGCGTGAAAAATTTCAATATCAGCAATGCCGCCATCAGCTACCTGGACCGGGGCGACAAATTCAACCTCGTCACGCGCGTGTTTACGCCGTCGCCGGACAAGGCCGACAACAAGCTCGATCCGAATCAGCCGGACATGCGCGAACCCGTGTTTACCAACGATATCCTCGGCAATAATGCCGTGCTCGACCTGATGGGCAACCTGATCGACAATGCGCAGCAGGAAGCCATCGGCATCGCTTTCGGCAACCCGCGCGATCCGTATCCGGACCTGGGCTTCGAATTCCGCTTCAGTAAAACGGTCAACAGCGTCGGCTACAGCTCCACCGAGGCGGAAGCGTATTCCGTGCTGAAGCTGCGCCTGGATATCCGCCCGATCCAGCTGCGCCAGCCGCTGTATCGCTACAAGTAAGCGGCAGCTTACCGCCGCCAGCGCGGCCAGGCGGCGATCGTCAAGGCCCTGAGCAGCCATTCGACGGGGCCATAAGCATGGCGGCGCAGCCACCAGCGGCTCAGTGGCAGCTGCAGGCAAAAGATGGCGGCGGCCAGCGCCAGCGCGCCGAGCGGCGAGACGCTGCCCATCAGCCTGGCGCCATACGCGAGGAAGAGCCAGGCGCAGACGGCCGACTGCAGCAGGTAGTTCGACAGGGCCATGCGGCCCGTGTCGGCCAGCAGGGCATACAGCCCGCCATCGCGCAGGCGCTCGAACAGGGCCAGTGCGATGGCCACGTAGGCGCCGGCCAGCAGTGGCGCCGTCGCCAGGCCCACGGCCAGCCCTGCCACCTGCCATGCCTGGCTGTCGCCATACACGGATGTCCATGCATAAAACGCGGCGCCAGGCAGCCCTGCCAGCGCGCCTGCCCACTGCAGGCGGCGGCGCAGCGGCAGATAGTCAGCGGCATGCAGCAGCAGTTCGCGCTTGCCGGCGGCCAGGCCGCACAGGAACATGGCCAGCGCGCATGGCGCCTGTACCAGCAGCAGCACAATCCAGATTTCACCCAGTTCGCGCACATGCTGCGCCACCACGCTGGCCGGCGTGCCACGGTAGGCCGCCAGCGCGGCCGCCGCTTTTTGCGCCATCGCCAGGGCATGTTCCGCGCCGTCCGCCGGCTGCATGCCTTGCAGCCAGGCCAGCGCCGCCCAGAATGCCACGCAGGCGCCGACCAGCATCAGGGCCAGGCTCAGGGCGGCCCGCTCGCCGCAGCGGTGCAGCGCCAGCAGCACGATGCCCAGCACGGCGTAGGTGGTGAGTATGTCGCCATGAAACAGGACGACGGCGTGCAGGATGCCGATCAGCCACAGGCCCGTCTGGCGGCGCAGCATGCGCGGCGCGAACGGTGCGCCGGCACGCGCGGCCGCCTGCATCTGCAGGGTAAAACTGTAGCCGAATAAAAAGGAGAACAGCAGGTAGAACTTGGTCTCGAACAGCAGCGCGACGAGGAAATGCGTGGCGCGGTCCACGCCGCCGTGAAAGGCCGGGTCGGTCAGGCCCAGGCCGAACCACGGCGTGGCGAAGGCGCAGATATTCACGACCAGGATGCCGAACAGGGCGCAGCCGCGCAGGGCGTCGACGTCGGCGATGCGCACCGGTGCGACCGTCATGGCGGCGCTCATGCCAGGGCAGGGCGCAGGAAGCGCGCCAGCAGTACGTGCAGGCTGTCGCGCTGCGCCAGCGGCGCGTAATGCGGGTCGACGGCGACACGGTTGAAGATGCCGTCGACCAGCGTGGCGATCCAGCTGGCCGTTTGCGCCATGTCGAGCGTGGCATCGGCCTGGCCTTGCGCGGCCGCGTTTTCCAGCAAGGCTTGCACGCCGGCGCGCAAGGTGGCGTCGTTGCGCGCCACGCGGGCGGCGATATCCGCGTCGCGCAGCGCTTCGGCGGCAATCTCCAGTGCCAGACCGGCAAAGTCGCCGTCGGCCGCCAGCGCCAGGACCATGTCCATGAAGTCGAGCAGGGCGCCGTAGGCGTCGGCGCCGCCTTGGCGTTCGTCGAAATACGCGGCCGTCTCGCTGCCTTCCTGCTCGACGATGGCGGCGATGATGGCTTGCTTGGTGGCGAAATAGTGGAACAGGTTGCCCGGGCTCATGCCCGCCTGCGCGCAGATGCCGGCCGTGCTGGTCTGGTGAAAGCCCTTGCGGGCGAAGCAGTGGCGCGCCGCCGCCAGGATGGCGGCGCGGCGCGCGGCGTGCTTGCCGGGATCGATGGTGCGCATGCTGCTTTACTCCATTAGTAGACTGGTCAATCTAATATAATCCGGCCTTGCCGGGAGGTCAAGGACATCTGCTGCAATGGAGGCTTTGCAGGCCTCCAAGCTGTCGCTACAATGTGCCGCAGCGGTTTTTCGCAGGCCCGCCGGCAGGGCCGCCGATTGTTCGGGAAACCGCTCCCTTCACCTGTTTTTCTACCGTTTTAGGAATGCCATGCAGCTGACACCGATCCGATCCTTCCTCTGCGCGCTGGCGCTGGCCGCGGGTATGATACCCGTTGCGCAAGCTGCCAATGGGGCTGCCAATGCGGCGCAGCCGGCCACCATGCGCCTCGATTACCAGCACAGCGGCAATGCGCTGGGCGAACATTATGCGGTCGAGCGCGTGCTGGTCGAACCGCTGCCATGGCCTGGCAACATGGCGCGCACCATCGATGACAGCAACCGTGGCAACAACCTGCTGGAAGTGGTTGACATCAAGTCGGGCAAGGTGCTGTACTCGCGCGGTTTTTCCACCATCTTCGGCGAATGGGCCAGCACCGATGAAGCCAAGACCACCACGCGCGCCTTCCAGGAATCGGTGCGCTTCCCGCAGCCGCAGCAGCCCGTGCGCGTGCGTATCCTCAAGCGCGACGAGCGCGGCCTGTTTTCCATTGTGTGGAGCACGGATGTCGACCCGGCCGCGCAGGACGTGATCCGCAAGCAGCCGCCCGCGCCCGTCAAGCCGATCCCCATCCGCATCAGTGGACCGTCGCCCGACAAGGTCGATCTCCTGATCATGGGCGATGGGTACACGGCGGCTGAAATGGGCAAGTTCGAGGCGACGGCGCGCAAATTGGCCGAGCACCTGTTTACCGTCTCGCCATTCCGCGAGCGCGCCAAGGATTTCAACGTGTGGGCCATGGCCGCGCCGACGCAGGAATCGGGCGTGTCGCGCCCATCGACGGGCGTGCACCACGCTTCGCCGCTGGGCACGCGCTACGACATCTTTGGCAGCGAGCGCTATGTGCTGACGACGGACAACCGCGCCCTGCGCGACCTGGCGCAGTACGCGCCCTACGAATTCATCGAAATCCTCGTCAACAACGATACCTACGGCGGTGGCGGCATCTTCGGCCAGTTCAGCACGGCCGCAGCCAACAGCGACTGGGCCGACTACCTGTTCGTGCATGAATTCGGCCACCATTTCGCCGGCCTGGCCGACGAGTACTACACCTCGCCCGTGGCCTACCAGTCGAATGGCGAGCGCCAGGAACCGTGGGAACCGAACGCCACGGCCTTGCGCGATCCGGCCAGGCTGAAATGGAAAAGCCACGTGAAGGCCGGCACGCCGCTGCCGACGCCATGGCCGAAGGAAGCCTACGACAGCCATGCGCGCGAGTACCAGCAGCAGCGCGCCGCCCTGCGCGCTGCCAATCGTCCGGAAAGCGAAATGAGTGCGCTGTTCAAGGCCGACCTGGCGTACACGCAGCAGCTGTTTTCCAAGGCGCCGCAGCGCCATGCGGTGGGCGCCTTCGAGGGCGCGAACTATGAATCGTCCGGCTACTACCGGCCCGAAATGCAATGCATCATGTTCGACCGCAGCGAGACGTTCTGCTCCGTGTGCCAGGATGGCATCAGCACCATCATCGACCTGTATACGCGTCCGGCCACCGTGCGCTAAGCGAGAATAGTTCCTGCAGTAATCAATGGGATGCCATGTTGCATTGCAATAGCATGGCACCCATTTTCATTTCTTCCGCTCAATTTCCCTCCTGCAATACCATTGCTTCCCCTATTTATACGGCAATACCACTTTGCGTGGCGCGAGCAATTTTCCTTCTCGCCGCACTACAATAGTTATTAAATAAATACCGCGATTCGATTGCTTACAATTTGTTTCATTTAAATACTATTGAGGTAGAATTTGATGTACATCAATGTTGCATCGCCGCAATCGCACTTATAGTTGACCTCGCTCAAAGCCTTCTGCATGCGGATCGGACTTCTTGTAAATCTCGCGTCTAAATGCTGTAGAGTAATTTTCGCCCCGTACCAGCCGCTACACGGCGTGGTGCCGGCCTCGAATTTCAGTGACGGAAGCCAGATACATGAAGATGCATATCCCCGCGCCTGACGCATGCAGCACCCTCCATCCCCACACGCCCATCGTACTGCCGTATGCGCGCGCCGGCGGCGTCACCCTGGCCACCTGTGCCGCTTCCGTGTGCGCCGGCGCCGTGCAATGCGTGAATGCCGCCACGCCGTGGCCCGCGCTGCGTCCGAGCAAGCCGTGAGCGCGCCCTTGCCGCAGTCGCTGCCCTTGCAAGGAAAACGGGGGCTGGTGGTCGGCATCGCCAATGCGCAAAGCATCGCCTGGGGCTGCGCCAGCGCGTTGCGCGCGGCCGGCGCCGAGCTGGCCGTCACCTGGCTCAACGACAAGGCGCGCCCGCACGTGGAACCGCTGGCCCTGCAAGTGCAGGCGGCCATCATGGCGCCGCTCGATGTGTCCGTGCCGGGCCAGCTGGAAGCCATATTCGCGCAGATCGAACGGCAGTGGGGGCGGCTTGATTTTGTCGTCCATTCGATCGCCTATGCGCCGAAGCAGGACTTGCATGGCCGCGTCACGGACAGCTCCGCCGACGGTTTCGCGCAGGCGATGGACATTTCCTGCCACTCCTTCATGCGCATGGCCAAGCTGGCCGAATCCCTGATGCCGCACGGCGGCAGCTTGATGACCATGAGCTATCTGGGCGCCGAAGAAGTCATCGCCGATTACGGCATGATGGGTCCCGTCAAGGCGGCGCTGGAAGCGTCCGTGCGCTACCTGGCGGCGGAGCTGGGCCCTGCCGGCATCCGGGTCAACGCCATTTCGCCGGGGCCGCTCGAGACACGGGCCGCTTCCGGCATCGCCCATTTCGACCGCCTGATGGCCGACGCCATCGAACGCTCGCCCTTGCGGCGTCTGGCCACGATCGAGGACGTGGGCGCGCTGTGCGCCTTCCTCGCCGGCGACGGCGCGTGCGCCATCACGGGCGGCACCCTGTATGTCGATGGCGGCTACAACATTCTGAACTGACTGGAAGATGATGACCATGGCTGTTCCCGTTTTTTCCCCGCGCGCCAGGGTGGCCGCCCTGGCCGCTGCCGTTGCCTCCGCTGTGCTGCTGGCCGGCTGCGCCTCGATGGCGCCGCCGTACGCGCCGCCGCCGCTGCCCGTGGCGGCGCAGTATCCGGAAAACGATCCCGCCGGCGCCCAGGCTGCCGCTATCGCCTGGCAAAGCTACTACACCGATGCGCGCCTGCAGGCCATGATCGCGCAGGCGCTGGCCAGCAACCGCGATATCCGCATCGCCGCCCTGCGCGTCGAAGAGGCGCGCGCCGCGTATGGCATCCAGCGCGCGGAACAGTTCCCCACCGTGGGGCTGGGCGCGGAAGGCAGCCGCACGCGCGTGCCAGGCGACTTGAGCCTGACGGGCCGTCCCATGACAAGCGCGCAGTACCAGGTGGGCTTGAACGTGAGCGCCTGGGAACTTGATTTCTGGGGCAGGGTGGGCAGCCTGAAGGACAGCGCGCTGCAAACCCTGCTGGCCAGCGACGAGGCGCGCCGCGCCGTCGGCATGGCACTGGTGGCGCAGGTGGCGAATGGCTACCTGGGCTTGCGCGAACTCGATGAAAGGGTGGCGCTGGCGCGCGCCACGGTCGACAGCCGCGCCGAATCGCTGCGCATCTTCACGCGCCGCTTTGAAGTGGGGGCGATTTCCAAGCTGGACCTGACGCAGGTGGAAACCCTGCTCAGCCAGGCACTGTCGCTGTCGGCACAGCTGGAACAGGCGCGCGCCGTACAGGCGCACGACTTGTCGCAGCTGGTGGGCGGTCCTGTCGACCTGGCGCCGGTGGCTGGTGAGCTGCGCCGCTTCGACGACGCCAGCGTGCTGCAGCCGCTGCATGCGGGCCTGCCATCGGCCTTGCTCACGCAGCGCCCCGACCTGGTGGCGGCCGAGCATCAGCTGCGCGCCGCGCAGGCGAATATCGGCGCCGCGCGCGCCGCCTTTTTCCCCACCATTTCCCTGACTGCCGCTTACGGCACGGCCAGCGCGGAGCTGGGCGGCTTGTTCGATGCGGGCAGCGGCGCGTGGAATTTCGCGCCGCGCCTGGTGCTGCCGATCTTTGACGCGGGCCGCCTGCGCGCCAATATGGACCTGGTCGAGGTGCGCCGCGACGTGGCCGTGGCCAATTATGAAAAAAGCGTGCAGGGCGCTTTCCGCGAAGTGGCCGATGCGTTGTCGAATCGGCGCTGGCTGGCGCTGCAGGTCGATATCGGCAAGACGACCCTGGCCGCGCAGAGCGAACGCGCGCGCCTGGCCAAACTGCGCTATGACAATGGCGCCGCGCCCTACCTGGAAGTGCTCGACGCACAGCGCGACTTGCTGACGGTGGAACAGCAACTGGTGCAGACGCGCCGCGCGCTGCTGTCCAGCCAGGTCAGCCTGTATGCGGCCCTGGGCGGCGGCGCCCCTGCCAGCGCGCCTGCCAACACTGCCGCCACCGCCGCCACGTCCACCAATTCATTGCGATCGCCGACACCATGACTCCACAACTGAAGAAAAAAATCATTCCCGCCGCGCTGGTCGTGGCCGTACTCGTGCTGGGCTATGTGGCCTGGCAAAAAATGCGTCCCACGGGTCCCGGCGAAGGCTTCGTCAGCGGCAATGGCCGCATCGAGGCGACCGAGATCGATGTCGCCACCAAGCTGGCCGGCCGCGTGAAGGAAATCCTCGTGCGCGAGGGCGACTTCGTCAAGGCAGGCCAGCCGCTGGCCAGCATGCAGGTCGATTCGCTGACGGCCCAGCGCGACGAAGCGCGCGCGCGCCAGCAGCAGGCGTCTGACGCGGTGGTGGGCGCACAGGCGCAGGTGGCCGTGCGCGAAAGCGACAAGGCGGCCGCGCTGGCCATGGTGGCACAGCGCGAAAGCGAACTCGATGCGGCGCGCCGCCGGCTGGCCCGTTCCGAAACCCTGTCGAAAGAGGGTGCTTCCTCGGTGCAGGAACTCGACGACGACCGCGCCCGCGTGCGCAGCGTGGCCGCCGCCCTGAACGCGGCCAAGGCACAAGTGACGGCGGCGCAGGCGGCCATCGACGCGGCCAGGGCGCAGGTGGTCGGTTCGCGTTCGGCCGTCGTGGCCGCCGAGGCAACCACGGCGCGCATCGATTCCGACCTGGCCGATGGCCAGCTGACGGCGCCGCGCGACGGCCGCGTGCAATACCTGGTGGCGCAGCAGGGCGAGGTGCTGGCGGGCGGCGGCAAGGTGCTCAACCTGGTCGACCTGTCCGATGTTTACATGACCTTCTTCCTGCCCGAGACGGCGGCCGGCAAGGTGGCGCTGGGCGGCGAAGTGCGCATCATCCTCGACGCGGCACCCAGTTACGTGATTCCGGCGACGATCTCGTTTGTCGCCGCCAGCGCGCAGTTCACGCCGAAGACGGTGGAAACGGCCAGCGAACGCCAGAAACTGATGTTCCGGGTAAAAGCGCAGATCAGCCGCGAACTGCTGCAAAAGCACCTGGCGCTGGTCAAGGTGGGGCTGCCCGGCGTGGCCTGGGTGCGTCTCGATGCCAAGCAGCCATGGCCCGCTGAACTGACGGCGAAGGTTCCGCAGTGAGTGCAGCGGCCACTTCCTTTGTTGTCAGCATCAAGGGCGTCAGCCAGCATTACGGCAAGACGGTAGCCCTCGACGCCATCGACCTGGACGTGCCGGCCGGGCGCATGGTGGGCTTGATCGGTCCCGATGGCGTGGGCAAATCGAGCTTGCTGTCGCTGGTGGCCGGCGCCCGCGCCGTGCAACAGGGCACTGTCATGGCCCTCGGTGGCGACATGCAGGACGCGCGCCACCGCGACGACGTCTGCCCGCGCATCGCCTACATGCCGCAAGGCCTGGGCAAGAATCTGTATCCGACCCTGTCGGTCGAGGAAAACCTGCAGTTTTTCGCGCGCCTGTTCGGCCATGACGCGGCCGAACGGCGCCGCCGCATCGACCAGCTGACCCTGAGCACGGGCCTGCACCCTTTCCTGGCGCGCCCGGCGGGCAAGCTGTCGGGCGGCATGAAGCAGAAGCTGGGCCTGTGCTGCGCCCTGATCCACGATCCCGACCTGCTCATTCTCGATGAGCCGACCACCGGCGTCGATCCGCTGGCGCGCGCCCAGTTCTGGGACCTGATCGCCGGCATCCGCGTGCAGCGCCCGCAAATGAGCGTGATGGTGGCCACCGCTTACATGGACGAGGCACAGCGCTTCGACTGGCTGGTCGCCATGGATGACGGCAAGGTACTCGACACGGGTACGCCAGCCGAACTGCTGGCGCGCACCGAAAGCGGCAACCTGGAAGCGGCCTTCATCAAGCTGCTGCCCGAGGCCAAGCGCGCGGGCCACCAGCCCGTGGTGATTACGCCGCTGGATGCGGCCAGCGCGCAGGATGTCGCCATCGAGGCAAAAGACCTGACCATGCGCTTTGGCGATTTTACCGCCGTCGACCATGTGAATTTCCGCATCGGCCGCGGTGAAATCTTCGGCTTCCTCGGTTCGAACGGCTGCGGCAAGTCGACCACCATGAAGATGCTCACGGGCCTGTTGCCGGCCACGGAAGGCAAGGCCTGGCTGTTCGGCAAGGAAGTCGATTCCAACGATATCGACACGCGCCGCAGGGTCGGCTACATGTCGCAGGCCTTCTCGCTGTACAGCGAACTGACGGTGCGCCAGAACCTGGTGCTGCACGCGCGCCTGTTCCACGTGCCGGCAGGCGAGATCCCCGCGCGGGTCGACGAGATGGCGCAGCGCTTCGACTTGCGCGAAGTGATGGATGATTTGCCCGACAGTCTGCCGCTGGGCATCCGCCAGCGTTTGTCGCTGGCCGTGGCCATGGTGCACAAGCCGGAAATGCTGATCCTCGACGAGCCGACGTCCGGTGTCGACCCCATCGCGCGCGATAATTTCTGGCGCCTGATGATCGAGCTGGCGCGGCGCGACCACGTCACGATTTTCATTTCCACCCATTTCATGAACGAGGCCGAGCGCTGCGACCGCATCTCGCTGATGCATGCGGGTAAAGTGCTGGTCAGCGATGCGCCGGCCGAACTGGTGAAAAAACGCGGCAGCGCCACCCTGGAAGACGCCTTCATTTCCTACCTGGAGGAGGCGGGCGGCGCCACGCCGCCCCAGGCGCAGAGCACCCTGGCCACGCCAGCGACCGAGGTGGCCAAGCCCGCGCCCGAACACCGTCGCAGCCGCTTCAGCCTGGGCCGCATGCTCAGCTACATGTGGCGCGAAACGCTGGAACTGCGGCGCGACCCCGTGCGCCTGACCCTGGCGCTGGGCGGCTCCGTGCTGCTGCTGTTCGTCATCGGTTTCGGCATCAGCCTGGACGTCGAGGACTTGACGTATGCGGTGCTTGACCACGACCAGACGACCCTGAGCCACAATTATGCGAACAACCTGGCCGGCTCGCGCTACTTCATCGAGCGCCCGCCCCTGCGCGACTACGCCGATATCGACCAGCGCATGCGCAGCGGCGAACTGTCGCTGGCCATCGAGATCCCGCCCGGCTTCGCGCGCGACGTGCAGCGCGGCGCGCCGGCCCAGGTGGGCGCCTGGATCGATGGCGCCATGCCGATGCGCGCCGAAACCGTGCAAGGCTATGTGCAGGGCATGCACCAGCTGTGGCTGGCCGACCAGGCCCTGCACCGCTATGGCGTGACGATGAACAACCCCGTCGCCATCGAGACGCGCTACCGCTACAACCCGGACGTGAAAAGCCTGCCGGCCATGGTGCCGGCGGTGATCCCCTTGCTGCTGCTGATGCTGCCGGCCATGCTGGCGGCGCTGTCCGTGGTGCGCGAAAAGGAACTCGGTTCCATCATCAACCTGTACGTGACACCCGTCACGCGCCTGGAATTCTTGCTCGGCAAGCAGGTGCCGTACGTGGTGCTGGCCATGTTCAACTTCATCCTCATGGCCCTGCTGGCCGTCACCGCCTTCGGCGTGCCGATCAAGGGCAGCCTGCCGACCCTGATCGGCGCCACCTTCATTTTCAATGTCTGCGCCACCGGCATCGGCCTGTTTGCCTCGACGTTTACGCGCAGCCAGATCGCCGCGCTGTTCGTGACCATGATCGGCACCATGATCCCGGCCATCCAGTTTTCCGGCCTGCTCAATCCCGTCTCGTCGATGGAAGGTGTGGGCAAGGCCATCGGCCTGATGTATCCGGCCACGCACATGCTCAATATCAGCCGCGGCGTGTTCAACAAGGCGCTGGGCTTCGGTGACCTGCACGCCTCGTTCTGGCCATTGATCGTGGCAATCCCTGTGATCCTCGGCGTGACGGTGGCGCTGCTGAAGAAACAGGAGAGCTGACATGCGCCACCTTGAAAACATCTACCGCCTGGGCGTGAAGGAAATCTGGAGCCTGATCCGCGATCCCATGATGCTGATCCTGATCCTCTACACCTTTACCCTGGCGATCTACGTGGCCGCCACGGCCAAGCCGGAAACCCTGCACATGGCCTCGATCGCCATCGTTGACGAGGATGGCTCGCCTTTGTCCGGGCGCATCGCCTCGGCCTTCTTCCCGCCGCAATTCACACCGCCGGCCATGATCAACCAGAGCCAGGTCGACGCGGGCCTGGACGCGGGCCAGTACACCTTCGTGCTGACGATCCCGCCCAAGCTGCAGGCCGATGTACTTGGCGGGCGCCAGGCGGAGCTGCAGCTGAACGTGGACGCCACGCGCATGAGCCAGGCCTTCAGCGGCAGCGGCTACATCCAGCAGATCGTCGCCGGTGAAATCTCCGAATTCGCCAAACGCTACCGGGGCGCGACGGTGTCGCCCGTGGAACTGGTGATGCGCGCGCGCTTCAATCCTTCGCTGAGCCAGGCCTGGTTTGGCTCGCTGATGGAAATCATCAACCAGGTGACGATGCTGTCGATCATCCTGACTGGTGCGGCCCTGATCCGCGAGCGCGAACACGGCACCATCGAACACTTGCTGGTGATGCCCGTGACGCCGGCCGAAATCATGCTGGGCAAGGTCTGGTCCATGGGCCTGGTGGTGCTGCTGGCCGCCGCCCTGTCGCTGAATCTGGTGGTGCGCGGCATGCTGCATGTGCCGATCGAAGGCTCGATCGCGCTGTTCCTGTGCGGCGCCGCGCTGCACCTGTTTGCCACCACCTCGATGGGTATTTTCCTTGCCACCGTGGCGCGCAGCATGCCGCAGTTCGGCATGCTGTTGATCCTCGTGCTGCTGCCGCTGCAGATGCTGTCGGGCGGCAGCACGCCGCGCGAAAGCATGCCGCAGCTGGTGCAAAACATCATGCTGATCGCGCCTACCACGCATTTCGTCGAATTGAGCCAGGCGATCCTGTACCGCGGCGCCGGCATCGACGTGGTGTGGAAGCCGTTCCTGGCCCTGCTGGCCATCGGCACGGCCCTGTTCACGTTTGCCCTTGCCCGTTTTCGCAAAACCATCAGCCAGATGGCGTAGCCCCCGCGCCGGAATGGTCCGGCGTGTGTTTGCATGAAAAGGATAGCCATGAAAACCGAAGCTGCACCATTTTTCTCCACCGGCGGCCTGCCGTCGCTGGGCATGCTGGGCGACTATGCGCGCGACTCGTGGCAGCGCATCGTGCTGTATGCGGACGTGATGCGCCGCCGCGGCAACCAGTACCAGGAACACCTGGCCGAAGAAGTACCGAACGTGCTCGATTTCCCCGCCGAACTGGTGATGTCGGGCCTGGAGCTGGCGCGACCCGTCAACTATGGCCTGGCGCGCATCCTGACGCCTGACGCGCCCGAACCTGATCCATCGAAACGCCCGTTCGTCGTCGTCGATCCGCGCGCCGGCCACGGCCCCGGCATCGGCGGCTTCAAGGCGGAAAGCGAGATCGGCGTGGCCCTGCGCGCCGGCCACCCCTGCTATTTCATCGGCTTCCTGCCCGACCCGGTACCGGGGCAGACGGTGGAAGACGTCATGCATGCGGAAGCGCAGTTCCTGGAAAAGGTCATCGCCCTGCATCCGCACAGCGAGGGCAAGCCTGTCGTCATCGGCAATTGCCAGGCGGGCTGGCAAATCCTCATGACGGCGGCCATGCGCCCGGACCTGTTCGGCCCCATCATCGTGGCTGGCGCGCCCGTGTCCTACTGGGCCGGCTGGCATGGCCGCAACCCGATGCGCTATGCGGGCGGCCTGATGGGAGGCAGCTGGGCCACGGCGCTGGCGGGCGACCTGGGCAACGGCCGTTTCGACGGCGCCAGCCTGGTGCAGAATTTCGAGAACCTGAACCCGGCCAACACCCTGTGGAACAAGCAGTACAACCTGTACGCGAACATCGACACGGAAGCGCCGCGCTACCTGGAATTTGAAAAATACTGGGGCGGCCACGTCTTCCTGAACGACGTCGAGATGCAGTACATCGTCGACAATCTGTTCATCGGCAACCGCCTGGCGACGGCCGAACTGATCACCTCCGACGGCGTGCGCCTGGACTTGCGCAATATCCGTTCGCCCATCGTCGTGTTCTGCTCGAACGGCGACAACATCACGCCGCCGCCGCAGGCGCTGGGCTGGATCACGGACCTGTACCGCGACGACAACGATGTGCTGATGCACGACCAGACTATCGTCTACGCCGTGCATGACAGCATCGGCCATCTGGGTATTTTTGTTTCGGCCAAGGTGGGACGCAAGGAGCACCAGAAATTTGCCAGCAATATCGACCTGATCAACCTGCTGCCGTCCGGCATCTACCAGGCGCTGATCGTCGACAAGACGCCCGACACGCCGAACGCCGACCTGGCAAGCGGCGACTATGTGCTGCAGGTGGAGCGCCGCAGCATCGAGGACGTGCGCGCCATCGTGCAGCCCAGCGTGGAAAACGACCGCAAGTTCGCCGCCGCCGCGCGCGTTTCCGAAGTCAACCTGGCCCTGTACCGCACCATCGCGCAGCCCTGGGTGCGCGCCATGGTGACGCCGCAAACGGCGCGCTTGCTGCAGCTGTCGCATCCGCTGCGCGTGTCGTACGAACGCTGGACAGACCATAATCCGCTGGCCAGGCTGGTGGAAAAAGAGGCGGAAAAAGTGCGCGCGCACCGCCAGCCGGTGGCGCCCGACAATCCGCTGCTGGCCATGCAGGAGGCGGTGTCCGGCGCCATCACGGCAGGCTTGAACAGCTGGCGCGACTGGCGCGACAGCATGCAGGAAGCCACCTTCGACATGGTGTACGGCTCGCCGCTGGTGCAGGCCCTGGCGGGCCTGAGCCCCAGCGACGCCACGCCGCCGCGCCCCCATCCCGGCATCTCGCCCGAGCATTGCGAATACGTGCGCTGCGAAACGCGCAAGATGGAAGAAGACATGGAACGGGGCGGCCTGGTGGAAGCGGCCGTGCGCGCGCTGTTCTATATCTACCGCTTCCGCATGATTGCCGACGAGCGCCGCGTCAACCTGGCGCTGAAACTGATCAAGCCGCAGTACCGGCAGGACTTCAGCATGGAGGAATTCCGTCACATCGTGCGCCAGCAGGCGCGCCTGATGATGCATGACTTCGATGCCGCCGTCGCTGCCCTGCCGACACTGTTGTCGGGCGCCGAACCGGAATCCATCCGCGCGCTGGCCGAATGGCTGCAGCAGGTGCTGCAGGTGCCCGAAGCGCCGACACCGGACGAGGAAGCGAGCCTGCGGCAGATGCTCGACGTCTTCGACCGCGCCGCGAAGGCGCAAAACAAGGCGCAACCACCTGCCGTGGCAGAATCAAGGCCAGCAGCCGTACCGACGACGAAGCCAAAAGCCAAACCTGCCAAGAACACTACCACTGCCTAGAAGGCCAAGATGACCACCACCCAAGACGATGATTTGAATATCGTGCGCAACCGCACCTTCGAGCAGATCGCCATCGGCGATACCGCCAGCATCACGCGCACCCTGAGCATGGACGATATCGCCCTGTTCGCGGTGATGTCGGGTGACGACAACCCCCAGCACCTGGATACGGAATTTGCCGCTTCCACCCGCTACGAGGGCGTGATCGCCCATGGCATGTGGGGCGCGGCCCTCATTTCCGCCGTGCTGGGCACGCGCCTGCCCGGCGCCGGCACCGTCTACACGGGCCAGACCCTGCGCTTTTTGCAGCCCGTGCGCGTGGGCGATACCCTGGCCATCAGCGTCACCGTCACGGCCCTCGATCCGCGCAGCCGCCACGTGACCCTGGCCTGCCGCTGCGTCAACCAGCATGGCGCCGTGGTGCTCGATGGCGAGGCGCAGGTGATCGCGCCGGCCGAGCAGATCGAACGCAAACGGGCCACCCTGCCGGAAGTGCGCCTGCACAACGGCGATGGCACGCGCCGCCTGCTGGAGCATGCGCGCACCCTCGGTCCCATCAAGGTGGCTGTGGTCCATCCTTGCGATGAACTGAGCCTGTCCGGCGCGCTTGACGCGTATGCGGCCGGCCTGATCATCCCTGTGCTGGTGGCGCCGCGCGCGCGCCTGGAAGCCGTGGCGCTGGAGGCGGGCCTGAGCCTGGAAGGCATCGCCATCGAGGATGTCGAGCATAGCCATGCGGCGGCCGCGCGCGGCGCCGAACTGGCGGGCAAGGGCGAAGTCGAGGCGATCATGAAAGGCAGCCTGCACACGGATGAACTGATGTCGGCCGTGCTGGTGGCCAGCGCCGGCCTGCGTACCAAGCGCCGCATCAGCCACTGCTTCCTGATGCAGACGCCCGCATATCCGCGTCCGTTCATCATCACGGACGCCGCCATCAATATCGCGCCGAACCTGGCCATGAAGGCCGACATCGTGCGCAACGCCATCGACCTGGCGCACGTGATCGGCGTGGCCCAGCCGCGCGTGGCCATCCTGGCCGCCGTGGAAACGGTCAACGCCGACATGCCGGCCACCCTGGATGCGGCGGCCCTGTGCAAGATGGCCGACCGTGGCCAGATCACGGGCGCCATCCTCGACGGTCCGCTGGCCTTTGACAACGCCGTGTCGATCGCCGCCGCCACCGTCAAGGGCATCGTCTCGGAAGTAGCTGGCCGCGCCGACATCCTGCTGGTGCCTGACCTGGAAAGCGGCAACATGCTGGCCAAGCAGCTTGAATACATGGGCGACGCGGACAGTGCTGGCATCGTGCTGGGCGCGAAAATCCCCGTCATTCTCACCAGCCGCGCCGATTCGCGCGCCAGCCGCATCGCCTCGTGCGCCATTGCCGTGATGCTGGCCAACCATTATCGGAGCACGCCGCCATGAACACCGCCGTCCAACACGCCGATGGCAGCCTGATCTTGGTGCTCAATTGCGGCTCGTCGAGCATCAAGTTTGCCCTCTTCGAACAAAGCGGCGGCGTGCTGCCGCAGCAGGCGCAATGGAGCGGCAAGGTCGAAGGCATCGGCCGCGAAAGCGCCAGCTACCGTGCCGGCGGCCAGCCCGCCGAGGCACTGCAGCTGGACCCGCAGCAGCCGCACCATGCGGCCCTGGCGCATATCCGCGAAAAGGTCGTCGAACGCCTGGCGGGGCGCCCGCTACGCGCCGTGGCGCACCGCGTGGTGCATGGCGGCAGCAAATATTTCGCTCCCGTGCGCATCGACTTCAAGGTATTGGCCGACCTGAAAAGCTTTGTGCCACTGGCGCCCCTGCACCAGCCATTCGCGCTCGAAGCCATCGAGGTGCTGCTGGAATCGCGGCCCGACATCGCCCAGGTGGCGTGCTTCGACACGGCTTTCCACCACACGGTGCCGCAGGTCGAGCAGATGCTGGCGCTGCCGTACGATGCGTGGGAGCGGGGCTTGCGCCGCTATGGCTTCCACGGCCTGTCGTATGAATACCAGTCGCTGGTGCTGGAGCAGCGCTTCGGCGCCGTCGCGCGCGGCAAGGTCATCGTGGCCCACCTGGGCAGCGGCGCCAGCCTGTGCGCCATGGAGAACCTGCACAGCGTGGCCACCACCATGGGCTTTTCCGCGCTGGACGGCCTGATGATGGGCACGCGCTGCGGTTCGCTCGACCCGGGCGCTGTCATCTACCTGATGGAAATCGAAAAGCTGTCGCTGGAAAAAGTGGCGCATGTGCTGTACCACGAATCGGGCTTGCTGGGCGTGTCGGGCGTATCGGCCGACCCGCCCATCCTGCTGGCGCAGCAGGACCGGCAGGATGCGACGGGCGAGCGCATTCGCGCCGCGCTGGCTTTATATATCCGCCGCATCGTGCGCGAGATCGGCGCCCTGACGGCCGTGCTGGGTGGGCTGGACATGCTGGTGTTTACGGCCGGTATCGGCGAGCACAGCGCGGAGCTGCGCCAGCGCATCTGCGCCGAACTGGGCTTCATCGGCCCCGTGCTCGATGCGCATGCCAATGCGCGCAACGCCAGCCTGATTTCCAGCGACGCCAGCCGCATCGTGGTGGGCGTGGAACCGGCCAACGAAGAGTGGGTGGCCGCCCGCCATGCGGCGCTGGCCGTGGGGGCATGAGTTTTTAGGTGGCCTGCGGCGCTCGGCGGGAAATTTGCCGAATTGAACATATTTCCCCTTGAGTGCGCTAACGCACTGTGCGGTGTGGGAGTTATCTTTACTATGAAGTCATGCCATCGCGCTACATCAAGAAACAGCGCGGTGCCTGGCAAATTTGGAACATTTTGCCCGCCTTTAGTAAAAATAACTCGAATCCATATTGAAAGGTCTCATCATGAACAAATTACTCGCCACCCTGATCGCTACCCTGTTTGCCACCGCTGCCATCGCGCAAACGCCAGTTACCCCAGCCGTTGCCAGCGCCCAGGCGTCTGCGCAGCATGACATCAACAAGGCTGCCAACAAGGAAGCCAAAGTCGATGCCAAGGCTGACGCCAATGTCGCCAAGGCGGAAATGAAGGCGGACGAAAAGAAAGCCGACGCCCAGCACAAGGCAAATAAAACCAAGGCCAAGGCCCACGACAAGGTGGTCGACGCCGATCCGGAAGATAAAATGAAGGCGCAAGCCAAGGCTGACAAGTCCGCCGCCAAGGCCGATGCCAAAGCACACAAGGCCGCCGTGAATGCGGACGCCAAAGTGGCCAAGGAAAAAGTGGAGGCGAACCAGGATAAAGCCATCGCCGCCACCAAAACCGAAGAAGCCAAGGCCAAGGCCGATGCTGAAGTCAAGGCCGCCGCCGCCAAGTAATTCCCTGTTTGCGGGCTGCGGCCCGCACACCCAAAAGACAGCTTCGGCTGTCTTTTTTTTCGTCCGTCACCTTGCGCCAAAGCCGCTGCCAGTCTTGATCCCGCGCAAATGCTCGCCTTGTCGCCATGCCATAGTGGGTTGGCAACCAGACCAAGGAGACATCATGAGCACTTCCAAACCGAAAAAAACGCCGGCCACCGGTTCCGCGGCAGGCGCGCCCGCCACGTCCGCCATGCAGCCCATGCCGGTCGAAGGCGATGTGCAGGCCGATGGCAGCGGCACGGATGCCGGCGATGCCATGCCCGGTGCGCGCCCGGGCGTGTCCTATGCCGACCAGGCCGGCGGCGTCGCGCCCAGCGGCATGCCCGCTGGCGGCATGCAGCAGGCGCAGGGATCGCCGGGCATGACGGGCGGCAGTGGCATGCCATCGGCCGATGGCGGCGGCATGGATGCCGGATTCGCTGGCGGTGGCGGCAACGGCGGCAATGGTGGCGGCATGGGGCCAGGTGGCGACGGGCAGGGGGGCCGCACGCCGCAGGTGCGCACCTGCGCCACGATGGACGTGCACCGGCGCCTGCTGAGCGAAGATCCCGGCTATGCGAGCGTGCGCGACGAGATTGAAAACCTGGCCGGCCTGTACGCCGCCGATGGCGCCATCGCCGGGCGCGCGGGGGTGACGCACATCCCGGTGGTGGTGCACGTGGTGTGGAATACGGCGGCGCAGAATATCTCGGATGCGCAGATCGCCAGCCAGATCGATGTGCTCAACCGCGACTTTCGCCGCGTCAATCCGGATGTGGCCAGCACGCCGGCGCCGTTCCTGCCGCTGACGGCCGATGCGCGCGTGGAATTCGCGCTGGCCACGACCGATCCGCACGGCGCGGCCAGCAATGGCATCGAACGGCGCCAGACGACGCTGGCGTCCTTTGGCGCCGACGATGCCGTCAAGGCGCAGGCGACGGGCGGCATGGATGCCTGGCCGGCCGACAGCTACCTGAATATCTGGGTCTGCCAGCTGGGCGGCGGCTTGCTCGGCTACGCGCAGTTTCCCGGCGGCCCGGCCGCCACCGACGGCGTGGTGATCCTGCAATCGGCCTTCGGCACGAGCGGCACGGCCGCGCCGCCCTTCCACCTGGGGCGCACGGCCACGCATGAAATCGGCCACTGGCTGAACCTGAACCATATCTGGGGCGATGACGGCACCGGGTGCTCGGGCACGGATAACGTGGCCGATACGCCGAACCAGGGAGGACCGAATACAGGGCAGCCATCGTTCCCGCACGTTTCCTGCAGCAACGGGCCGAATGGCGACATGTTCATGAACTACATGGATTACGTCGACGATCCCGCCATGTTCATGTTCACCACGGGCCAGGTGGCGCGCATGCAGGCTTGCCTCGACGGCCCGCGCGCGACCATCGGCACGGGTGGCGGCGGTGGCGGCGCTACGCCGCGCCAGAGTTCCTCGCCGGTGCTGGCCTGGGGCGCGAACCGCCTCGATATTTTCGTGCTGGGCACCGACCGCGCGCTGTACCACAAGGCCTGGAATGGCGCGGCCTGGGCGCCGTCCACCACCGGCTATGAAGCGCAGGGCGGCATCGGGACCAGCGCGCCGCAGGTAGTATCGTGGGGAGAAAACCGCCTCGATGTCTTCGTCACGGGCACGGACAGCGGCTTGTTCCACAAATGGTGGAATGGCACGGCCTGGGGACCGTCGCTGACGGGCTACGAAGCCATGGGCGGCCTGTGCGTGGGAGATCCGCGCGCCGTGGCCTGGGGAGCGAACCGGCTCGATGTGTTTGTCGTCGGCACCGACCGGGGCCTGCATCACAAGTGGTGGAACGGCAGCGCCTGGGGACCGTCCTTGACCGGCTACGAGGCCATGGGCGGCATCTGCCTGGGCCAGCCCGAAGCGGTGGCATGGGCGCCGAACCGGCTCGATGTATTTGTGATCGGCAGCGACCGCGCGCTGTACCACAAGTGGTGGGATGGCGCGAAATGGGGACCGTCGCTGACCGGTTACGAACGGCTGGGCGGCATCTGCACTTCATCGCCGAAGGCCGTGGCCTGGGGGCCGAACCGCCTCGACGTGTTTGTCACCGGCACCGATGGCGCGTTGTACCACAAGTGGTGGGACGGCGCCAAATGGGGGCCTTCCAGCGATGGCTTCGAGCGCCTGGGCGGCGTCTGCGTGGGCGAAGTGGAAGCCGTGTCGTGGGCGCCCAACCGGCTTGACCTGTTCGTCATCGGCACGGACAGCGCGCTGTATCACAAGGCGTGGAGTGGCACGGCCTGGTCGCCCTCCCTGACGGGGTTTGAGAACCTGGGCGGCGTGTGCACCTCGCGTCCGCGCGCCACGGCCTGGGCGGACAACCGCCTCGACGTCTTTGTCACGGGCACGAATGGCGCCCTGTTCCACAAGGCCTGGAACGGCACGGCCTGGTCGCCTTCCGTGACTGGCTATGAAAACCTGGGTGGCGTGGTATCGTGCTTCTGAGGGGGGGAATGAGCATGCACGGCATGAACACCGCACTGCCCAGCGGCAGCTGGACGCATTCGTTCGAGGAGGATGCGGACGGCGTCGAAGTGTACCGGCCCACGGCCACCTTTCCTTTCCCGCCCAGCCGCAAGGGGCGCAAGGTGCTGGAATTCGAGGCCGGCGCCGGCAACATGGCCGCCGGCGGCATGCGCATGACCAGCATGTCGCCCGGTCCCGACGACCGGCCCCGCGCCGGGCCGGCCGCACAATTGCTGCCCCTGGGCATGGGCCGCTATGCGCTGGCCGGCACCCGGACGGCGCAGCAGGACGTGATTGAAATCGTCGAAGCCACGCCCGAGATACTGCGCCTGACGCGTCGCCGGGAAGGCAATCCCTAGCATCTGGCCGCTTCCTGGCGAAAAAAAAGACAGGCAAGCCTGTCTTTTTTATGCCGCCGGCTTTTAGCCGATGGCCGCCATCGATACAGGCTTCAGTTTCGCCGCCAGCTGCTTGCCCTTGCGCGCGCGTTTGCCGAAGTGCTCGGCCAGGGCCGTGGCGCCCAGCGACGCATCCTGTGGTTTCGAGGCCCGGCCGATACCGGAAACGACCACGCCGCGCTGCGTGATCGGCTGCACGGCCAGCAGCTTGTCCTTGCCTTCCAGGTCGATCAGTTTTACGCCGGTGCCGCCCTTGGACAGGGTTTTCATTTCATCGAGGCCGAACACCAGCAGGCGCGCGCCTTCCGTCAGGCAGGCCACGGCGCTGGCTGCGTCCGGAATGACTTTCGGTTCGAGCGGCACATCGCCTTCGTCCAGCGAGATGAAGGCCTTGCCGCCTTTCAGACGGCTGACCATGTCGCCCGCCTTGGCGATGAAGCCATAGCCGGCGCTCGATGCCAGCAGCAGGCTGGTGGCGCCATTGCCCGCAAAGTAATGCAGGATGCGCACGGCGTTGCCCGGCGTGCCGCCGCTCAGGTCGCACAGAGTCGTGATCGGCACGCCGTCGCCGCGCGCGTTGGGCAGCGCGGACACGGGCACCGAATAGATCTTGCCGTTGTTGCCAAAGCCCAGCAGGGTATCGACGGTGCGGCACTCGAAGGCGCCATGCAGGGAATCGCCCGCCTTGAACGTGAATTGCGCCGCATCGTGGCCGATGCCGGTGCGCGCGCGCACCCAGCCTTTTTCCGAAATGATGACGGTGACGGGTTCGTCGATCACCTTCTGTTCGGCCACGGCTTTCTGCGCTTCCTCGATCAGGGTGCGGCGCGCGTCGCCGAACTGCTTGGCGTCCGCTTCGATCTCGCGGATGATGGCGCGTTTCATCGAGCCCGGGTTGTCGAGCAGGTCCTGCAGCGACTTTTCTTCCTTGCGCAACTCGGCCAGTTCCTGCTGGATCTTGATCGTTTCCAGGCGCGCCAGCTGGCGCAAACGGATTTCCAGGATATCGTCGGCCTGGCGTTCGGACAGCTTGAATGCGTCGATCAGGGCCGCTTTCGGTTCATCCGAATTGCGGATGATCTGGATCACCTTGTCGATATTGAGCAGGATCGCTTCGCGCCCTTCCAGGATATGGATGCGGTCCTTGACCTTGCCCAGTTTGTAGCCCGTGCGGCGGGTGACGGTCTCGAAGCGGAAATCGATCCACTCGCGCAGGATGTCGCCCAGGCCTTTCTGGCGCGGACGGCGATCGCCGCCGATCATCACCAGGTTGATCGAAGTCGACGATTCCAGCGAGGTATGCGCCAGCAGCATCAGCATGAATTCCGTCTGGTCCTGGTTCTTCGATTTCGGTTCGAATACCAGGCGCACGGGCGCGGCGCGGCCCGATTCGTCGCGGATGGTGTCGAGCGAATTGAGGATCAGCGCCTTCAGGGCCACCTGTTCCGGCGACAAGGCTTTCTTGCCCAGCTTGATTTTCGGATTCGTCAGTTCTTCAATCTCTTCCAGCACCTTCTGCGACGAGGTGCCGGGCGGCAGTTCCGTGACGACAGCTTGCCACTGGCCGCGCGCCAGTTCCTCGATCTTCCAGCGCGCGCGCACCTTCATGCTGCCACGGCCGCTCGCGTACATGTCCTGGATCTGCGATGGCGGCGTGATGATCTGGCCGCCGCCGGGGAAATCGGGGCCGGGCATGATGGCCATCAGTTCGGCGTGCGTGATCTTCGGATCGCGGATCATGGCGACGGTGGCTTTCGCCACTTCCGTCAGGTTGTGCGACGGGATTTCCGTCGCCAGGCCGACGGCGATGCCGGAGGCGCCGTTCAGCAGCACCATCGGCAGGCGCGCCGGCAGCAGCTTCGGCTCCTCCGTCGAACCGTCGTAGTTGGGCTGGAAATCCACCGTGCCCATGCCGATTTCATCCATCAGCAGCTTGGCGATCGGCGTCAGACGCGCTTCCGTGTAACGCATGGCCGCCGCGCCGTCGCCGTCGCGCGAGCCGAAGTTGCCCTGGCCGTCGATCAGCGGGTAGCGCAGCGAGAAATCCTGCGCCATGCGCACCAGCGCGTCATACACGGACTGGTCGCCGTGCGGATGCAATTTACCCAGCACGTCGCCGACCACGGCCGCCGATTTGCGCGGCTTCGCCGTGGAATTGAGGCCCAGCTCATTCATCGCATACAGGATGCGGCGCTGCACCGGCTTCTGGCCATCGCAGACGTCGGGCAGGGCGCGGCCCTTGACGACGGAGATGGCGTAATCGAGATAGGCGCGCTCGGCAAAGGTGGAAAGGGTCAGCGCTTCGCCGTCGAATACCGGTTCATCCGGCTCGATCGGCTCAGGCTGGGCATCGTCAAATAAATTGGTTTGTGTGGACATGGCGCTTGTTTCGGTGTTAAGTGGTTGCGGTTGAATTCATGGAGCTGATTATGACAGCCCGGGTCGGGATAAGGCGGCGCCGTAGCGCAGATAGATGCAGCGTAGGGTGAAGTACAGCACGATCAAGGCCAGTTCGACGCCGTTATGCATCATCGACATGGCGCGCACGGGCGCGGCCTGGCCGGCCAGCAAAAAGCTGCCAAGGGACGGCACCAGCACCAGCGGCCAGACCGTCCGCCAGCGCAAATCGCTGGGCGAGATCAGCAGGCCGGCGCACGACCAGGCATACAGCGCGGCGCCGAGCGGCACGGCTGGCAGCAACTGCAGATACAAAGGCAGCAGCAGGGCGGCGCAGCCGACCAGCCATGCCAGGCGCAGGCGCGGCAAATGCGCCACGGGCAAGCCGCATTCCTCATACAGGCCGCCGGCGCTGCGCAAGGCCAGCAGTAACAGGCAAAACATCATGGGCACGCCATTGGCGATGACGAGTGCCGCGGAGCCCGTGCCGTTCATGAACAGGGCGGCGACCAGCGCCAGGCCCAGCGCAGCGGCGAGCAGCACGCCGTTGAGCAGTTGGCGGTTCATGGCATAGGCCAGCAGCGCCGAGGCGCACAAGCCCACCGAGGTGGCGATGCGCAGCGCCTCGCCCCGTTCGGGCAGGAACAGCGATAGCGCCAACAGCACATAGGGCACGATCCAGGCCAGCTGCAGCAGCCCGTGACGCTGCCGCAGCACGGGCAGGCGTTCGAGCAATGCTTCCTGCAGCGCGTGCAGGCGCGCGAACAGGGGCGCGGGCCAGCGCAGCGCGTGCATGGCCAGCAGGACAAAGGCCAGCGCCTGGCATCCCAGCAGGCTGGCATACGCGCCCATGTCGCCGAGGCTGACGCCGGCGACCTTGAACAGGCTGGACAAAATGAGGTGCAGCACGAAGCCCAGACCCGCCGAGGCGAAGGCCGTCTGCTTGAAATAGCGGCGCGAAAAAACCGCCTGTTCCCATTGTTCGAACAGGTCGATGTCGAGTTTGTAGGCCAGCATTTCGGTGTGATGCCAGCGTATCGTCTGCAGCAGCTCGCGCAGCTGCAGGTTGAATTTTTTGTCCAGCATCTGGCGCGCATAGGCCGACGGCGGCTGCTGCGACATGATGCAGTCCAGGCCGGGATAGCTGTCGCGGTTGTCGTTGAAATGGGCGAACGAGCGGTCGGCGCGGTAGCGCTGCACGGCAGCGCGCACCAGGTCGCCATGGCGGCGCGCCAGGTAGGAAAAATCAAATTCCCAGCCCAGTTGCTCGAACAGGGCGTTGCGCAGCGACAACTCATAGCCGGCGCTGGCGCAATAGCGCAGCGCGCACAGGTCGAATTCCTCGCGCACGTCGAGGTTGAGCAATTCCTCGCGCTCGAGGAAGCCTGCCAGCAGCGCGGCCGCGTCGCGGCGTCGCGACTGCTCCAGGAATGCCTGCCACAGGCTGGCGCCTTCCTGGACGGGATCGATGGCGACCACGCCCCATTTTTCCGGCGGCCGTGCGCGTTCCCGCGCTGCTTCGTCGGGGACGCCCCACAGCTCCGCAGGCGCTTCCTGATGTTCCTGCCCTGCGTCGGCGATCACGCCCCACAGTTCAGGCTGGGCTTCCACGGGCGCTTCGTCTGCCGGCGCTTGCTCCTGCAGTGGTACGGATGGCGCCAGGCCGGCGGCTGTTTGACAGTCGGACGCGGGTGCCGCAGACAGATCCGCCGGATCCGGCTGCGCCAGTTCAGTCGCCGGTGTGGCGTGCATCTGCGCCATTTCTTCGGCAAAGCGCGGCGCATGGCGCAGCGCATATTCATAGGCGTCGCGCAGTTGCTGGAAGGCGGCCGGGTCGTCCTCGGGCCGCGTTACCTTCAGGCGTTTCGCGTAGGCGCGCTTGATGGCGCGCTCGTCGCCCGTCGGCGCCGTGCCGAGGATGTCCCACAGGCTGCGCTGGCCGTTATGCATGCCATCACTCATCGATCACTCCGTCGGCCCATAGCCGGGAAATTAGCAGAAATAATGTTCATCTTGTTCCGCATGATACATATTGGTCAGCATGAAAATCGTCACGATCAGCAGCAAGGGCAGCAGGAAAGCCAGGCGCATATCGGGCAGTGCGTTGAAATAATTGCGTACATGGTCCCAGCCGCCTTTCAGGAACAGCAGCGGCCATATCAGCATGACGGGCGGCAGCTTGGACGGTGTAAAACGCGACAGCAGGATACCGCTCAGGCACCACAGCCAGGTCACGAAGGATGCCAGCGCCGGCGGCAGCAAGTCGAACTCGATCAAGAGCGGCACCAGCGGTGCACTGCATAGCCACGTCAGGCGCATGGCGCGCAGGCGCGCTGGCCGCCAGCCCGATGCCAGGAACAGCGGCAGTCCGCCACGCAGAGCCTGCGCCAGCAAGCAGATACAGAACAACACCAGTACGGTGTTGCCATAGCCGCCAAAGCCGCTTTTCCACATGAGCAAGGCCGATACAAGCCCCAGCAGCATCACCAGCAGCAGGTAATACCAGCGCAGCACGACCGATGCCGCAAACAGTGCAAGCAGTGCGCACACAAGCAGTCCTGGTCGCAGCACGTAAGACAAAGGCCGATAGCTGACAGGCAAAAACAGCGGCAGCGACAGCAGAACGAATGGCACCAGCCAGCCCAGTTGCCAAATGGCCTGGTAGCGGCGCTGATGCAGATAAACGTCCAGATGGCGCTCCTTGAATTGCGTAAGCCAGGCCATCTGCTTGCGTGGCGGCCGCAATGCCAGGGCCGCAAAGGTGCTGAATGCCAGCGCCTGCGTGCCGAAAAAAGCCATCGCCGTGAAGTGTTCGATCTCTTCCCCGCGCCCGATACGCTCGAACACCAGGGCGATGACGAACAGCGCCAGCCCGGCAACGAAGGAGTACACGGCCGTATCGACAAAGTATCGTTTTGCGCCAGCATGCCGCTCCCACCAGTCGAGTACCTCGGGATTGACGCGGCATGCCAGAAAATCCGGGTGCTGCCAGCGCAATCGCGTGATCAGTTCCAGCAGAGTGCGTGTAAAGACCTTGTCGCCGAGCAGTCCCGAATAGGCAGGAGGGCAGGGCGCCAGCAGCGCTTTCAGCGCGGCCCTGTATTGATGGCCGCCATACAGCAGGAATTCATGCGAACGGGCCGCATTGAAACGCGCCATCGCGGCATGGGCGTTTTCACGGTTGATCTTTTCCAGGTGCTGGAGCCGCCGCTGCCAGTCAAAGTGTTCGACCACGGCATCGCGTTCCTCGTCGCCGCAGATCTCGCTGGCGCAGTAGTCCAGCGCCAGGCGTTCGAATTGTTCGCGCACGGCGAAGCTGAGAAAAGCGTCGCTGGCGGCCAGCGTCGCCAGGCTTTCCAGCGGCCGACCATGGTTGCTGTCGCGCCAGGCCAGAAATGCCTGCGTGGCCTGTTGCACGGCATCGGGCGAGCTGCTTGCCACACCCAGCCTGACGGGCTGGTCGGCAAGGGCTGGCGCAGGGGAGCCGTGCGCGTGTTCGTGCGCCTGCCCGGCGCAATGCAAGGCATATTCATAGGCCTGCCGCAGCACTTGGAAGGCAGCCGGATCATCCTCGGGCCGCGTCACTTTCAGGCGACTGGCATATGCGCGCTTGATGGCGCGCTCGTCGCCAGTGGGTGCCGTGCCCAGAATATCCCAATGGCTGCGCAGCCAGCTGTCCGCACCGCTATCCATGCCGTCCATTTACAGGAAGCTCTCGCTCTCGACCTGGCGCAGCACCTCGTCCAATGCCGTGCGCGCCTTGCGGATGGTGGACGAGTCCTGTGATTCCAGCGCGGCCTGGAAATTGGCCGTATGCGCGGCGATGTAGTTGCGCACGTCGCCCAGTGACTGTTCGTACAGGCGGTCGGCGCGCGTGACCAGGGTGCGGTTTTCCAGCTGCTCGCGCGGGTGGATCTTCAGGTCGGCCAGTTCAAGGAAACGCTGTTCGATCTGCTCCGGCGTCATCACGCCCGCATTGTCGCTGATGATCATCTTGTGGCGTTCCTGCGTGGCCAGCACCGTCACTTCCGCTTCCAGCACGCCACTGATGTCATAGGTGAAGCGCACATCGATGCTGATCTCGCCCGCTTTTTTGGCGGGAATCGGAAAGTTGATCTTGCCAAGGAAGACGTTGTCGGCCACCAGGCGTGACTCGCCCTGGAAGATCGCCAAGTTGATTTCCTTCTGGTTGTCTTGGATGGTGGTGATGCTTTCCGTGCGCGAGACGGGCACCACGGAATTGCGCTCGATGATGGGCAGGTAATGGCCGCCTTCATACTGGTTCGGGCCGATCTGGCGCGAAGTCGCAATGCCCAGCGAATATGGCGCCACATCCGTCATGACGACTTCGTCGAGGGCCGCGTCGCGCATTTTCAGGCCCGCCTGCACGGCGGCGCCCAGCGCCACGGCTTCGTCCGGATCCAGGTGAATGGCGGGGAAGCGGCCGAACATGCGCGACACGAGTTTGCGCACCAGCGGCATGCGCGTGGCGCCGCCGGCCAGTACCACTTCATTGAGTTCGGCGGCGCGGATGGTAGCGTCGCGCAGCGCGCGCTCGACCGGCAGGCGCAGGCGCGCCAGCAGCGGCTCGCACAATTGCGCCAGCTTGTCTTCGTTGATCTCCCAGGTGTATTCCTTGTCCTGGTAGCGCGTGGCCATGCGCACGGACGGCTGGTCCGACAGCAGGCGCTTGGCGCGTTCGGCTTCATCGCGCAGCAGCTGCTGCTGGCGCGGGTCGAGCAGGCGGCTGCCAATGGCATCGCGCAGGCCGCTGCCTTCCAAAAAGGCGTCGACCAGCACGGTGACGAAGTCTTCGCCGCCGAGGAAATTGTCGCCGGCCGAGGCGCGTACTTCCATCACGCCTTCGAACAGTTCCAGGATCGATACGTCGAAGGTGCCGCCACCCAGGTCGAAGACGAGGAATTTGCTTTCCTGTTCCTTGTCGCGGATGCCGTAGGCCAGCGCGGCGGCCGTCGGTTCGTTCAGCAGGCGCTCCACGCGCAAGCCGGCCAGCTGGCCGGCGATGCGCGTGGCCTTGCGCTGGGCGTCGCTGAAATACGCGGGCACGGTGATGATGGCCTCTTCGACCTTGTGGCCGAGGAAGGCTTCCGCGTCTTCCTTCAGCGCGCGCAGCACCATCGACGACAGTTCTTCCGGACGGAATTGCTGCGTGCCAAGGGTGATCTTCTTTTCGCTGCCCATGTAGCGCTTGAAGACGGCCGCCGTCAGCTGCGGGTGCGTCTGCAGGCGTTCGCGCGCGGCGCGGCCCACCAGCACGGTGCCGTCGTCATCGATGCTCACGCACGATGGCGTCAGGTGTTCGCCCAGCGCGTTGGGGATGATGGAAGCCTTGCCGTCGCGCCAGAGGGCGACCAGGCTGTTGGTGGTGCCAAGGTCGATGCCGATGATCATCAGATATCCGCCTCCGCCTCATTGCCGTGTTCCTCGATCCAGGCGCGGCGGCCTGCCGCCTCGCCTTTGCCCATCAGCATATTGAAGCGCGCGGCGGACGTCATGTGGTCGATTTCACCGAGCGTCACGGGCAGCAGGCGGCGCGTGTCCGGGTTCATCGTCGTTTCCCACAGCTGCTCGGCGTTCATCTCGCCCAGGCCCTTGAAGCGCGAGATGGACCAGGCGCCCTGTTTCACGCCTTCCTTGCGCAGCTTGTCCTCGATGGCCAGCAGTTCGCCGTCGTCGAGCGCGTAGATTTTCTGCATCGGCTTCTTGCCGCGCGCGGGCGCGTCGACGCGGTACAGGGGCGGACGGGCGATGCAGATATGGCCCTTGTTGATCAGCGCGGGGAAGTGCTTGAAGAACAGCGTCAGCAGCAATACCTGGATGTGCGAGCCGTCCACGTCCGCATCGGACAGGATGCAGATCTTGCCGTAGCGCAGGCCGGACAGGTCGGGCGTGTCGCCGATGCTGTGCGGGTCGACGCCGATGGCCACGGCGATATCGTGGATCTCGTTATTGGCGAACAGGCGGTCGCGGTCCGTTTCCCAGGAATTGAGCACCTTGCCGCGCAGGGGCAAAATCGCCTGGAACTCCTTGTCGCGGCCCATCTTGGCCGAACCGCCCGCCGAGTCGCCCTCGACGAGGAACAGTTCATTGCGCGTGATGTCAGACGATTCGCAGTCGGTCAGCTTGCCGGGCAAGACGGCGACGCCCGAGGACTTTTTCTTTTCCACTTTTTGCAGCGAACGCTGACGCGACTGCGCCTGCTTGATCACGAGATCTGCCAGCTTCTTGCCGTAGTCGACGTGCTGGTTCAGCCACAGTTCCAGCGGCGGCTTGGTGAAGGTCGAGACCAGGCGCACGGCGTCGCGCGAATTGAGGCGTTCCTTGATCTGGCCCTGGAATTGCGGGTCCAGCACCTTTGCCGACAGCACGAAGGAAGCACGCGCGAAGACGTCTTCCGGCAGCAGCTTCACGCCTTTTGGCAGCAGCGAATGCATCTCGACGAAGTTTTTCACGGCGCCGAACAGGCCGTCGCGCAAGCCCGATTCGTGCGTGCCGCCATTCGAGGTGGGGATCAGGTTGACATACGATTCGCGCACGATGGCGCCTTCTTCCGTCCACGCCACGACCCAGGCCGCGCCTTCGCCTTCGGCAAAGCCTTCCGAGTCCGGGCCCGCGTACTGCGCGCCTTCGAACAGGGGAATCAGGGTTTCGCCATTCGACACCTGCGCCAGCGTTTCGGTCAGGTAGCCGCGCAAGCCTTCCGCGTACTGCCAGGTCTGCGTATCGCCGGTTTTCGCGTTGGTGAGGGTGACGGTGACGCCGGGCAGCAGCACGGCTTTCGAGCGCAGCAGGCGTTGCAGCTCGGTCTGCGAAATGTTGGGCGAATCAAAATACTTCGGATCGGGCCAGGCGGTGACGCGCGTGCCGGATTTCTTGCCGTCGCGCGGAGCGGGGCGGGAATTCAGTGGCTCGATCACGTCGCCGTTGGCAAACACCATGTGATGCAAGCCATTGCCGTCGCTTTCCTTGCGCCAGACGGTGATTTCCAGGCGCGAGGACAGCGCATTGGTGACGGATACGCCGACACCGTGCAAGCCGCCCGAGAACGCGTAGGCGCCGCCCGAACCCTTGTCGAACTTGCCGCCCGCGTGCAGCCGCGTAAACACGATTTCCACCGTCGGCACGCCTTCTTCCGGGTGCAGGCCGACGGGAATGCCGCGGCCATTGTCTTCGACGGTGATGCTGCCATCCGTGTTTTGCGTCACGGCGATATGCGTGCAATGACCGCCCAGCGCCTCGTCGGAGGCATTGTCGATCACTTCCTGAATGATGTGCAGCGGATTTTCAGTGCGGGTGTACATCCCCGGGCGCTGCTTGACGGGTTCCAGTCCTTTCAGGACACGGATGGATGATTCGCTGTAGTCGGATGCTGGTTTTTTAGTGGCCATACGTGTTCAAGCTAAATAAAGACTAGGGTTGGAACGCCAGGCCAGGACACTGCGCGGCGCAGTGACAGCGGCGGCGATAACTGTATGAATATACAGTATATCCCGTCCAGCGTCACTGGGGGAGGGCAGTGCGGCAGGCTAGGCGTCCTTGTGCGGACGCTCGCGCATTCTATCTTGTCCGGCGAGCAATAGCGCTACTCCAGGGCAACAACTGTGCGCCACGCGCGTGGTTTTGCGCCAATTGTGAACAATTTTATGCGGCAAAGCCGTCATTTTTACATCTTGTTTACAGGCGCCTTCCCAGTCTTTACGAATTTTTTAGATCCTTTTGGCTAATCTGCTCACTATCAAAACAAACCTGTATGAGGGTGGGAATGGATCTCGTGTATCTCGGCTTGATTGCCGTTTTTTTCGTCGTGGTGGCCGGCTTTGCCGTGGCCTGCGACAAACTGGGGAGCGCCAAATGAATGCGTTTTATGTGCTGGGCGCCGTGGTTTCGGCTGGACTGCTCGTGTATCTGCTGGTGGCGCTGCTGAAGGCGGAGGAACTGTGATGACGACGCAATCGATATTGTTATTGGCCGCTTTCCTGCTGGTGCTGCTGGCGGCCGCCTATCCGCTGGGCCTGTACATGGCCAAGGTCGCCGGCGATGGCCCCGTGCGCGGCATGGGCTGGCTGCAAAAATGCGAAAACCTGCTGTACCGCGCCGCCGGGCTTGGCGCCGACAAGGGCATGGGCTGGAAAAGCTATGCTATCGCCCTGATCGTCTTCAATACCGTGGGCGCCTTCTTTGTGTATGGCTTGCAGCGCCTGCAGGGCTTTTTGCCCTTGAACCCGCAGGGACTCGGCGCTGTCAGCCCCGATTCCTCGTTCAATACCACCGTCAGCTTCGTCGCCAATACCAACTGGCAGGGCTACGGCGGCGAACAGACCATGAGCTATCTGACGCAGATGCTGGGCATGGCGTGCCAGAACTTCTTCTCGGCGGCCACCGGCATCGCCGTGATCTTCGCGCTGGTGCGGGGCTTTGCCTCGCGCTCGGGCAAATCGATCGGCAATTTCTGGGTCGACCTGGTGCGCTCCACCCTGTACATCCTGCTGCCGCTGTCGCTGGCCCTGTCGGTCGTCTTCATGGGCGAAGGCATGATCCAGAATTTTTCGCCATACAAGGAAGTGACCCTGCTCGACCAGGTGGCATATGAGACGCCGAAAATGGCGGCCGATGGCCAGCCCGTGCTGGACGCGGCCGGCAAACCCGTGATGGAAGCGCAAGTGGCGACCACGCAGACCATCGCCATGGGCCCCGTCGCCTCGCAGGAATCGATCAAGCTGCTGGGCACGAATGGCGGCGGCTTCTTCAACGCCAATTCCGCGCACCCGTATGAAAACCCCACCGTGCTGTCGAACTTTTTGCAGATGCTGGCCATCTTTTTGATTCCCGCCGGCCTGTGCTTCACCTTTGGCCGCATGGTGGGCGACCTGCGCCAGGGCTGGGCCGTGCTGGCCGCCATGACGGTGATCTTCGTCGTCATGACGGCCGGCGTGATGAGCGCCGAGCAGCAAGCCAATCCTGCCCTGCAGACGCTGGGCGTGGACCAGCAGGCCAGCAGCCTGCAGTCGGGCGGCAATATGGAAGGCAAGGAAACGCGCTTCGGCATCAGCTCCTCGACCCTGTTCGCGGCCGTGACGACGGCGGCATCGTGCGGCGCCGTCAATTCCATGCACGACTCCTACATGCCTTTGGGTGGCATGGTGCCGCTGCTGCTGATGCAGTTCGGCGAAGTGATCTTCGGTGGCGTGGGCACGGGCCTGTACGGCATGCTGATGTTCGCCATCCTGGCCGTCTTCATCGCCGGCCTGATGATCGGCCGCACGCCGGAATACCTGGGCAAGAAAATCCAGGCCTATGAAATGAAGATGGTCTCGCTGGCCATCCTGGTGACGCCAGCCCTGGTGCTGACGGGCACGGCGATCGCCGTCATGGTGGAGCCGGGCACGGCGGGCGTGGCCAATCCGGGCGCGCACGGTTTTTCCGAGATCCTCTACGCCTTCACGTCGGCCGCCAACAACAACGGCAGCGCGTTTGCCGGCCTGTCCGCCAACACGCCGTTCTACAACGTGATGCTGGCGATTGCCATGTGGTTCGGCCGCTTCGCCGTCATCGTGCCCGTGCTGGCGGTGGCCGGTTCGCTGGCGGGCAAGCAGCGCCTGTCGGCCAATGCGGGCACCATGCCGACGCACGGCCCCATGTTCATCGGCTTGCTGATCGGCGTCGTCGTTCTCGTCGGTGTATTGAATTACGTTCCCGCGCTGGCCCTGGGCCCGATCGTTGAACACCTGCAACTTTTCATCAAATAAGAGGCTACCATGTCACGCACAAGCCTGACTTTGTTCGATTCCGCACTGATCGGCCCCGCCGTCGTCGATGCGTTCAAAAAACTCGACCCCCGCACGCAGTGGCGCAGCCCCGTGATGTTCGTCGTCTACGTGGGCAGCATCATCACGACCCTGCTGGCGACCCAGGCCGGGATCAGCGGTGGCCAGGGTGAAGCGCCGTTCGGCTTCATCGTCGCCGTCGCCGTGTGGCTGTGGTTTACCGTGCTGTTCGCGAACTTCGCCGAAGCGCTGGCCGAAGGCCGCAGCAAGGCGCAGGCGGCCTCGCTGCGCGCCCTCAAGCAGACGGTGATGGCAAAGAAAATGCAGACGCCGAAATACGGCACCTCCTGGCTGCCCACGCCGGCCACCGACCTGCGCAAGGGCATGACGGTGCTGGTCGAGGCGGGCGACGTGATTCCCGCGGACGGCGAAGTGACGGCCGGCGTGGCCTCCGTCGATGAAAGCGCCATCACGGGCGAATCGGCGCCCGTCATCCGCGAATCGGGCGGCGATTTTTCCGCCGTCACGGGCGGCACCCGCGTGCTGTCGGACTGGCTGCTGGTACGCGTCTCCGTCAACCCGGGCGAAGCGTTCATCGACCGCATGATCGCCATGGTCGAAGGCGCCAAGCGCCAGAAGACGCCGAACGAGATCGCCCTGACGATCCTGCTGGTGGCCCTGTCGATCGTGTTCCTGATCGTCACCGTGACGTTGCTGCCGTATTCGCTGTTTTCCGTGGCGGCTGCCGGCAGCGGCACGCCAGTCACCATCACCGTGCTGATCGCGCTGCTGGTGTGCCTGATCCCGACCACCATCGGCGGCTTGCTGTCCGCCATCGGCGTGGCCGGCATGAGCCGCATGATGCAGGCCAATGTGATCGCCACGTCGGGGCGCGCCGTGGAAGCGGCCGGCGATGTGGACGTGCTGCTGCTCGATAAGACCGGCACCATCACCCTGGGCAACCGCCAGGCATCGAGCTTTGTCCCTGCGCCTGGCGTGACGGAGCAGCAGCTGGCCGATGCGGCACAGCTGGCATCGCTGGCCGATGAAACGCCGGAAGGGCGCAGCATCGTCGTGCTGGCCAAGCAGAAGTTCAATATCCGCGAACGCGAGATGGCCAGCCTGCACGCCACCTTCGTGCCCTTCACGGCGCAAACGCGCATGAGCGGCGTGGATATCGCCGGCGAGCAGCAGCTGCGCCAGCTGCGCAAGGGCGCGGCCGACTCCATGAAAAAATACGTCGAAGCGCTGGGCCAGCCGTATCCGGACGAAGTGGCGCGCGCCGTCGACGATATCGCCCGGCGCGGCAGCACGCCGCTGGTGGTGGTCGACGACGGCCGTGTCATGGGCGCCGTGGAGCTGAAGGATATCGTCAAGGGCGGCATCAAGGAGCGCTTCGCGGAACTGCGCCGCATGGGCATCAAGACGGTCATGATCACGGGCGACAACAAGCTGACGGCGGCGGCCATTGCGGCCGAGGCGGGCGTGGACGATTTCCTCGCCGAGGCGACGCCGGAAGACAAACTGAAACTGATCCGCAGCTACCAGTCCGAAGGCCGGCTGGTGGCGATGACGGGCGATGGCACCAACGATGCGCCGGCGCTGGCCCAGGCCGACGTGGCCGTGGCCATGAACTCGGGCACGCAGGCAGCCAAGGAGGCGGGCAATATGGTGGACCTCGATTCGAACCCCACCAAGCTGCTGGAAATCGTTGAAATCGGCAAGCAGATGCTGATGACGCGCGGTTCGCTGACGACGTTTTCGATCTCGAACGACATCGCCAAGTACTTCGCCATCATCCCGGCCGCCTTCGTGGGCACCTATCCGCAATTGAAAGCGCTGGACATCATGCACCTGGCCAGCCCCGCCTCGGCCATCATGTCGGCCGTGATCTTCAACGCGCTGATCATCGTCGTGCTGATTCCGCTGGCCTTGAAGGGGGTGCAGTACCGGGCCATCGGCGCGGCCAGCCTGTTGCGCCGTAATCTGCTGATCTACGGCCTGGGCGGGATCATCCTGCCCTTCATCGGCATCAAGCTGATCGACATGCTGCTGTCCGCTCTCAATCTCGTCTAAAGGAATCATCATGAGCACCATCGTACGTCCCGCCCTGGTCCTGTTTGCCGCGCTCACCGTCATTTGCGGCGCGGTCTATCCGTTTGCCACGGCCGGCATCGGGCAGCTGGCTTTCAACGACGAAGCCAATGGCAGCATCGTCGAACGTGGGGGCAAGCCTGTTGGCTCGCTGCTGATCGGCCAATCCTTCACGTCGCCCAGGTATTTCTGGGGCCGTCCATCGGCCACGGCGCCGATGGCGAACAATGGCGCCGGTTCGGGCGGCTCCAACCAGGGGCCGACGAATCCGGCCCTGGTGGACGCCGTCAAGTCGCGCATCGCCGCCCTGCAGGCGGCCGATCCCGGCAACCGCAAGCCGATTCCCGTCGACCTGGTGACGGCATCGGGCAGTGGCCTGGATCCGGAAATCAGCCTGGCCGGTGCCTTGTACCAGGCGCCCCGCGTGGCCCGCGTGCGCGCCATGCCGCTGGCGCAGGTGGAAAATGCCATCGCCAAGGTGCAGAAGACCGCGTACATCGGCTTTTTTGGCGAAGCGCGCGTGAACGTGCTGGAACTGAATCTGGCGCTCGATGCCATGGCAAAGTAAGCTGGCGAAGATGCGCAGCGTGGCGCAGGCCGGCGCAGGTCGGCGCGGGTCGGCGTAGGTCGGCTTAGCGCAGCGTAAGCCGACATCACCACTGTCCAGGCCAACGATGTTGTCGGATTACGCGCAAGCGCTAATCCGACCTACGAATGCAATAAGGCGGCAACGACGCGTAGGTCGGCTTAGCGCAGCGTAAGCCGACATCACCACTGACGTCGCCGTTTGACGCCACGGCAAAATAACAAGATAGCATTACGCAAGAAGATTAAAATACAACATGCTCCCCAACGACAGCCAACGCCCCGACCCTGACGCCCTGCTGGCGCAAGTGCAGGCGCAGGAACAGAAAGCCGCGCGCGGCAGGTTGCGCATTTATTTCGGCGCTTCGGCAGGCGTCGGCAAGACCTATGCGATGCTGGCCGCCGCCCGAAAACTGCTGGCCGATGGCCAGGATCTGCTGGTGGGCGTGGTGGAAACGCACGGGCGCCAGGATACGGCGGCCCTGCTTGACGGCTTGCCCGTGCTGCCGCTGAAAGCCATCGAGTACCGGGGCAAGACGCTGTTCGAGTTCGATCTGGACGAGGCCTTGCGTCGCGCGCCGCCGCTGATACTGATGGATGAACTGGCCCATTCGAACGTGGCCGGCTCGCGCCATCCTAAGCGCTGGCAGGATGTCGAGGAATTGCTGGCCGCCGGCATCGACGTGCTGTCCACCGTCAACGTGCAGCACCTGGAAAGCCTGAACGACGTGGTGGGCGGGATCACGGGCGTGCGCGTGGCAGAGACCTTGCCCGACACGGTGTTCGACCGCGCCGATGAAGTGGTGCTGGTCGATATCCCAGCCGACGAACTGCTGCGCCGCCTGAAACAGGGCAAGGTGTACCAGCCGCTGCAAGCCGAGCGGGCTTCGCAGAATTTTTTCCGCAAGGGTAACCTGATCGCCTTGCGCGAACTGGCCTTGCGCCGCACGGCGGACCGCGTGCAGGACGACGTGCAGGCTTACCGCGTGGAGAAATCCATCAACCCCGTATGGAAGACGGGCGCCGCGCTGCTGGCCTGCGTGGGGCCGCGCGCCGGGGGCGAACACGTGATCCGCAGCACGGCGCGCCTGGCCAGCCAGCTGAACGCCGAATGGCATGCGCTGTATGTGGAAACGCCGCGTTTGCAGCGCCTGCCCGCGCCCGAGCGCGAACGCATCCTGAAAACCCTGAAACTGGCGCAGGACCTGGGGGCACGCACGGCCATTCTGCCTTCGGCCGACATCGCCGCCGCCGTGGTCGAATACGCGCGCAATGCGAATATCTCGAAAGTCATCGTCGGGCGTGGCCGCGCCGGCGCGCTGGCGCGCCTGTGGAATGCGCCGCCGGCCGCGCGCATGGCCAGCCTGGCGCCCGATATCGACCTGGTCGAAGTGGGCTTGCCGCCCGCCGACAGTGCGCCCCGCCGCGCGGCGGGCGAGGAGGCGCCGGCGCAGCGCCGCCCGTCGCGCCACTGGCGTTACATATTGGCGGCCGGCGCCAGCCTGGCCACGGCCATCGCTTCGGTGCCGCTGCAGCCTTATCTTGACCTGGCCAATATCGCCATGCTGTCCTTGCTGACGGTGGTACTGGTGGCAGTGCGCCTGGGGCGCGGGCCGGCGGCGCTGGCCAGCCTGGTGGGCGTGGCGTGCTTCGATTTTGTCTTCGTGCCGCCGCGCTTTTCCTTTGCCGTGGGCGATTTCCAGTATGTGATTACCTTTGGAGTGATGCTGGCCGTGGGGCTGATCACGGGCCACCTGACGGCGGGATTGCGCTTCCAGGCGCGCGTGGCCTCGCACCGCGAAGCGCGCGCCCGCGCCCTGTACGAGTTTTCGCGCGAATTGTCGGGCGTGCTGCAGACGGAGCAGATTTTTGACATCACGAAAAGCGCCATCGAACGCGCCTTCCGCGCGCGCGCCACCTTGCTGCTGCCCGATGACGAAGGGCGTTTGCAAAGCCCTGCTGGCGCTGAAGCGCTGGACCTGGGCATTGCGCAATGGGCCTTCGACCACGCGCAGGCCGCCGGCACGGGAACCGATACCTTGCCAGGGTCGGCCATTTTCTATCTGCCGCTGATCGCGCCCATGCGCACGCGCGGCGTGCTGGCGCTGCTGCCCTTGCAGGCGCCGCAGCACGGACGCTGGCTGCTGGTGCCGGAACAGCGCCAGCACCTCGACACCTTTGCCGCGCTGGCGGCCATCGCCCTCGAACGCGTGCATTACATCGACGTGGCGCAGGGCGCGCTGCTGCAGATGGAGTCCGAACGGCTGCGCAATTCGCTGCTGGCGGCCCTGTCGCATGACTTGCGCACGCCCTTGACATCGCTGGTGGGCCTGGCCGAATCGCTGGCCCTGTCGCGCCCTGCCTTGTCACCCGCGCAGCTGGACATGGCCCGTTCGCTGCAGTCCGAAACCGTGCGCATGAGCGCCCTGGTGGCGAACCTGCTGGACATGGCGCGCATCGAGAGCGGCCATGTGCGCCTGAACCTGCAATGGCAGGCGCTGGAAGAAGTGGTGGGCAGCGCGCTGCGCGCCAGCGGCCCGCAACTGCAGCAGCACAAAGTGCAGACGCAGCTGGCGCCCGACCTGCCGCTGGTGCGCTACGACGCCGTGCTGGTCGAGCGCGTGCTGTGCAACCTGCTGGAAAACGCCGCCAAGTACACGCCGCCGGGCAGCACCATCACCATCGCGGCCAGGACGCACGGCCAGTTTTTGCAGGTGACGGTGCTTGACGACGGTCCCGGCCTGCCGCCCGGGCGCGAAGAAGCCATCTTTGAAAAATTCACGCGCGGCGAGCGCGAATCGAACAAGCCTGGCGTGGGCCTGGGCCTGGCCATCTGCCGCGCCATCGTAGAAGCGCACGGCGGCAGCATTCATGCGCTGAAGCCTGCGCCGGGGCAGGGCGCGGCCCTGGCATTTACCCTGCCACTGGGCACGCCGCCGGCCTTGCCGGAGCCGGAACTCGATGATGCCCAAGACTTTGAAACAGGAAAACCAACATGAACGAACCTTCCGCCACCGCCTTGCTGGTCGAGGATGAACCGCAAATCCGCCGTTTCGTGCGCTCCGCGCTGGAAGACGAGGGCTGGCAGATTTTTGAATCGGCCACCATGCAGCGGGGCCTGATCGACGCGGGCACGCGCCGGCCAGACCTGATCGTGCTGGACCTGGGCTTGCCCGATGGCGACGGCATCGATTTCATCAGCGATATCCGCAAGTGGTCGGCCGTGCCGATCATCGTGCTGTCCGCGCGGGTCGACGAGCAGGACAAGATCCGCGCGCTTGACGCGGGCGCGGACGATTACCTGACCAAGCCATTCGGTGTGGGGGAATTGCTGGCCCGTGTGCGCGCCACCTTGCGCCGCCAGCGCCAGCCGGCCGCCAATGACGATGGCGTGGTGCAGTTCGGCGAGGTGCGTGTCGACCTGAAAGACCGCCTGGTGACGCGCAACAGGCAGCTGGTGCACATGACGCCGACGGAATTTCGCCTGCTGTCGGTGCTGGTGAAAAATGCCGGCAAGGTGGTCACCAATCCGCAGCTGCTGCGTGAAGTGTGGGGGCCGTCGAACAGCGAAAACGGCCATTACCTGCGCATCTACATGGGCCATCTGCGCCAGAAGCTGGAAGCCGATCCGGCCCAGCCGCAGTATCTGCTGACGGAAACGGCGGTCGGCTACCGCTTGCTGCTGCCGCTCTAAACCGCTCTCCTTCCCCCGTTTGAAAACAGGCGCCGCGCGCGCCGGGGGGACGCTTTACTTAAAATTTTTACCCATTTTTTGCAGCGGCGGGCCAGCTGCGCCATGTTGGCAAAGGCCCATACCACCCATGAAGAAGAAAAAACCATGAACAAAACGCTGCTTGCACTCGCCCTTTCCACCTCCTTCACAGCCTTGACGGGCAGCCTGGCCCACGCGCAGGAGGCCAAGCCGGATAATGAAATCAGTTTCAACGTGGCCGGCGTGTCCGACTACCGCTACCGCGGCATTTCGCAGACGCGTTTGAAACCCGCGCTGCAGGGCGGTGCCGACTACGTCAACAATCCCACCGGCCTGTATGCGGGCGCCTGGGCCTCCACCATCAAGTGGACCAAGGACGCGGGCGGCAGCGGCGACGTGGAAGTGGACCTGTATGCGGGCAAGCGCGGCCAGTTGAACGACGCCATCGGCTACGACGTCGGCGTGCTGGCCTATGTGTATGCGGACAACGGCTTGAAGCATGTGGCCGGCCTGGCCGATGCGGATACGCAGGAAGTCTATGGCCAGTTGTCGTACGGCCCCGCCTACGTCAAATATTCGCATGCCGTCTCGAACCTGTTCGGCATCGTCAACAGCAAGAACAGCGCCTACCTGGACATCGGCGCGAATATCGACCTGACGAATGGCTGGATGGGCAACCTGCATGCGGGCCACCAGAAGGTGAAAAACAATGACGCATCGAGCTATACGGACTGGAAAGTGGGCATCACGCGCGACTTCGGTGTGGTTTCTGGCGCGCTGGCGGTGGTCGGCACGAATGCGGGCAAGACCGCCTACGCCTCGCCCGTGAATGGCAAATTCATGGGCAAGACGGCGCTGCTGCTGACGGTCAGCAAGACGTTTTAACTGGCTGAGTTGAGTGAACAGAAAGGCGGCGCCTGCGCCGCCTTTTTCGTGCCGGAAAGGATGCCAGGCCCGAGGGGCCTGGTGATCTACGCGGCGTGGGGATGGCTGTTAAAAACCGCGCAATACAGCTGCCCCAGGCTGACCACGCGGGCTGCGGGAATTTGCGCTGCCAGCGCGTAAGCGGCAGCCGTCTGCGTGTCTGTTGCCAGCAGCACGCGCAGTGACGGATTGGCGCTGCGCGCATGGGCGATGCGGCGCGCCAGGCCTGTCTGTGCGGCGGCGCCGACGTCACCGTCCAGCGGCACCACCAGCACGCGCGCGGCGCCCAGGGCCGAGCGGCTGCCCATGGAGTCGCGGCCTTCGCTGTCGATGACGATGTCGTGATAGCAGGTCACCAGGTGCTCCAGTTCCGGCTGCAAGCCCTTGGCGCTGATGGCGCGGGCCATCAGGCGGGGCGCGGCCACGCTGCCGCGCATGCCGCCGGCGCGCAGGTTCACGGCTTGCGCCAGGGCGGCCTGGCGCGGATCGGCGTCGAGCAGCAGCACCTTGCGTCCGGCCAGCGCGCGCGAAGCGGCCAGTCGTCCGGCCAGGATGGATTTTTCCATCCCGCCCCGTTCATCCGTGATGGCGATGATCATCTTGGCGCACGGCTGGCATGATATTAGCGGCGGAGACCAGCTGCAGCAGACAGCCTTCGTGCGGCGCCGCCTTGTCGGCGGCCGTCCACACGGGCAGTTGCATCAGCTGCTCCAGCGCATCGGCCAAGGCGGCCTGGCCGGCGGAAGACATGGGCGTCATCGGCAGACGCAAGGCGTTGTGCATCTTGCCCTGCATGGCCAGCGCCGCCTTGACGGGAGCGGGATTCGGTTCGGCAAACAGCAGGCGGATGACGGGCAGCATGGCCTTGAACAGGGCGCCGGCGGCGCCGTGGCGGCCGTGCCTGACGAGGTGGTACAGCTGCGCATACAGGTCGGGCCGCACTTGGGCGGCGGCCGACATGGCGCCATGGCCACCCATGGACAGGCTGGCCAGCAGCAGGGCATCGTCGCCGCACAGCACGTCCAGGCGCGTCTCGAGCAGCAGTTCGGCGAACTGCTGCAGCGAGCCGCCCGCTTCCTTGATGGCGACGAAGTGCGAGTCGCGCGCCAGCAGGGCGGCCGTGGCCGGCGAGATATTGACGCCCGTGCGCGCCGGTACGTTGTACAGCACGATGGACTGGTCGGTGGCGTTGGCGATGGCCTGGAAGTGGCGCACGATGCCGTCCTGCGATGGGCGCACATAGGCGGGCGCGGAGATCAGCAGGCCCGCCAGCGGGTGGTCGTTGTAGCGCTGTACCGTGGCGGCGACCTGGCGTGTATCGCTGCCGCCCACGCCCATGACGACGGGGAAGCGCGGGCCGACGGCTTCGAGCACGCTATCTAGCAGCATGCTCTGTTCATCGGCTGCCAGCATGGCCGCTTCGCCCGTGGTGCCGCAGACCACCAGGCCATCGATGCCGCTGGTGGCCAGGTCGCTGGCCAGCTGCTGGGCCGCATCGAGATCGAGTTCGCCGTCGCCGTCACGGAAAGGCGTGACCATCGGCACCCAGATGCCCTGGAAGTGCGCGGTGATGCGCGCTGAGGACATGGCGTGGTCGCAGGCATGCTGGTTCATGCGGATTTCCCCTGGCTGATGCGGCCAAATTCCGCCGCCGGCAACAGGCGCATGACGGCATCCATGGTCATGCGCAGGGCCGGTTCCGTCACGCACAGCCAGACTTTCATGCGTTCGGCATGGTCGACCGCCTCAATGCGCATGAACGACAGCATCGTGCCGCAGGTCTGTACGACGAGCTGGCGCAGCTGTGCCAGGCAGGCTTTGTCGACGGTGATATGCATGAGGAAAACGGGCAGGCGGGGATGGCGGCGGGGCAGTGCTTGTTGCGTGGTCGGGCGGGAGTGGGCTTCCATGGCGGCTTTGCAGCGGTGGTTGAGGTACGTTCAAGATTAGCAGCGGGGGCGTAAAGATGCTCTAAAAAGCGCGGCCGTTGGCGTAAACAGACTGTATGCGCCCGGTGCCCGGCTGTTGCGTGGATGCCCCGCGGGTATGCTTTTGTTACAAAATTGAATCGTGCTTTTGGAAGCAGGGGTTTATATTGAAAACGTCTCCGCTTTCAGTCAGCCCCGCCATGTCAGACGAAAAAGATCCCCAGCTTCCTCCTTCCTCCGATCCCGCAGCGCCGGCACGGCCAGACCGGGTGGGCCGCCGGGCACCCGATGACGAGCACCGCGCGCGCGACGCCGCGCCGCGCTACCTGAAGGATAACGACACGCCGCTGGCGCTGGCCTGGCGGGTGATTTCGTCGCGCTATCGTTCCATGCGGGACAAGGCCAGCCGCGACTTCATGCGGCGCACGCTGCGCATCGGCATTTCGGCGCGCATTTTCCACCCGGAGCCGGGCGCCACTGGCCTGCGCAGCAAGAATTTGCAGTACCTGGAAGAGTCGATCGCCCAGTGGGTCATGTCGCGCGACGTGCTGGTGTTCATGATCCCGACCGTCAATACCAGCGGCCTGCTACACCCGTCTAACATCACCCTGCGCCACTATGCGCGCCACCTGGATGGCCTGGTGCTGCAGGGCGGCGCCGATGTCTCGCCACAGACCTATTCCGAGACGGCCACGCGGCCCGAATGGAGCGGCGACCGCGCGCGCGACCTGTACGAGCTGGAACTGCTGCACGAATTCGTCGATGCGGGCAAACCCGTGCTGGGCATTTGCCGCGGTTGTCAATTGATTAATGTGGGCTTCGGCGGCACCCTGTACCAGGACATCGCCTCGGACGTGGAAGGCGCCACTTCGCACGTCAACGATCTGTACGACCGCCACCGCCATACCGTCGTCTTCCCGAAAGGCTCGTCGCTGGCCGGCATGTTCCCGAAGGCGGGTGAGGCGCTGGTCAATTCCATCCACCATCAGTCGGTCAAGGATCTGGGACGCGACATCACGGTGGAAGCGTATTCGCAGGGCGACAATATCGTCGAGGCCATCCGCTACCAGCGCGCGCGCTTCGTCATGGGCTTGCAGTGGCACCCGGAATTCCATTCGGCGGGCGGCGTCGAGCTGCTCGACTGCACGCCCATCCTGGATAACTTCCTGCGCGCGGCGCGCGAGACGCGCTTTTGAGTGCGCTGCTGATCCATCGGCGCAGCGTGCTGGCTGCCCTGCTGGCGCTACCCTTCACGGGGCTGCGCGCGGCGCCACGCCAGCGCGATGACGCGCTGGCGTTCGCGCTGACTTCCACTCTGCGCGCCCGCACGCTGAAGGCGCGGGTGGAGCCAGCCGTCGCAGAACAGGTGCGCAAGGCGGCGCGCAAGGATGCGGCGCGGCCCGTGCACCTGATGGCCGAGGTACGCACGGGCGGCTTGCTGAAAGGCGAAGGCGGACGCGAGACCAGCCAGCAGGCGCAGGAAGACTGGCGCCAGGCGCGCTTGCAGGCGCTGGCCTGGCGGCTGTCGGGCGAGATGCCCCATTTCGAGGCGTCGCGCCGGCTGGTGCTGGCCTGGACCAGCGGCTATCAGCCCTCGTTCAGCCCCGTCGACGAGACGGAGCTGGCCAGCCTGCTGATGGGCTTTGACCTGATACAGGAACGCCTGAATGGCGTGGAGCGTGAACAGGTGCGGGCTTTTTGCCGCACCCTGGCGCAGGGCTACCTGAGCGACCCGGTCAAGGTGGGCGGGCCGTCGACGGCGCGCAATAACTGGCATAGCCACCGCATCAAGATCGGCACGGCGGCCGCGTATGTCACGGGCGAGGCGCTGCTGATCGCGCGGGCGAAGGAGCGCTTCCTGGCGCATGTGCCGCGCAATATCGGTGCCGGCGGCGTGCCCTTTGATTTCGAGCAGCGCGACGCCCTGCACTACACCACATACAGCCTGGAGCCGCTGCTGACGACGGCGCTGATGGCGCGGGCGCACGGCGACGACTGGTATGGCGCGCCGGAAGCGCAACGCCTGGCCGAGGCGCTGGCCTGGCTGGCGCCGTATGCGCAGGGTAAAAAGACGCACGAGGAATTCGCGAAAAGCGCCGTGCCGTTCGACCGCAAGCGGGCGGCGGCAGGCGAGAAGGGCTTTACGGGGAACTGGGAAGCGAAGGGCGCCGCCAATGTGTACCTGCTGGCGGCGCGTTTCGATCCCGCCTACTTGCCGCTGGCGCTGGAGCTGCGCCCGCCAGCCTGGGCGCTGGCCTTGTACCGGGACTAGGGGGCTGGCCTAGAACTTCGTGCGCAGGGTGAACATCACATTGCGCGGCTCGCCATAGAAGCCGGTCTGGAACAGGCCCAGGCCCGTCATGTATTTTTTATCCAGCAGGTTGTTCACATTCAGGCTGGCCGTGACGTTCTTGCTGATCTCGTAGCGTGCCATCAGGTTGGCCAGGGCGTAGCTGCCTTGTTCGATGCGCGAATAGTCCTCGATGGCCGGATTCCAGATATTGCCGTAGTAGCCGCTCTGCCAGTTGATGCCGCCGCCCACGGTGATCTTGTCCAGTGACGCCGGCAGGCGCCAGCTGCCTTGTACGCGCACCAGGTGGGCCGGCTGCGTGGTTTGCAGCATGGTGGAAAACACTTGCTTGCCATCGGCGTCGCGGATGTGCGCGTAGGTGTAGCCGGCGCTCAGTTTCACGTCTTTGACCAATTCGCCCGTCACTTCCACTTCCACGCCGCGGCTGGTGATGCCGTCGATGGCCTGGTACGCTTCTTCGCCATTCACGCTGCCCACATAGCTGGCCACATTGCTCTGGCGTACCTGGTACAGGGCGGCGCTGGCGTTGACTCTGCCCTCGAGAAATTCAGCCTTCACGCCCGTTTCAACACCCTTGCCGCGCACGGGCGCGAGAAAATTGCGGTTCACGTCACGGTTGCTTTGCGGCGCGAAGATGCTGGTATAGCTGCCGAAAAGGGACCAGGTCTTGTCGAGGTCATACACGATGCCGGCATATGGCGTGATGACGTTGTTTTCCTCGATGCGCGACTGGATGCGCGCCGTGCCGCTGTCGAAGAAGGTGCGGTCCTGGTCCTGCCGGTAATTGCTCACGCGGGCGCCGACGATGACGGACAGCGCGTCAAGGGGACGCAGGCGCAGCGCGCCGTACAGGCCACTCTGGCGCGTGCTGTCGTTATCGTTGCCCAGGCGGGTAAATGCCGGTTCCGCGTACTGGCCGCGCCAGTCGAAATAGCTGCCTTCTACAGGCGGATAGATTGATTCATACACGGGACCGTCCTGCTTCGCGCTGGAATGGGAGTAGCCGAGCATGGCTTCATGCCGGCGGCCAAACGCGGTAAATGGTCCGCTGGCGTCGACATTGACGGTGCTCTGGCGGCGGTCGCCCTTGTATTTGCCCATGAAGAAATACGCGCCTTCGCCCGTGACGGGGTCGGGATTGCCGCCGCTGGCCGAACCGAGCACGCTGTCATGCTTGCTGCGCAGCTGGTTGGCGTTGATTTTGATTTTCCATTCGTTGGCGAAGGTGTGCTCCAGCGCGGCGAACAGGGTGGTGTTTTGCATGTCGCGCCGGCTCCAGTCTGTGGCCGGGTTCCACGAGGTGGGGAAATCGGTGCGCGAGCCGTCCGCCAGCAGCACGGGGAAACCTGTCCACGTCGAGCCGCGCGGCTTGTAGTTCTGGTGCGTGAAGCCGGCCGTCAGCAGGGTGACGGGTGTCAGGTCCGCCTCGATGATGCCGTAGGCGACGGATTTCTGCTGCGTGTAGCGGTCCAGGTAGGAGTGCTTGTCCTGGTAGGCGCCCACCAGGCGGGCGCGCACCGTGCGGCTGGCGTTCAAGGGACCGGCGACATCGACTTCGCCGCGGTAGTTGTCCCACGAGCCGGCACCCAGGGTGGCCGCGCCCGCGAATTCGGCGGTGGGGCGCTTGCGCACCATGTTGACGGTGGCCGACGGGTCGCCCGAGCCGCTCATCAGGCCAGTGGCGCCTTTCAGCACTTCGATGCGGTCGTAGATGGCCATGTCGCTGTTGGTCGTGCCCCAGTCGTACACGCCGTCATAGATGGCCGAGACGCCGTCGTACTGGAAATTGGTGACGGCAAAGCCGCGCGCCCAGAAGCTCCAGCGGTCGCTGTCGTAGTTCTGCACGTTGACGCCGTTGACGTTCTTCATGACGTCGGAGACGGCATTGCTGTTCTGGTCATCCATCTGCTGGCGCGTGACGATGGTCAGCGATTGCGGTGTTTCGCGCTGCGTCAGGGCCAGGCCCGTGGCGCCGCTGGCGGGGCCGCCCGTGTAGCTGCCCGTGCCGCCCGTGACGGCGCTGCGCTCGGCTGCCGCCACCACGGTGACGCCGCCCATGACGGCCACGCCTCGGCTGTCCGCCGTGGCAGCGCTGGCGGGGATTTTCTGCAGCAGGTAGCCGCCATTCGGCTGCGGCACGGCTTGCAGGCCGCTGCCGGCCAGCAGCACGCGGAAGCCATCGTGCACGGCATAACTGCCTTGCAGGCCGGCGCTGCGCAAGCCTTGCGCGGACTCGCTGGAGAATGACAACAAAATGGCGCTGTCGCTGCCGAAGCGCGTCAGCACGTCGCCCAGCGCACCGGCCGGGATGCTGTAGACGCGCACTTGCTGGCTTTGTGCCTGGGCCAGCGCCGGCAACGCCAGGGCCAGGCCGATCTGCGACAGGGCGCAGGCCAGGACGGTGCGGGTAAGGAGGGAACGCGAAGCGTGATGCATGGAATAAAACCTTTCGTGATTGCGCAAGATGGAGACTGCCTATCTTCCAGGTCACGCGAGCACGCCGAAACAGCTCACTTTGCAGAAAATTTAGTTCAGTGCGCCGCCAGTTCTATCCTGACGACTTGCCGGCCCCAGAAGCGCGTGACGGTATTGCGCCGCAGTTGCAGGCTGGCGCTGACGGCGTCGACGATGGCGTCAACGTCGGCCAGCGGGTAGGAGCCGGAGACGCGCAAGCCGGCGATGGCCGGCGCGCAGCCCAGCGGATGGTCGCTGTAGCGCGACAGCTCGGCGAGGAAATCGGCCAGGCGCATGTCGCGCGCCACCAGCATGCCATTCAGCCAGGCGCCGCCATATGGCGCCAGGGTCTGGCGGTGGGAGCTGGCGCTGTCGAAATGCGCGCCTTCGCCTGGATGCAGCACCAGGCGCTGGCCGCCGTCACCGGCCAGCACGGCGACGGCGCCTTCGAGCACGCCGGCGCTCGCATAGCCATCGTGCAGGCGCACCGTGAAGCGCGTGCCCAGCGCCTGCAGGCTGCCGTGCGGCGTGCCGACGAAGAAGGGGCGCTGCGCCGCATCCTTGCCGGTGGCGATGAAGATTTCGCCGGCCAGTAGCTGAATCTGGCGCTGCGCGCCGCTGTAGTCCACATTCACCGCGCTATGCGTGTTGAGCGTGAGCTGCGTGCCGTCGGCCAGGGTCACGACGCGGCGCTGGTTGACGCCCGTGCGGTAGTCGGCCGTCCAGCTACGCCACGGAGTGCGGCGTTCAAACGCATACAGCGAGGCGCCGCAAGCCAGCAGCAGGGCCAGGGTCTTGACGGCGTGGCGGCGCGGCGCGTTCGCCTGCACGCAGGCGCGCAGCAGGGTGGCGTGCGTGGCGGGCGGCAGGTGTTCATGCTGCGTCTGCAGCTGCCGCCACGCCTGCGTGGCGCTGCCGGCCCGCTGCAAATGGCGTTTCACGGTCGCCAGCGAGATGCCGAGCTGGCGCGCGATGTCTTCCTGCGGCAGTTCGTCGAGCTGGCGCAATAAGAAGGCGCGCTTGACGGGTGGCGGCAAGCCATCGAGCATGCGGTCGAGTTCAAACAGCGTGGCAAGCAGCAAGGTCCGTTCCTCGGGCGGCGGCGCATGCCGGGGCGGCAGCTGCGCCAGCACGTCGAGGTAAGCCTGTTCAAGTTTCTGGCGGCGGTAATGGTTGAACAGCACGCGCTGGGCCACGGTGGCGAGAAAGGCGCGCGGCTCGCGCGCGGCAACAGCGTCTTCGCGGTCGAGCAGGCGCAGGAAGGTATCGTGCGCCACATCGGCCGCGCTGGCGGTGCTGCCCAGCTTCTTGCGCAGCCAGCCTTGCAGCCAGCCGTGGTGGTCGGCGTACAGTGTCGCGATGTCCTGGCGGTGTAGCGGCTCTGCCAGCGGCATCGCATTCCCCTTGCATGGCCGGTCCGGGTGGACTGGTATTTTTAAACAATAATAAGAATCATTCTCACTTATTGTAACAAGCTGGGTAGGTGGCTGTAAATGCCGGTTGCGGCGCGGTGTGGTTTTTTGGGTTGAACAGCGCGTAGGCCGGATGAGGTCCGCAGGACCGTCATCCGGCAACATCGTTGGCCAGGCTTGTCGGATTACGCGGCTGCGCCGCTAATCCAACCTACGTTTCTGCGTTTTGAGGCTGAGCATCCTGCATAGCGTAGGCCGGATGAGGTCCGCAGGACCGTCATCCGGCAACATCGTTGGCCAGGCTTGTCGGATTACGCGGCTGCGCCGCTAATCCAACCTACGTTTTTACGTTTTGAGGCTGAGCATCCTGCAAAGCGTAGGTCGGATTAGTCCGCAGGACGTAATCCGACAACATTATTGGCCAGGCTTGTCGGATTACGCGGCTGCGCCGCTAAGCCGACCTACGTTTCTACGTTTTGAGGCTGAGTATCCTGCAAAGCGTAGGTCGGATTAGTCCGCAGGACGTAATCCGACAACATTGTTGGCCCGGCCGGTGGTGCTGTCGGATTACGCGGCGTACGTTTGCATGCTGTGCAGCGTCAGTAATTCATCGGTTCGCCTCGGAAGCAGCGGATCGCGGAATCGACCATGCCCTCGGCGCTGCCCTGCACATTGCGCTGCTTGCGCAGGTATTGTGCGTCGCTCCACTGCTTGGCCACGTCCGACAGGTGCTTCAGGGCTTGCGTGCTGCCCAGCGCCTCGGCGTGCGGTTCCATCTTGCGCAAGGTGGTCATGATGTCTTCGCGCAGCGACATGGTCTCGTAGGTTTTCGGATGCGTGATGGCGCCATCGAGGCCGAAGCGGCAAGCCTGGAAGCGGTTGTAGTTATAGACGAGGTAATCGTCTTCCACCGGCGGCGCTTCCTTCTGTTCCAGCAGGTAGCGGCACAGCGCCTGCAGGTAGGCGGCCAGCGCGGCGGCCCGTTCCACCGTCAGCGGCGTGTCGCACACGCGCAGCTCGATGGTGCCGAATTCCGGCTTGGGCCGGATATCCCAGTAAAAATCCTTCATGCTCTTGATGATGCCCGTGTTCTCCATCTTGGCGAAATACTCGTTGGAGAACTGCTCCCAGCTCAGGGTGAACGGCGCGCGTCCGCTCATCGGGAACGCGAACACGGAATTGAGGCGGGCCGAGTCGAACAGGGTGTCGCGCCCCTGCACGTAGGGCGAGGATGCCGACAGGGCGATGAAGTGGGGAATGTAGCGGTTCAGCGAGTGCAGCAGGAACATGGCGTCGTCGCCCGAGGCGCAGCCGATGTGCACGTGCTGGCCGAAGATGGTGAACTGCTTGGCCAGGTAGCCGTACAGTTCCGAGATTTCCTGGAAGCGGGGCTTGGAAAAGATCTTTTGCGACGACCATTGCTGGAACGGGTGCGTGCCGCCGCCAGCGATGCCGATATTGAGCTTGTCGCCGGCCGTGATCAGGGTGTCGCGGATTTCCTGCAGCTGTGCCAGCAGGGGGCCGTGATGCGTATGCACGCTCGAATTGATCTCGATCATGCTCTCGGTGATTTCCGGTGTCACGTTGCCGGGGAACGGTTTCTTGTTCAGCAGATGCAGCAGGTCGGGGCTGGCGGCCGTCAGGTCATAGTCCGACAGGTTCACCAGCTGCAGTTCGAGTTCGACGCCGAAAGTCAGCGCGGCCGATTGGCCAAAGGGTTCCAGCGGCATTTAGCGCTCCTTGATTTCGTGGGTTTCTTTTGCCAGCATCAGTACGCGCTGCACCAGTACGGGGCCGACCAGTTCCAGGCCCAGGGTGACGGCGGCCAGGGCATTCAATTCGTCGCCGAAGTTCACGCCGTGCTGGCGCGCGTGCTCCAGCAACAGGATGATGAAGACGGAGACGGGCGTGAGCGCCACGCCCGTCAGCACGCCCTTGCGCCAGGAAATGCCGCTGACATGCGAGAACGCGGCCACGCCGACGACTTTCGTCAGCAGGCGGCCGCCGACGACGGCCAGGGCCAGGCCCGCGCCGGCCGTCACGCTGGCCCATTCCAGGGTCGAGGCGGCGTACACGAACAGCAGCACCGTCAGCAATTCTCCCATGGCGCCGAAGTTGCGCTGGGCCTGGCTGAAGGCGACGCGGCGGTGGCGCGCCACCAGGCCGAAGGTGAGCGTGGCCAGCAGCGGCGACAGGCTGGTGGTGTAGGTCAGGGCGACGAGCAGCATCACCGACAGGGCGAAGGCCACGGTGGCGTCCTGCGCCATGTTGCCCAGGCGGCGCAGCATGGCCGGCACGACGATGCCGAAGACGGTGCCGGCGGCCACGGAAGCGGCCAGCACGGCGGCGCTGCTGCTGATCGCCTCGATCATGTCCGTCGAGCTCTGGAACATCCAGAAGCCGACGATGATGTTGAACATGAAGACGGCCAGCACGCAGTTCAGGGCCGTCAGGTGGACGATGCGTTCCGTCACCTGGCCCGAGCTGCGTTCCTCGTTAATCACGCGCATGATGGTAGCTGGCGAGGTGGACATGGCCAGCGATGCCAGCAGCAGCGCCGTCATCGAGGTCGAGCCGAATTCGATGCCGATGAAGTAGACGACGCCAAAGGTCAGGAAGGACTCGACCAGGCCCGTGACGGCGATCCAGGGATTGTTTTTCAGCCAGCGCAGGTTGATGCGGTAGCCGACCTCGAACAGGATCAGGCCGAAGGCCACGTCGGCCAGCACCAGCATGGGGCCGGCATCCGTCTGCGGCAGGATGCCGACCTGGGTTTGCGCCAGGATGAAACCGATCACGCCATAAAAACTGATGCGCGGCAGGCCAGTCCAGCGGTGACCGAATTCGCCGATGACCCAGGCCAGGGTAATGGCGAACGGCCAGGACAGGTCGGCGGCGATCGAGATCAGACTTTGCATGCTCATTCCTTTGAAATTGCGCTGGCACCGGCCGGCAGCATGGAGGCTGGCGCGGCAACGGCGTGGTGCAGCGATGGTGCATTGTTTGCGCAGCGCGTTGCGCCGATTCTACCGGAGCAGATGGCGCGCACGATGTGCGCAATCGAACAGTGCCACGGCCATGGCGGCCGGCCACAAGATGCAGCAGGGCGGGGCGGGCCAGTATCGCTGGCGCGCCGCCCGCGGCGGAGATGCTCCGCACGCTTGTTTCTACCGCAGTGTACGACATGGCGGCGGCAGGCCGCCATGGACTTTTTGTTGCGCGCTTTTATTTACTGAGCAAGCGCATGCCCCGTTCCAGCCCGTCGATCGACAGGGGGAACATGCGGTCGTTCATCAATTGCCGCATCACGCCGATGGACTGGCGGTACTGCCACAAGCCTTCCGCCTCGGGATTGAGCCAGATGAATTTCGGGAAGGCGCTGGTAAAACGCGCCAGCCAGGTGGAACCCGCTTCCTCGTTGTTGTATTCGACGCTGCCGCCCGGATGCAGGATTTCATACGGACTCATGGTGGCGTCGCCGACAAAAATCAGCTTGGTGTCGGGCGGATACTTGCGCAGCACGTCCCAGGTGGGAAAACGCTCGGCGTTGCGGCGGCGGTTGTTTTTCCATAAATAGTCATAGACGCAGTTATGGAAGTAAAAGAATTCCATGTTCTTGAATTCCGTCTTCGCCGCCGAGAACAGTTCTTCCGTGCGCTCGATATGGTCATCCATGCTGCCGCCCACGTCAAACAGCATCAGCACCTTGATGCGGTTCTTGCGCTCGGGACGCATCCTGATATCGAGATAGCCCGCGTTGTTGGCTGTCGCGGCGATGGTGGCGTCGAGCGCCAGTTCGTCTTCCGCGCCTTCGCGCGCGAATTTGCGCAGGCGGCGCAGCGCCACCTTGATATTGCGCGTGCCCAGTTCGCGCTCGCCGTCGTAGTCCTGGTAGCTGCGTGCTTCCCACACTTTCACGGCCGTGCGGTTGCCGCCCTTGCCGCCGATGCGGATGCCTTCCGGATTCGTGCCGCCATTGCCGAACGGCGAGGTGCCGCCCGTGCCGATCCACTTGCTGCCGCCTTCGTGGCGTTCCTTCTGCTCTTTCAGCAGCTCATTGAGACGGTCCATCAGCTTGTCGTAGCCGAATTTTTCCAGTTGCGCCTTTTGCTCCTCGGTCAGCTCGCGCTGCATGCGCTTCAACAGCCAGTCGAGCGGAATGGCCGCATTCGTGTCGAAGGCCGCGTTGACACCCTTGAAATACTGGCCGAAGGCGCGGTCGAACTTGTCGAAATGCGCTTCATCCTTGACCAGGGTCAGGCGCGACAGATAGTAGAAATCATCCATCGAGGCGCCGATGACGTTCTTTTGCAGCGCCTCAAGCAAGGTCAAAAATTCCTTGATGGAGACGGGAATCTTCGCATCCTTGAGGGTGAAGAAAAAGTCGATCAGCATGATGCTTCCTGTATCCCGGCGTCGCCGGCGCGCGGCAGGGCGGCGATGGGCCGCTGCGCCAGCTTGTAGCGCAAATGGGCGGCGATTTCCGGCCACTCGCCGCGCGTGATGCTGTACATGACCGTGTCGCGCACGGTGCCGTCGCGGCGCAGCGCGTGGTGGCGCAATACGCCATCCTTCTTCGCACCCAGGCGCTCAATGGCCGCCTGCGAGGCATGGTTGAAGTTATCGGTGCGCAGTCCCACCAGCGCGCAGCCCAGGGTCTCGAAGGCGTGCGTCAGCAACAACAGCTTGCAGGTGGTATTGACGTGGCTGCGCTGGCAGCGTTTGGCGTACCAGGTGTAGCCGATTTCCAGGCGTCCGATGGCGGGCACCACGTCATGGTAGCTGGTGGTGCCCAGCACCTCGCCGCTGGCCGTGTCGATGACGGCAAAGGCGAAGCGCGAGGGGCGCATCTCGATGCCCTTGAAGATGTACTGCTCCACCTGGTCCGGCTCGGGCACCGAGGTGACGCGCAGGTTCCACAGCGCGCCATCCATGGCCGCCGCGCGCAGGCCGGGGGCGTGGTGCGGCGCCAGCGCTTCGAGGCGGATGCCGTGCAGTTCCAGGGGAACAAAGACCTGGTCCGGGCTGATGTCGTTCATCGCCGTGCCCTAGCGGTTGGTGCGCGACATGAACATCAGGCGCTCGAACAGGTGCACGTCCTGTTCGTTCTTCAGCAGTGCGCCGTGCAGGGGCGGCACGATGGTCTTGCTGTCCTTGCTGCGCAAGGCTTCGGCAGGAATGTCTTCGGCCAGCAGGAGTTTCAGCCAGTCGAGGAATTCCGACGTCGACGGTTTTTTCTTCAGGCCCGGCACGTCGCGCACCTCGTAGAAGGTTTGCAGCGCCTGCGCCAGCAATTCCTGTTTCAGGTGCGGGTAGTGGACGGCGACGATCTGCTCCATCGTGTCCTTGTCCGGGAATTTGATGTAATGGAAGAAGCAGCGGCGCAAAAAGGCGTCCGGCAATTCCTTCTCGTTGTTGGAGGTGATGATGACCAGCGGGCGGTGGCGCGCCGTGACCATTTCGCGCGTTTCATACACATAGAATTCCATGCGGTCGAGTTCGCGCAGCAGATCGTTGGGGAATTCGATGTCGGCCTTGTCGATTTCATCGATCAGTAGCACCACCGGCTCGGGCGCCGTGAAGGCTTGCCACAGCACGCCCTTGACGATGTAGTTCTGGATGTCGCGCACGCGCTCGTCGCCCAGCTGCGAATCGCGCAGGCGCGAGACGGCGTCGTATTCGTACAGGCCCTGCTGCGCCTTGGTGGTCGATTTGATATGCCACTGCATCAGCGGCATGTTCAGCGCGGCCGCCACTTCCTCGGCCAGCATGGTCTTGCCGGTGCCGGGCTCGCCCTTGATCAGCAGCGGGCGCTGCAGGGTCAGCGCCGCATTCACGGCCAGTTTCAGGTCGGCGGTGGCGACATAGCTGTCGGAACCTTCAAAGCGTTGGCCTTGCTGGGGGTGCTGTGCTTGCATGAGCGGTCTGCCAAAGTAGGGAAAGGACAAGTATAAACAGAACTGTGGCGCACTGCCACGCGGGCGGCCTGTGCCCGCCTGCGACAGTGGATTTTTTGTGAGTGGACTTGCAAGAACATCTTGGTTAGAATCGGCAATTAACAGTTTAATTGTCAACATTTAAAGTCAACACATAAAATCAAAAAAAACCAGCTCTGGCGTTTCTCCGATCACCTTTGTTCACTTTGCCACTATGAAAAAAATATTTGCACTTCTCGTGCTTGCCGGCATCGCCAATGCCGTCACTGCGGCTGACATTGTAGGAAACGCCAAGGCAGCCACTGCCAAGGTGGAAATGTGTATCGGCTGCCACGGCATCCCCGGCTACAAGGCGACCTTCCCCGAAGTTTTCCAGGTGCCGATGATCGGCGGCCAGCCCGCCAAATACATCGAGAATGCGCTGCAAGCCTACAAGAAGGGCGACCGCAAGCATCCCAGCATGAAGGGGATCGCCGCCAGCCTGTCGGACCAGGATATCGCCGACGTCGCCGCCTATTATGCGCAACAAGCCAAGTCGAACTGAGGACTAGCCAGATGAAAAAACTACTCGCCGCCCTGGTGTGCGCCACTGTCTCGTTCGGCGCCAGCGCCGCCGGCAATATCAACACCGGCAAGGCTCTGGCGGAAAAATACAGCTGCGCCACGTGCCACGGCAAGGATTACGGCTCGCCCATCGACCCTTCCTATCCGAAGCTGGCAGGCCAGCACCGGGACTACCTGGAGCATGCGCTGACCGCCTACAAGCGGGGCGACAAGGCCAACGGCCGCAACAATGCCATCATGGCGGGCCAGGTAAAACCGCTGACCAACCAGGACATCAAGGACCTGGCCGCCTACTTCCACAGCTTGCCAGGCACCCTGGTGACGCACCGCTGACGGTAGCGCCGCTTCAGGCTTTCAGGCCCACCCGCCGCGCCAGCTTGTGCAAATTGCTGGCGTCCAGCCCCAGCTGGCGCGCCGCGGCGGCCCAGTTGTCCTGATGCAGGGCCAGCGCGTGGCGGATCGCCTGTCGCTGGCTCGCTTCCACCACCTGATGCATGGTCAATAGCGGTATTTGCCCCCCTTCGGCAGGCGCTGGCACTCCGGCGTGCTGGCCCGTGCCCACCGGCGTGTCCAGCGCATCGAGGTCGAGCATGTCCGTTTCCAGCGTCACAATCTCCTTGCGGTCCGCGCCGCGGATCACGGCTTTCAACGCGGCCCGGCTGATCACATGTTCGAGTTCACGCACATTGCCCGGCCAGCGGTAGTGGCATAGGGCATCCTGCGCGGCGGCGGACAGGCGCAGGCTGCGCAGGCCCAGGCGCGCGCGGTTCAGTTCCAGGAAGCGCCCGGCCAGCAGCAGCACGTCTTGGCCCCGCTCGCGCAGCGGCGGAATCGGCACAGGATACACGGACAGGCGGTGGTACAGGTCGGCGCGGAACGTGCCGTCGCGCACATGCTCGCGCAAGCTGCGGTTGGTGGCGGCGATCACGCGCACGTTGACGCGGCGCGGCCGGTCCGCGCCCAGGCGCTGGATTTCGCCATTTTGCAGGGTGCGCAGCAGCTTGGCCTGTATTGACAGCGGCAATTCCCCCACTTCATCGAGGAACAGGGTGCCCCCTTCGGCCGCCTCGAAACGCCCGGGCCGGTCGCTGACGGCGCCGGAAAACGCGCCGCGCACGTGGCCGAACAATTCGCTTTCGGCCAGCGATTCCGGCAAGGCGGCGCAGTTGACGTGGATCAGGGGCTTGCCGGCACGGCGCGACAGGCGGTGCAGCCGGTGCGCGCACAGCTCCTTGCCCACGCCCGTTTCCCCCAGCAGCAGCACCGGCAGCTCGGCATCGGCCACCACGCGCAGCTCGTGCAGCAACTGCGTGATGGCACCGCTCTGGCCGACGAAATCGCTGTCCTCATGCTGCGCATCCGCGCTCGGCGCCACCGCGCCGCCGGACAGGCGCAGGGCACGGATTTCCGCTTCCAGCCGCGTGACGCGCACGGCCGCCTCGATGGCGCAAGCCAGTTCGCCCAGTGCACGCTGCGCCTGCGTATCGAAGGTGCCTACCCGCAGGGCGTCGAGCGTGATCACGCCCCAGCGCTCCCCTTCCAGATCCAGCGCCATGCCCATGCAGTCGTGCACGGGCAGCGGCTCGCCGGCCCGCTCGGCGACCAGGCCGTCATACGGGTCGGGCAGGGCACTGTCGTGATGGAAGCACAGCACGCCGCGCCGTTGCAGGATGGCGGCCAGGCGCGGATGGTCGGCGATGGCGAAGCGGCGTCCCAGCGCATCGCTGCTCAGGCCTGCCATCGCCACCGGGCGCAGGTGTTCGCCATCGAGCTTGAGCAAGGCCACGGCTTCGCAGCCGAAGTGCGCGCGCAGGCTGCCCACCAGGCGCTGCAGGCGCACGGCCACGGGCAGGTCGGCGACCAGGTCGGTGAGCAGCAGCAGGTGGATGGCGGTGGTGGTCATCATGACCATGCAGGGTACAACGGACCCTGTTTCAGCGGGGTCATTATGACCATGCGATTTTCAAATCATTGATTTAAAACAAGTTTTTCCTGGCATGTGGCTTGCGTAGTCAAGTAGGCCGAACCGGCATACAAGAACAAGGAATGCTTGATGAAAACGATACCTACCCTTAGCGCCATCGCCGCCGCCATCTGCGTGCTGGCTTTGCCCCTGTCCGCCGAGGCGGCACCGACAGCCGCCGCAAAGGCCGGCGCGCCAGTTTCCGCCACCGCCGCCACGCTCAAGCGCTATGAACTGCAAACGAATATTGTCGATGGCAAGATGGTCTTCATCGATGCCAAGGGCCAGGTCAATCCGGTGCTGGCGGCCAATACCGGAGACACGCTGGAACTCGTGCTGAAAAGCGGCGAAGGCGCCGAGCACGATTTTCTGATCCCGGAACTGCATGTCGCGTCGAGCAAATTCAGCGCCAATACGGGCAGCACCACCGTGCGCTTCAAGGTCACGCGCGCCGGCACGTTCACCTATTATTGCTCGATTCCCGGCCACCGGCAGATCGGCATGGAAGGCAAGCTGGAAGTGAGCGGCGCGCCGCTGGCCGAAGCGGCCGCGCCGACGGCCGCTGGCGCCGGCAATGCGGCCAGCGAGTCCAGCCAGGCCGCGCTGGCCCTGTACACGCCGGCGCCATCGCCGATGCGCGGCCCCGACCCGGCGGCCGTCAGCGTGGCAGCCAATCCCGCCTCGGTGCCGGCCGCCATCGGCGCACGCGCGCCGCAGACCCTGAAATACCGCATGGAGACGGTGGAGCTGCCGGGCAAGCTCGATGACGGCACCAGTTTTACCTACTGGACCTTCAACCGGCAAGTGCCCGGCCCCATGCTGCGCGCCCGGGTCGGCGACACGGTGGAGCTGACCCTGTTCAATGCCAGGGACAGCAAGATGATCCACTCGATCGACCTGCATGCGGTGACGGGCGGCCATGGCGGCGGCCAGCACACGCAGGTGGCGCCGGGGCAGGAAAAAACCGTCACCTTCAAGGCGCTCAATCCGGGCCTGTATGTGTATCACTGCGCCACGCCGCTGGTGCCGCAGCATATCGCGGCCGGCATGTACGGCATGATCCTGGTCGAACCGGAAGGTGGCTTGTCGAAGGTCGACCGCGAGTACTACGTGATGCAGGGCGAGATGTACACGGGCCGGCCGCACGGCGCGCCCGTGCACCAGGAACCGAACCTGGAAAAGATGGCCAATGAGCTGCCCGACTACTACGTCTTCAATGGCGAAGTGGGCGCGTTGAGCAAGACGCACAAACTGCAGGCGAAAGTCGGCGAAACCGTGCGCATCTACTTTGGCGTCGGCGGCCCGAACAAGATTTCATCGTTCCACATCATCGGCGAGATCTTTGACAAGGTGTACAGCGAAGGCTCGATCAGCAGCCCGAAACACGATGTGCAAACCACCCTCGTGGCACCGGGCGGCGCCACCATCGTCGAACTCAAGGTGCAGCATCCGGGCAGCTATCTGCTGGTCGACCATGCGCTGTCGCGCGCCGGCAAGGGCGCCGTGGGCGTGCTGGAAGTGACGGGCGAACCCGTGCCCGGCGTCTACCGCGCCGGCGCCGTTCAATAACACCACCACATTCATCATCAAGGAGCATCTATGGAAATGATCGACCAATCGCTGGGCCAGCTGGCCCGCCGCATCCCCGGCGCCACGCGCCTGTTCGATGCGCACCGCCTGGATTTTTGCTGTGGCGGCAACAAGACCCTGCGCGCGGCCGCCGAAGCGGCGGGCGTCGACACGGCGCCCATCGTCAAGGAGCTGCAGCTGCTGCAAGCGCGCGACGATACGCACGGCGAACCTGACTGGCAGAATGCGCCCGCGCCCGAGCTGGTGCAGCACATCCTGGCGCGCTACCACGCCGTGCACCGCGAGCAGCTGCCCGAGCTGATCCGCCTGGCGCGCAAGGTGGAGCAGGTGCACGGCGGCCGCGCCGACTGTCCGCACGGCCTGGCCGAACACCTGTCGGCCATGGCGCAGGAGCTGGAAAGCCATATGCGCAAGGAGGAAGACGTGCTGTTCCCCATGATCGTGCGCGGCCAGGGCCCGCGGGCCGGCGCGCCCATCAACGTGATGCGCATGGAGCACGACGAGCATGGCGTGGCCTTGCGCGCGCTGGAGGACATGACCAACGGCATCTGCGCGCCGGCCGGCGCCTGCACCACCTGGCGCGCGCTGTACACGGGTCTGCGCACCTTCCGCGAAGACCTGATGGCGCACATCCATACCGAAAACAATATCCTGTTCGAGCGCTTTGCGCCGGCCGTGGTGCACTGACAAAGGAAAGACCCATGGGTCCGTATAAAAAACTCTGGTTCACCCTGATCGGCGTGCTGATCGTGACGTTTTCGCTGCTTGGCTACTACGGCACGGAGGTCTACCGCCAGGCGCCGCCGATCCCCGCGCAAGTGCTGTCGCAGGATGGCCGGCAGCTGTTCGACCGCGAGGGCATCCTCGACGGCCAGACGGCCTGGCAATCGGTGGGCGGCATGCAGCTCGGTTCCATCTGGGGGCACGGCGCCTACCAGGCGCCCGACTGGACGGCCGACTGGCTGCACCGCGAACTGACGGCCTGGCTGGAACTGGCCGCCCAGGAGCAGCATGGCAAGGCTTACGCGGCGCTCGACGGCCCCGCGCAGGCGGCGCTGCGCGAAGCGCTCAAGCTCGAATACCGGGCCAACCGCGTCGACGAGGCACAAGTGCTACGCCTGTCGCCGCGCCGCGTGCAAGCCGTCGCCACGACCGCGCATTATTACGACCAGCTGTTCTCGGACGCGCCGGCGCTGCAGCAAAGCCGCGAACATTTCGCCATGAAGGAAAACACCTTGCCCAGTGCCGAGCGGCGCGCGCAGATGACGCAGTTCTTCTTCTGGACGGCGTGGGCGGCCGCCACCGAGCGTCCGGGCCAGAAAGTGACCTATACGAACAACTGGCCGCACGAACCGCTGATCGGCAACCAGCCCAGCGGCGAAAACCTCGTCTGGTCGGTGGCCAGCGTGGTGGTGCTGCTGGCCGGCGTGGGCTTCCTCGTGTGGGGCTGGGCCTTCTTGCGCGACCACGATGAAGCGCTGCCGGCCGCCGGCCCGCGCGACCCGCTCACCACGTTCGCCCTGACGCCGTCGCAGCGGGGGCTGGGCAAATACCTGTTCCTGGTGGTGGCGCTGTTCATTTTCCAGGTCTTCATCGGCGGCTTTACGGCGCACTACACGGTGGAGGGCCAGCGATTCTACGGCATCGACGTGTCGCGCTGGTTCCCGTATGCGCTCACGCGCACCTGGCATATCCAGGCCGCGCTGTTCTGGATCGCCACGGGCTTCCTGGCCGCCGGCCTGTTCCTCGCGCCCCTGATCAATGGCGGCAAGGACCCCAAGTGGCAGCGCCTGGGCGTCGACGTGCTGTTCTGGGCCCTGGTGGCCGTTGTCGTCGGCTCCTTCATCGGCAACTACCTGGCCATCGCGCAAGTGATGCCGCCCGAGTGGAATTTCTGGCTGGGACACCAGGGTTATGAATACGTCGACCTGGGCCGCCTGTGGCAGATCGGCAAATATGTCGGCATCCTGCTGTGGCTCGTGCTGATGCTGCGCGGCGTCGTGCCGGCCCTGCGCCAGCCGGGCGGCGACAAGAATCTGCTGGCGTTGCTGACCGCATCCGTGGGCGCCATCGGCCTGTTCTACGGCGCGGGCCTGTTCTATGGCGAGCGCACGCACCTGTCCGTGATGGAATACTGGCGCTGGTGGGTGGTGCACCTGTGGGTGGAAGGATTCTTTGAAGTCTTCGCCACCACGGCGCTGGCCTTCATCTTCGCGACCCTGGGCCTGGTGTCGGCGCGCATGGCCACGGCGGCCAGCCTGGCCTCGGCTTCGCTGTTCATGCTGGGCGGCATCCCCGGCACCTTCCACCACCTGTACTTTGCCGGCACCACCACGCCCGTGATGGCCATTGGCGCGAGCTTCAGCGCGCTCGAAGTGGTGCCGCTGATCGTGCTGGGACACGAGGCGTGGGAAAACTGGCGCCTGAAGGAACGCGCGCCATGGATGGAGCAGTTGCGCTGGCCCCTGATGTGCTTTGTCGCCGTCGCCTTCTGGAACATGCTGGGCGCCGGCGTGCTGGGCTTCATGATCAATCCGCCCGTGGCCTTGTACTATATCCAGGGCCTGAACACGACGCCCGTGCATGCGCATGCGGCCCTGTTCGGTGTGTACGGCTTCCTGGCGCTGGGCTTTACCTTGCTGGTGCTGCGTTATTTGCGGCCTGATTACCGCTTCAGCCCTGCCTTGATGAAGACGGCCTTCTGGGGTTTGAATGGGGGCCTGGCGCTGATGATCTTTACCAGCCTGCTGCCGATCGGCATCATCCAGTTCCACGCCAGCGTAACGGAAGGCCTGTGGTATGCGCGCAGCGAGGCATTCATGCAGCAGCCGCTGTTGCAGAACCTGCGCTGGGTGCGTACTTTCGGCGACGTGGTCTTCATCGCCGGCGCCATCGCCATGGCGCTGCAGGTGGTGCTGGGGTTGATGGACAAGGCGCCGAAAGCGCCTGTACTGCAGCCGCAGGCGGTGCGGCCCGGTTAACGCCTGCGGACGCAGTCGATGTAGGCTTCAGTATCCGGCGGCAAGCCCGAGCGCTGCGAGGCCCAGATCATCTGGCCCAGGCATTCCATCACTTCGTGCTGGGCCGCATGGGCCGAATCGAGGCGCTGGGTCAGCTGCTGGACGGCCGGGCGGATGCCGCGCGGCTGGTCCACCTGCACCTGCTCCGTGATCGACAGATGCATGGACAGGTGCAGGAAGGGGTTGGCTTGTCCGCCCTCGACGGAGTAGTCGCGCGCCAGCGCCGCTTCCACGTCGGAGAGCTCGTTTTCATACTCGGGGTGTTCGAGTATCCAGTCGAGCGCGATGGCTTCCATCGGCGTGAGGATTTCATGGGCGCGGTGCTTGCGCAAGGTGTCGCAAAAGAAGCGGCGCACGTCGTCGGAAGAGGGGTTGAACATGGCTGAAGGACTATGGCTAAAGGGCAGCCGGCATTGTACCGCGTACATAAATAATGGGCATCGAGGATGCCCTTTTTGCCGTCTGGCGGCCGCTTTCATGACCCGATAGTCACCGAAATTTAATACCCTGCAGTAAGTATTATCCACTACCGCCACGGCCCGGCGGGGCCAAATAACGGTGATAAAATCGCCGCTCTTGATATTTGCTCTGGACACGATGGCGATTTTATTGTCACTCCGTGCTTCCATTGCCCGCACCTTTGCCACCAGATCTTGCTCCTGGTTTATCCCGGAGCGCGGCAGCATGCCTATCACCATCGACCTTGAGCTATCCGGCCGCCCTGGCGTTCCGGCTGGCTGGCTGTTTGCATTCCATACAGCGCTGGTGCCGTCGTGGTGGCGCACAAGAATCATCCTTCAGTATTCATAAACGGAGTTACGTATGCGTAAATCGCTATTACTTTTGATGTCGTGCCTGATCCTGGCGGCATGTGACAAGACACCGCCGGCCTCGTCCGAAAAACCGGTCGACGTGCTGCTGGTGGGCGCCGGCACCATGAGCGCCACCCTGGGCAGCATGCTCAAGGAACTCGACCCGTCGCTGACGATGGAAATGGTCGAGCGCCTCGATTCCGTCGCCGCCGAAAGCTCGGACGCGATGAACAACGCGGGCACGGGCCACTCGGCGTTTGCCGAACTGAACTACACGCCGGAAGCGGCCGATGGCAGCATCGAAACGAAGAAGGCCGTTGCCATCAACGAGCAATTCGAAATTTCCAAGCAGTTCTGGGCCTACCAGGTGGCCAACAAGCACCTGGGCGCGCCGCAAACCTTCATCAACAATGTGCCGCACATGGCTTTTGTCTGGGGCGACGATAATATTGCCTTTTTGAAGAAGCGCTACGCCGCGCTGCAAAAGGAAAACCTGTTCAAGGGCATGCTGTATTCGGAAGACCAGGCGCAGATCGCGCAGTGGGCGCCGCTCGTCATGCAAGGCCGCGACAAGGGCCAGAAAGTGGCGGCAACGCGCATGGACATCGGTACCGACGTCAACTTCGGCAACCTCACGCGCGGCCTGGTGAAATACCTGACGGACAGTCATGGCATGGTCCTGCACCTGCGTCACCAGGTGGAAGATATCCAGCGCGGCGCCGATGGCGTGTGGAACGTCAAGGTCAAGGACCTGGCCAGTGGCCAGGAAAAGACCATGCGCGCCAAGTTCGTCTTCATCGGCGCGGGCGGCGGTTCGCTGCCGCTGCTGGAAAAATCGGGCATTCCTGAAGCCAAGGGCTACGGCGGCGTGCCGGTCGGCGGCCAATGGCTGGTGACGACCAACCCGGGGCTGGTGGCGGCGCATGCGGCCAAGGTCTACGGCAAGGCATCCGTCGGTTCGCCGCCGATGTCCGTGCCGCATCTGGATACGCGCATCATCGATGGCAAGAAAGCCCTGCTGTTTGGCCCGTTTGCCACGTTCTCGACGAAGTTCCTGAAAAACGGTTCGTGGACCGACTTGCCAGGTTCGATCGGCACGGGCAATGTGAAGCCGATGCTGCAAGCCGGCTACGACAATATTCCGCTGACCAAATACCTGGTCGAGCAGGTGATGAATTCGCCGGAAGACCGCCTGAAGACCCTGCGCGAATACCTGCCGACTGCCAAGATGGAAGACTGGACCTTGCAAAACGCCGGCCAGCGCGTGCAGATCGTCAAGGATGACCCTGTCAAAGGCGGCTTGCTGCAGTTCGGCACGGAAGTCGTCGGTGCCGCCGATGGCAGCATCGTTGCCCTGCTGGGCGCCTCGCCAGGCGCGTCGACCGCGCCGCCGATCATGATCAAGGTGCTGCAAACGGCATTCAAGAGCCGTTTGGCCACGCCGGAATGGCAAGCGAAGATGGTGGAAATGGTGCCGTCGTACGGTCAAAAACTGAACAGCGATCCGGCCCTGGCCAACAAGATCCGCCACTACAGCAGCAATATCCTGGGTTTGAAGGCGATCACGCTGGATGTAGCACCAGCACCAGCACCGGCGCCTGCGCCGGCGGCGAACTAAGTCAGCCTGAGCGGCAGGGTAGTTTCCTGCCGGTATGAAAAAAGGGGCAGCCTGGTCAGGCTGCCCCTTTTGCGTGGGAAAGTGCGTTCATTGCGGTGGACTACCCCTTGCCCGGCAAGATCAGTTCCGGCGTGCACCCTTCGGCGGCATCGCCATCGCAGGGCTTGGCCAGTGCCGTACCATCCTGCGCCCTGGGTGCATGGGGCTGGCGCAAGTAGCGCGAGGTATGGCGGTGCGGCTGCTGCGTGTTGCCATGCACGGGCCAGGTCAGGAAGCGCGATAGCTCCTGCAGCGCGCGCTGGTACACATCGCGTTTAAATTCAATCACGACATCGAGCGGGACCCAGTACTCATGCCAGCGCCAGGCGTCGAACTCGGGATGGTCGGTCAGGCGCAGATTGACGTCGTTGTCGCGCGCGCACATTCTCAGCAGAAACCAAATCTGCTTCTGGCCACGGTAATGGCCGCGAATCTCGCGCTTGATGAAGTGGTCTGGCACTTCATAGCGCAGCCAGTCGCGGGTGCGGCCGACAATTTTGACGTGTTCCTGTCTGAGTCCGATTTCCTCTTCAAGTTCGCGAAACATGGCTTGTTCCGGTGTTTCGCCATATTTGATACCGCCTTGCGGAAACTGCCATGAGTGCTCGCGCACCCGCTTGCCCCACCACACCTCGTTCTGGGCGTTTAGCAGGATGATGCCGACGTTGGGCCGAAACCCTTCACGGTCGAGCATAATGCACCTCAAACTTTCTGCGACAGAGCGTCTTTTTTTACATAATTACCCACAACTCCGCAAGCCGGCAGCCTTTTCGGGGTGCGAAAAGGGCCGGAATCGCACCAATTGAGCGCATTTGTGTAAAGTATGGACGCATCAGCCAGCTAATCCTTTAAAATTAGGTTGATTATAACCCTCTCTTTTTAAAAAGAATTCACCGTTATGCGCGCCTCCCGTTTTTTTATTTCCACACTTAAAGATGCACCTTCTGACGCGGAAATCGTCAGCCACCAATTGATGATGCGTGCAGGCATGATCAAACGCCTCGGTTCCGGCATCTATACCTACATGCCGATGGGCCTGCGCGTGATCCGCAAGGTGGAAGCCATCATCCGTGACGAGATGAACAAGGCCGCCGGTATCGAACTGCTGATGCCGCTCGTGCAGCCAGCCGAACTGTGGCAGGAGACGGGCCGCTGGACCAAGATGGGCGACGAACTGATGCGCGTGAAAGACCGCCACGGCCGCGAATACGCGATCCAGCCGACGTCGGAAGAAGTCATCACGGATGTCGTGCGCACGGAAATCAAGTCCTACCGCCAGCTGCCGCTGAACTTTTATCATATCCAGACCAAGTTCCGCGACGAGCGCCGTCCCCGCTTCGGCCTGATGCGCGGCCGCGAATTCACCATGAAGGACGCGTACTCGTTCGACCGCGACCTGGCCGGCATGCAAGCGTCGTACAAGGTCATGTTTGACGCCTACACGCGCATCTTCACGCGCTTCGGCCTGAAGTTCCGCGCCGTGGCAGCCGACAACGGCGCCATCGGCGGTTCCGGTTCGCATGAATTCCACGTCATCGCCCACACGGGTGAAGACGCGCTCGTGTATTGCCCGACCTCCGACTACGCGGCCAACATGGAAGCGGCCGAAGCGCTGCCGCCAGCGGGCGAGCGCCCGGCAGCAGCCCAGGCGCTGACGAAAACGGCCACGCCGGACACCGTCAAGTGCGAAACCGTGGCAGCCCTGCTGGGCATCGATTTGTCGCAAACCGTGAAAACCATCGCCCTGACGGTGGAAACTACGGACAAGGACGAGAAAGTCACGAAACAGCACTTCATGCTGCTGCTGCGCGGCGACCATGAATTGAACGACATCAAGGTGGGCAAGGTTGCCGGCCTGGCCGGTCACCGTTTCTCGACGGAAGCGGAAATCCTCGAAGTCTACGGCTCGATTCCTGGCTACCTGGGCCCGATTGCTACCCGCGCACCCGTCACCGTGGTGGCGGACCGCACGGTTGCCCACATGAGCGACTTCGTGTGCGGCGCGAATGAGGCCGGTTTCCACTACACGGGCGCCAACTGGGGCCGCGACGTGGCCGAGCCTGCCATCGTGGCCGATCTGCGCAATGTCGTCGCCGGCGACGCTTCGCCGGACGGCCAGGGCGCGCTGGCCATCGAGCGCGGCATCGAAGTGGGCCACGTGTTCCAGCTGGGTACGGCGTACTCGGAAAGCATGAAAGCCACCTTCCTCGACGAAAACGGCAAGCCTGCGCCGCTGCAGATGGGCTGCTACGGCATCGGCGTAACGCGTATCCTGGGCGCCGCCATCGAACAGAACTTCGACGACAAGGGCATCATCTGGCCAGCCTCCATCGCGCCATTCGAGGTCGTGCTGTGCCCGATGGGCATGGACCGCAGCGAACTGGTCAAGGAAGAGACGGAGAAGCTGTACGCGGCCCTGCAAGGCGCTGGCGTGGATGTCATCGTCGACGACCGCGGCTTGCGTCCTGGCGCCATGTTTGCTGACTGGGAACTGATTGGCGTGCCGCACCGCATCGTCATCGGCGAGCGCGGCCTGAAAGAAGGCAAGCTGGAATACCAGGGCCGCCGCGACGCGGAAGCCACCGGCGTGGCGCCGGACGAGATCGTTGCCTTCATCCAGGGCAAAATGGCGCAGTGAAGCGCTTATCCGTAAGCAAGACGGCCGGCGCGCTCGCGCTGGCTGCCTGCCTGGCCTGCGCCTTTCCTGCGCAGGCCGGCAACCAGAAGGAGGAGGCGCTGGCCGACTCCGTCCGCCTGGCGCTGTCGCACGCGATCCGCGACGAACGCCCGCCGCAACCCAAATTTGCCACGCCCGCCGACTTGCAGCGCTACCAGCAATGGCTGGCGCAGATGTCCACGCGCCTGCAGCGCAAGCTGCCGGACGCCCAGCTGCGCACGGAATTCCTGGAAACCGTCTGGTACGAATCGCGCCGCGCGGGCCTGGAGCCGGCCCTGGTGCTGGGCCTGATCCAGGTGGAGTCGGCCTACCGCAAATACGCCGTCTCGCTGGCCGGCGCGCGTGGCTACATGCAGGTGATGCCGTTCTGGACTGGTGTCATCGGCGACCATGACCGCAGCAAGCTGTTTCACATGCAGACGAATCTGCGCTATGGCTGCGCCATCCTGCGCATGTACCTGGACATGGAAAAAGGCGATTTATACCTGGCGCTGGGGCGCTACAACGGCAGCCGGGGGCGGGCCGAGTATCCGAATGCGGTCAGGGCGGCTTGGCGGCAGTGGGAATTCAAATGAAGGCTGGGGTCAGAGCCCCGGCAGCGTTGGCGCAGAGCTCTGTGTTAACGGTGTTGAGGGTCTGACCCCGGGCAAATGGCAGCCAAAAAAAATGCCCCGCTCGCAGTAAAGCGGCGGGGCACTCGCTCGGCGTTTGAAGCCGGCGCGTATCTGATTATTTCAAATGATCGGAGATCAGTTTCGTCATTTCAAACATGGAGACTTGGGCTTTGCCGCCGAAAACTGCTTTCAGCTTGTCGTCCGCATTGATCATGCGGCGGTTGGCCGGATCTTGCAGATCGAGTTTTTTGATGTAATCCCATACCTTTTTGGTCACTTCCGTGCGCGGCAGCGGTGCTGCGCCAACAACGGCGGCCAGATCTTTCGATGGCGTCATTGCTTTCATGAATGCTGCGTTTGGCTTGCGTGGTGTTGCCGGTGCTGCCGCTTTCTTCGCCGCTGCTGGTTTAGCTGCTGCTTTGGCTGCGGGTGCTGCTTTCTTGGCGGCTGCAGGCTTGGCTGCTGCTGCTTTGGCTGGCGCTGCTACTGGGGTTTTTTTGGCTGTTGCCATCTTCGAGCCTCCTTAACAAACACATGGGAAATTGCGCAATTAATCGCACGGCTAATATTGGTGTGGATTTACCTAGTATGCAAGTGTTTTTCACGTTTTCACGAGGAAAAAGCAGCGAAATGACGCGCCTGTCTCCCGGGCGCACCGCTTGGGGGCACGCCAGCGCGTTTTTGCCCGTAAATGGCATGGTTGCTGGCTATGCGGGGAGGGGGGCTGCGGAGAGAAGGAAGAGTGATGCCGGACACATGAAAATGCAATCCGGCATTATTTAGAACGATGTTTTTTGACTTGAACTACGCCTCACGCGGCGTAAAAAAGGCCTTCAAAATCACAGCGAGCGGGGATGATTTGTGGTCGAGAAGCGCAAGCGCACTCTAGTGCGCTGAGCATCGCCGGCCGCAAAGCGCCCCGCGCAGCGGATTTTGAAGCCTTCCACTACCTCATGCCGGGCATCATGCCCTTCATGGAACGCATCATCTTCATCATGCCGCCGCCCGACAATTTCTTCATCATCGTCTGCATTTGCTCGAATTGCGTCAGCATGCGGTTTACTTCCTGCACTTGCACGCCGGCGCCGGCGGCGATGCGGCGCTTGCGCGTGGCCTTGATCAGTTCAGGCTTGGCGCGTTCCTGCGGCGTCATCGAGTCGATGATGCCGCACATGCGGCGCACCTGTTTGTCGGCCTGGTCCATGTTCTTGCCGCCTGCCGCCTGCTGGAACTGGGCTGGCAGCTTGTCCATCAGGTTGGCCATGCCGCCCATTTTCTTCATTTGGCCCAGTTGCGCCTTGAAGTCGTTCATGTCGAACTTGCCGCCAACCTTGATCTTTTGCGCCAGGTCGGCCGCCGCCTTGCTGTCGACGCCCTTGCGCGCCTCTTCCACCAGGGCCAGGATGTCGCCCATGCCGAGGATGCGATTGGCCATGCGGGTCGGGTCGAACGCTTCCAGGCCGTCGAGTTTTTCCGAAACACCGGCAAACTTGATCGGTTTACCCGTGATGTGGCGCACGGACAGGGCCGCACCGCCGCGCGCGTCACCGTCGAGCTTGGTCAGCACGATACCCGTCAGCGGCAGCGCATCATTGAAGGCCTTGGCCGTGTTGATGGCGTCCTGGCCCAGCATGGCGTCGACGACGAACAGGGTTTCGATCGGTTTCACGGCGCCGTGGACGGCGGCGATTTCGCGCATCATCTCTTCGTCGATACCCAGGCGGCCCGCCGTATCGATGATCAGCACGTCGTGGTAATGCTTTTTCGCCCAGTCCAGCGCGGCAAGGGCGATATCGACCGGCTTGTCGGTGCTGGTGGACGGGAAGAAGTCGGCGCCCACCTGGGCGGTGACCGATTGCAGCTGGGCGATCGCGGCGGGACGGTACACGTCGGCCGAGACGGTCAGCACTTTCTTCTTCTTTTCTTCCTTCAGGTACTTCGCCAGCTTGCCGACGGTGGTGGTTTTACCCACACCTTGCAAACCGGCCATCAGGATGATGGCGGGCGGCTGCTGGGCAAAGCTGATCTGCGACGCTTCCGGCCCCAGGTCGGCGCCCATCAGGGCGGCCAGCTCGCGCTGCACCACGCCCACCAGGGCCTGGCCAGGCGTCAGCGAGGAAATTACATCCTCGCCCATGGCTTTTTCTTTGACTTTGGCGATGAATTCGCGCACGGCGGGCAGGGCGACGTCGGCCTCGAGCAGCGCCAGGCGCACTTCGCGCAGCATGTCGGCGGTGTTCGCTTCGGTCAGGCGCGCCTCGCCGCGCATGGTCTTGACGACTTTGGCAAGCCGTTGGGTGAGATTATCTAGCATGATGAACCTGCAATGAAAAGCTTGGGAGTGGGCGGCGCCAAGCGCCTATCCCGGCAGGAAATGACTGCATCTGCTGGAGGTAGGCGCGAAACCGGACGATGGGCGCCATTTTACCCCATCGCGGGGCCCCGGCGTTCCCCTGCTGCACAGCCTGGCGGTCGGCGGGCTTTTGATTTAGTTAGTATTTCTGGCAACGCCGCGATTGCACGAATGCCACGAACGCGGTTAAAATGAGAATAATTCTTATTTACATTCCCGGGCGTACAGCGCCTGACCAGGGAGGATGCCATGCCGGCCGCCGATTTTGCCCAGCAACAGGACTTGCACGCGCTCTACAGCAGCCATCACGGCTGGCTGCAGGGCTGGCTGCGGCATAAGCTGGGCAATGCGGGCGAGGCGGCCGACCTGGCGCAGGATACCTTTATCAGTGTGCTGGCCAATGGCATGGCGCCGCAGATCCGCGAGGCACGGCCGTTTCTCGCCACCATCGCGCGCCGCCTGGTGGCGCACCGCTACCGCCGGCAAGTGCTGGAAGACGCCTACCTGGAAGCGCTGTCCTGTTTGCCGCCCGAGGCGGCGCCCGCGCCCGAAGCGCGCCTGCTGGCGCTCGAAGCGCTGCAGGAGATCGATACGGCCCTCGATGGCTTGCCCGGCCCCGTGCGCACGGCGTTCCTGTTGGCGCAGCTGGAAGGCCTCAGCTATGCCGAGATCGCCGCGCGCCTGAACGTGTCTGCCAGTTCGGTCAAGCAATACCTGACACGCGCCAACCGCCAGGTGTTTTTCTCGCTGCCGGCATGAGCAAGTTGGGCGAACGTGCGGCCCCGGCGGCCATCAGCGACGCGGTGCAGCAGCAGGCGGCCGAGTGGCTGACCATGCTGATGTCGGGCGAGATGAATGAAACCGAGCAGGCCGCGTGGCAGCGCTGGCGCGGAGCCGATCCGGAACATGAACGGGCCTGGCAGCATATCGAAGCCGTCTCGCAGCGCTACAAAGGCGTATACGCCGACGGCGCGCAGCGCACGGCGGCCGCCCAGGCACTGGCCAGCGCCGGGCCGCCCGCCAGCGGCAAGCGGCGCCAGCTGCTGGCGTGGCTGGGCGTGGCGGCCGGCGGCGGCTTGCTGGCCGCGCAGACGAACGCCTGGGATGGCGCGCGTAGCTTGCGCGCCGATTACCGCACGGCCACGGGCGAGCGGCGCGATGTGGCGCTGGCCGATGGCAGCGTGCTCAGCCTGAATACGGGATCGGCCGTCAACGTGCGTTTTGACGCCAGACGCCGCCTGATCGAATTGCTGGCCGGCGAAATCCTCGTCACCAGCGGCCAGGGTGCCGGCAGCGACGCGCCTTTGGTGGTGGCCACGCGCGAAGGCCTGGTGCGCGCGCTGGGCACGCGCTTTTCCGTGCGCCAGCAAGATGGCGTCAGCTCCGTGGACGTGTTTGAAAGCGCCGTCGAGATCCGTCCGCGTGACGGCGACGGCGCGCCCTTGCGGCTGGCGGCAGGGCGCGGCGTGGCGTTTTCTCGCCAGGCGCCCGGCGCGCCGCATGCCATCGATGCGTATGCGGATGCCTGGTCGCGCGGGCAGCTGATCGTCGACGACGTGACCCTGGGCGATTTCCTGGCCGACCTGGCCCGCTACCGCCCCGGCATCATCCATTGCGCGCCGGAAGTGGCACAGCTGCGCCTGTCGGGCGTGTTTCCGCTGGCCGACACCGCGCGCATCCTGAACATGCTGCCGAACTCCCTGCCGGTGCAGGTGCGCAGCCGCACCGCCTACTGGGTGACGGTCGAACCGGTCCCATAGCACCCCACAAAATATATTTGCGGCCGGACTGCCCGTTTTTCGTTTTCGCGGCACCTACAGAGTAGGGCGCCTGTTTTTCACCGTCTGATGACGCCACTACTATCAGGAACTTGCATGTTTCACGCTTTGAATTTTGTCAGTTTGCCATTCCCTCACTCCGCACTGCGCCCGCTGGCGCAGGCGGCCGCGGCCCTGTGCCTGGCCGCCAGCCTGCCTGCGCTGGCGCAGCAGGCCGCGCCGGCCATCCCTGCCGCCCCGGCCGCCGAGCAAACCATGCTTGGCGTGTCCGTCACGGCAGGGCGCGATGCGGCAACGGAAGGCAGCGGCTCCTACACCACGGGCGTGAGCAATACTGCAACCAAGCTGAACATGTCGCTGCGCGAGACGCCGCAGTCGGTCAGCGTGCTGACGCGCCAGCAGATCGATGACCTGGGCATCACGACACTGGACGACGCCGTGCAGTCGATCACGGGGCTGGTCATGCAAAAGGGTAATTTCACGGGCGATTCGGGCAGTTTCAGCGCGCGCGGCTTCCCGGTCGATAACATCCTGCTCGACGGCTTGCCTACCAGCCTGGGCGCGAATGGCACTTTCAATGGCGACAATGACGACCTGGCCATCTACGACCGCATCGAGGTGGTGCGCGGCGCCACGGGCCTGACGACGGGGGCCGGCACACCGAGCGCGGCGATCAACCTGGTGCGCAAGCGCCCGACGGCTACGCCGCAAGCGTCCTTTTCGGCCAGCATGGGCAGCTGGAGCAACTACCGCCTGGAAGCCGATGCGGCCAACGCCCTCAATGCAGCGAAGACCCTGCGCGGGCGCATCGTCGTGACGGTGCAGGACAAGCAGGATTTTGTCGACGTGCTGCATGGCCGCAACCACCAGCTGTACGGCATCGTCGAAGCCGACCTGCGTCCCGACACCACCTTGACGGTGGGCGCGCACTACCGCAAGACGGATAACGACGGCGTCACGACGGGCGTGGTCACGGCCGCCGACGGCAGCTTCCTGAACTTGCCCCGTTCGACTTACCTGGGCACCGACTTCGACGAGTGGCGCCAGACGGACAAGACCATCTTCGCCGAACTGGAGCACCGCTTCGCCAACGGCTGGAAGGCCAAGCTGTCGGCCACGCGCAAGACGCCGGAGATCGACACCACGTTTTCCGGCATCAACCGCCGCGGCGACACCCTGCGCTTCAATTCGCAAAGCTACCGCGCCGAACTGGCCAACACCAGCTACGACGCGAATGCCAGCGGCAGCTACAGCCTGTTCGGCCGCCAGCACGAGCTGACCATCGGCGCCAGCCACCGCCGCTCGTCGAAAAACAGCTATGGCGGCTGGGCTCCATACAGCTGGGGTGCGGCCGCGCCGGTGCTCGACCCGTTCAACTGGGACACGGGCAGCGTGGTGCGCCCCGTCATCAACTACGCGCAGTGGCGCACGGCCAGCATCACCGAGCAAAGCGGCGTGTATGCGGGCACGCGCATGCGCCTGGCAGAGCCGCTGTCATTGGTGCTGGGCGGACGCGTGAGCTGGTACAAGGACGATGCGGGCTATTCGGTGGCGCGTGAATTCACGCCGTATGCCGGCGTTGTGTATGACCTCGACAAGCAGCATTCCGTGTACGCCAGCTGGACCGAGATCTTCCAGCCGCAAGCCTCGACCGACGCCAATGCGCAGCCGTTGAAGCCGATCAGCGGCACCAACTACGAAGCGGGCGTGAAGGGCGAATACTTTGGCGGCGCCCTCAATGCCAGCGCCGCCGTGTTCCAGATCCGCCAGCAAAACCGCGCCGTGGACGACCTGGCCGGCCCGAGTCCCTGCCCGGGCAGCACCTGGGGCTATTGCCAGCGCGCGTCGGGCGAAGTGCGCAGCGAAGGCGTGGAGCTGGAAGTGGCGGGCGCGCTGACGCCGAACTGGCAGCTGTCGGCCGGCTACACCTATGTAAAAGCGCAATTTACGCGCGACAGCGACCCGGCCAATATCGGCAAGGATTTCAACAGCCGCTATCCGCGCCAGCAGCTCAAGCTGGCCACCAACTACCGCCTGTCCGGCGCGGCGCAGGGCTGGCGCGTTGGCGCCTCGGTGTACGGGCAGGGCGCGACGGAGTCGAGCGACGGCACCTACCACCTGCGCCAGGGCCGCTACGCGATCCTGGGCCTGAACGCGGCCTGGCAGATCGACAGCCGCGCCGAGCTGCGCCTGAACGTCAACAATGCGCTGGACAAGCACTATTACCAGAGCATTTATTCCGATGTCTTCGGCAACCTGGTCGGCGCGCCGCGCAACCTGATGCTGACGTTGAACTACAAACTATAAATAATCACTTTTGAATGATCTATCTTGATGAAGGATGCAAGGCTTATGGATGTGCAGTTGAATCTGGGCCACGCCAGCCATGGCGTGAGCCAGCGTATGCCACAGGGAGCGCCGCGATGATGAAATCGGCCAACATGATGTTGTTCTCGCGCGTGCTCGCCGCCGTCTTTGGCGGCTATGCGCTGACGTCCGGCGTGGCCGTGCTGCTGGCGGCCCTGCTGCCGCTGTCGCGCGCCGAAGCCGTGCTGACGGCCACCCTGAGCGCCTTTGTCGTGTACACCTGCGCCGTCATCTGGGTCTTTGCCGTGCACGACCTGCGCCGCGCCTGGCTCGGCATGCTGCTGCCGGCCATCCTGTGCGGCGGCTTCGGCCTGCTGCTGTCGCGAGGTGCGGCATGAACGCCGTCAAGGTGGATAAAGTGGTGAAGACACCGCAGCAGGGCGGTTTGCGCCAGGCCATGGCCTGGCTGCACACGTGGAGCGGCCTGTGGATTTCCTGGCTGCTGTTCGCCATTTTCCTGACCGGCACCCTGGCCGTCTTCGACGACCCGATCAGCCACTGGATGACGCCCGAACACGCACTGGAAGAAGCGGCGCATGCGAACGATCCGCCGCAGCCGAAGGTCACGGACCGTGGCCGCCGCCTGGAGCTGGCGCTGGACTTCATGGCGAAAGAGCATCCGAAGGCGGACATGTGGGAAATCTGGCCCGTGCAGCGTCCTGGCCATGGCCTGTCGGCGTACTGGTTCCAGCCCAGCGGCGGTTATGGTTCGGCCGATCTCGATCCGCTGACGGGCGCCGTCGTCGAACATGCGCGCGAGGAAAATGCGCGCGAGACCATCGCCGGCCACCATTTCGTCGATTTCCACTACGAGCTGCACGCTGGCCGCATCGGTGTGTGGATCGTCGGCATCACCACCATGATCATGCTGGTGGCGCTGGTCAGCGGCGTCATCACGCACAAGCGCATCTTCAAGGACTTCTTCACCTTCCGCCCCGCCAAGGGCCAGCGTTCGTGGCTCGACGCGCATAACGCGGTGGCCGTGCTCACTTTGCCGTTCCAGTTCATGATCGCCTACACGGGCCTGGCGTTCTTCAGCGACGATTATGTGCCGGCCCCGGTGGTGGCGCAATACGGCATGGACAATGCCAAGAAGGCCTTTTTGGCCGACTGGAACGACGTGGGCAAGCCTGGCAAGAGTGGCCAGCCGCTGGCCATTCCCGCGCTGGAGCCGTTCGCGCAGCGCGCCGAGCAGGCCATCGGCCAGGACATCCGCGCCGTGGTGCTGGACAACCCGAATGACGCCTCCATGCGCGTGTGCATGTACGGCTGGAATGAAGACACGGACACGATGGAACGTCTCAGCGCCAACACGGGCCGGGCCTGCTATGCGCTGGCCACGGGCGAGCAGGTCGCCTTGCGCCTGCCCGGCGAGTCGGACACGGGCGGCGCCGGCCTGACGCGCTCCGTCATGTCGAACCTGCACATGGCCGGCTTCGGCGGCACTCCAATGCGCTGGCTGTACTTCTTCTGCGGCCTGGCCGGCACGGCCATGATGGGCACGGGCGCCATCCTGTTCATGGTCAAGCGGCGCCAGAAGTCCGGCGCCGAGTTTGGCGCCTACACGCAGCGCGTGTACCGCGTCATCGCCTGCCTGAACGTGGCGGCGATTGCCGGCCTGTCCATCGCCTGCATCGGCTACCTGTGGGCGAATCGCCTGATTCCCGTCGGCATCGAGCACCGCGCCGGCTGGGAAGTGCGGGCCTTTTTCGGCGTGTGGTTTGTGATGCTGGTGCATGCCTGCCTGCGCGCGGAAAAGCGCGCGTGGATCGAACAACTGTGCCTGCTGGCCGCCCTGTGCCTGCTGCTGCCGGTGCTCAATGTCCTGAGCACGGGCGACAACCTGGTGGCGCAGTTCGCGCGCAGCGACTGGGAAAGCGCCGGCGTGGAATTGTGCAGCGTGGCCTTTGGCCTGCTGGCCGCCTGGGGCGCGTGGAAAGTCCACAAGCGCAGGGAAAAACCAGTAAAGAAAGCGGCCGGCAAGGAAAAGGCGGCGCCCTCGGCCAGCCTGCACGTCACCACGGAAGGACAGTCATGATCAATGCCATTCTTTGCGCGCTGGGCCTGTCGTATGCGGGCATGGCCAGCCTGTCATTGGCGATGGACCGCCATCACGGCCAGGTCTGGGGCACGGATGCGGCGCCGAACGTGCGGCGCACCTTGCAGCTGACCGGCGCGCTGTTGCTGGCGCTGGCCATCTGGCCCTGCGTTGCCGGCTGGAGCGCCAGCGTCGGCGTGGTCGCCTGGCTGGGCTTCCTCTCGGCCGGCGCGCTGCTGGTGGCCCTGCTGCTGCCTTACGCACCGCGCTTGCTGTTTCGTAGTTCCCTGCTGGCAGCCGTCGCCGCGCTGGCAGGTCTTGTGACGTTCCTGCAGTAGTACCCACTGCATATTTCAAGGATAGACAGATGCACTTTTCACGCCTGGCGACATTGTTTGACGTTTTGACTTTCCTGAAGGCGGCTTCCTGATGGCGGCCCGCCTGCCTTCCCGCCGCGCCCGCATCCTGGGCGGCGTGGTCTTGCTGGCGCTGTTCGGCGCCGGCGCCCTGTGGGCCACGCGCGGCCCGAAAACCGTGTTCGACACGGCTCCCGTCAAGCGCGGCGACATCGAGGCCAGCGTGACGGCCATCGGCACCCTGCAGCCGCAAACCTATGTGGACGTGGGCGCGCAGGTGTCGGGCCAGATCACGCGCCTGCACGTGCAGCCGGGCAGCGCCGTGGATAAAGGCCAGCTGCTGGCCGAGATCGACCCCAGCGTGCAGCAAGCCACCGTGGACGCGGGCCGCGCCGCGCTGGCGGGCTTGCGCGCACAGCTGGCCGACCAGCAGGCGCAGCACCGCCTGGCGGGCCAGCAGCATGGCCGCCAGAAGCAGATGGCCAAGTTCGACTCGACGCCCTTGGCCGACCTGGAAACGGCGGAAGCCACCCTGGCCTCGGCCGCCGCCAAGATCGACCACCTGAAGGCGCAGATCGACCAGACCCAGGCCAGCCTGAAGGCGGACGAGGCGCGCCTCGGCTACACGCGCATTTACGCGCCCATGGCCGGCAAGGTGGTGGGCCTGGACGCAAAAGAGGGCCAGACCCTGAACGCCACCTACCAGACGCCGAACATCCTGCGCATCGCCGACCTGTCAGCCATGACGGTATGGACGGAAGTGTCGGAAGCGGACGTGCGCCGCGTGCGCCCGGACATGTCCGTGTACTTCACCACCCTGGGCGGCGACCAGCGGCGCTGGAGCGGCAAGGTGCGGCAAGTGCTGCCGGCGCCGCCGGTACCGGGCGGCACCAGCGCCGGCACGGCCCTGGCGCCGTCGTCCAGCAAGGTGATTTTATATACGGTGCTGTTCGACGTGGATAACGCGGACGGCGAACTGATGCCGCAGATGACGGCGCAAGTGGTGTTCGTCACGGCGGCGGCGAAAAACGTGCTGGCCGTGCCCCTGCCGGCACTGAAACCGTCGACGGAAGAAGGCGCCAAGCCCGGGCAGTTCACGGCCCGCGTGATGGATGCGGATGGCAAGGTCGATACGCGCGCCGTCACCGTGGGCGTGCGCAACCGCCTCAGCGCGGAAGTGCTGCAAGGCTTGCGTGAAGGCGAATTGCTGGTGACGGGCGAACAGCCGGCCGGCAGCGGCGCCAGCAGGTTCCAGCTGTGAGCGCCATGAGCGAGGCCAGGTCGCTGGGGCAAGCCGGCGATGCTGGCCAGCCGGCGCCCCTGATCGAGCTTGCCGGCATCCGCAAGCGCTACGGCGGCCATGACGGCGCGCCGGCCGTGGAAGTGCTGCGCGGCGTGACCCTGTCGATTGGCGCCGGCGAATTCGTCGCCATCGTGGGGGCGTCCGGTTCCGGCAAGTCGACCCTCATGCATCTGCTGGGCTGCCTGGACCGCCCCAGCGACGGCACTTACCGTTTTGCCGGCCAGGACGTGGCCAGCCTGAATCCCGATGAACTGGCCTGGCTGCGGCGCGAAGCGTTCGGCTTTGTCTTCCAGGGGTATCACCTGATCGCCACGGAATCGGCGCGCGAAAACGTGGAAGTGCCGGCCCTGTACGCGGGCATGCCGGCGGCGGCCCGCCATGCGCGTTCCGCAGCGCTGCTCAAGCGCCTGGGCCTGGGCGAGCGGCTTGACCACCGGCCGAACCAGTTGTCGGGCGGGCAGCAGCAGCGCGTGTCGATCGCGCGCGCGCTGATGAATGGCGGGCGCATCATCCTCGCCGATGAACCGACGGGCGCGTTAGATAGCAGCAGCGGCGCCGAAGTCATGGCCCTGCTGGGCGAACTGGCCGACGCCGGCCACACCATCATCCTGATCACGCATGACCGCAAGGTGGCGGCCCAGGCGCGCCGCGTGATCGAGATCAGCGATGGCCAGATCGTCGAAGACTCGGGCGCCATCGCCATTCCCGCCACGTCGACGACCCTGCCGCCGCTGGACATGGCGCGCGCCGCCCATGACACGGGGGCGTCGCTGGGCACGGAATTGCTCGACGCGGCGCGCGCCGCCTGGCGCGTGCTGTGGATTAACCGCTTCCGCACGGGCCTGACCCTGCTGGGCATCATCATCGGTGTCGCTTCCGTGATCGTCATGCTGGCCATCGGCCTGGGCACGCGCCAGCAGGTGATGGCGCAACTGGGCGCCTTCGGCTCGAACCTGCTGTACATGGCGTCGCGCGGCGAAAGCTCGCGCATTCCCGGGCGCAGCATCACCCTGGCCGATCTCGATGCGCTCAAGGACGTGCCGGGTATTTCCCACGTGCTGCCTAACGTCACGGGCAACAAGGTGATACGCCATGGCAACCTCGACGTGCAGACCTATGTGCGCGGCACGGGGCCAGCCCTGCCGCAGATCCAGACCTGGCCCGTGGCCAAGGGCGGCTTCTTTACCGAGGAAGACGAGCGCGAGATGGCCACCGTGGCCGTGCTGGGCGCGCACCTGGCGGAAAAACTGATGCCCGACGTGGCCAATCCCGTCGGGCAGAATATCCTGATCGGCAACGTGCCGTTCCAGGTGATCGGCGTGATGAGCGCGAAGGGGGCGCTGACGGGCGAGAAGGATGAAGACGACGTGCTGCTGCTGCCGTTTTCCACAGCCGGCATCCGCGTTTTCGGCCAGCGCGAGCCGACCTACACCGTCATGGCGGTGGCCGACGTCAAGCGCGTGACGGAAGTGGAGGCGGCCGTCGATGCCACCATGTTCGAGCGCCACCGCATCCGCGACTACGGCATCAGCAACGCGGCCGCGTCCATCGCCGCCGAAGCCAAGACGCAGGACAACATGACCATCATGCTCAGCCTGATCGCCGCCGTTTCCCTGGTGGTGGGCGGCATCGGCGTCATGAACGTGATGCTGATGACGGTGCGCGAGCGCACGCGTGAAATCGGCATCCGCATGGCGACGGGCGCGCGCCGGCGCGACATCCTGCGCCAGTTCCTCACCGAAGCCGTGCTGGTGTCGGTGGTGGGCGGCGTGGCCGGCATCGTGGTCGGCGTGACGGTGGCCGGCCTGCTGCTGGTGTGGGACGTGCCCGTGATCTTTTCGCTCAGCGCCATCGCCGGCGCCTTTGGCTGCGCCGTGGTGACGGGACTGGTGTTTGGCTTCATGCCGGCGCGCAAGGCATCGGGGCTCGATCCTGTCGTGGCGCTGGCTGGCCAGTAAGGTCGGCTGTTGTAAAAACGCCGGCGCAGTGCCTGCCATCGCGGCCAGGCATTGCGCCGGCGTTGTTGTTTCGGCTAAAATGAGAATAATTCTTATTTGCATTGGTGCCAGGCGCCTGACAGAAAGGATGCCATGCCGGCCGCCGACTTCGCCCTACCGCAAGACCACTCCTCTCCCATGCCCGCCGCCCAGGCGCTGTACCAGCAGCACCACGGCTGGCTGTATGGCTGGTTGCGCTACAAGCTGGGCAATGCCGCCGACGCGGCCGACCTGGCACACGACACCTTCATCCGCATTCTGGCGGGGCGCGACATCGCCGCCATCAACCAGCCGCGCGCCTACCTGACAACGGTGGCGCGCGGCATCCTCATCAACTGGTACCAGCGCCAGGCGCTCGAACGCGCCTATCTGGACGCCATCGCCCTGCTGCCCGAAGCGCAAGCGCCGTCGTGCGAAGCACAGTATCTGATTCTGGAAACCCTGCACCAGGTCGACGCCATGCTCGACGCCTTGCCGGCCGTGGTGCGGCGCGCTTTCCTGCTTTCGCAGCTGGAAGGCCTCACGTATGATGCCATCGCCGTGCGGCTCGACATCTCGCTGGCCAGCGTGAAACGCTATATGAAGCAGGCCTTCCTGGCCTGCCTGCAACTGGAAGAATAGGGTGGCCGCAGCGGAAAAAGACGGGCGCATCGATCCGCTCGTCCTGGAGCAGGCGGCCGACTGGCTGATGCAGCTGCACGCGGGCGCCGCCAGCACGCAGCTGCGGTGTGAATGCGAACGCTGGCGCGCCAGCGACCCGGAACATGCGCGCGCCTGGCGCCGCGCCGAAGCGCTGCTGGGCAAACTGGGCGGTTTGCCACCGGAGCTTGCCATGCCGGCGCTGGACCGGTCCCGTTCATCGGACCGGACCTCCGCGCGCCGCGCCGCGCTGCTGAAACTGGCCGCCTTGCTGGCCGTGGTGCCCGGCGCCTGGCTGCTGGCCGAACGGCAGGGCTGGCGCCATGACTACCAGACGGCGACGGGCGAGCGGCGTAACATCGAACTGGCCGACGGCAGCCGCATCAGCCTCAATACGGCCACCACCCTGGACGTGCAGTTCGATGGCGCACAGCGTCTGCTGACCCTGCGGCGCGGTGAAATCGCCGTACATACCGCCTCCGATGCGCAGCGCCGGCCCTTCTTCGTCGCCACGGCCGAAGGCAGGCTCGAAGCGCTGGGCACGGTGTTTTCCGTGCGCCAGGAAGCGGGCCGGACGATGCTGGCCGTGCGGGAAAGCCGCGTGCGGGTGCAGGCGCGCAGCGGTGCGCAGCACCTCATTGCGGCGGGTTCGCAGGTGGCCTTCACGGCGGCGGCCATCGGCGAACCGCGAGCGCTGGCTGCCGGAGCGCTGGCTTGGCAGCGCGGCATGCTGCTGGCCGACGCCATGCGCCTGCACGACTTCGCGCTGGAACTGGGCCGCTACCGGCCCGGCATCGTGCGCTGCGATCCCCGCGTCGCCGATGTGCGCGTCTCGGGCGCCTTCCCCATCACGGACACGGATGCGGCGCTGGTGATGCTGGTGTCGACCTATCCCGTGGTGGCGCGCACGCGGCTTGGCGGGTATTGGCTCACCCTGGATGCGCCTGAATAAATAGTTGAAGAAACCTGACACTTTTGTCGCGCCGGGCTGGCAAGGGGAGGAATACCGCCCAATCAAAGGAAACGTCATGCCCGCTGCTCCCCTCCGCTCCATCGTCTTTCTCTCTGTCCACCTGGCCGTGCTGGCCATGGCCGCACCCGCCCATGCGGCGTCGCTCGATACGCCCGCCGCGCGCAGCATCGTACTGCCGGCCGGCCCGCTGGGCCGCAACCTGTCCACCGTCGCCGTTGACGCGGGGATCGCCCTGTCCTTCGATCCCGCGCTGACGGCGGGCTTGAACAGTCCCGCGCTGAGCGGCAGCCATACGCCGCGCGCAGCGCTCGCCCTCCTGCTGGCCGGCAGCGGGCTGGAAGTCGTCGGCCGCAGCGACGGCAGCTATACCTTGCAAAAAGTGGCGCCCGCCGCACCTGCCGCTGCCGCTGCCAGCACTCCTGGCGAGCAAACCCTGGCCGCGATCCGCGTGCGCGCGCGCCGCGCCGCCGATGGCAGCACGGAAGGCACGGGCTCGTACACCAGCCGCGTCACCAGCATCGCCTCGAAGACGGATCAGTCCTTCCGCGAGATTCCCCAGTCGGTGTCCGTCATCACGCGCCAGCAGCTCGATGATCAGGACGTCAAGGATATCGGCGGCGCCATGGCGTTGGCGCCAGGTATCACGTCCAAGCGCGTGAATGGCCACGCCTACAATTTTTATTCGCGCGGCTTCCAGATCGACAGCATGCAGATCGATGGCGGCGCGCCTTTTAATATTGGCAGCTACACCGCCACGGCGATCCAGGACATGGCGATGTACGACAGGGTCGAGGTGATGCGCGGCGCATCCGGCTTGCTGTCCGGTGCCGGCGATCCGGGCGGCGTCATCAACCTGGCGCGCAAGAAACCACTGGAACACCGGCAACTGACGGCCGGCCTGTCGGCGGGCAGCTGGAGCAATTATCGCGCCGACATCGACGCTACGGGCCCGCTCGCCTATGACGGCCGTCTGCGCGGGCGTGTCGTGGCGATGTATGAAAATGATGGCTCCTTCATGCGTCATTTCCGCACGGAAAAGGCGCTCGTGTACGGCGTGCTGGAAGCGGACTTGCCCACGGGATCGCTGTTGACCGTTGGCGGTTCGCACGCCAAGCGCGATACGACGGGCAGCGGTTCCGGCTTGCCCCGCTATGCGGACGGCGCCGATGTACACTTGCCGCGCTCGACCAACCTGAGCCAGCCCTGGGGCTACGTCGACAATGAGGTCACGGAACTGTTTGCCCAGCTCGAACACCGCTTTGTCTCTGGCTGGAAGCTGAAATTGAATGCCAGCCATGTCGAGCAGAGCGCCAGGGGACGCGGCACGTTTACCACGGGTGCGGTGGAGCCGGGCGGCAGCGGCGGCGTCGTGTGGGCCGGTACGCGCAACACTGCCTGGAATCACCAGAATGTGCTGGACCTGAACTTGACGGGCAACTTCAAGTTGCTGGGACGCACGCATGAGTTGCTGCTGGGCGCGGACCGGCAAAAAGTGACGAGCTACTGGGATTCGGCCCGGCAGACGGGGGCGGGCAGTACGCCGGCCAATCCCTTCGATCCCGATGCCACGCCGTGGGCGGGGGGCGACAATGGTACTGTCTGGTATCGTTTCCATCCCTGGGAGCAGGAACAGTATGGCGCTTATGGCACCGTGCGCCTGCACCCCAGCGAGCAGCTGCACGTGGTGCTGGGTGCGCGCCTGGCGCGTTACAAGTTCAAGCAATATGTGTCATCCCTCGATGGCGACACGGGTGTGTGGTCGCCCGATTCGGACAGCCGCTTCAGCGAGCCGACCAAGCTGACGCCGTATGGCGGCATCATCTATGACCTGAACGGGCAGTGGTCGGCGTATGCCAGTTATTCGGCCATCTTCAAGCCGCAGGCGCTGTACAAGGCGGGACCGGTGCCGGGCACCTCGCTCAAGCCCATCACGGGCAAGAGCTATGAAGGCGGCTTCAAGGGCGAGCTGCTCGACGGCCGCCTGAATGCCACCTTCAGCCTGTTCCATGTCGAACGCAGCGGCGAGGCCGTGCTCGATCCCGGCTATCCTGAAGAAACCGATCTGTATGCGGGCAATTGCTGCTATCTGCCACAGGGCAAGGTGACCAGCCGCGGCGTGGATATGGAAGTGGGCGGCGAACTCCTGCCTGGCTTGCAGGCCGCCGCCGGCTATACCTTTAATCACAGCAAGAATGACAGCACGGGCTTGCCTTTCAGCAGCATCACGCCCAAGCATCTGTTCAAGCTGTCCACGGCGTATACCTTGCCTGGCGCCTGGTCGGCCTGGAAGGTGGGCGGCAATGTCGCCATCCAGAGCGCCAACTATACGAGCGGCACGGTGGTCACGCGCGATGGCGCGGAGCAGGACTTCCAGTTTACGCAGGGCGGCTATGCCGTCTGGAGCGCGCTGGCGCAGTACCGCATCGATCCCCGCTGGTCGCTGGCCCTGAACGTGAATAATCTCTTTGACAAGCGCTACTATGAAAAGACGGGTTATACGGGCGGCGGCAACTGGTACGGTGCGCCGCGCAATGCCAGCCTGACGTTGCGCGCCACGTTTTAAACAGGCGGGGCCAGTCCAGGGCAAAAAAAATGTTGCCCTGGCTCTATCACACGGTACTATCTCCCCATAATAAAAAGCAGTGTTTCGCGTGCCCTTGCGGGCACACACCAACCACCACAGGAGAACCCGATGCAGAAAAAATCAACCTTGAACAATGTGGGCTTGAAAAGCGGTATCGCCGCCGCCCTCATGCTGGCGTTTGGCCTGGGCGCCGTGCAGGCGCAGGCGCAGGAAGTCGTGCGCCTGGGCAACCTGAAATTCGCCCATTACGGCGCCGTGTCGTACATCAAGGAAATCGCGCCCAAGTGCGGCATCAAGGTCGAAGAGCATATCTTCGCCAAGGGACTCGACGTGATGCAGGCCATCATCGCGGGCGAACTGGACGTGGGCGCGACGGCATCCGAGGCGGCCATTTCCGGCCGTGCCGGCGGCGCGCCCATCTATGTGGTGGCCGGCTTTGCCAAGGGCGGCGCGCGCCTGGTGGCGGGCGCGGGACAAAAGATCAGCAGCGTCAAGGAATTGAAGGGCAAGCGCGTGGGCGTGACGCGCGGCGGCATCCAGGAAGTGCTGCTGCTGGCCGAGCTGTCGCAGGCGGGCCTGACGTATGCCGAAACCAAGGGCAAGGACGTGCAGCTGGTGTTTCTTGCCTACGCCGACCTGAACCAGGCGCTGATGGGCAAGAATATCGACGCCATGATGCAGTCGGAGCCGCAATCGTCGCAAGCCATCAACAAGGGCTTTGGCACGGAAGTCATCAAGCCGTACGACACGCCGATCGGCGAACCCGTGCGCACCATGGTGATGACGGAGAAGTTCTACAAGGAACGCCGTCCCGTGGCGGAAAAATTCATGCGCTGCTTCGTCGAAGCCACCAAGACCTTTATCGACAACAAGGCGACGGCGGAAAAATACGTGCGCGAAGTGATCTTCCGCGGCCAGATCACCAAGGATGACTTCGACGATGCGATCAGCAATTCGCCGTATTCATATGACATCACGCCCGAGCACATCCAGATCACCACCGATGTCATGGTGAAAACGGGCGTGGGACGCATGACCAAGCCGCCCGTGGCCAAGGACTGGGTCAAGACGGACTTGCTGGAGCAGGCGAAAAAGAGCCTGAACGTGAAGTAAATCAGCCAGCCGTTAAAAAAACCTCCGCGCCAGTGATGGCGCGGAGGTTTTTTCATTGGCGCGGCGCGTGGAGCTTAGCGCGCGTTAAAGCCCATCCAGCCCTTCTCCGTCTGCCGGAAGCTCAGGGTGTAGATGCGCGTCAGTTCATCGCCTTTCTTGAGCTGGCGATTGATGATGGCGCCGTAATTGTCCAGCACGATCTGGTCCGCCCATTGCAGCAGGTTGTCGAAGCGCTCGGCCGTCATGGCTGCCTGGCGCGCCAGCAGTGTTGCGGGAATCGCCTGCTTTTCTTGTTGCTGCGCCCAGAAGTCGCGGAAGGCCTTGTTTTCGCCGCCCATGCCGCGCGCCATCAGGCCCAGCCCCATGCTCATGCCCACGGAGCTGTCCGTCTTGGCTTGCGTTTCGAGCTTGTCGGCCACGTCGGCCAGCAATTCCAGGTAGCCCACCTTGGCGCGCAGGATGGCCGAGCCCTTGATTTCATACTGTTCGTTTTCTTTCCAGCCATTCAGCTTTTCCAGCTTCGCGATCTCAAAGTAATCCTTGTACAGGTCATAGCTTTGGATAGACGTGCGGAAATATTCCTCGTAGGTGGACTGGGACGGTGCGTCTTTCATGCAGCCGCTTAATACAGTGCAGGCGGCCAGCAGGAGGAAAGTCGAGGAAAATTTTTTGAAAGAGAACATGGTCAAGGAGAGTGGTGAAAGGAAGTAACGGTAGTTGAAAGTTGCTCTGTGGATATAATTATAGGACTGGCTAATCAAGATGGCAACATCGCCGGCGCATGCGGTCCGCCAGCCCGGGAAAGATTGGCAAAATCTTGAGGGCACGCCACCCTGTCACGCCTCAGGCGCGATATCATGGCAGGCTGGCGGTGATCGGCTGGCGGCGTCGTGCCTGCCGCCCGGGCTGCCGCTTGAATCGCGCTTGCCGGCTATGGTGTAAACTTAAAACATGCAGACTTATTTCTTTCTCGTCGCCGCGCTCTTGTATACAGTGTGCGCGGTGCTCCCCTCGTCCCGTGGCCGGCTCATTGCCGGGCTGACCGGTGCCGCATGGCTGGCGCATGCCGCCACCTTGTGGTTCGACCTGATGGCGCCAGGCACCTTGCGCTTCGGCTTTTCGGCCATGCTGTCGGCCGCGCTATGGGTGTCGGTTGGCGCGTACTGGATCGAGAACCGCAATTTCAGCCTCGATGGCTTGCGCCGCATGGTCATGCCCAGCGCCGTCATCGCCATCGGCCTGGCCTGGGCCTTTCCCGGCAGCCAGGTCAGCATGGAAGGCAAGTCGGCCGTCTTCGGCTGGCATATTGCCGTGGCCGTGCTTGCCTACAGCACCCTGACGATCGCCGCTTTCCACGCCGTGCTGATGGCGCTGCAGGAATCGCGCCTGCATACGCGCAGCGAAAGCCGCGGCTTCATCGGCACCGCGCTGGACCAGCTGCCGGCCCTGCTGACGATGGAAAAGTTATTGTTCCGCATGATTGGCCTGGGCTTCATTCTGCTCAGCCTGACCGTGCTGTCGGGCATCGTCTTTTCCGAACAGCTGTTTGGCAAGGCGCTGAACTGGGATCACAAGTCCGTGTTTACCATGCTGTCGTGGCTGCTGTTCGCCTCGCTGCTGGCCGGACGCCGCTTTCGCGGCTGGCGCGGCAAGACGGCCCTGAGCTTCACCCTGGCCGGTTTCGCTACCTTGCTGCTGGCCTATGTCGGCAGCCGTTTTGTACTTGAAGTGGTTTTACACCGAGGATTCGCATGACACGTGTTTTGTTTTGGCTGGCGCTGGTCTTCCTGGTGCTGTTTGCGATCCGCAGCAAGATCCGGGGCATGCAGCAGCGCGCCCGCGCGCAACAGCAGCAGCGGCCAAACCCGTTTACGCCGCCCGCGCGGCCGCAGGAATTGCCTGACGCCGAGCTGATGCTGTGCTGCGCCCATTGCGGCGTGTATTACCCGGCCTCCGAAAACGTGCAGGCCAAGGGCCACGATTACTGCAGCCACGCGCACGCCACCTTGTAAGCGGCGTGCCCAGCGGCATCGCTGATCCGGCGTTGCTTGTCCCGCATTGCTCAGCCGTATCGTAACGCCCCCCGCCGTCCGCCAGGCGTAGCATCTGCAGGAAGCGCCGCATCGCGCTTTCGCAGAAAGGCTCGCCGCCATGCCCAGCCACAGCTTCAGCCACAGTGCCACTGCCAGCGCCAGTGCACCCAGCCTGGCCATTGCCGAGAAGAGGGCGACCGGCGCCCTGCCGTTCGCGCCGCCCCTGGTCGGTGACTCGGCCGTCATGCAGGCGCTGCGCGCGCAGATCGGCCGCATCGCCCGTTGCGCCGCACCCGTCGCCATCCGTGGTGAATCGGGCAGCGGCAAGGAGCTGGTGGCGCGTGCCATCCATGCGCAGGGCGCGCGGGCAGCTTGCCCGTTTATCGCTGTCAATTGCGGCGCCATCCCTGAAGCGCTGATGGAAGCGGAATTCTTCGGCTGCCGTCCGGGCGCCTACACGGGCGCCGCGCACGAACGGCAGGGCCTGTTCCAGGCGGCCCATGGCGGCAGCCTGCTGCTCGATGAAGTGGACGACTTGCCACTGTCGATGCAGGTCAAGCTCTTGCGCGTGCTGCAGGAGCGCCGCGTGCGCAAGCTGGGCGGCAGCCGGGATGAGGCCGTCGATGTGCGCATCCTGTGCGCCAGCCAGCAGGGCCTGGCGCGCGGCGTGGCGGCCGGTACCTTCCGCCAGGACCTGTTTTACCGGCTCAATGTGATCGAGCTGGCCGTGCCAGCCTTGCGTGAACGGCTGGCCGATCTGGGAGTATTATGTGAGGCAATTCTGGCGCCGCGCCAGGTGGCGGGCCTGGCGCCCGCCGTGCTGGCGGCGCTGGGCGCGTATGCGTTTCCGGGCAATGTGCGCGAACTGGAAAACGTGCTGGAGCGGGCGCTGGCCTTTGCCGACGGCGGCGTGATCAGCGTCGATGGCCTGGGGTTGCCGGGGGAGGGCGCCGGATTGGCGCCGGTGCTGCCCCTGCGCGCCAGCGCGCCCGGGGCGGAGCGGCAATTGTCCCTGCCGGGCATGCAGGTGCATGGCGAAGCGGCGGCGATGCCACTGGCATTGTATTTGCGTCAAGCCGAGCGCGACATGATCGTGCTGGCACTGGCGCAGGCGCGCTACCACCGCGCGCGGGCGGCGCGGCAACTGGGCATCAGCGTGCGCCAGTTGCGTTACAAAATGCAAAAGTTGACGATACAGGAACCGCGACCTTGATGATGGCATGGACGATAGATGAAGATGGCTGGTGCGATGGCGCCGTGCGCTACGAATCGCCGTACTGCGATGCCCGCCCGGAAGGCGCGCTTGTCGATTTGCTGGTGATCCATAACATCAGTTTGCCCGGCGGAAGCTTTGGCGGGCCGCATGTGTCGGACTTGTTTACCGGCCGGGTAGACTATAATGCCGATCCTTCTTTTGCCGACCTGCGTGGTTTGCAGGTCTCGGCGCACTTTTTTGTGCGGCGCGATGGTGCGCTGTTGCAATATGTTTCGGCTGACCAGCGTGCCTGGCATGCCGGCACGTCCTCGTTTCAGGGACGCCCGCAGTGCAATGGATATTCCATCGGTATCGAAATGGAAGGCTCGGACCACGTGGCGTTCCAGCCGCGGCAGTATCGCGTGCTGGCGGCACTGACGGCGGCGCTGGCGGCGCGCTACGGACTGGCCGAAGTGCGCGGCCATGAGCATATCGCGCCGGGAAGGAAGACGGATCCGGGGCCCTTTTTTGACTGGAATTTATACCAGGAAATATGGCTGGAAAGTCAACGCGAGCGGGCGGCGTTAGCGCTTACTACGCGGGTGTTGGGCTTTCCATCCATGCCCTGAAAAGTCAACCGAAATCGTATAAGAAAAGACAAAAAATTACGCGGACGGATGCCGGAAAACTATTGCATCGCCTTTCGATGGGCACTACAATTAGTGCAGAAATTGAACTTAGCGACTATATGTAGTGCCATCACAGACGTTTCCAGAATTATTATCAAAGCCACCCTACTTGCTGATATGGCAATGAGAACTGGCGGTTTATCACCCTTGATCGTGTTTCGCGCCAGCCGGGCAGTGATGGTTGGCGGCATCAATTCTGACTGTGCATTATTTACTATTTGGCAATAAAAATTAACTGAAGAAACCCTGAACATCGGGCGTTCTATTCAACAACACACGCGGCAGCAAAACTGCAGGCTGACTTTAGCTGACAACGGGAGCTTCAATGCAATCACCACAAGATATTTCCATCCATCCAACGCCAGTATCGCCAGCGCCAGGCGCGGCCAACAGCGTGGCGAGTACGGGCGCGGCCTTGGGCGACTATCGCATCATCCGTCGCAACGGCGCGGTGGTGGCATTTGAGCCTTCGAAGATCGCCATCGCCATGACCAAGGCGTTCCTGGCCGTCAACGGCGGCCAGGGTGCCGCTTCGGCCCGCATCCGCGAACTGGTGGAACAATTGACGGACGGCGTGGTGGCCGCACTGGTACGTCGCCATCCGGGCGGCGGCACCTTCCATATTGAAGACGTGCAAGACCAGGTGGAACTGTCGCTGATGCGTTCGGGCGAGCACGACGTGGCGCGTGCCTACGTGCTGTACCGTGCCAAGCACATGGAAGAGCGCCGCCTGCAGAAGGAGGCGCAAGGTGCCTCCGCGCAAGTGTCCACGCCACAATTGAACGTGCTGGACAACGGTGTACGCCGCCTGCTGGACATGCAGGAAGTGCGCGACCTGATCAACGCTGCCTGCGCCGGCCTGGAAAAGCACGTCGATGCCGACGCCATCCTGGCCGAAACCGTGAAAAACCTGTACGACGGCGTGCCGGTGGAAGAGCTGCACAAGTCGGCCATCCTGGCGGCGCGCGCGCTGATGGAAAAAGACCCGGCCTACAGCCAGGTCACGGCCCGCATCCTGCTGCACACGGTGCGCAAGGAAGTGTTCGGCAAGGAAGTGCCGCAAGCGGCCGCTGCCGCCGAATACCTGACGTATTTCCCGCAATACATTGCCAAGGGTATCGCCGCCGAGCTGCTGAACCCGGTACTCGCCAGCTTCGACCTGGAGCGCCTGGCCAAAGCCATCGTGGCTGACCGCGACTTGCAGTTCGGCTACATCGGCCTGCAAACCCTGTATGACCGCTACTTCCTGCACATCCAGGACGTGCGCATCGAAATGCCGCAAGCGTTCTACATGCGCGTGGCCATGGGCCTGGCGCTGAACGAAGCGGACCGCGAAGCGCGCGCCATCGAGTTCTACAGCCTGCTGTCCTCGTTCGACTTCATGAGCTCGACCCCGACCCTGTTCAACTCGGGCACCCTGCGCTCGCAGCTGTCGTCGTGCTACCTGAGCACCGTCTCCGATGACCTGGAAGGCATCTACGACGCCATCAAGGACAACGCGCTGTTGGCCAAGTTCGCCGGCGGCCTGGGTAACGACTGGACGCCAGTGCGCGCCCTGGGCGCCCACATCAAGGGCACCAACGGCAAGTCGCAAGGCGTGGTGCCGTTCCTGAAAGTGGTCAACGACACGGCCGTGGCAGTCAATCAGGGCGGCAAGCGCAAGGGCGCCGTCTGCGCCTACCTGGAAACCTGGCACATGGACATCGAGGAATTCCTCGACCTGCGCAAGAACACGGGCGACGACCGCCGCCGCACGCACGACATGAACACGGCGAACTGGATTCCCGACATGTTCATGAAGCGCGTCATGGAAAAAGGCGACTGGACCCTGTTCTCGCCATCGGACACGCCAGACCTGCACGACAAGGTCGGCAAGGCGTTTGAACAGGCTTACCTGGGCTACGAAGCCAAGGCCGCCGCCGGCGAAATCCGCGTCTTCAAGAAGATCGCCGCGCTGGACCTGTGGCGCAAGATGCTGTCGATGCTGTTTGAAACGGGCCACCCATGGATCACGTTCAAGGATCCTTGCAATATCCGCAGCCCGCAGTCGCACGTCGGCGTCGTGCACAGCTCGAACCTGTGCACGGAAATCACCCTGAACACCAGCAGCGATGAAATCGCCGTCTGCAACCTGGGTTCCGTCAACATGCCGGCGCACATGAAGGAAGGCAAGCTCGATCACGTCAAGCTGGCCAAGACCGTCCGCACCGCCATGCGCATGCTCGACAACGTCATCGACATCAACTACTACGCCGTCGACAAGGCGCGCAATTCGAACATGCGCCACCGTCCGGTCGGCATGGGTATCATGGGCTTCCAGGACTGCCTGCACATGATGCGCATCCCGTTCGCTTCGGACGCCGCCGTGTCGTTCGCCGACACCTCGATGGAAGCCGTCTGCTACTACGCCTACCTGGCGTCGACGGAACTGGCCGAAGAGCGCGGCCGCTATGAATCGTACGCCGGTTCGCTGTGGGACCGCGGCATCCTGCCGCAAGACTCGGTGAAACTGCTGGCTGAAGAACGCGGCGGCTACCTGGAAGTCGATTCCTCGTCGGCCATGGACTGGACCCCGGTGCGCGAACGCATCGCCAAGTTCGGTATGCGCAACTCGAACTGCGTGGCGATCGCCCCGACGGCGACGATCTCGAACATCATCGGCGTATCGGCCTGTATCGAGCCGACGTTCCAGAACCTGTACGTGAAATCGAACCTGTCGGGCGAATTCACCGAGATCAACGGCTACCTGGTGCGCGACCTGAAGGCGCGCGACCTGTGGGATGAAGTCATGATCTCCGACCTGAAGTACTTCGACGGCTCGCTGGTGAAGATCGACCGTATTCCGCAAGACCTGCGCGATATCTACGCCACCGCCTTTGAAGTGTCGCCAAGCTGGCTGGTGGAAGCGGCTTCGCGTCGCCAGAAGTGGATCGACCAGGCCCAGTCGCTGAACATCTACATGGCTGGCGCATCGGGCAAGAAACTGGACGAAACCTACAAACTGGCATGGCTGCGTGGCCTGAAAACCACATACTACCTGCGTACCATCGCCGCTACCCACATGGAGAAATCGACCTCCAAGACGGGCGCACTGAACGCCGTGGCAGTCGACGGCGGCATGTCGGCCAGCGCGCACAGCGCCCAGGCGGCGGTCGTGGCGGCGGCAGCGGCTGTCGCCGTGGCGCCAGTGGTGGCAGCGGCGGCGGACGACGCCGATGGCGAAGCCTGCTACCTGCGTCCGGGTGATGACGGTTTTGAAGAGTGCGAAGCCTGCCAGTAAAAACCTGCTGCGCAGCCCCCTCTCGGGTTCTGCGGTGCTCACCGTACTAAAGTACGGCTCCGCTACTCGACCCGATATCGGGCTTGCTCGCGACGGTTTTTAAGAAGTTTAAAGTTGTCAGCCCAGAGCTTCTGGGCTGATTCAATGTTGTCAATGTTCGCATTGTCCGATACAACGGGCCTGTTGCGGACCGCCGGCTCGCCGGCATGGAAAGGAAGAAGAATATGTCGTTGTCATGGGATGATGAAACCACGTCGGCAGCTGCGCCGCGTCCGGCGCAGCAAGCGCCACTGGGTAATACCGATTTGAACCTGCCGGCCGGTGCCGAGCCGTCCGAAGCCAACGCCGAGCAAGTCGCGCGCCGCGTGAATGCCGACGACAAGCGCATCATCAACGGCAAGACCGACGTCAACCAGCTGGTGCCGTTCAAGTACAAGTGGGCGTGGGACAAATACCTGGCCGGTTGCGCCAACCACTGGATGCCGCAGGAAGTCAACATGCAGCGCGATATCGAGCTGTGGAAAAACCCGAACGGCCTGACGGACGACGAGCGCCGCCTGGTCAAGCGCAACCTGGGCTTCTTTGTTACCGCCGACTCGCTGGCCGCCAACAACATCGTGCTGGGCACCTACCGCCACATCACGGCGCCCGAGTGCCGCCAGTACCTGCTGCGCCAGGCATTCGAGGAAGCGATCCACACGCACGCCTACCAGTACATCGTCGAATCGCTGGGCCTGGACGAAGGCGAGATCTTCAACGCCTACAACGAAGTCAAGTCGATCCGCGACAAGGATGAATTCCTGATCCCGTTCATCAACACCCTGACCGACCCTGCGTTCGTCACCGGTACGGTGGAAAACGACCAGAAGCTGCTGAAATCCCTGATCGTCTTTGCCTGCCTGATGGAAGGCCTGTTCTTCTACGTCGGCTTCACGCAGATCCTGGCGCTGGGCCGCCAGAACAAGATGATGGGCGCGGCCGAGCAGTACCAGTACATCCTGCGCGACGAATCGATGCACTGCAACTTCGGCATCGACTTGATCAACACGATCAAGATGGAAAACCCGCAGCTGTGGACGGCAGCCTTCCGCGAAGAGATCAAGGATCTGTTCATGAAAGCCGTGGAACTGGAATACGCGTACGCCGAAGACACCATGCCGCGCGGCGTGCTGGGTCTGAACGCGCCGATGTTCAAGGGCTATTTGCGCTTCATCGCCAACCGCCGCGCGCAGCAGATCGGCATCGAGCCGCTGTTCGCCCAGGAAGAAAACCCGTTCCCCTGGATGAGCGAGATGATCGACATGAAGAAGGAACGCAACTTCTTCGAGACGCGCGTGACGGAATACCAGACCGGCGGCGCGTTGAACTGGGAATAATTAGATGAGGAAATGAAAAAGTCCCATGAGTTACAGCTCATGGGACTTTAGGGAAAAGAGAGCCAAACAACAACCTCTGGCTTTCTCTTGATGCTATTTCTATGTACTAGAAGCCGGAGTTTAAACTTCGAAAGCCGATATGGCAAGGCTCAAGTTCATCATCGAGGTATGCGATGAAAGGAACGACACATGAAAACCTGTGCCTATCCCAAGTCCGTGCATGTGACGCAATACTGGCGCTTCCGCTTTGGAAAGCTTGAAATTGTGTGTGAACACTGCCGGTCTCCACGTTTGCGATAGTGGATTAACGAGGACGGTTTTTACCGTCCTCGTTAGGGAATTAGGACAGTTTCATTGATGTAAAAATAACTTGAGTTTTACAGGAGTACCGAACGAATTTGTGAATTTGACTCACTCTTACGTATCTCTTCATATCGACTTAAAAGGTTTCATCATGACATTCAATAGTAAAAAAACCTCATCGGGAATCGCTTCCCAGGCAGCAGAGACATTGAAAAACCCCAATGCCTCTGCCGTGGCTAAGAGTTTGGCTGGTTCCGCATTGTCTCAGGTACAAGGTGCGTATCAGACAGGAAAAGCGATGGAGACAAAGGCATCGCATGTGCTGCAAAGCAGTAAGTACAGCGACGATACCAAAGCCTTAGCCGCTTCATTACTGTCACAGTCGAATAGACTTCGATAATCCTAATGCGCCGTAATTTTACGGCGCATTTTTTTGCCTGTTGGGTAACGATGATGTGGTGAGTTGCATTCACATTGCCAGTGTCCAGGAGCTAGAGGGCTTCTTCGAGACCACCGCCCCGCAGGCCGCCACCAACATCGCGCTGGGCAGTCTCCCTTTAAGAAGCCACATCACGGCGCCCGAGTGCCGCCAGTACCTGCTGCGCCAGGCGTTCGAGGAAGCGATCCACACGCACGCCTACCAGTACATCGTGGAATCGCTGGGTCTGGACGAAGGCGAAATCTTCAACGCCTACAACGAAGTCAAGTCGATCCGCGACAAGGATGAATTCCTGATCCCGTTCATCAACACCCTGACCGACCCCGCATTCGTCACCGGCAAGGCGTAAAACGGCCAGAAGCAGCTGAACTCCCTGCTCGTCTTCACCCGCCTGATGCCCGGCCTGTTCTTCTACGTCGGCTTCACGCAGATCTTGGCGCTGGGCCGCCAGAACAAGATGATGGGCGCGGCCGAGCAGTACCAGTACATCCTGCGCGACGAATCGATGCACTGCAACTTCGGCATCGACTTGATCAACACGATCAAGATGGAAAACCCGCAGCTGTGGACGGCAGCCTTCCGCGAAGAGATCAAGGATCTGTTCATGAAAGCCGTGGAACTGGAATACGCGTACGCCGAAGACACCATGCCGCGCGGCGTGCTGGGTCTGAACGCGCCGATGTTCAAGGGCTATTTGCGCTTCATCGCCAACCGCCGCGCGCAGCAGATCGGCATCGAGCCGTTGTTCGCCCAGGAAGAAAACCCGTTCCCGTGGATGAGCGAGATGATCGACATGAAGAAGGAACGCAACTTCTTCGAGACGCGCGTGACGGAATACCAGACCGGCGGCGCGTTGAACCGGGAATAAGCCAGCGTCCTCCAAAGGCAAAAGCGCCGTCACATGACGGCGCTTTTTTTTCGTCGCTGCGCGCGAAAATCCCGGCTTTGCCGTGCGCTGAAAAGCGCCGCTGGCACGCCGCAAAAATGTGTGCGCATCGGGCACTGCGAAGCGGCGCGCGTATGGTTTTTTGCAGGCCATGCGCGGCCGCACCGCGGGCCGAAAATATCGTTTCCGCATACGCTGGCGACGGCATTTGGCGCGCGATTGTGCGATAGCACGCGTATCGTGCAAAAAAGCCCGCGAAAACGTGTCGTGCCGGTTGCGCATTGACAAGGTTTTCGTGTACTTTATGAGATTGCAAATGCGAGCGTTAGAATGCGGGGTTTTTTAACCAGCGCGGTAACGAAAAAACCTCGCTAAACAGGGATACAGATTTACACGGATATGCACAAAACCACACCGTTTTCGTCTGCCGCCGTGCCCGAATTTTTTCAGGCATGGCGGTTTTTTATTTGACGCATAGGTGTTGTGGCGAGCGCGATGCGAGGAGCGAAAAAACGCACGGCATCGAAAACGAATGACCGAATTCAGACTTTGCCACCAGCTGCGAGATAAAGCAGGGTGGCACCGACGATGGCTGAAGTGCTGCAAACGTGAGGAGTTGCAGCAGTTCAGCTGGTGCCGAATTCATTAGCGCAAACGACCGTTTGTGCCGATGAATAATTCGCCTGGCCTATCCCTGTGGTGGGTCGGACGGGTTTAAATCTTGTAGCTTAAATTTCTCATCTCAGATGAAGGAGAGACAAATGGCAACAGCCGCTAAGAAATCAGAAGTAAAGAAACCAGCCGCCAAGGCTGCTCCTGCCGCGAAGAAGCCGGCAGCCGCAGCAAAAACGGTTGCCGCTAAACCAGCTGCCAAAGCCGCAGCCAAACCAGCAGCAAAACCAGCCGCCAAAGCCGCAGCCAAGCCCGCGGCAAAAGTGGCTGCCAAGCCAGTAGCGAAAGCCGCAGCGAAACCAGCGGCCAAGCCAGCAGCGAAAGTGGCAGCGAAACCTGTCGCCAAGGCAGCGGCCAAGCCAGCAGCGAAAAAAGCCGTTGCCAAGCCGGCGGCCAAGCCAGCAGCAAAAGCGGCAGCAAAACCTGCCGCCAAGGCAGCAGCCAAGCCAGCAGTGAAAAAAGCCGCAGCGAAACCTGCAGCCAAGGCGGCAGCGAAACCGGCAGCCAAGGCAGCCGCCAAGCCAGCAGCGAAAAAAGTCGTCGCCAAGGCAGCCGCCAAGCCAGCTGCCAAGGTAGCAGCGAAGCCGGCAGCAAAAGCGGCGGCCAAGCCAGCAGCGAAAGCCGCAGCGAAGCCAGCAGCGAAAAAAGCCGTCGCCAAAGTAGCAGCGAAACCAGCAGCCAAGCCAGCCAGCAAGGCGGCCGCCAAGCCAGCAGCGAAAGCAGCAGCCAAGCCAGCAGCGAAAAAAGCTGTTGCCAAGGTAGCCGCCAAGCCGGCAGCAAAAGCAGCAGCCAAGCCAGCAGCGAAAGCCGCAGCGAAACCTGCCGCCAAGGCGGTAGCCAAGCCAGCAGCCAAGCCGGCAGCGAAAAAAGCCGCTGCCAAACCGGCAGCCAAGGCAGCAGCAAAACCTGCAGCGAAAGCGGCGGCCAAGCCAGCGGCCAAGGTAGCAGCGAAGCCAGCAGCAAAAGCGGCAGCCAAGCCGGCGGCCAAGGTGGCAGCGAAGCCAGCGGCCAAGCCAGCAGCGAAACCTGCCGCCAAGGTAGCAGCAAAACCTGCAGCGAAACCTGCGGCGAAGCCGGCAGCCAAGGTAGCAGCGAAGCCAGCGGCCAAGCCGGCAGCGAAAGCGGCAGCGAAACCTGCCGCCAAGCCAGCCGCCGCACCTGCCGTGGCAGCAGCGCCAGTCGCCGCAGCACCTGCAGCAGCAGCGCCAGCGGCACCAGCCGCCGTGGCCGCCAAGCCAGCCGTCAAGAAGGCCGCGCCTAAAAAGGCCGCCCCGAAGAAGGCAGCTCCTGTCGCCAAGCCATCGGCGCCTATCGCACCTGTAGCAAAAACCGTGTTGGCACCGGCTGCAGCCTGGCCATTCCCAACCAGCACCCGCCCATCGTAATTCCCACGATACGGATGCCTGGATGAGGCAACACGCCGCTGTGTGACTCAATCACACAGCGGTTTTTTTTTGGAGAATTAGTCGTGCTGATCGTAATCCTTACATTGATCGTTGATACCATCGCCACCTTGCTGGGCGGCGTCCTGCTGCTGCGCTTCTGGATGCAGGCGGTACGCGTGCGGCCGCCCTCGTCCGTGGCGCAATTCACCTTTCAATTGTCCGACTGGCTGGTGCGTCCCCTGCGCCGCGTGGTACCTGGCGTGGGCGGGTATGACTGGGCCAGCCTGATCGGCGCTTTCCTGATCGTCTTGCTGGCCAGTATGGTCCTGCTGATTTCCGGCTATCCGTTCGAGGCCGTGCTGCTCAAGTCGCTGCAACGCTTCCTGCAATGGATACTCTACGGTTTCATGGCCTTGCTGATCATTGAAGCCATCTTCAGCTGGGTCAACCCGCATGCGCCGCTGGCGCCTTTCGTGCGGGCCCTGAACGAGCCGCTGCTGCGTCCGATACGCAAAGTGGTGCCGCTGGTCGGCAGCCTGGACCTGTCGCTGCTGGTGGCGCTGATCCTGCTGCAGATCGCGCAGGTGCTGGTGGGGATGATTTTTGTGGTGAGGTAAAACGAGAGGGATCTGGTTGGCAGTTTAGAACCCAAATGCAGATACCGGGGCCGGACCCTCAGGGTCCGACCCCAGCCTTAATCGGGCTTTGCTGGATTAATAGCGGTAGCCGAACGCCGCTTCAAACTGGTCGGCAATGCTGGCCGGCGTAAACACATGGTTTTGCGCGCCCTGGGTGGCGATCTTGATGGCGCCCAGCAGGCTGGCCAGGCGGCCGCTGGTTTCCCAGCCCAGGTCGTTGGTGATGCCGAACAGCAAGCCTGCACGGTAGGCGTCGCCGCAACCGGTCGGATCCAGCACTTCCTTGGCGGCCACGACAGGAATGTCGATGCGCTTGCCGTCCGTATAGATTTCCGATCCCTTTTCACCGCGCGTGACGATCAGCGCGTCCAGGCGGCTGGCGATTTCCGGCAGGGTCAGGCCCGTGCGTTCCATCAACATTTCCATTTCATAATCGTTGGCCGACACGTAGGTGGCCTTGTTGATGAAGTCGATCAACTGTTCACCGTTAAAGCGTGGCAATTGCTGGCCCGGGTCGAACATGAAGGGGATGCCCAGCTCGGCCAGGTCGGCGGCGTGCTTGAGCATGCCCTGGTCGCCGTCCGGCGAAATGATGGCCACCTTGGCCGGGCCCGCATTGGCGATCGGGTTTTCGTGCGCAAACGCCATGGCGCCCGGGTGGAAGGCATTGATCTGGTTATTGTCCGCATCGGCCGTGACGAAGCACTGCGCATTGTAGCTGTCGGCCTTGATCAGGATGTTGGCGGTGGAAATGCCCAGCTTTTGCAGGCGCTCCAGGTAGGCGGCGCTATCTTGCCCCATGACGCCGACGATGCGCGGATCGCCGCCCAGCATTTTCAGGCTGTAGGCGATGTTGCCCGAGCAGCCGCCAAATTCCGTGCGCATGGTGGGCACGAGGAAGGACACGTTTACTTTGTGCAACTGGTCGGCCAGCAGGGATTCGCCGAAGCGGCCGGGAAATTGCATGATGGTGTCGGTGGCAAGCGAGCCGCAGATCAACGAAGTTTTGGTCATGATAGTGTCGGTTAAGGGTAAAAGATGGCGATATGGTAGCCAGACGCCGTGAGCTGGTCTAATGTGAAATATACTTTGATGGTTTGCTCCGAGCGGGGCGCCAGGCCCTTGCTGACGTCGACATTCGCCGGCAGGTAGTCGCGCGGCGCGATGACGCGGCGCAGCACGGGCTTGTCGTTGGCGTCATTGAGGGTCAGCTCGATGCTGGGCCAGGCTTGCACGCTGCGGCTCTGGTTGCGCAGCATGGACACGTACGAGAAGGTCTGTTCCTTCAAGGTCTGCAATTCGCCCTGCTCGATGGACAGGGCTTCAATCTGCGCTGGCAAGTCGACCTGGCAGCCGCTCACGGAGCACAGCGCCACCAGGGTTGCCTTCCACTGCGGAAACTGCGCCGCCAGCGGATTGCGGAAGGTAGTCATCACTTGCAGCAGCAACAACAGCAGCAGGGCAACAGAGCCGAGGGCCATGGCCACGCGCAAGGCCTTGCCGCTCTGCTCGCGGCGCCGGCCCCGGATGACGAAGGCCGGTTCGTCGTCGGCGGGCAGCACGGGCGCTTCTTCGGCGTCACTTACCTCATCGGCGTGACGGGGGCGATCCGCGTCATCGGGGACGGTGGGCAGCGGTTCGAACGAGTGGTCGGCCAGGGTGGGTTCCTGGCGCGCGGGCGTGGCTGCAAGGGCCGCGACCGGTACGGGCTTGTCCAGGCTGACTTTCCAGGGCGCAGGCAATGCGGCGGCACCAGCTTCCAGGCTCGGTTCGTGGCGGCTGTCGCGCAAATACGTGGCGAAGGCGGGCGCGTCATCGACCTGGCGGCGCTTGAACGGCGCCATCGGCTGGGGCAAGGGGGCTTCCGGCAGGGCTTCCGGCGTTGCGGCCGGCACATTGACGGGTGCCTCGACAGGAGCATGCACAGGGGTGGCGGCAGGCTCGTCGTCCAGCGCTCCGGCGGGCAGGCCGACGTCGAGGTCGAGTTCGATGTGCTCGCCATCGTCAGCGTCGTCCTTCAGCTGGGCCGTTTCCGGCAGGATGCCGAAGGGATCAAACGAGGTGTCGAAATCGAGGGAATAAATGGGTTCGTCGTCCGTGGCGGACGGCAGGCTGTCTTCGGCCGGATACGCGGCGGACAGCGGTGCGGCGGCAGTGGCAGGGCTGGCGGTGACAAACGGCGATGCCGCAGCTGGATCGACCAGTGCGGCATTGCCGTCGAACACTTCCCTGCACGTGCCACAGCGCACGATGCCCCCACGTAACTTCAACTGGTCAGCAGCGACCCGAAATATCGTGTTGCAATGGGGGCATTTGGTGGCGAGGGCCATTGCTGTGCTTATGCACCTTCCGCGCGGGGCGCAGGCGCTTGCGTTGCACCCAGGCGGCCATGCAGCGCCACCCAGCCGTCTTGCTCGGCCCACACACCCAGCTGGATGAACGGCGCGTAGGCAGCGGCCACTTCTTCCGCCTGGCGTGCCAGCACGCCGGACAGGATCAGCGCGCCGCCGTCGGCGACGCGGCCCGACAGCATCGGCGCCATCAGCTTCAATGGGCTCGACAGGATGTTGGCGACGACGATGTCAAACTTGGCCGTAGCGTGTGCCGAGGTGGCAAACGTGTCTGGCAAGAAATATTCGATGTCGCACTGATTGCGTTCGGCATTGTCGCGCGCCGATTCGATCGCCTGCGGGTCGATATCGACGCCGGCCACCGTTTGCGCGCCCAGTTTCTTGGCCACCATGGCCAGGATGCCGGAACCGCAACCATAGTCGAGCACGGTCTTGCCGGGCGCGGGATGCGCTTCCAGCCATTCCATGCACAGGCGGGTGGTCGGGTGGCTGCCCGTGCCGAAGGCCAGGCCCGGGTCCAGTTCCAGGATCAGGCCGTCAGGATCCGGTGCCTCGTGCCAGCTGGGCACGACCCAGATATTCTTGCCGATGTGAATCGGCGCGAATTGCGACTGCGTCAGGCGCACCCAGTCCTGCTCTTCCACGGGGCGCACGCTAAAGGCCGGCGCCTCTGCCATGCCGACCGCTTGCGCGGCAGCGGCCACGATGGCGGCCTGGTCGGCGTCAACATCCGTCAGCGCCACCACGCGGCTGCGTTCCCACGCCGCTTCCTTCGGCTCCATGCCTGGCTCGCCAAACAGCGGCTGCTCGGCATCGGTGCCTTCATCGGCGTCTTCCACCGACACCGACAGGGCGCCCGCTTCCATCAAGGCGTCGGACATCGCCTCGGCGTTGTCGCGGGCGATCTCGATGACGATTTCAGTCCAGCTCATGCGCCCGCCTTGATTTCGGATTTCTTGGCGATGCTGGGGCTGCCGCCATTCAGGTTCTTGCCCAGGTCCGGCATGTCGGCCAGCTTCTGTTCCAGATAGTGAATATTCGTGCCGCCTTCGATGAAGCGCGCGTCGATCATCAGTTCGCGGTGCAGGGCGATATTCGTGTTGATGCCTTCGACCACCATTTCGGACAGGGCGATCTGCATGCGGCGAATCGCTTGCTCGCGCGTGGCGCCGTAAGCGATCACTTTGCCGATCATCGAGTCGTAGTGCGGCGGCACGTAGTAGCCGGCGTAGGCGTGCGAATCGACGCGGATGCCAGGACCGCCCGGTGCATGCCAGGAAACGATCTTGCCCGGCGATGGCGTGAACTTGAACGGATCTTCCGCATTGATGCGGCACTCGACGGCGTGGCCCGACAGCATGACGTCGCGCTGGCGGTAGCGCAGTTTTTCGCCGGCGGCGATGCGGATCTGTTCTTGCACGATATCGATGCCGGTGATCATCTCGGTGACGGGATGTTCCACTTGCACGCGGGTATTCATTTCAATGAAATAGAACTCGCCGTTTTCATACAGGAATTCAAACGTGCCGGCGCCGCGGTAGCCGATCTTGCGGCAGGCTTCGGCGCAACGGTCGCCAATTTTCTCGATCAGCTTGCGCGGGATGCCTGGCGCCGGTGCTTCTTCGATCACCTTCTGGTGGCGGCGCTGCATGGAGCAGTCGCGCTCGCCCAGCCAGACGGCGTTCTTGTGTTCGTCGGCGAGGATCTGGATTTCCACGTGGCGCGGATTTTCCAGGTACTTCTCCATATACACTTCAGGGTTGCCGAAGGCCGTGCCGGCTTCCGTCTTGGTCATCGCCACGGCGTTGATCAGGGCCGCTTCCGTGTGCACCACGCGCATGCCGCGTCCGCCACCGCCGCCGGCGGCCTTGATGATGACCGGGTAGCCGATCTTGCGGGCAATTTGCACGATGGCTTTCGGATCGTCAGGCAACGCGCCTTCCGAGCCGGGTACGCACGGTACGCCAGCCTTGATCATGGTTTGCTTGGCCGATACTTTATCGCCCATCAGGCGGATCGATTCGGAGCGCGGGCCGATGAAGACGAAGCCCGATTTCTCGACGCGTTCGGCAAAGTCGGCGTTTTCCGACAGGAAGCCATAGCCTGGGTGAATTGCTTGTGCATCCGTCACTTCAGCGGCGCTGATAATGGCGGGCATGTTCAGATAGCTCAGGGCGGACTGGGCCGGCCCGATACAAACGGATTCGTCGGCCAGCTTGACGTATTTCGCGTCCTTGTCGGCTTCGGAGTGGACTACAACCGTTTTAATGCCCATTTCGCGGCAGGCGCGCTGAATACGGAGGGCAATTTCACCACGGTTGGCAATCAGGATTTTTTCAAACATGGTAGGTTCGCGTATGTCTGTGAGAGCCGGCGAGCCGGCGAAACAACAAGTGTGAGGGGCTAAAACTGCAAACGGCCGTTGCCGGCCGTGTGGACTGGTTTTTAGCCGATCACAAACAAGGGTTGACCGAATTCGACCGGTTGGCCGTTTTCGACCAGGATCTGGGTCACGACGCCGGCTTTGTCCGAGTCGATTTCATTCAGGAGCTTCATCGCTTCGATGATGCACAGGGTATCACCTTCCTTGACGGTGGAACCCACTTCGACGTACGCGGCGCTGCCAGGAGCGGAGGAACGGTAGAAGGTGCCGACCATCGGCGATTTGACGATGTAGCCGGTTGGCTCGGCGGCAACCACGACGGCGGCAGCAGCCGGGGCTGGCGCGGCGGCTGGGGCGGCTGGCTGGTATTGCGCTTGCATGCCTTGCGGCTGCATCATGACCATCTGGTTTTGCGGCATGGCCGACGATTTGACGATGCGAACCTTGCTTTCGCCTTCGGTAACTTCCAGCTCTGCGATATCCGATTCGGCGACCAGGTCGATCAAGGTCTTGAGTTTTCGTAGATCCATGTAAAACCCCTAGGAATGTAGTTTGTTTTATGAGTGATGCGGTGATGTCCAAGAACCTATCGCCGCGCTAAATGCGTGCAGATCGCGTAGATTAACGTTTTTTAAGCGCAAAGTCGATGGCAAACCGATATCCATCGATACCTAGCCCGCAGATCGTCCCCTGCGCGATCGCGCTGAGAAATGAGTGATGTCGAAACGTTTCGCGTTGATAAATATTCGAGATATGGACTTCCACGAACGGGATGGCGACCCCGGCCAGCGCATCGCGCAAGGCGACGCTGGTATGGGTCAGGCCGCCCGGATTGATGACAATGGCATCGATCCCTTCCGCTCGCGCGGCATGGATACGGTCGATCAGCGCGCCTTCATGGTTGCTTTGAAAGCAGACCAGGTCAGCACCGGCAGCCATGGCTTGCGCCATTGCTGCCTGTTCGATATCGGCCAAGGTGCTGGCGCCGTAGACCTCAGGCTCGCGCGTCCCCAGCAAATTCAGGTTGGGGCCGTTGAGCAGAAGGAGGTTTTTTGCCATGTATGGAAGACCGTTTTAGCGAAAGTTCCGCATTTTGCCGCCAAAGATACGCATTGGCAAGAGAAAAAAGCACGCTCCGAATTTACAAATTGTCCAGATCGGCGCGCAACTGATCAAATTTCAAGCGCCCCAGATAGGTCTTTTTGACTTCGCCATCGGCGCCGATCAGCACCGTAAAGGGCAAACCGCCCGTCGTATTGCCAAAATGGCGCGACAGGTCGGTGCCGCTCATGCCGGACACATACACAGGATAGGCGATCTTGACCTTGCTGGCAAAGGTGGCAATATTGCTGGCCGAATCGATGCCGATACCGATCACTTGCAGATTTTTCGCCGCATAGTGGCCTTGTACTTCGGACAATTCCGGCATTTCTTCCACGCAGGGTGGGCACCATGGCGCCCAGAAATTCACCAGCAGATTCTTACCTTTCCATTGTGACAAGGCTTGCGTGGCGCCGGCCGCATCCGGCAGCGACAGCGCATACAGTGCATTCACGGGTCCCGTGGCCCCGGGCGCGACGGTGGTCGTCAGCGGTGCCGCCTTCTCTTTATGCAAGCCGACATACGCGCCCATGCCGCCAAACATCAGGGCAACGATGGCGCAGGCGATCCAGTTCTTTTTTGTCATGTTCTATCTAGTCTATATCAGTGGTAAGTATTCATTGATCGGCATTGGCCGGCGCTGGCGGCGCGCCATCGGCCAGGCCGGCGGCGAGCAGGCTGCGCAATCCCGCGATATCGGTGCGCAGCACCTTGCCATCCTTGGGCTTCAGGGCGCCGCGCATGTCATCGAGCTCATACATGGCCGCGTGCACGCCTTCGTTTTTCCACAGGAAGCTGGCAGTCTCGACCGCATCATAACGCGCCCCCTTGAAATGCGGGCTTTCCGACATGTCGAGCAGCACATTTTTATTCAGCAGGAAGATGTGGATATCCTTGGCGCTCTCGGCAAACAGCTGCAGGTAGATTTCGTCGTGCGGGCCGGCAGTGCCGTTGAGCACGGGGCCGCTGAGCAGGGGATGAAATTGTTGCAACGCCTCCATCACCTGCAGGGCGATGGTGCGCAGCTGGAACAGTCGCGCCGGCTGGCTGTCGGCCAGGAACAGGGCGTTATATTGCCGCACCTGCTCCTCGATCATGTCGTTGTCCGGCAGCAGATTGGGCCGGCCGGGCGCGTCGCCCAGCACCTGCCGCGCCGCCTTGCGCTTGGCGCTGCCATAGTCGGCGCCATCCTGCGCCACCAGGCGCGCGGCGGCGGCGGCAATTTCCAGGCGCACGAGCGCGCTATCGTCAAATGCATCAGTCGTCATGACCGAGATGATACTCCGAAGCGGAAAAAGCCATGGCGTCGGGTAAAATCTCACACTTGCTGTTTTTTATCCCGGCGTCTTACTGGCTTGACCATTGCCTGACTGTTACTTAACCGCGTTCACCGCGCACCTTTCGCACTGATTACATGCATATTCATATTCTCGGCATTTGCGGTACCTTCATGGGCGGCCTGGCTGTCCTGGCCAAGGAAGCCGGCCATAAAGTTACCGGTTGCGATGCCAACGTCTATCCGCCGATGAGCACCCAGCTGGAATCGCAGGGAATCGAACTGATCCAGGGTTTCGACCCGGAACAAACCAGGCTGAACCCGGATTTGTATGTGATTGGTAATGTGGTGTCGCGTGGCAATCCGCTGGTGGAAGAGATTCTCAACCGCAGCTTGCCGTACGTCTCCGGCCCGCAGTGGATCGGCGAACATATATTACGCAACAAGTGGGTACTGGCCGTGGCCGGGACGCATGGCAAGACCACCACCTCGGCCATGCTGGCGTGGATACTTGAAGACGCCGGCTATGCACCAGGCTTTTTGATCGGCGGCGTGCCGATGAACTTTGGCATTTCCGCCCGCCTCAGCGGCAAGATTGATGGCAAGAGCGCCGATTCCGACTTCTTCGTCATCGAAGCCGATGAGTACGACACGGCCTTCTTCGACAAGCGCAGCAAATTCGTGCACTACCATGCGAAGACTGCCGTCATGAACAACCTGGAATACGATCACGCCGACATCTTCCCCGATCTGCACGCGATCGAGACGCAATTTCACCACCTGGTGCGCACCGTGCCCGGCATTGGCCGCCTCGTCTTCAATGGCGATGAGGCGTCGCTGCAGCGCGTGCTGGCGCGCGGCTGCTGGAGCGAAAAGGAAAGTTTCGGCCAGGATGCCAACTGGCAGCTGCAAGAGCAGGCCGACGGCAGCTTCGATGTGTACTTCAATGGCCGGCAGTCCGGTCATGTGGCGTGGGCCCTGACGGGCAAGCACAACCGCAGCAATGCGCTGGCCGCCATCGCCGCCGCGCGCCACGTGGGCGTGCCGATTGCCCAGGCGTGCGCCTCGCTGGCCACCTTCGAGAGCGTCAAGCGCCGCATGGAAGTGCGCGGCGTCGTCAACGACATTACCGTGTACGACGATTTCGCCCACCATCCGACGGCCATTGCCACCACCGTGGGCGGCTTGCGGCAGAAAGTCGGCGACAGCGCCCGTATCCTGGCCGTGCTGGAACCGCGCTCGAACACCATGAAGCTGGGCGCCATGAAAGATGCGCTGCCGGGCAGCCTGAAGGATGCCGACCTGGTCTTCGGTTTTGGCAGCCATGCCGCGCTGGGCTGGAGCCTGGGCGAAGCGCTGGCGCCGCTGGGCAAGATCGCCAGCGCCCATGAAGACATCGATACCCTGGTGGCGGCCGTGGCGGCCAGCGCCCGTCCCGGCGACCAGATCGTCGTCATGAGCAATGGCGGCTTTGGCGGCGTGCACCAGAAGTTGCTGGAGGCCCTGGGCCGATGATTCTGTATCTGCATGGATTCCGCTCGTCGCCATTGTCGATGAAGTCGCGCCTGCTGGCCGCGCAGATGCAGGCGCTGGGCCGCGAGGCGCAATGGCTGTGCCCGCAATTGCCGGCGTCGCCGAAGCTGGCCATCGAGCTGGCCCTGTCGCTGGTCAAGCATGTGGCGCCGGCAGAGTTGACGATCATCGGCTCCTCGCTGGGCGGCTATTACGCCACCTGGCTGGCGGAACAGCTCGGTTGCCGCGCCGTGCTGCTCAATCCCGCCATCGTGCCCCTGATCGACCTGGAGCAGCATGTGGGCGTGACGACCGAGTTTCATTCGGACAAGCCATTCGAGTTCAAGCGCGAGTATATCGACGAGCTGCGCACGTTTGCTGTAGAGAAAATAACTGAGCCGCAACGCTATTTCCTGATTGCCGCCACCGGCGATGAAGTGCTCGACTACCGCGACATGCTGGCGCATTATCAAGGTGCGCAGCAGATCGTCATCGACGGCAGCGATCACGGCATCAGCGAATTTGCCGATTACGTGGCGCCCGTGCTGGCTTTTGCCGGCATCGACGTGGAAGCGGGCCGGTGAGGCCGGGGTCCTTGCGCCAGGCGCAGTGGCATGCGCATGTGAATGCCGTCAATGCACCTTCCGCCCTGCGCCACTGGCTGACGGGCGGCGGCTCGCTGACGGCCAAGCTGAAAGCGCACAGCCAGGCCTTTCGCGTGCAATGTTTGCATCAGGAAACGGCGCGTTGCCTGAGCGACGAGGCCGCCAGCATCGGCCTGCACCGCGCGGGCCGGGTCTGGGAACGCGAGGTGTTGTTGCGGTGTGATAACAAGCCGGCCGTGTTTGGCCATACGGTCGTGCCCATGCAGGCCACGGCCACGGATTGGCCGCTGTTTTCAGCGCTGGGCGAACGTTCGCTGGGCACGACCCTGTTTGGCGACCGCATGGTACGCCGCGGTGAATTGGAATTTGCCCGCTTGCGCGCCGGGCACCCGCTGGTACAGCGGGCCCAGGCGGCGCTGGCATTGGAAGGGCGGTGCGCCGACGAGCAGGCGCTGTTTTTTGCCCGCCGCTGCCTGTATCAGCGTCACCAGGGATTGCTGCTGGTAACCGAAGTATTTTTGCCGGCGGTGTTTGAGTTGCATCCTGTCACTCGCACCGCTGCAACCGACACATTAATGAACAAAGCATAATAATGAATCTATTTTTTGAAGAATCCGGCGATTTCAAGGTCGGCACGGTCCTGTCGCAAGCGGGTGAGGCCTACCAGGTTGAAATGGCCAGCGGCAAGCGCACCAAGGTCAAGATCAAGGACGTGCTGCTGCAGTATGAAAAACCGGCCCCTGCCGAGCTGCTGGAGCAGGCCAAGGCCGTGGCTGCCGAGATCGACCTCGACTTCCTGTGGGAAGTGGCGGGCGAAGACGAGTTCGGCTTTGCCGAGCTGGGCGCCGAGTATTTCGGCCACGCTCCCTTGCCGCCGGAAGCGGCCGGCCTGATCCTGGCCCTGCATTCGGCGCCCGTGTATTTCTACAAGAAGGGCCGTGGCCGCTACAAGGCGGCGCCGGAAGCGTCGCTGAAAGCGGCCCTGGCCGGCATCGAAAAGAAAAAGCAGCAGGCGCTGGTGCAGGCAAGCTATGTGGAAGAGCTGAAGCAGAACCGCTTGCCCGCATCGATGCAGCCGATGGTGCTGCAACTGCTGTTCAAGCCGGACAAGAACACGATCGAATACAAGGCGCTGGAAGCGGCCTGCACGGAATTGCACACGACGCCGCCGCGCCTGATGCTGGCCGTCGGTGGCATTGCTTCGCCTAAAGACTTGCACCTGTCGAAATTCCTTTTCGAGAATTTCCCGAAAGGCGCCGGCTTCCCGAGCGTGCCCGTGCCGTCCGTGACGGCCAAGCTGCCGCTGGCCGACGTGGCCGCTTTCTCGATCGACGACGTGACCACCACCGAGATCGACGACGCCTTCTCCGTGCAGCCATTGCCGGACGGCACAGTGAAAGTGGGCATCCACATCGCCGCGCCGGGCCTCGGCATCCGCCCGGAAGACGTGATCGACAAGATGGCGCGCCAGCGCATGTCCACCGTCTACATGCCTGGCGACAAGATCACCATGCTGCCCGATGAAGTCGTCAACGCCTTCACCCTGGCGGAAGGCACGACCTGCCCGGCCCTGTCGCTGTACGCCACGCTCGATCCGAAAGCGGAGTGGGCCGTCGTCAGCACGCATACCGTCGCCGAGCTGGTGCCGATCGCCAGCAATTTGCGCCATAACCAGCTCGATGACCTGGTCAACGAGGAAACCCTGGCCAGCGGCGAGGGAGAGTATCCGCACAAGGCCGACTTCGCCATCCTGTGGCAATGGGCGCAGCAGCTGGAACAGGGCCGCATGAAGAAGCGCGAAGCGTTTGGCCTGAAGCCGGAACAGAACAACCGCGTCGATTTCAATTTCTATGTGGAAAACGACATCGTTACCGTGGCACGCCGCAAGCGTGGCGCGCCGCTGGACAAGATCGTCGCGGAACTGATGATTTTTGCCAACAGTACCTGGGGCAAGATGCTGCACGACCATGGCGTGCCGGGCATCTACCGCAGCCAGGGCGGCGGCACGGGCAATAGCTGGGCGGCAAAGATGCAGGTGCGCATGGTTACTCATGCTGCCCCGCACCAGGGCCTGGGCGTGGACCAGTACGCATGGAGCACCTCGCCCCTGCGCCGCTATACGGATCTGGTGAACCAGTGGCAAATCATCGCCTGTGCCGAGCACGGCGTGACGGCGCCGCTGGTGGCGCCGTTCAAGCCGCGCGACGCCAACCTGTTCGCCATCGTCTCGGCGTTTGACGCGGCGTATGCCGCGTATGGGGATTTCCAGTCGAACATGGAACGCTACTGGTGCCTGCGCTGGCTGCACCAGGAAAACGCGCGCCAGGTCGATGCTGTCGTGCTGAAAGACGAAATCCTGCGCCTGGTCGACATTCCGCTGGTCATCAAGCTGCCGGGCATGCCATCGGTGGCGCGCGGCGCGCAAGTGAAACTGGATTTGCTGCGCTGGGATGAAGTCGACCTGAGCATCGAAGCGCGCCTGCTGGAAATCGCTGCCGTGCCGGATGCGGCGGACAATGCCGAGCTCGACTACGAGGAAGAGACGGGCGACGACGCGGCCGATGTTGCCGAGGACGGCGACGCCGCGCCGCAAGCATCGGCGGAAGCGGCCAACCGGGTCAGCGATGCCGACGCGGACGTGGCGGAACTGGCCAGCGAAGACGTGGTCAGCGAACCCGAGGTCAAGTAAGGCGAGCGCAAGGCTGCGAGGCGGTGCCGAAAACTGTTGCCGGCGCCGCCCTTTGACGTAGAATTCAGCCATCTTGCATGGTGTGTTTGAACTGGGTTGCGCGTGAAGTCTTTCCGAGAGAATCGTTTCCTGATGATAGCCGTGGCGGTATCGCTGCTGGCGCACGGCGCCTTGCTGGCGATGCATTTTGTCGCCCCGGCGCCGCAGCGGGCCGTCGCCACCGATCCCGGCCTGGAAGTGATCCTCGTCAATGCCAAGCATGCGAATAAACCGCTGAAAGCCGACGCGCTGGCGCAGGCCAGCCTCGACGGTGGCGGCCAGGCCGACAAGGGCCGCGCCAAGTCGCCCTTGCCCGACATGCGCAAGGTGGAAGAGGGCGACAGCGTCAAGGCCAGCGCGCGGCGCATTGCCGAGCTGGAGCAGAAGCAGCAGGAATTGCTGACGCAGGCGGCCAAGCCCACGCCCTACAGCGCCGCGCCCGTGACGGAAAAAGACAAGCCCAATCCCCTGGCCAGCGGCTCGGACTTGATGGAAAGCAGCAAGGCCATCGCGCGCATGGCAGCCGAGATCAGCCAGACCGTGGAAGACCAGAACAAGCGACCGCGCAAGACCTTCATTACGCCCAGCACGCAGGAGGTCGGCTATGCCATGTATTACAAGACCCTGCAAAAGCGCATCGAGGAAATCGGCACGCTGAATTTTCCGCAAAAGAATGGCCGCAAGATGTATGGCGAACTGGTCGTGTACATCCCCATCTTCCAGGACGGCACGATTTACCAGAAAGAGGGCGGCGCCCGCGTGGAAAAAAGCTCGGGCAACCCGGCGCTGGACGCGGCCGCCCTGGCCATCGTGCGCCGAGCCGCGCCGTTTGGCCGTTTCCCACCGAATATGTTGTCGAGCGATAAAGATGACCTGTGGGTGGTGATCACCCGTTTCAAATTTACCCGCGAAGAAAAAATGGAAGCTAACCTGACTGGCGGCAGCAATTGAGCAAAAAAGAAATGAATCCTGATCATTATTGCGTCTTCGGCAATCCCATCGCCCACAGCAAGTCCCCCCTGATTCACGCCGCCTTTGCCCTGCAGACGGGCGAGGCCATCGTCTATGAACGCCGGCTGGCGCCGCTGGATGGCTTTGTGCTGGCCGCCCGCAGCTTTGCCGCCGAGGGCGGCAAGGGCGCGAACGTGACGGTGCCCTTCAAGCTTGACGCCTGCGCGCTGGCTACCGAGCTCACGCCGAGGGCCAAGGCGGCCGGCGCCGTCAATACCCTGCGTTTCGATGGCGACGCCATTCTTGGCGACAATACGGATGGCGCGGGCCTGGTGGCCGATATCCTGCGCAACGCCGGCGTGGCCATCGCCGGCAAGCGTGTCCTGCTGCTGGGCGCGGGCGGCGCCGCGCGCGGCGTGGTGCTGCCCTTGCTGGAACAGGGACCGCAGGAACTGTTCATTGCCAACCGCACCGTGGCAACGGCCGCCGCGCTGGTGGTGCAATTTGCCGATGCGCTGGCGCATCCGGAACAGCTGCGCGCCGGCGGTTTCGAGCAGCCCGAGGGCGTGTTCGATATCGTCATCAACGCCACCTCGGCCAGCCTGGCGGGCGACTTGCCGCCCGTGCCCGTCACCGTCTTCGGCAGCCAGACCCTGGCGCTGGACATGATGTATGGCGCCCAGCCCACCGTCTTCATGGACTTTGCCGCCCAGCATGGTGCGCAGGTGCGCGATGGCCTGGGCATGCTGGTGGAGCAGGCGGCCGAAGCGTTTTATGTGTGGCGCGGCGTGCGGCCGGACACGCAGGATTTGCTGGCGCAGTTGCGCAACGCCCTGTGAGCGGCGGCAAGAAGGGCAACCGCAAGGGCGGCGGCAGCCGCTACGGCTGGATCAAGTGGCTGTTCATCGTGCCCGTGCTGGCGTTTATCGTCGTGCAACTGTATTTCTTCCTGCAAATCTGGTGGTGGGTCGACCACAATCCATCCAGCACGGCTTTCATGCGCGAACAGCTGTCGGTCTTGCAGGAGAAGAACCCGAACGCCACTATCAAGCAGACCTGGGTGCCGTACAACCGCATCTCGAACAACCTGAAACGCGCCATCATCGCCTCGGAAGACGCTAATTTCTCCGAGCATGAAGGCGTGGACTGGGATGCCTTGCAAAAGGCGTATGAAAAAAACAGCAAGAAGCAGAAGGTCGTGGCCGGCGGCTCCACCATTACGCAGCAGCTGGCGAAAAATCTGTTCCTGTCCGGTTCGCGCAGCTATGTGCGCAAGGGCCAGGAACTGATCATCACCTACATGCTGGAAAGCCTGATGGACAAGCAGCGCATTTTCGAGATTTATCTGAACGTGGTGGAGTTTGGCACGGGCATCTTCGGCGCCGAAGCGGCGGCGCGCCACTACTACCACGTCAGCGCGGCCAGCCTGAGCGCGGCGCAGGCGGCGAAACTGGCCGTCATGCTGCCGAACCCCCGTTTTTATGACCGCCACCGCGACACCGGCTACCTGAACCGGCGCACCGGCGTGATCCTGCGGCGCATGGGCGCGGCCGAATTGCCTTGAGGGCGGCCCGATTCGTTTGCATTAAACCAAAGCTGCCGAATTGGCACTATTGCGGCGCAGCATCGTAATGCGGCATTGCCACACATTTTCCGTGAAAAAGCATGGTGGAGGGGTGGTCGTGAAAAGGCCTTTGCGGGTACACTTGCGCTGTTTTCATTTTTGGCGCCAGCGCCAGCACATCACGATAACCCAACATCCGGCTGAGAGCGCGCATGATCAATGTCTTTGTATTACAGAATGGCCGGCTCAACCAGGTGCCGATCGACAGCCGCGCAGACCTCGAAAATGCCGAACCGGTGTGGGTCGACCTGACCGACCCCACCGATGATGAACGGGCCTGGGTCAAGGCCATCTACAACGTCACCCTGCCGGGCGAAGACGAAGTCAAGGATATTGAAGCGTCGGCCCGCTATTACGAAGCGGAAAACGGCGACTTGCACCTGCGCACGGACTTCCTGCGCGAAGAAGACGACGGCCCCTCGCGCGTCATCACCGTGGCGTTCATTCTTGCCCGCAAGATCCTGTTTTCCATGCATACGGACGACCTGCCCGTGTTCCGCCTGGTGCGCATGCGCGCCCGCTCGCGGCCCGGTTCGATCGCCGACTACATGGATGTGCTGCTCGACCTGTACGCCACCGATGCCGAATATTCGGCCGACGTGCTCGAAGGCATCTACCAGAACCTGGAAGAAGTCAGCACGCGCGTGCTGCAAAAGGAATTTACCGATGCGCACGCGGCCGAAGCGCTGAACGCGATTGCCCACGAGGAAGATTTGAATGGCCGTATCCGCCGCAACATGATGGATACGCGCCGCGCCGTGAGCTTCCTGATGCGCGGTCGCTTGTTGAATTCGGAGCAGTTCGAGGAAGCGCGGCAGATTTTGCGTGACATCGAATCGCTGGATGGCCACACCTCTTTCCTGTTCGACAAGATCAACTTCCTGATGGATGCGACCGTCGGTTTCATTAACATCAACCAGAACAAGATCATCAAGATCTTCTCGGTGGCCAGCGTGGCCTTCCTGCCGCCGACCCTGATCGCCAGCGTGTACGGCATGAACTTCAAGCTGATGCCGGAGCTGGAATGGTCGTTCGGCTACCCGTGGGCCTGGGGCCTGATGATTACCAGCGCCATCGCACCCTTCCTGTATTTCCGCCACCGCGGCTGGCTGAAGTAAGCGCCAGAAACTGGGGCGCGCCCGCGCTCCAGTACCGCCAGCGGGCCTGTCCCGGCTGAGCAGGCAAAGGCAGCCATTTCAAAAATCGGCGATAATCACTGGTATTGCGTGGTATTGAAGTGGTATTGTCGTTGCCCCTGCATGCCCGCCGCCGTGTGCCGCGTACTTTGTCTCATGTCCTTTGCAAAAAAGTATCGCTACCGGCTTGCTTTTGGCGTGGCCATGGCCGCCTGTTCCACCTATGCTCATTGCGGTGCCGGCCTGTGCCGGCTGGCCGCCGCATTTCCCGTCACCGTTGTCTTCTGGAGAATCCATGCCTGATACCGCTACCACCCCATTGCGCTTTACCCACTTGATCAGCGACTGCGATGGCGTGCTGATCGACAGCGAGGCCGTGGCCCTGCAAGCGCTGCTGGAGTTGCTGGGACCGCGTTTACCGAACCTGCCCGAAGGCATCACGCTGCAAGGCTTGATCGAGCCGCGCCTGGGCCAGCGCCTGGTGCCGCTGATGCAGGATATCTACAAGGATCTGGGCCTGCCGCCATTGCCGGCAGATGACATCATGGCCATCGGCAATGCCGTCGATGCGGCCTGCGATGCGCAGCTGCGTGCCGTGCCCGGCGTGGCGCAGGCGCTGGCCGCCATTCCTCTGCCCAAGGCCGTGGCCTCGAACAGCGTCAGCGCGCGCGTGCTGTCGGCGCTGGAACGCACTGGCATGGCGCCCTTGTTCGAGAACCGCGTGTTCACGCCGGACCTGGTCGGCCATGCCAAGCCGCATCCGGGCGTCTACCTGGCGGCGGCGGCCGCCTTCGGCGTGCCGCCAAGCCAATGCTTGGTGCTGGAAGACAGCGTCACGGGCGTGACGGCCGCCGTGGCGGCGGGCATGACGGTACTGGGATTCATTGGCGGCGGGCATATCGCCCCCGGCCAGGAAGCGCGCCTGAAGGCGGCCGGCGCGCATCTCGTGTTCCAGGACATGGCCGGGCTGCCGGCGCTGGTGGCGGCCCTGCTGCAACCGGCTGCCGAGCGGCAATCGGCTTAATTGCAAGTACTTCAGCGGCAGGTATAGCCGCCATCGACCGGCAGGCTGACGCCGCTGATCATGGCGGCGGCGTCGCTGAGCAGGAACAGAATGGGCTTGGCGACCTCTTCCGAGGTGGCGAAACGGCGCAGCGGAATGGCCGCCAGCATGGGGCCGCTTTTTACGGGGTCGCTCCAGTCCCGTTCCGCCATCGGCGTCAGGGTCACGGTGGGATTGACACTGTTGACGCGGATGCCGTGCGGCCCCAGTTCCAGGCACAGGCTGCGGGTGATCGCATCCATGGCCGCCTTCGAGGCGCAGTACGCCAGATGATGCTCGAGCGCCACCAGTGCCGCCTGGCTCGAGACATTCACGATGCTGCCCGGACGCCCTTCGCGCAACATGCCTTGCGCCACATGGCGCGCCATCATGGCCGCGCCGCGCGCATTGACCACCATCACGCGGTCGAAGCTGGCGGCCTCCACTTCCAGGCTGGGACCGAGTTGCGAGATGCCGGAACAATTGACCAGGCCATCGATATTGCGCAGCGGCGCCAGTGCGGCCGCCATGGCATCGCTGTCGCTGATGTCGAGTTGCAGCGGCTCGCAGCCGGTTTCCTCGGCCAGCGCCGCCAGCCGCTCGGCATTTTGCCCGACGGCAATGACGCGCGCGCCGGCCGCGCTGAGCATGCGCGCCGTGACCAGGCCGATGCCGCTGGAAGCGCCCGTGACGATGAATTTCTTGTGGCGGAAATCGAATAGCATGGTGATCCTCAGGTGGGGTTGGTGTTGTTGATGCGGTGCATCAGGGGCCGCAAGGCAGGGTAGGCATCGCGGTAAAGGTCAAAGACGCGGCGGTAGGCTTCGCTGGCGCCCGCTTGCGGGGTGCTGCGCGGCACCAGGGTGACCCAGCCGCGCTGCGCCGCTTCCTTGCCGACCAGGCCGGTTCCCAGCGCCGCCAGCAAGGCCGCGCCCAGCGCCGCCTCGACGTTTTCCGCGATGGTGTAGACGGGGTAATCGGTGATGTCGGCAATGATCTGCATCCACAGCGGCGAGTGCGCGGCGCCGCCGACGACGATCAGCTTGTCGTCGAGCGCGACCGTGCCCATGCCCCGGGTGCCCGTGACGATATTGTGTTGCAGGGCAAAGCTCACGCCTTCGAGCACGGCGCGGTACAGATGGGCGCGGCTGTGGTACAGGCTCAGGCCCAGGAAGGCGCCGCTGGCCCTGGCATCCCAGATGGGGCTGCGCTCGCCCATCAGATAGGGCAGGAACAGCACGCCATCGGCGCCGGGCGGCACGGCCTGCGCCTGCTCTTCCATCAACTGGTGCGCATCGGCATGGCCCAGCCGCCTGGCCGCTTCCACGTCGGCCTGGCAAAACTCGTCGCGGAACCAGCTGACGGACGCGCCGGCCGTGATGGCGCCGCCGAATACATACAGGTCGGACTGGCTGTTGAACACGTGCGGCATGCTGATCAGCCCATGGCGCGCATCGGTCTGCTGGTGGATATAGCCCCAGCACATGCTCGTGCCGATCATGGCCACTTGCTGGCCTGCGCGGCTGGCACCGGCGGCGAAGGTGGCCACGGCCGCGTCGACCCCGCCGGCGATGACGGGCGTGCCCGGCAGCAAACCGAGCTGCTGCGCCGCCAGCGGCAGCAGCGCGCCCACCACCTCGGACGAGTCGAGCAGGCGTTCGGGCATCATGTGCGCGGGGATGCCCAGCGCGTCGAGCATGGGGGCCGACCAGCTGCGCGCGGCCAGGTCGTACACGCCGCCGATATTGCCGGCCGAACTATGGTCGACGGCCACTTCCCCCGTCAGCAGGTAATTGATGTAGCTGTTGGGTGGCAGGAAATAGCGCGTGCTGTCCCACACGTCGGGCCGGTGGCGCTTGAGCCACAGCATCTTGGTGTAGCCGTAATAACTGTCGACGCCGTTGCCGGTGATGTCGTACAAGGTGTCCAGGTCGACATGCTGATTGACCCATTCCACCTCGGCGGTGGCGCGCCGGTCCATCCAGAGCAGGCACGCATGCAGCGGCTGCATGGCGGCATCGACGGGAATGCCTGAGCCGCCGTACAGGCTGCTCACGCAGATGGCCTTGATGCTTGCCGCCGGCACCCCGCCCGTTTGCAGCACGTGTCGCACGCACGCCACCACGGCGTCATACCACACGGCCGGCCACTGTTCAGCCCACAGAGGGCGCGGCGTGTCGACCTGGTAAGCGTGCGCATGCTGGGCGACGATGGCGCCGCCGCTGGAAACCAGCAGGGCCTTGGTGCTTTGCGTGCCGATATCGACACCGATGACGTAATCCATGCCGGCTTCTCCGTTCAAGTGTGTGTCGCTGGTTTCAGCAAAACCTTGATGGAATCGAGCGAGTTGGCCAGCGCGAACGCCTGCTCCCAGTCTTCCAGCGGAAAGTCGTGCGTGACGATGCCTTTCGACGTGACCAGTCCGCGCTCCAGCAGGTCGATAGCGATCGGGTAGCAGTACGGGCCCAGGTGGGCGCCGCGCACGTCGAGTTCCTTGCGGTCGCCGATGATGGACCAGTCGGCGCTGGTTTCCTTGCCGAATACGCTGAATTCCACGAAGCGGCCCAGCTTGCGGATCACATTCAAGCCCTGCGTCACGCCGGCCGGCACGCCCGTCGTCTCGATATACACATCGCAGCCATAGCCGTCCGTCAAGCCGTGGATGATGGCCAGCGCATCGTCGGTGGCGGGGTTAATGGTGACGTGGGCGCCATACTCGCGCGCCAGCGCCAGGCGTTCCGGCACCATGTCGATGACCACCAGTTTCTTTGGCGTCTTGAGGGCGGCGATCTGCGTCATCATCAGGCCCAGCGGCCCGGCGCCGGCGATCACCACCACGTCGTCGAGCTGCACCTCGGCGCGGTTGACCGTGTGGATGGCGCACGCCATCGGCTCGATGATGGCCGCGTCTTCCAGCGAGATGCTCTCGGGAATCTTGTGCACAAGGCCCGTGGGCGGGATGCGCATGTATTCGGCCATGCCGCCATCGGCCACTTCGCGCTGGAAGCCGAAGATATTGTGCACTTCGCACATCCAATATTTGCCCGATTTGCAAAAGCGGCACTTGCCGCAAGGCACGATCTGCTCGGCAATGATGCGGTCTCCCACTTTCACGCCGAAGTGTTCTTCGCCGTGCTCTCCCGCCTCGACCACGTAGCCGAAGAATTCATGGCCGGGCACGACGGGCGGCTTGACCCACGACGGCTGGCCGTCGCCGCCCCAGAACATGGCGGCGCCCGAGTGGCATTTGCAGTCGCTGGCGCAGATGCCGCAGGCGGCGATACGGATCAGCAGCTCGTTCAGGCGCGGCCTGGGGCGGGTGATTTTCTGCAGGCGGTAGTCTTTCGGACCGTGGCAGACCACGGCTTGCATCTCGACTTCGGTGTACTTCATGACAGGCTCCAAATGGTAAAGGTGGTCAGGCGCGCTTGCTGCTGTTGCGGCTGATGTAAATGGCGAGCAGGATGATCACGCCCTTGATGATGTTTTGCAGGTAGGGCGAGACGCCCATCATGTTCAGGCCGTTATTCAGCACGCCGAGCATGACGGCGCCGATCAGGGTGCCGACGATGGCGCCGCGTCCGCCCGTGATGGCCGTGCCGCCCATGACGACGGCGGCAATCGCGTCCAGCTCGAAGCCGATGCCGGCGTTCGGCTGGCCGCTCATCAGGCGCGAGGTCAGCACCAGGCCGGCGATGGCGGCCGTGCCGCCGCTGATGGCGTACACCAGCAGCTTGTAGCGGGCCACGCGCACGCCGCTCAGGCGCGTCGCTTCCTCGTTGCCGCCGATGGCGTAGATATAGCGGCCCAGCGGCGTATGGTCGAGCAGCACATAGGCGATGAGGAACACCAGCAGCATCACCAGGATCGGCGTCTGCACGCCCAGCACGCTGCCGCGGCCAAAGAATTCGAACCAGTCCGGCAAGTCGTTGATCGGGTAGCCGCCCGTGTACAGCAGGGCCAGTCCGCGGGCAATGCCCATGGTGGCCAGGGTGACGATAATCGGCGGCATGTTGGCGTAGGCGACAAAGAAGCCGTTGCCCACGCCAAAGGCGATGCCCACGGCCAGGCCGGCCGCGATGGCCAGCCCGGGCGGCAGGCCGGCCACCATCAGGCCCGCCGTCAGGGTACCCGTCAGCGCCATCACGGAACCGACGGACAGGTCGATGCCGCCGCTGAGGATGGCGCACGTCATGCCGACGGCGATGATGGCGTTGATCGACACTTGCCGCGCGATATTGACCAGGTTATCGGCGGAAAAGAAATGGTCGGTGGTGGCCGCCATGGCCGCCGATACCAGCAGCAGGCCAAGCAGCGGAAAAAAGGCCGGCGACTGCTTCAGCATGACCCACAGCGATGTGGCCGTGGCGGGGGCGGCCCCGCGCGGCGCGGCGAGGGTCTCAGTGTTGGGCGGTTGTTGCATGGCGCATTACCTCGCTCGAGTGTATGGAAGCGCCTTCCAGCAGGGCCACGATGGCACCTTGCCGGAACACGGCGACCCGGTCGCACATGCCGGTGATTTCCGGCAGTTCCGATGAAATCAAAATGATGGAATAGCCATCGCTGGTGAGGGCGCGCATCAGGCGGTAGATTTCCGCCTTGGCGCCCACGTCGATGCCGCGCGTGGGTTCATCGAAGATGAGGATCTTGCAGTGATGGTTGAGCCAGCGGGCGATCACCACTTTTTGCTGGTTGCCGCCGCTCAGGGTGCCCACGCGCGTGCCCGGGCCGGGCGCCTTGACGCCCACCTTGGCCATCACGGCCCGCGTGGCGGCCAGTTCGGCCGGGCGGCGTATCAGGCCCGCGCCCGTGTATTTGCCCAGGTTATTGACGGAAATGTTTTCCATGATGTTGAAATCAAGGATCAGCCCTTCCGTCTTGCGGCTCTCGGGCAGCAGGCCGATGCCGTGCCGCAAGGCATCGGCCGGATCGCGCAGGCTGGCTTTTGCGCCATGGATGCGGATCTCCTTGTGCCAGGCGGGCTGGGCGCCCATCACGGCCAGCGCCAGTTCCGTGCGGCCGGAACCGACCAGGCCCGCAAAGCCGAGGATTTCGCCCTGCCGCAGTGCGAAGCTGTTGCTGGGACCATCCTTGCTCAGGCGCACGTCGCGCGCCTCGAGCACGATGGCCGGCGTGCCGGATGGCAGGGGCTTGGCGGGAAAGTTCGCTTCGAGCTTGCGTCCCACCATCATTTCCACCAGCTGGCCGACATCGGTGGCGGCCACCTCCGTCATGCCCACGTATTGGCCATCGCGCAGCACGGTGATGCGGTCGCACACGTCGAAGATCTCGTCCATGTGGTGCGAAATGAAAATCATCGCCACGCCTTGCTGTTTCAGTTCGCGCATGATGGTGAACAGGTGCCCCGCTTCGCTGGGCGTCAGGGTGGCCGTCGGCTCGTCGAGGATCAGGATGCGGGCATTGAGCGAGAGGGCCTTGCCGATTTCCACGAACTGCTGCTGGGCGATGCTGAGCTGGCTGACCTCGGCCGCCAGGTCGATGGCAATGCCCAGGCGCGCGAAGATGGCCGCCGCTTCCTGCCGCATGGCTTTTTTCGACAGCAGGCCCAGCGCATTCGTCCTTTCGCGTCCGAGGAAGATGTTTTCCACCGCGTTCAGGTAGGGAATCAGCGAGAATTCCTGAAAGATGATGGCGATGCCGGCGGCGATGGCGTCGTTGTAGCTGTGGAAATCGCAGGGCTGGCCATTGACCACGATGCTGCCCGCATCGGGCCGGTAGATGCCACTGAGAATTTTCATCAGCGTGGATTTGCCGGCGCCGTTTTCACCGAGCAGGGCGTGGATTTCGCCCTGGCGGATGTCCAGGTTAATGCCGTTCAAGGCTTTCACGCCAGGAAAGCCCTTGGTGATGTTTTGTAGCTGCAAGATCGTCTGCATGATGGGACCCGGAGGAACGGAGAACGTCCCGCAGCCAGGCCGCGGAAACGGGGAGTGCGCCAGGCGCGGCGCTTACCAGCTGAAGGACTTGGCGCCGGCCTTGTCCACCAGCTTGACGTCGACCGGCACTTGCGGCGGCACGTTGGCGCCCCATTTTTTGGCCATGGCGATGGCCAGCGCCAGGCGCACCTGGTCGCGCGGGTACTGGGCGGCCGTGGCGATGAACTTGGAATTGGGCTTGAGCATGGCCTTGATGGCTTCAGGCGCGCCGTCCACGCTGGTCAGCTTGACGTCCTTGCCGTTCGCCTCGATGGCCGACAGCGCACCCATGGCGCCGCCATCGTTGACGCTGAAGATGCCTTTCAGCTTGGGCTGCGCCTGCAGGATGTTTTCCGTGACCGTCAGGGCCTGGTCGCGTTCCTGCTTGCCATTTTGCGTGCTGACGATCTTGATGCCAGGAAAGGCCGCCAGCGCATCCTTGCAGCCGCGCACCCGTTCCAGGATGGGCACGACGGGGATGCCGTCGAGAATCGCCACGTCGCCCTTGCCGTCCAGGCTCTTGGCCAGGTAGGTGCAGGCCAGCTGCCCGGCATTGAAGTTTTTCGAGCCGACGAAGGAATCGACGGGGCCGTTGGCATTCGCATCGACGGCGACGACGATCACGCCGGCCGCCTTGGCCGACTTGACGGCCGACTGGATGCCCACCGAATCGGTGGGGTTGAGCAGCAGGATGTCGATTTTCTTCTGGATCATGTCTTCCACGTCGCTCGTCTGCTTGGCCACGTCGTGGCGTGCATCGGTGATCACCACCGTGGCGCCGATGCTGGCGGCCGCCTCTTCCAGCGCCTTTTTCATGGTGATGAAATACGGATTGTTGAGTTCCTGGAAGGACATGCCGATCTTCAGCGGCGCGGCGCTGGCGGGCAGGGACAGGGCAGCGGCGCACACGGTGGTCGTGGACAGGACAAGCAGTTTTCTTTTCAACATCATCGTCTCCTGGTTTTTAGTATGGATTTTGGGTGTCGTGGCAGCCTTGCCTTGCCTGCTGCCGGGGCATGAAGCGAAAAATCAGTTGCCTGGCGCCGCCGTTTTCAAGCCGTCGTAGCGGCGGAACTTGGAGGGCGAGATGCCCTTGTGGGCAAGGAACTGGCGGTTGAAATTGGACAGGTTGTTAAAGCCCACCTGGTAGCAGATGTCCGTGATGCTCAAGGCGCTATTGCTGAGCATTTCGCAGGACAGTTTGATGCGCAGCAAGTTCACGTATTGCACAAAGGAAATTCCCGTGTGCTTGCTGAACGAGCGCGAGAACGAGCTGACGTTTTGTCCGATCAGTTCGGCCAGTTCCGATTCGCGCAGGTCGGTCGCCAGGTTCTTGCCGATGTAGGCCAGCGCCAGGTTGATCTTCGACGCCATGTAGCTGTGCGGATCGGGCCGGTAGCTAGGGCTGGATAGCTGGCGGCGCCCGTTGTCGTGCAGCAGCAGTTCCAGCAGCGACAGGAACAGCATGGCCCGGCGGCAGCCGCGCGCTGTCAGCAACTCCCGCATCAGGGGCAGGGCGGCGGCGCCGCTCTCGGGCGCAAACAGCAGGCCGCTGCGCGATTCGTCCAGCAGAGTTTTGACTGTGCGCAATTCCGGAAAGGCGGCGGTGGCCTTGGCCATGAATTCGGCCGTGAATTGCAGGATCAGGCAGCGTTCAGCCACGGGCTGGTTGTCGGGCAGTTCGCTGACCCAGTTATGCGGCAGGTTGGGACCGGACATGACCAGGTTGCCCGGCGTGAAATCGCCGATATAGTCGCCGACGAAGTACTTGCCGCTGGTGTCGGTGATCAGCTGGATTTCATATTCCGGATGAAAGTGCCAGCGCACGGTGCGGTAGGGGTAGCCGTGTGACCAGGCGGTAAACGATTCATCGGCGGGCACGCAGACGACTTCGAGATCGGGTTTCATGATGTGCTCCCTCGCGTCGCTTAACAGGTGACGGCGGGAAAAGGAGAACAAGCGCGGTGGCGGCGAGGCGTGAACGGGGCGAGGCGGATGCTTGGCATGACGTGTCTCCTGCTGGGTTACCGTGCGCTTCGACCCTGTTGCCGGCCGGGCGTGTTTTTAATTTATGGTTCCATTCTATGCAGGCGAACCCGACGGGGCCACTCATTCCATGTGGGTATACCGATACTTTTTTTGCATATTCGTTGCCCCAGAGGATACATAGTCAAATTTTGTGCATTGCGTCAAATGTTGCTGAGCAATACGCTGGCGGAAAAAGATGGCAATTGCACAAAATAGTATCGATAAAACAGGGTCTTTGACGTAGCGCAGGCCCCCGCAGCGCTTGTATGCTGGCCAGGCTGGCTACGTCGGGGCCGGCGTCCCTTCAAGAATATCCATGCCGGAGAGCGCCATGCGAGTACTGAATGTCTGATGTCTATTTAACGCACCTGATCAGCGATTGTGATGGCGTGCTGGTCGACAGCGAAAGCGTGACCTTGTTTTCTCTGCTGAAGCAGTTGCGCCCGTACGTGCCCGCCGATTCGCCGCTGGTCGCCCTGATCCAGCCGCGTCAAGGACAGAACTTCGAGACACTGCTGACCGGCGTGTTCCTCGAACTGGGTCTCGCGCCGCTGGCGCCTGAGGTCTGCGCAGCGATCCGCCAGGGCGTCGAAATCGATTGCGACCGGCTGCAGTGCGCCGTGCCCGGCGTGCTGCGGGCGCTGGCCGCCATCAATATGCCGAAAGCGGTGGCGTCGAATAATACTGGCGCGCGCGTGCGGTCGGCGCTGGAACGGACCGGCATGGCACCGTTATTTGGCGGACGGGTGTTTACGCCGGACCTGGTGGGCCATGCCAAGCCGCATCCTGGCGTCTATCTGGCGGCAGCCGCCTCGTTTGGCGTGCCGCCGGGCCAGTGCCTGGTGCTGGAAGACAGCGTCACGGGCGTGACGGCCGCCGTGGCGGCGGGCATGACGGTATTGGGATTCATCGGCGGCGGGCATGTCGCCGCCGGCCAGGAAGCGCGCCTGAAGGCGGCCGGCGCGCTTCTTGTGTTCAATGACATGGCAAGGCTGCCGGCGCTGGTGGCCGTGGTGATGGACACCGCGGCCGTGTAAAACGCTTATGCCAACTTGGCAAACACCTTGCGCGCGGCGGCGATGGTGGCGTCGATGACGGCATCGTCGTGGCGCGCCGAGACGAAGCCCGCCTCGAAGGCGGCTGGCGCGAAGTACACACCTTCGTCGAGCATGGCGTGGAAGAAGGCGTTGAACTTGCTGCGGTCGCCCGCCATCATCTCCGCGTAGCTCGTCGGCGGCGTTGCGCTGAAATAAATGCCGAACATGCCGCCGATGTAGTCGGCGCAGAAGACCACGCCGGCCTCTTGGGCGGCAGCGGTCAGGCCTTCGGCCAGGCGCTTGGCCGTGGCGCCCAGCTGCTCGTAGAAGCCCGGCTGCTGGATCAGTTTCAATGTCGTCATGCCGGCTGCCACGGCGACCGGATTGCCGGACAGGGTGCCGGCCTGGTAGACGGCGCCCAGCGGCGCCATGTTGTGCATCAGCGCCGCGCTGCCGCCAAAGGCCGCCACCGGCATGCCGCCGCCGATCACCTTGCCCAGGGCCGTCAGGTCCGGCTTGATGCCGTACAGCGCCTGCGCGCCGCCCAGGGCCACGCGGAAGCCGCACATGACTTCATCGAAAATGAGCAGGGCGCCGTGCTGCGTGCACAGCTCGCGCATGGCTTGCAGGAATTCCGGCGTGGCCTTCACCAGGTTCATGTTGCCGGCCACCGGTTCGACGATGACGCAGGCGATGTCCGCGCCGAAGCTGTCGAAGGCGTCTTTCAGCTGTTCCACGTTGTTGTAGTCGAGCACCAGCGTGTGCTTGACAAAATCTTCCGGCACGCCGGCCGACGTCGGGTTGCCGAAGGTGAGCAGGCCGCTGCCCGCTTTCACCAGCAGCGAATCGGCGTGGCCGTGGTAGCAGCCTTCGAACTTGACGATCTTGTCGCGGCCCGTGGCGCCGCGCGCCAGGCGCAGGGCGCTCATGGTCGCTTCCGTGCCCGACGACACCAGGCGGACCTGCTCGATCGACGGCACCAGGCGCGTGATTTCCTCGGCCATCAGCACTTCGCCCTCCGTCGGCGCGCCGAACGACAGGCCCAGGGCGGCGGCATCCTGCACCGCCTTGATCACTTCCGGATGGGCGTGGCCGACGATGGCCGGGCCCCAGGAGCCGATGTAGTCGATATAGCGCTTGCCGTCCGCGTCCCAGAAGTACGGGCCTTCGGCGCGCGTGATGAAGCGCGGCGTGCCGCCCACGGAGCGGAAGGCGCGCACGGGCGAATTGACGCCGCCTGGCGTGGTTTTTTGCGCGCGGGTAAACAGGATGTCGTTCTGGGAAGTCGTCGTCATGATAATCGTGCCTTGAAAGTGGATCGTTGTCTGTGTCGTCTGTCTGGTCTGCTACAGAATTATTCGGCGCCGCGCGGGCGCTGCAGCTGGAACAGCCGGTTCGGCACCAGCTTGCCCATGCCGTGGCGCTGCGCGTGCGCCAGCGCGCCGGAGGTAAATTCCTGCGCCGCTACGACCGCCTGCGGCACGTCGTCTTCATTTTCCGCCAGGGCCAGCAGGGCGGTGGCCGCCGCCGACAGGGTGCTGCCGGCGCCGTTGAAGATGCCCGGCAGGTGGCGCCATTCGTCGTGGCGCACCACGCCGTCTTCGCCGAACAGGGTATTGGCGCGCAGCTTGCCTTCGGCCGTGCCGGCCTTGCTGGCGTCGGCCGGCATGCCGGTGACGAGCACGTATTCGCAGCCCAGCGCCACCAGGTAGTCGACATCGTTCTGCAAGGTGTCGTCCGGATCGGCGTCGCGCCAGGTCTCGGCCAGGCGTTCCAGTTCCACGGGCGAGATGATCAGCAGGGTCGTTTGCGGGATCAGCAGCTGGCGCACGGCGGTGAGGATGTCTTCGTCGTCCATGCCCTGTTCCGGCAGCGCTGAAATGAAGGGATCGAGGATCAGCGGCACGTTCGGATAATCGGAGACGATTTCGGCGATCGCCGTGACGTTTTCCACGCTGCCCAGCGCGCCGATCTTGATGGCTGCCACCGACATGTCTTCGAGCAGCACGCGCGCCTGGTCGGAAACCCAGTCCGGGTCGACCGCCTGCACGTCTTCCACGCGCGCCGTATCGCTGATCAAGAGGCCCGTGGTGACCGACAGGCCATGGCAGCCGAAGGCTGAAAATGTGGCCAGGTCGGCCTGGATGCCGATCGCGCCGACTGGATCGGACACGCCGAAGCTTAATATGAGGGGAGAAGTTTGGTTTTGCACGGCGGGTAGATTAAGATACCTAATTCAGCATTTTACTTGATTGAAGGGTGGCAGAACGTGAGTAGCAACGAAACAACGCAGCAATTCCAAACGTGGATGTGTCTTATTTGCGGCTGGGTTTATGATGAAGCGGCTGGCCTGCCTGACGAAGACATCGCTCCCGGCACGCGTTGGGCCGATGTGCCGATGAACTGGACCTGCCCGGAATGCGGCGCGCGCAAGGATGATTTCGAGATGGTGGCCATTTAATTAATCCTGATCAATTGGCATGCCGCGGTCGCCCGCCTGTGCGGCGACAGCCTATGCTATGGTACGCAAGATTGCCGAAAAATCAAATGACGAGTCCGTTACAGCCCCCGGCATCGTCCGATGGCGCCGCAAGTGCCGGCCTGACGATCCTGGTGATCGACGACAGCGCGACGATACGCAGCGCTGCCGCGAAGATCCTCGGCGACGCCGGATACCGCGTGGTGGTGGCGGAAAATGGCTTCGAGGCGCTGGCCAAGATCGGCGACTGCCGGCCGGCGCTGATCGTATGCGATATCCTGATGCCGCGTCTCGATGGCTACCGCACGTGCGCGCTGATCAAGGCCAGTGCGGCGTTTCACGCCACGCCGGTGCTGATGCTGTCGTCGAAAGAGGGTTTGTTTGACCGAGCGCGCGGCAGCATGGCGGGCGCCAACGCCTGCCTGGCCAAGCCGCTGGCGCCTGAAGCGCTGCTGGCGGCCGTGCGGCAGCATCTGGCCGGGCATTTTTAGTATGATGCATTTAGTATGATTCATTGAGCACGACTCAATCACCGCAGCAAGGAAGTAAAACACAGATGGCCATACACACAATTCTGATCGTCGATGACTCGCCGACAGAGCGCTACTACCTGAGCGAGATGCTGGTGCGTGCCGGTTACGCCGTGCTGACGGCGCAAGACGGCGCCGACGCGCTGGCGCAGCTGAAGCAGGCCAGGCCCGACCTGATCCTGATGGATGTGGTGATGCCCGGTGCGAATGGCTTCCAGATCACGCGCGCCATCGCCCGCGATCCTGAACTGCAGGACGTGCCGGTGATCATCTGCTCCAGCAAGAGCCAGGAAACGGACCGCATCTGGGGCTTGCGCCAGGGCGCGCGCGACTACCTGGTCAAGCCGGTGGTCGAAGCCGACCTGCTGGCGAAGATCGCGGCGCTGTCCTGACGCATGCGTACGATGCCTGGCAATGGCGTGCCTGCCGCGGCTTTGTCGGCCATGCGGCCGTTCGAGCCTGGCGCGCGGCAGGGCCGTTTGCGCCAGTACCAGCTGCAATTGTTCGAACGGGTACAGGCTGCGCGCAGCGGCGCGCTGGCCGCACGCAAGGAACTGGGCGTGCTGCTCGGCGGCCGGCATTGCCTGCTCGACCTGACGCAGCTCGGTGAAATCGTCATTCCCGCCGGCTTGCCCATCCAGGGCGTACCGCTGGCGCAGGACTGGTACCTGGGCCTGGCCGCCATGCGCGGCCGTCTGACGGCCATCATCGACCTGGCTCGCTACATGGGCGAGGCACCCTGCGCGGCTGGCGGCGACAGCCGCATCATCACTTTCTCTCCCCGCCTGGGCATGAACTGCGCGCTGCTGGTCGAGCGCGTGCTGGGCTTGCGCCAGCAGCGCGGCATGCTGTCCGTGCCGGCGCAGGGGAGTACCGCTGGCACGGCGCTGCCATGGGCGAGCCAGACCTTGCGCGACAGCGAAGGGCAGCACTGGCTGCGCCTGGACCTGGCGCAGCTGGCGCAGGCGGAGCGCTTCCTCGATGCCGGCTTTGCCGGCGTGGCCAGCGGCAAGGATGAACACTGATGGGCGCCCATTCCCCTATCCTGGCATCCGGCATGGCCGAGGCGGAGCACGGCCCGGGCGAAGCGGCGCTGGCGGCCGACCTGCCACTGCGCCTGCGCGATGCGCTGGGCCGGCGCAAGTCGCTGGCCAGCGCGCCGGCCGGCGACTGGAAGCTGCCGCTGATCGGCCATCTGCCGCTGCAAAAACAATTGAGCATCCTGTCGACCGTGATGGCCCTGAGCCTGGCCGCCAGCCTGCTGTTCGTCGGCTTGAATACGCGCAGCGGCAATATCGCCTCGGCCCAGACGCAGCTGGCCAGCGATGCGCTGATGCATTCGCAGCGCATCGGCAAGGCCGCGCCGAACGCCGTGCAGGGCAATCCGGAAGCGTTCCGCCAGCTGGAGGAAAGCCGCAATGAGCTGAACCAGGATTTCCGCCTGATGCAGCGTGGCGGCACCTATCACGGGCGCGACATCGGCGAATCGCGCGCCAGCCTGCTGGCGGCCGTGGCCGACGCGCGCAAGAAGTGGGCCAGCAGCGACCGCGCGGCCAGCACCATCCTGCGCCTGAAAACGGAGCTGGGCGAATTCGACAAGACCTTGCAGCAATTGAACGCGCTGTCGCCCGCGCTGCTGGCGCAGACGGAGGAAATCGCCGCCCTGAAGGTGCAGCGCGGCGGCAATGCGCGCGACCTGGCCGTCATCGGCCGGCTGATGATGCTGAGCCAGCGCATGAGCCGCAGCGCCAGCGAATTCCTTTCGTCAGGCAGCATCAGTTCGGAAACGGCGTTCTCGCTGGGGCGCGACACGACGTACTTCCGCACCGCCGTCGAAGGCCTGCTCAATGGCAGCGTGTCGCTGCAGCTGGCGCCCACGCGCGACGCCGAGCTGCGCGAGCGCATGGTGGCGCTGAAGGCCAGCTTCGACACTTACCAGAAGCTGGTCTCGTCGATCCTCGACCGCCTGGATAAATTCAGTTCGGCGAAAAGCGCCGAGCAGCTGATCTTCAGCGAGAACGAAGACCTGCGCCAGCGCCTGACCCTGCTGCAGCAGATGTACCACGCAAACCAGGAAACCCTGGGCCTTGCCTTCTGGCTGATGGTCGCTGGCGTGCTGCTGACATTGATCGCGGCGGCCGGTATTGGCAGGGTGCTGCTGCAGGACTCCGTCAACCGCACGCGCGAGGCCGAGCGGCGGCGCCAGGAAGCGGAAATCCAGCGCCTGCTGTCGCAGGAAAAAGAGGAAGAGGCGAAGGCCAAGAATGACCAGAACCAGGCGGCCATCCTGCGCCTGATGAACGAATTGCAGAAGGTGGCCGATGGCGACCTGACGGTGCAGGCCACCGTCTCGGAAGACATCACGGGCGCCATCGCCGATTCCGTCAACTACACGGTGGAAGAACTGCGCGGCCTGGTGGGGCGCGTGACGGCCACCGCGGAACAGGTGAACCGCGCCTCGACGCAGGCGCAAAGCATTTCCAGCAAACTGCTGATCGCCTCGCAGCAGCAATCGCGCGAAATCCAGGGCGTCAGCGCCACCGTGGTGAAGATGGCCAATGCGATCACCGACGTGTCGAAATCGGCCAGCGTTTCGGCCGACGTGGCGCGCCAGTCGGTGGCGGCCGCGCTGCAAGGCTCGACGGCGGTGGAAAACGCCATCAAGGGCATGCATGAGATCCGCGAGCAGATCCAGGATACCTCCAAGCGCATCAAGCGCCTGGGCGAATCGTCGCAGGAAATCGGCGAGATCACCGAGCTCATTTCCGACATCACCGAACAGACGAATGTGCTGGCGCTGAACGCCGCCATCCAGGCCGCATCGGCCGGCGAGGCTGGGCGCGGCTTTTCCGTCGTGGCCGAGGAAGTGCAGCGCCTGGCCGAACGTTCGGCCGCCGCCGCCAAGCAGATCGGCGCGCTGGTGCGCACCATCCAGGCCGACACGCAAGATGCGACCAGGGCGATGGAAACATCCACCCAGGGCGTGGTCGAAGGCGCGCGCCTGTCCGATGCGGCCGGCGCGGCCCTGAACGACATCAGCCAGGTCTCGAAACACCTGGCCGAACTGATCCAGGGCATTTCGTTCGCTACCGGCACGCAGGCCGGTTCGGCCAGCGGCGTAGCCTTGAATATCCAGCATATCCTGAGCGTGACGGAGCAGACCCAGGATGGCACGCAGCAGACGGCGCAGTCGATCCATAAACTGTCTATGCTGGCGCAGGAACTGAAAAACTCGGTGTCGCGCTTCCGCGTCGCCGCCTGAACGCCGCGCCAGCCGATGGCGCGGCGCGTTGTGCGTACCGATTTTTGCGCTACGTATTCTTTACCGAGGCATGCATGAGTACACCTGATAGTCCGCAGCAGTCCAAGCCGTTCGACAGCGAACCCCTGTCGTGGGTGATGGTGGAAATCCGCGAGGCGCTGGGCCGCTCGAAAACAGCCCTGTTCGAAGCGGGTGGCCGCGAGCGCGAGGAACGCGCCACGGCCCTGCAGCATGCACGCTCGCATTTGCACCAGGCGCATGGCGCGCTGGTGATGGTCGACGTGGCCGGCGCCAGCCTGCTGACGGCCGGCGCGGAACAGGCGCTGGCGCGCTTTCGCGACGGCAGCCTGGAATACACGGTGGATCACGCGCAGGTGGTGGCCGGGCTGTATCAGGCCCTGACCGAGTATCTGGAAGACCTGGTGGCGGGCACGCCACCTCAGCCGGCCCGCCTGTTCCCGTATTACCGCGACCTGCAAAGCATGCTGGGCGCCGAACGCATCCATCCGGCCGACCTGTTCTTTCCGCCCGCGTCGGTGCGCGATGGCCATGCCATCGCGCTGGCCGCGGCGCCGCCTGCGGCCGATTATCCGGCCTGGCGCGGGCGCTTTGAAAAGTCCCTGCTGCCTTTCCTGAAGGCGCCGGATGACGCAACGCGGCGCCAGCATGCGGGCGTCCTGCATGAAACCTTGAACCTGGTGGCCGACGCGCAGCAGGAAGCGCCGGCGCGCACCTTCTGGTTTGCCATGCAGGCCTTCGCCGAACTGGCGGCCAGTGGCGAAGGCATGGGCACCTTGTATGTGAAACAGCTGTTTGGCCTGATCAACCTGCAGCTGCGCCGCCTGGCGCAGGGCACGGCCAGCCTGCCCGAGCAGATGCTGCGCGATGCCCTGTTCTTCATCGCTGCGGCAGCCGAACCGACGCCGGCGGCGCAGCAGCTGCGCGCCGCTTTCGCCCTCGATGGCCTGGTGCCGGCCGACGTGGAAACGCGGCGCTATGGCCAGGTCGACCAGGACGCCCTGCACGGTGCGCGCACGGCCCTGGCGCAGGCGCGCGCCAGCTGGAGCCGTCTGGCGCAGGCCGATCTCGACCCCACGCTGAGCGTGGATTTCGGCGCGGCGCTGCAGGACGTGGCGGTGCATGCGGAGTCCTTGAAGCTGCCGGCCCTGGCCAGCCTGCTGCGCCAGTGCGCGGCCGTGGCGCAGCAGGCCGTGGCCATCGGGCGCAGCGCGGCCCTGGAACAGGAGATCGGCACGGCGCTGCTGTTTGCCGAGACGGGCCTGGAGCAGGTGCGCCGCCTGCCCGACGATTTCGCCGGCAACGCGGAAACCATCGCCGCGCGCCTGCACGCGCTACTGGCCGGTGAGGCGCCGCCGCCTGCCGCCGCCTGGGAACTGTCGCGCCAGATCGAACAGGGGCAAACCGTCGCCACGCTGGCCGACGAGATGAAAACAGGCTTGCGGCAGGTGGAAAAACTGCTCAATGACTATTATGCCGACGGCGCGCGCCAGGCTTGCCTGGACGGCGTGGCGCCCCTGCTGCGGCAATTGCAGCTGCAGCTGGCCAGTCTGGAACAGGAAGACGCGGGCGCTGCCGTGCAGCAGGTCGAGGCGGCCGTGCTGCAGCTGCCAGCCATCGCTGCCCAGGCAGACCAGGCCGAGGCGCTCGACGAGATCGCGCAAAATATCAGCGCGCTGGGCTTCTTTGTCGACATGTTGGGCCGCAATGCGCAAGCGGCCAAGGGGCGTTTCCACTTTGATGCCGCCGCCGGTACCTTCCGCGCGCTGCCGTTTGAAAAAGTCGCCGCCAGCGGCAGCGTGCCCGTGCCCCTGCTCGACCAGGCGCTGGCGCCCGCCGCGCCGTCCGCAGCCGATGCCGCGCCTGCCGATGCCGGCCTGGATGCGGAAATGCTCGACATCTTCATCGCCGAAGCGCGCGAAGTGCTGGCCTTTATCGATACCACCCTGGCCTTGCCGCGCGAGCAGGCGGCCAGCAGCGAACACCTGGCCATGCTGCGCCGTTCCTTCCATACCCTGAAGGGCAGCAGCCGCATGATCGGCCTGGCGCAGTTTGCCGAGGCGGCCGGCGCCATCGAACGCGTCATGAATACCTGGCTGGCCGAGGCCCGCACAGTCAGCGATGATTTGTTTACCTTGCTGAATTATGGCTGGTACCAGCTGAGCGAATGGGTGGCCGAACTGGATGGCGGCGCGGGGCGCGAGCGCGAGGCCGGCATGCTGCTGGCGGCGGCCGAACGCGTGCGCGAAGGCGGACCGTTCGAGCTGCGCAAGCCGCGTCCGGCCGTGCCGCCAGTCAGCAACGGCAATGTGATCGGCTTTCCTTCCGCCACGGCGCCCGCCGCGCACGAGGCGCCCGACGATCACCTGAAGCACGTGGGCGAGCTGCGCATCAGCCTGCCCCTGTACAACATTTACCTGGCCGAGACGGATGAACTGCTGCGCGTGCTCACGCGCGACTTCGGCGAGTGGCGCCACGAGCAGCGCGCCGTCAGCGGCGAGGCGCTGCAAGCCGTGCATACCCTGGCGGGGACGTCGGGCACGGTGGGCTTCCAGTCGCTGCGCGACCTGGCGCATACGCTGGAGACAACCATAGAAACCGTGGTGCCGCCACTGGCCGGCTTGAGCGATGCCCAGCACGATGTGCTGGAACACGCCACGCAGCGCATCGGGCAAATGCTGCAGGCGTTCGCGCTGGGCGACCTGGCGCCCGCGCAGCCGGACATGATCGAGTCGCTCAATACGCTGTGGCGCGCCCTGACGGCGCTGCCGGGCGAGAGCCGGGAAGCGCAGCTCGACGCCCTGTTCGCCGCCACCTACGCCAGCATTGTCGGCACGCCGGTGCCGCCTGCCGAAGCGCTGGCGGAAGATCCGGCTGAAGATACGGCCGACGCGGTGCCGGGCGAATCGGCAGAGCAATTGGCGGCGGTGCCGGCGCCGCAGCTCGAAACTCTGTTCGCGGCCACGTATGCCAGCATCGTCGCCGACGCGCTGCAGCCGGACCTTCCTGCCGCCGCTGCGGAAGCGCCAGTGCCGGACCTGGGCGCCAGCGATGACCTGTTCGACGCCGGCTTCGAGCACGCGCCGCTGCTGGAGCACGCGCTGCCGGAAGCGCTGGTGCCGGCCATCATGCCGGCCGACGCGGCCGCGCTGCTGGCAGCCAGCGCCGGCATCAGCGATGAACTCGATCTGGATCTGCTGTCCGTTTTCCTGGAAGAGGGCGCCGACCTGCTGCCGCAGATCGGCGAAGCGCTGCGCAGCTGGCAGCAGCCGCCGCACGACAGCGGCCAGGCGCAGATGCTGCTGCGCACCCTGCATACGGTGAAGGGCAGCGCGCGCATGGCCGGCGCCATGCGCCTGGGCCAGCATGCGCATGAAATCGAGACGCATATCGAGAACATGCTGCATGCGGGCACCGCCACGCCGCAGGCGTTCGAGGAATTGCTGGCCCATTACGACCATGCGCTGCACCTGTTCGAGCAGTTGCAGCAGCCCCTGCTGCCCTTGCCGGGCATGGAAGACACGCCTGCCGCCGAGCCGAAGGCGGCGCTGGTGCGCGTGCGTGCCGATATTCTCGACCGCCTGGTGAACCAGGCGGGGGAGGTGTCGATCACGCGCTCGAAAATGGAAAACGAGGTCGGCGTGCTGGGCGCTTCGCTGGGCGAGTTTTCCGACAATCTGCAGCGCCTGCGGCGCCAGTTGCGCGAAGTGGAAATGCAGGCCGAATCGCAGATCGCCTCGCGCATGGCCGTGGGCAGCGAACGCGATTTCGATCCACTCGAATTCGACCGTTTTACGCGCCTGCAGGAACTCACGCGCATGATGGCCGAAAGCGTCAACGACGTGGCGTCCTTCCATGAAAACCTCAGTCACAGCGTGAATGCCGTCGGCGACGACCTCGTGCTGCAGGCGCGCCTGACGCGCGAACTGCAGCGCGACCTGATGCAGATCCGCATGGTGCCGTTTGCCAGCATTGCCGAACGCCTGTTCCGCGTGGCACGGCAAAGCGCCAAGGAAGTCGACAAGCGCGTCAACCTGGATATTCGCGGCGGTGGCGTGGAAATCGACCGCAGCGTACTGGAACGCATGGCGGCGCCATTCGAACACCTGCTGCGCAATGCCATCGTGCACGGCATCGAACCGCGCGCGGCGCGCCTGGCGGCAAGCAAGAGCGAAACGGGCGAGCTGCTGGTGCAGGTCAGCCAGCAGGGCAATGAAGTGGCGATCGCCTTTTCCGACGACGGCGCGGGCCTGGACCTGGAACGCATCCGCAGCAAGGCGCACAGCGCCGGCCTGCTGTCGCCGGACGCGCCATTGAGCGATGCGCAGGCGGCCGAGCTGATTTTCGCGCCGGGCTTTTCCACCGCCGACAGCCTGACGGAACTGGCGGGCAGGGGCTTCGGCATGGATATCGTGCGCTCCGAGGCGCTGGCCCTGGGCGGGCGCGTGGAAACGCTGACGCAGGCGGGCCAGGGCATGCGTTTCACCATTCATTTGCCGCTGACCCTGGCCGTCACGCAAGTGGTGCTGCTGGCGGCGAACGGCAAGACCTATGCCTTGCCCTCGGTGCTGGTGGAGCAGGTGCTGCACCTGAAAGGCGAGCAGCTGGAGCAGGTGCAGGCGGCCGGGCATATCGAGTCGCACGGCCACGCCCTGGCGCTGCACCATTTGTCGTCCATGCTGGGCGAGGCGCCGGCGGCGCAAGCGGTACAGCGCCATGCGCCAGTACTGCTGCTGAGGAATGGCAATGACCGTCTGGCGCTGCAAGTGGACGATGTGCTGGGCAACCGCGAGGTGGTGGTCAAGCACGTGGGCCCGCAGCTGGCGCGCATGCCCGGCATCGCCGGCGCCACCGTGCTGGGCACGGGCGACATCGTGCTGATCCTCAATCCGGTGGCGCTGGCGCAGCACCTCGAACACCATCCGGAACTGCTGTCGCAATACGCGCTGGCGTCGGGAGAGCAGCGCGCCGCTTCCAGCACGCTGGCCGCGCCGCGCGCCTGCGTCATGGTGGTCGACGATTCACTGACCGTGCGCCGCGTGATGCAGCGCCTGTTCGAGCGCGAAGGCTACCTGGTGCTGCTGGCCAAGGACGGCGTCGAGGCGCTGGAGCAGTTGCATGCGCTGGAGCCAGCGGCCATGCCGGCCTTGCTGCTGGTCGATGTGGAAATGCCGCGCATGGATGGTTTTGACTTGACGCGCAACGTGCGCAGCGACGACAAGACGCGTGCCATCCCCGTCATCATGATCACCTCGCGCAGCGCCGACAAGCACCGCACGCATGCGTTCGAGCTCGGCGTGAATGCGTATTTCGGCAAGCCGTTCCAGGAGGAGGAATTGCTGGCGGAAGTGGGGCGTCTGCTGGGCGCTGGCGTGGCCTAACCGACGCCGACGCCAACAATGTCGTCGGATTACGCGGGGCTTTGCCCCGCTAATCCCACCTACGTTCTTGTGCGACGGGGCCACCGGCTACCCGATTACCCCACCACCTTCACCACCGCATAGCGCTCCAGCGTTTCCTTGCGCGCCTCGTCGTGCTGCACCAGCGGTTCAGGATAGTCGCGCCCCAGCACGATGTTTTTCTGTTCCAGCAGCATGCGCGGCACCAGCCAGGGCGCGTGGATTTCCTTGTCGCCCAGCGCCTTCAGCTGCGGCAGGTAGCGGCGGATGAAGCGCCCGCTCGCATCGAATTTTTCCGACTGCGTGATGGGGTTGAAGATGCGGAAATACGGCTGCGCGTCGCAGCCAGAGGACGATGCCCATTGCCAGCCGCCGTTGTTCGACGCCAGGTCGAAGTCGTTCAGGTGCAGCGCGAAATACGCTTCGCCACGGCGCCAGTCGATGCCCAGATCCTTGATCAGGAAGCAGGCCGTGACCATGCGCAGGCGGTTGTGCATGTAGCCGGTCTGGTTCAGCTGCGCCATCGCCGCGTCCACCAGCGGATAACCGGTGCGCCCTTCGCACCAGGCGGCAAAGGCGGCGTCCGCCTCGGGGCCCGTCTCCCAGGCGATGGCGTCGTAGGCGGGCTTGAAGGCGCCGCCTTCCACGTGCGGGTTCTGGTACAAAATCATGGCGTAGAAGTCGCGCCAGATCAGTTCCGCCAGCCACACGGGCGCGCCGTCGCCGCCGCCCCGGTCCATCAGGTCGACGATGGTGCGCACCAGGTAGCGCAGCGAGACGGTGCCGAAGCGCAGGTGCATGGACAGGTACGATGGCCCTTTCAGTGCGGGAAAGTCGCGCGCCACGTCGTAGCGGGCCGCGCGCGGCAGGAAATCCTCGAACAGTTTGCTGGCGCCCGACATGCCGGTCGGAATCGCCAGTTCGGCCAGGTTGCTGGGCTCGAAACCCAGTTGCTCCAGGGACGGCAACGCCGCCGGCGTGACAGCGCGCGGCGGCGCCAGGCGGGCCGCGTGCGGTTCGACGTCGAACGGCGCCAGGCAGCCAGGTTCGGCGCGCATTTTCTTCAGCCATGCATTCTTGTATGGCGTATAGACGGTGTAGGGTTTCTGCGAGAGGGTCAGCACTTCGTCTTTTTCAAAGATCACCTGATCCTTGAAACTGAACCACAGGCGCGCGTCCTGCGTCAGCGCGGCGGCCACCGTGGCGTCGCGGGCGATGGCTTGCGGTTCGTAGTCGTGGTTGGCAAAGACGGCGTCGGCCTGCAGCTCGGCCGCCAGGCGGGGAATGGCCTCGGCCGCATCGGCGTGCAGCACGATCAGGTCGCCGCCCAGTGCGCGCAGTTCGGCCGCCAGTTCGGCCACGCTGGCGTGGATGAAATCGACGCGGCGGTCACGCCGCGGCAAGGTGGCCAGGATGGCGCTGTCATAGATAAATACACAATGCACGGCCTGGCTCTGGCGCAGGGCGTGGTGCAGCGCGGCATGATCAAAGGCGCGCAGGTCGCGCCGGAACCATACCAGGGAAGTCTTGATGCTCATTATTTTCGCGTGTTCCGGGTCAAAGATCAGCTATTTTTTGCCGTTCAGGGCGTGTTATGGCCGCTCGCGTCGCGCCTTTGGCGTCGCTGTGGCGGCAATTCAGTGTAAACTAGCAGCTACGTTCGCAGTGCTCATTATGTGCAACAGCGGTGCGACAGCGATTTTGGAATCGATTTTACAATTGATTCCAAAACGGGGCTGTCTGGGAGTGCAATTGCGGTGACATGTGATATTTCGCAATATGCAAGACCGGCATGCGCAGCGAATGTGTGATTGAATTTATAACATAACAAGAATGACGCCTGGCACACAACGGCCCTCCGCCCAAGATTCGCGGCGGGCGCTGCCAGGCGTACGACAGCGGGGTAAGCGAGACTTGCCAGCAAGCCCACAGAGAGAGCATCGCGTATGAAGAAGAGTAAAATCGACCAGACTCTACCAGGACATCGATTGATGCAGGGCGTCGGCGAACCGGCTGCGACCGGTTCCTCCACCCTGAATCTGGCCAACCATTTCCTGATTGCGATGCCGGCGATGCAAGATCCGATCTTCGGCGGTACGGTCGTGTATGTCTGCGAACACAATGAAAACGGCGTGCTGGGCGTCGTCATCAACAAACCCACCGACATGACCATGGAAGTGCTGTTCGAGCGCATCGACCTGAAACTGGCGGCCGGCAGCGACACGCCCATCGTCAACGAGCCCATCATGTTTGGCGGCCCGGTGCAGGACGACCGCGGCTTCGTGCTGCATACGCCGGGCGCGCGCTATTCCTCGTCGCTGACGGTGACCGACGAGATCGCCTTTACCACCTCGATCGACGTGCTCGAAGCCGTCGCCAAGGGCGATGGCCCGGAACGCCTGCTGGTCTCGATCGGCTACTCGGGCTGGAGCCCCGGCCAGCTGGAAGAAGAAATCGGCCGCAACGGCTGGCTGACGGTCGGCGCCTCGGCCGATATCCTGTTCGATTTCCCCATCGAACAGCGCTACGTGGCGGCCATCAAATTGCTGGGCATCGACCCCCTGATGCTGGCAAGCGAGGCTGGCCACGCATGAGCGGTGACGCCATCGACACCATCCTCGCCTTCGATTTCGGCCTGAAACGCATCGGCGTAGCCATCGGCAATACCATGATTTGCCAGGCCAAGCCGCTCAGCGTGATCACGGCCACGGCGAACGAGCCGAAGTTTGCCGCCATCGATAGCCTGATCAGGGAGTGGGGCGCCAGCCGCATCGTGGTGGGCTTGCCCAGCCACCCCGATGGCAAGGAACATGAAATGAGCGCGCGCTGCCGCCGCTTCGCCAACCAGGTCCACGGCCGCTTCAACCTGCCCGTGGAACTGGTCGACGAACGTTATTCCTCGGCCGTCATCGCCGCCAGGCGCGGTGAAGTCATCGATGACCGCGCCGCCGCCATCATCCTGCAGCAGTATTTTGACGCGAATTATTAATCTGAATTTTGACTCCATTCCTGAATGATTAAGAACTCTATGCCGCATCCTACGAATCCATCCCAACTCGACGCCGAGGCCCTGTACGCAGACTTGCTGCAACAGGTGCAAGGCGGCCTGGCGGGCATTCCCAACGTGGCCATCGTCGGCATCCACTCGGGCGGCGCCTGGCTGGCCGAACGCCTGGCGCGCGACCTGAACCTGCTGGACCGCCTGGGCGTGCTCGATGTCTCGTTCTACCGCGACGACTTCGCCGAGAAGGGCCTGCATGCGGACGTCAAGCCGACGAAGATCGCCTTCGACGTGGCCGGCGCCACCATCCTGCTGGTCGACGACGTGCTGTACACGGGCCGCACCACGCGCGCGGCCATCAACGAACTGTTCGACTATGGCCGTCCGGCGAAGATCATGCTGGCCGCCCTGGTCGACCGCGGCGAGCGCCAGCTGCCGGTGGCCGCCGATTTCGTCGCCGCCTACACTGCCGTGCCGGCGGGTCAGGCCCTGGTCCTGAAGCAAGCCGACGATGGAAAATTCACGCTCACCATAGATACCCACCATGCTTAATCCGCAACTGAATAAACACGGCGAACTGCAACATCTGCTGACGATCGAAGGCTTGCCGAAGTCTATCGTCAACCACATCCTCGACACGGCTTCCTCGTTCGTCGGCATTTCCGCGCGCGACGTGAAGAAGGTGCCGCTGATGCGCGGCAAAAGCGTTTTCAACCTGTTCTTTGAAAACTCGACGCGCACGCGCACCACCTTTGAAATCGCATCAAAAAGACTGTCGGCCGATGTCATCAACCTGAACATCCAGGCCTCGTCGGCCAGCAAGGGCGAGTCCCTGCTCGACACCATCGACAACCTGTCGGCCATGCATGCCGACATGTTCGTCGTGCGCCACGCGCAGTCGGGCGCGCCCTACCTGATCGCCAAGCACCTGATCGATACGAAGCAGCCGCACGTCCACGTCGTCAACGCGGGCGACGGGCGCCACGCGCACCCGACCCAGGGCTTGCTCGACATGTACACGATCCGCCACTACAAGAAGGATTTCACCAACCTGACGGTGGCCATCGTGGGCGATATCCTGCACAGCCGCGTGGCGCGTTCCGACATCCACGCGCTGACCACCCTGGGCGTGCCGGAAGTGCGCGCCATCGGCCCGCACACCCTGCTGCCGGGCGGCCTGGAACAGATGGGCGTGCGCACCTTCACCAACATGGATGAAGGCTTGAAGGGCGTCGACGTGATCATCATGCTGCGCCTGCAAAACGAGCGCATGAGCGGCGCGCTGCTGCCGTCGGCGCAGGAATATTTCAAGAGCTATGGCTTGACGCCCGAACGCCTGGCACTGGCCAAGCCGGACGCCATCGTCATGCATCCGGGCCCGATGAACCGCGGCGTGGAAATCGATTCGGCCGTGGCCGACGGTGCGCAGGCGGTCATCCTGCCGCAGGTGACGTTCGGTATCGCCGTGCGCATGGCGGTGATGAGTATTTTGGCTGGTAATCAGGGCTGATGGCCCAAGGACGAGTATAGCGAGCATGACGACACTACATATCAAGAACGGCCACCTGATCGACCCTGCCAACGGCATCGATGGCTTGCAAGACCTGTTCATCGCCGACGGCAAGGTGCTGGCCGTGGGCAGCGCCCCCGCCGGTTTCACCGCCGACACGACGTTCGACGCGGCCGGCCTGGTGGTTTCCCCCGGCCTGGTCGACCTGTCAGCGCGCCTGCGCGAGCCGGGCTACGAATACAAGGCGACCCTGGAATCGGAATTGCAGGCGGCCCTGCAAGGCGGCGTCACGAGCCTGATCTGCCCGCCTGACACCGACCCCGTGCTCGACGAGCCGGGCCTGGTGGAAATGCTGAAATACCGCGCCAAGACGCAGAACAAGGCGCATGTGCACCCGCTGGGCGCGCTGACCATGGGCTTGAAAGGCCAGTCGCTGACGGAAATGGCGGAACTGACGGAAGCGGGCTGCATCGGCTTCGCGCAGGCGGAAGAGCCGATCGAAGACACCACCGTGCTGCTGCGCGCCATGCAGTATGCGAACACTTTCGGCTACACCGTCTGGCTGCGCCCGCAAGACCCGCATATCGGCCGTGGCGGCATCGCCCACAGCGGCCCGCTGGCCTCGCGCCTGGGCCTGTCCGGCGTGCCGGTGATGTCCGAAACCATCGCGCTGCACACGATCTTTGAACTGATGCGCGCCAGCCGCGCGCGCGTGCACCTGTGCCGCATCTCGTCGGCGGCAGGCCTGGAACTGATCCGCGCCGCCAAGGCCGAAGGCTTGCCCGTCACCTGCGACGTGGGCGCGCACCATGTGCATTTGACGGATGCCGACATCGGCTTCTTCGACCCGAATGCGCGCGTGACGCCGCCGTTCCGCAGCCAGCGCGACCGCGATGCGATCCGCGCCGGCCTGCTCGACGGTACGGTGGACGCCATGTGCTCGGATCACACGCCCGTCGACGATGATGAAAAACTGCTGCCGTTCGGCGAAGCCTCGCCCGGCGCCACGGGCCTGGAACTGCTGCTGTCGCTGGCCCTGAAATGGGCCGACGACTACGCCTTGAACCAGCCGCAAGCGGGCGCCCGTCCGCTGGCGCGTGCCGTGGCCAAGGTCACGTCCGACGCGGCCCGCGTGGCCGGCATCCCGGCCGGCAGCCTGGCCGTGGGCGAAGCGGCCGACATCTGCGTCTTCGATCCCGCCGCGCGCTGGACCGTGTCGTCGGCCTCGCTGGCCAGCCAGGGCAAGCACACGCCTTTCCTCGGCTATGAGCTGAGCGGCATCGTCAAGGCAACCATCGTGGCCGGACAGGTGGCGTTTCAGCGCTGATTTTTTTGTACTGGAGTGAAACTCCAGCATACTGCCGGGGTCAGTCCTTTCAGGAGCGGAATTCGCCCCATTGGGGCGGATTCCCCCGCCGGGTCTGACCCCGGAATTTGCTGTGGGTTTGCTTCTTTATCTGGTGTCATTTGAAACTTCTGCTTACCTACCGCCTCGCGCGCATCGCCATCCACCTGAGCTGCGGCATGGCCAAGAGCGCGGTGCTGTTCCCCTGGCTGGACCTGGAGGGGCGCAATCGGCGCATCCGCCGCTGGTCCACGCAACTGCTCGATATCTGCGGCGTGCAGGTGCAGCAGCCGGCCTGCAGCGTGCCGGCCCTCGACCATGCGATGGTGGTGGCGAACCACGTCTCGTGGCTCGACATCTTTGTCATCAATGCCGTCCACCCTTGCCGTTTCGTCGCCAAGGCGGAAATCCGCGCCTGGCCGATCCTGGGCTGGCTGGCGGGGCGCGCCGGCACCATCTTCATTTCACGCGGCAGCAAGCGCGACCTGCGTTTGATCTTCCAGGGACTGGTGGACAAATTGACGGCGGGCGAGCGCATCGCCTTCTTCCCCGAGGGCACGACCGCCGCGCAAGGGCAGATACTGCCGTTTCACGCCAATCTGTTCGAGGCCGCCATCGACGCGCAAGTGCCGGTGCAGCCGTTCGCGCTCGTGTATGTGGATGACAAGGGGGCCTTGCACCATGCCGTCGATTTCATCGGCGAGATGAGCTTTGCGCAAAGCATGGTGGCGATCTTGAGCGGGCCGCCGATCACGGCGCGTCTGACCTGTCTGGCGCCGGTGGCGACGCACGGCGCGCACCGGCGCGAGCTGGCGGCGGCAACGCAGGCGGCGGTAGCCGCCGCGCTGCCGCTGGAAAAGACCGTTTAGGACATCGGCTTAGTTTTTCACGTGCAGCCAGCGCGCATGCGCGGCGCGGGCCAGGTAGTCGAGGATGAAGCCGAGTATGCCGATCAGCACGATGGCGGCCATCAGTTCCGAGTACGCCAGGCGGTCGCGCGTATCGAGGATGAAGTAGCCCAGGCCCGCCGAGACGCCCAGCATTTCCGCTGGCACCAGCACGATCCAGATGATGCCGATGGCCAGGCGCACGCCCGTCAAAATGTCGGCCGTGATGCCCGGCAAAATCACCTTGAAGACAATCTCGCTGCGCGTGGCCGACAGGCTGCGCGCCAGCAGCAGCCAGTTCGGGTCGAGCCGCGCCACGCCGGCCGCCGTATTGAGCAAAATCGGCCAGACGGCGGCAAACGCCAGCAGGAAGTACACGGGCGCGTCGCCGACACCGAGCACCATCACGGCGATCGGCATCCACGACAGCGGCGAAATCATGCGCAGCAGCTGGAACAGCGGCATGGCGGCGCCGGAAAAGCTTTTCGACATGGCCACCAGCACGCCCAGCGGCACGCCGATGACGATGGCCAGCCCCAGGCCCACAGCCACCCGCTGCAGGCTCAGTACCACATGCAGCCAGATATCCGCGCCGCCCAGCATTTCCTTGAACGCCAGCGCCGTGGGCAGGGGCGCGAAGGCGGTGGCGATCGGCGTGGATTTCTCCAGCGCCGTCACGCCCACGGACCACAACAGCAAGGCACAGGCCAGCCCCACCAGGGGCAGGCCGAACTTCGTAAACAGCTTGCTCGTCATCGTCAAACCGCCACAGCTTCGCTGCGCAGCAGGTTGGCCGGCAAGCCGAAGGCGGCCGGGCCGCCGACTGCCGTAATGGCCTTGCGCACGAAGCGGTCATCGACCAGGTCGCGCGCGGCGAATTTCGGATCGAGGTTGGCCAGGAAGCGCGTGTCGCCTTCCACCTTGGTGCGGCCGATGGCGCGCACCAGTTCTTCCGTGTACGAGGCGAATGGATACGGCTGGAAGTCGATGCGGCGCTGCTGCCAGTTCTTGTGCACGATCAGGCCCTGCTTTTCGTAGCCGGCGTAGTCGCTGGTGGCCAGCACCTTGGTCAGCACCTGCAGCGGATGCGGCGTGTAGCGGTGCTCGCCCACGTTCGACAGCAGCTTGGCCGTGTCGACCTGGTTCGAGCGCGTCCACAGCTGCGCCTTGACGATGGCGTTGGTGACCTTTTGCGCCCATTCCGGACGCGTGTTGATGTCACGCTCGGACAGGAAGGTGACGCAGCACGCGTGGTTTTTCCACACATCGCCCGAGAAGCGCAGGATCTTGCCGATGCCGGCGTTTTCCGCCGCCGCATTGAACGGTTCGGCCACGATGTAGCCGGCGATCGACTTGCTGGCCAGGGCGGAGACCATTTCGGCCGGCGCCAGCACGATCAGGTTCACTTCATTCGGCTTGATGGCAGCGTTGCGCGCGCGCGTGACCGGGGTCAAGCCGTTGGCGGACAGGATCTGCTGCAGCAGGATGTTGTGGATCGAGTACCAGAACGGGATGGCAACCGTGCGCCCGCCCAGGTCGGAGACCTTGTTGATCTCGTTGGCCACCGTCAGCGCGGAACCGTTGACGTGGTTCCAGGCGACGACTTTCGCCGGGAATTTGGCGCCGTAGCGCACCCACAGGGTGGCCGGCGACAGCAAATGGATCACGTTGACCTGGCCGGCGACGAAGGCTTCGATGATCTGCGCCCAGCTGCGGAACAGCCGCGGCGTTTCCGCCTGCAAGCCTTCCGCTTCAAACAGCTTGCGCGCATGCGCGACCAGCAGCGGCGTGGCGTCGGTGATCGGTAAATAGCCGATTTTCACCGGCTGATCGTCGCCTTTCGGGCCTTGCTGGGCCATGGCGTCGCCGGCGAACAGCAGGGGCGAGGCGACGCTGGCCGTGGCCAGGGCCGACATGCGCAGGAAGTCGCGCCGCGTCAGGCCGCAGTCGCAATCGGACGAGGCGCAGATGTGCAGGGGTTTGTTGTGGTCTTCGAATGTCATGGGAGAGTTCCGGTCGATTAATTGGAAGCAAAGGCAGGCGCTTGGTCCTGCTTTTGCAGCGCCTGCAGGGCGTCGAGGATGTCCATCTTCAGGGCGATCACGTCGGCGCTGTGGCCGATGCGCGGCTGCGCGATGGCGACGGGCCATTCGCGCACGATGTTGCCCGGCTTGCCGCCCATCAGCAAGATGCGGTCGGCCACGAGAATCGCTTCATCGATATCGTGCGTGACGAGCAGCACGGCCGTGTGCCAGCGGTGCACCACGTCCACCAGCAGCGACTGCATCTCGGCGCGCGTGATGGCGTCGAGCGCGGAAAACGGTTCATCGGCGAACAGCAGTTCCGGTTCGCGCGCCAGCGCACGGGCCAGCGCCACGCGCTGCGCCATGCCGCCCGACAGCGCGGACGGATACAGTTTTTCGCGTCCCTTCAGGCCCACCGCTTCAATGGCTTGCGCCACGCGCGCCTGGTGCGCGTCGCGCGTCAGCCTGGGTTGGTGCTTGAAGTCCAGGCCGAAGCCGGCATTGCCCGTGACGTTCAGCCAGGGCAGCAAACTGGCCTGCTGGAAGACGAGGGCGCTGCGCGGGTCCGGCTCGCGCATGGGCGCGTCGAGGAATTGAATATCGCCTGTCGATGGCGGCTGCAAGCCGGCCAGCACGCGCAGCAGGCTGGATTTGCCGCAGCCGCTGCCACCCAGCAGGCAGACGATTTCGCGCTTGCGCACGCCCAGCGAGACGTGCTGGAACACGGGCGCGGCACCCGGATAGGAAAAGCTCAGGTCCTGCGCCTGCAAGGCCCAATCTGCAACGCTCATGCCGACGCCCCCGCCGCCTTGGCCGCCTGCTGGCTGTCGAACAGCTGCAAGGCCGCCTGCAATTGTGTCAGGCTGGGGGTGACGATGGGGATGAACGACGATTCGCGCCAGCGGCGGGCAAAGCCCTGCTGCTCCGCGTTCAGGTAGGCGCGTCCGCCCATGGCTTGCAGTTCCAGCATCAACGCCTGCTGCAGAATGTCGGCCAGCTGTATGCGCAGGCGGAACATGGCCGGCGCCTGCGTCTTGAAGCGGCCATCGTGCACGCCGTCCAGCAGGGTCGCGACTGCCGCTTCCAGGGTCGCTTGCAGCGCTTCGATGCGCGGCGACAGCTGGTTGCGCGAGCCGGCGGAGATCTGCGCCGCTTTGGCCAGGCTGGCGCGCGCAAGGCCGATCGACAGGCCGCATTGCATGCCCAGGAAAGAAGGGCGCACCTGCGGCAGCCAGGCTGGCGCATTGTCGCTGATGATGTCCGCGGCGGGAATGTGTACCTGCGCCAGCTTGACGGAGGCGGTATTGCTGCCGCGCAGGGCGATCAGGTCCAGGTCATCGCTGCGCTGCACGCCTTGCGCGCCGCTGTCGAAGGCCACGATGACGGGTGGCGCGCCATCGTCAGGTGCCACGGCAGCCGCCGCCACAAAGCCCGCCTTGCGCAAATTCGTCACCCAGGCCAGGCCGCCGTCGACCAGCAAGCCGTCGGCATGGCGCGCACCCGTGATTTGCAGCTGTTCGATGCCGGACAAGAATTTCATGGCGTTCGACAGGCCGCTGGCGCCGGCCTGCGTGCCGGCCAGCAGGCCGGGCAAGCGCCGCTCGGCCAGCGCGCGGTTCTCACTTTGCAGCAGGAATTCGATGAAGCAGCGCTGGCCCCAGAAGACAAAGGCGGCCGTCACGGATTCCTCGGCTACTCTGGCAATGGCGTGGATGGCGTCGCGCACGTCGCCGCCAGCGCCGCCTTGTTCCTGCGGCACGCCGATGCGCAGCAACTGGTCGCCCGCCAGCGCGGGAAGCACGGTTTCAGCCAGTTGCGGCGATTGGTCCAGCTGGTCGGCATGCATGTGCAGCCAGTGATTGAGGTGGCCCATGTCAGACGGCGCCGGGCAAATAGGGCGTCAATTGCGGATTGACGGGCGTGCCGGCCAGGCTGTTGGAGAAATTGCACAGGGTGGCCAGGCTGATGCCCAGCACCACTTCCAGCGCCTGCTGTTCGTTGTAGCCGGCGCCCAGGAAGGCTTGATATTCGGCGTCATTGACGGCGCCGCGCGTGGCGATGACGGCCGTGGCGAAAGCGGCGACGGCGTCCAGTTTGACGTCATTCGTCGGCTGGCCATGCTGCAGGGCGCGCACCGTGTCCGGCGTCTGGCCGGCTTTTTTCAGCGAGATGGCGCTATGGCCGGCAATGCAGAAATCGCAGCCGTGGATGCGCGCGGCCGTGATCTGTACCACTTCGCGTTCCATTAACGTCAGGCTGGCGCGCGCATTGATGCCCGAGACAGTCAAATAGGTTTCCAGGGCCAGCGGCGCGTTGGCCAGCACGCCGATCAGGTTGGGCAGGAAGCCATTGTTGGCGATGGCTTTTTCCACGAAGGGGCGGCTGTCGGCCGGCGCGGTATCGAGAGTATGCAGAGTCAGACGGGACATGGGGCACCTTGCTAAGTTAGTAAGTCACTCAGCCATTATATCGGCCATATCGTGCAGGCAACAGACGTGAGCGTCGCCCTTTTGTGCTCGTTCGTCTGCGATTCGGTATTCCTTGATCCCGGCAGGCGATTAGCTGGCCAGCTGGCGCAGGCGCTGGTCGCGGCGATAGGCGCCCGGCTGCTCGCCCGTGACGCGCTTGAAGGCGCGCGTAAAGGCGGCGTGCGAGCGGTAGCCCACCAGTTCGGCCGCCCGCTCCACGGACGCGCCGTCGTGCAGGCGCCGTGCGGCGATCTTCATGCGCAGCAGGAGCAGGAACTGCGCTGGCGAATGGCCGCTGGCGCTGGCGAAATGCTTGCAGAAGCTGGCGCGCGACATGCACGCCGCCTTGGCCATGTTCTCGATCGACCAGTCATCGGCGGGCGCATCGAGCATGCGTTCGAGCAGCGGTGAAAATGCGGGCTGGTGCAGCAGCGACAGCAGGCCGGCCGCCACCTGCTCGCCCTGCGCCACGTGGCGTATCAGGTAAAAGAACAGCAGTTCGACCAGCCGCGAGGTCAAAGGCGACGGCTGTTCCGGATCGCCGCCGGCCTCCGCCAGGATCAGGTCGAACAGTCCGGTGGCGGCGCTGAAGGCGGGCGCGTCGCCGCGTATCAGCAGATACGGCGGGAAGGAATCGACGATCAGCGCGGCGAGGGCGCCGCGAAATTGAAAGAAGCCGCAGGCCAGCGCCGTTGCCGGGCTGTCCGTGGCTGGCTGCAACGGCTGCATGGCTTGCGCGCTCACGGCCTGCAGCGGGTCGCTGTAAGGGCTGAGAAAATGTGGCAGGTCGCGCAGCAGGAAGACGCCATCGCGCGGACCGAGGGCGATCGGCGCCGCGCCATCGAGATGCAGATAGCAATGGCCGTCGAGCACCAGGTGAAAGCTGCCCAGTTCCCGGCCCGCCGTGGAGGCGCGCCAGCGGCCGCAGTACTGGCCTACGTGCAGTACGGCGGTGTCGAGCTGCAGGCTGCCCAGCAGCCAGCGCGCCAGCCTGTCGGTATCAGGATGCATGGAGTGGAAAAGGCAAAAGCTGCATCATACGGTCCGCGCGCGCCAGGGCCAACGACCGATTTCGACTAAGCATATGCCGGCACTGCGGCAGCTTACTGCTTGCCACTGTGCTGCTGGAACGTGGGGCAGTCCACCTGCAGCAGCGAGCGGTCTTCCAGGCAGACGGCGGACAGCTTGCCACCCCAGACGCAGCCGCTATCGAGGCCGATCAGCTGCGGGCGCAATTGCAGTCCCAGCGCCGACCAGTGGCCGAAGACGACGGTGTCGCCGGCGCTGTGCCGGCCGGGCACCTCGAACCATGGCAGCAGGCCGGAGCCGGGCGGCGCGCTGCCGCTTTCCTTCATCTTGAAGTCCATCACGCCGTCGGCCGTGCAAAAGCGCAGCCGCGTCATGGCATTGATGATGCAGCGTAGGCGGTCGGCGCCCTGCAGCTCATCGCGCCAGGCGGCCGGCTCGTTGCCGTACATGGTGCGCAGGAACGCGACCCAGTCGTCGCTGCACAGCATGGCCGAGACCTCGCCGCTCAGGGCCAGTGCCTGCCGCGCGCTCCATTGCGGCAGCAGGCCCGCGTGCACGAGCAAATGGCCCTGGTGCTGCAGGGCCAGGGGGCGGCAGCGCAGCCAGGCGATGAGTTCTTCGCGGTCGGGCGCATCGAGGATCTCGGCCAGAGTGTCCGATGCATGCTGCGGGCGGATGCCATTGGCCACGGCCAGCAAGTGCAGGTCATGGTTGCCCAGCACGCTGTCAGCCAGGCCTTGCCGCGCCAGCGCGTGCACGTAGCGCAGGGTGGCCAGCGAGGCGGGGCCACGGTTGATCAGGTCGCCCGCGAACAGCAGGCGGTACGGACCGTTCGCCGTGGCCTGGATCTGTTCCACCAGTTCGACGGTTTGTGCATGGCAGCCTTGCAGATCGCCGATAAAGTAGGTTTTCATGAGCGGTATGGTTTTTTTTTTTGCAGAGGATCGGGCTGGACGGCAAACGTACCCGGATGGCGCCAGACTTTCAGTAGAATCAGAATCATGCCTGAAGTTGCACGCTTGCGTGTCGAATGGCGTGCCCGCCATGTCAAACCGCCTGCTGCATGTAGTGTTGTCAAAGTGGCTATTGTTAATGTATCAAATGGTAAAAGCTGTTAGCAAGCATGGATTTCCTTGCTAGCATTTGCGACGCTGGAACGCATTCGTGCAAGCAGGATGGAGAATATTTCCTATAAATTAATATTTTTCCCGCGCCAAAAATGCCGCAAAGTGGCAGGCAGCGCATGTGTATCATTTTGGCCAAAAACAGGGTTTTTTATTGGCGATACCTGATATATGGCATTTTTTGAGATAGTTGCAGCCGTGGCGGCGGAGACGGGCGGCTTGAAAATAGGGATTTATTCGCAAAGTCGGTACAATGTCATTTAAAGGCTGTATGGCGTAATTTCTCGTATTTTTTTACCTTATCGATGGCTTTTTAGTGGCGAGCCCGATTTTTTGTTGATAATAAAAATGTTTTCTTTTATCGTGAGCTTTGTCGCATCCGCGTTGTTGACCCTGTTGATTATTAAACAGGTGCGATTGCACAGGTCGGCACTCGATTCTGATTTTCATGGCGTGCAAAAAGTGCACTCCCATTCGGTGGCACGCATTGGCGGGCTGGCGATCTTCCTGGCAGTGGTGTTCAGCGCGCTCGTGTCGATCTGGCGCCTGCCGGTCATGACGCAATGGATGCTGTCCTTGCTGTTATGCTCAGGCATCGCGTTTGCTGGCGGCATCATTGAAGACTTTACGGGCAAAGTCAGCCCCGTGGGGCGCTTGCTGCTGACCATGGCAGGTGCGCTGCTGGCCTATTTCCTGATCGATGCGCGCATTGACCGCATCGATTTCCCCTTCTCCAGCTTGGCGATACCCTTCATCTGGCTGAGCTTGCCCATCACGGTGCTGGCCGTGGCGGGTATTGCCAATGCCATCAATATTATCGATGGCTTCAATGGCCTGGCCAGCGTGGTTTCCATCTGCATGTTCCTGTCGCTCGCCTATGTTGGCTTGCAAGTCAACGATTCCTTCATCCTGGTCTCGGCCCTGCTGGTGGCCGGTGCCGTTACTGGTTTTTTGATCTGGAATTATCCGGTCGGCTTGATTTTTCTCGGTGATGGCGGCGCCTATTTTATTGGCTTCATGCTCGGTGAGTTGACCCTGCTGCTGGTGATGCGCAATCCAGATGTATCGACCTGGTACGCCGTGCTGCTGCTGATTTATCCCGCATTTGAAACCCTTTTCTCGGCCTATCGACGCGCATTTATTCAAGGGAAGTCACCGGTGATGCCGGACGGCATACATCTGCACAGCCTGATTTTCCGCCGCATTGTGCAGTGGACCGTAGGCCGCAAGGAAGCGCGTGCGCTGATGCGCCGCAATTCGATGACATCACCTTATCTGTGGCTGTTTTCGCTGACGGCCGTGATTCCAGCGACCTTGCTTTGGCGGCATACCGGCTTATTGATTTTCTGTTCCGTTTTATTCATGGTGTCGTACGTCTGGTTATATTTCCGCATCATCCGATTCAAGTCGCCACGCTGGATGATTATGAATAAGAAGAAATAACGTGAATAGTGTATATTCATGCATTTTTTAATTCATATTAATGTTAAAGGTGGCATATGAATTTATCAATATTGACAATGCCGGAGCTGCGCAAATTGCAAGACCAGGTGCAGCACGAATTAAACAGCCGCGAACGTGAAGATTTGAACAAGGCGCGCGAACAGATCATGGCGATCGCGCAGCACGCTGGCATACCGCTGAAACAGCTGATACTCGATGGCTTGCACCCGCGCACGGGTAAAGTCGCGGTGCGTTACCGTCATCCGGACAATGCTACTGAGCAATGGACAGGCCGTGGACGCCAGCCTCTGTGGGTCAAGCGATGGGTGGAATCGGGCAAGTCGATTGATCTGCTGCGCGTATAATTCGGTATACTCTTGGCGCAGTAGCAGGCTCCCCAAAGCACGCTTTACCTGCCAGGCCCTATCCCTACTTTTATACCGTCCAAACCATGCTTCCATTGTCCCAAACGATCTTCAAAGCCTATGATATTCGCGGCATCATCGCTAAAACCCTCGATGCCAGCGTGGCCCACAAGATTGGACAGGCGTTTGGCGCGGCAGCCCTGGCAAAGGGCGAAAAGCGGGTAGTGATCGGCCGCGACGGCCGCCTGTCGGGCCCCGAATTGACGGCGGCGCTGGCACAGGGCCTGCAGGCCGCCGGCATCAACGTGATCGATTTGGGCGTGGTGGCCACGCCGATGGTGTACTTCGGCACGAACGTGCTCGACACGCGTTCCGGCATCATGGTCACGGGTAGCCACAATCCGCCCGACTATAACGGCTTCAAGATGGTGCTGGCCGGTGAAGCGATTCACGGTGAAGCGATCCAGGCGCTGTACCACAGCATCGTCGCGCACGACGGCAGCGCCAGCGCCAACCCGGGCAGCTATGCCACGCACGATATCCGCGCCGCCTACCTCGAGCGCATCCTGGGCGACGTCAAGCTGGCGCGCCCGATCAAGATCGCCGTCGATTGCGGCAATGGCGTGGCCGGCGCCTTCGCGGGCGACCTGTTCCGTGGCATGGGCTGCGAAGTCATCGAACTGTTCTGCGAAGTCGATGGCAACTTCCCGAACCACCATCCCGACCCGGCGCATCCGGAAAACCTGCAGGACCTGATCCGCTGCCTGGCCGAGACGGACGCCGAAATCGGCATCGCCTTCGACGGCGACGGCGACCGCCTGGGCGTGGTGACCAAGGATGGCCAGATCATCTACCCTGACCGCCAGATGATGCTGTTTGCCGCCGACGTGCTGACCCGACACCCTGGCGCGCAAATCCTGTACGACGTGAAATGCACGCGCCACCTGGCGCCGTGGATCAGCAAGCATGGCGGCGTACCGCTGATGTACAAGACCGGCCACTCGCTGGTGAAAGCCAAGCTGCGCGAAACGGGGGCGCCGCTGGGTGGCGAAATGAGCGGCCATATCTTCTTCAAGGACCGCTGGTACGGTTTCGATGACGGCCTGTATTCGGCCGCGCGCCTGCTGGAAATCCTCACGCGTGAAGCCGATCCATCTGCCTTGCTCAATTCCCTGCCGCAGTCCGACAGCACGCCCGAACTACACCTGGAACTGAAGGAAGGCGAGAATGTCGCGCTGATGGACGTGCTGCGCCGCGACGCCGTTTTCCCCGGCAATGAACAGATCATCACCATCGACGGCCTGCGCGTGGAATATGCGGACGGCTTCGGCCTGGCCCGCTCATCGAACACCACGCCGGTGATCGTCATGCGCTTCGAAGCGGAAACGCCAGCCGCCCTGGCGCGCATCCAAGGCCAGTTCAAGCGCGTGATCCTGGCCGCCAAGCCAGACGCCGTCCTGCCGTTCTGACAGCATGGCCGGTCAAGCTGGCGCGCAGGCGCCCCTGAAAATCCTGCTGGTGCGGGTATCCTCGCTGGGTGACGTGCTGCATAACCTGCCCATGGTGGCTGACATCGCCCGCCATTTTCCTGATGCGACCATCGACTGGGTGGTCGAGGAGGGCTATACCAGCCTGGTGCGCCTGAACCCGCGCGTGGGTACCATCTTCCCGTTTGCGCTGCGGCGCTGGCGCAAGAGCCTGGGCAAGAAAGAGACGCGCGCGGAAATCGCCGCCTTCTTCCGCCGCCTGCGCCAGACCCGCTACGATTATGTATTCGATACCCAGGGCTTGCTGAAGACGGGCATCATCATGGGCGCCGCGCGTCTGGCGCCGGGCGGGCAGAAAGTCGGCCTGGCCAATGGCAGCGAAGGCTCCGGCTACGAGGGCATCTCGCGCCTGTTCCACACGAAAAGCATACCCCTCGATCCGCGCACGCATGCGGTAGCGCGTGGCCGCCTGGTGGCCGCCGCCGCACTGGGCTACACGGTCGATACGCCGGCCGATTTCGGCTTGCCGGAAGTATCAGGCAGCGAACCGCGCCCGGACTGGATGGGCGAAGCACCCTACTGCGTGTATTTCCACGGCACCGCGCGCGACGCCAAGAAATGGGCGCCGCAGAACTGGATCGCGCTGGGCCAGGCGCTGGCGCCCATGCCGATACTGCTGCCGTGGGGTTCGCCCAAGGAAAAGGCGGAAGCGGAACAACTGGCGGCCGGCCTGCCGAACGCGCGCGTGCTGCCGAAACTGTCGATGAGCGACGCTACCTTGCTGGCGCGCCACGCGGCGCTGGTGGTAGGCGTCGATACGGGCCTCACGCATATCGCCGCCGCATTCGTGCGTCCGACGGTTGAAATCTACGCCGATTCGCCGCTGTGGAAGACGGAAGGCAACTGGTCGCCGAAGATCATCAACCTTGGCGATAAAGGCGCGCCGCCCGGCGTGCCGGAAGTGCTGGCCGCGGCGCAGCGGCTGCTGGCCGACTATCCTCCAGCCTGACCTCAACATTCAATAATCATGCGACTTCTTTATACCCTCGCCTGGTGGCTGGCCTTGCCCCTGGTGCTGGCGCGCCTGTGGCTGCGCGGACGCCAGGAACCCGGCTACCGCCAGCACTGGGGCGAGCGCCTGGGCTTTTACGCCCGCCAGTCCAGGTCCCCGATGCCGACGCTGTGGCTGCACGCCGTCTCCGTTGGCGAGACGCGCGCGGCCGAACCACTGGTCGATGCGCTGCTGGCGCAATGGCCCGATTGCCGCATCGTCCTCACGCACATGACGCCGACGGGGCGCGCCACCGGCAAGGCGCTGTTCGCCAAACACGGCGCACGCCTGGTGCAAAGCTACCTGCCTTACGACACGGGTGCCATGCCGGCCAGTTTCCTTCGCCATTTCGCGCCGCGCATCTGCATCCTGATGGAGACGGAAGTGTGGCCTAACCTGGTCCACCAGTGCAATCGCTACAAAGTGCCCGTGGTGCTGGCCAATGCGCGCCTGTCGCAGCGTTCGCTGGGCAAGGCGCAGCGCCTGGGCAAGCTGATTGCCGATGCGGCGCGCGGCATCACCCTGGTGGCGGCGCAGACGCAGGACGACGCCGATCGCGTGCGCCAGCTGGGCGTGCAGGACGTGGTGGTCACGGGCAGCATCAAGTTCGACGTCGTCGTGCCCGGGGCGGCGCTGGCGACGGGCGCCTTGCTGCGCAGCGCGATAGGCTCCCGTCCCGTGCTGCTGTGCGCCAGCACGCGCGAAGGGGAAGAGCCGCTGATCCTCGACGCCTGGCTGCGCGCCAGCCTGCCGGCCAATGCCTTGCTGCTGATCGTGCCGCGCCATCCGCAGCGTTTCGACGAGGTGGAAAAAGTGATCGCGGCGCATGGCCTGGCCGTGCAGCGCAGGTCGGGTTTAGGCCAGGATGGCGTCGTGGCGGCGGGCACGCAAGTGCTGCTGGGCGACTCGATGGGCGAGATGTTTGCGTATTACGCGGCCTGCGATTGCGCTTTTGTGGGCGGCAGCCTGCTGCCGCTGGGCGGACAGAACCTGATCGAGCCGGCCGCCCTGGGCAAACCCGTGCTGATCGGCCCGCACACCTTCAATTTCGCGCTGGTGACGGAACAGGCAATTGCCGCCGGCGGCGCCGCGCTGGTAGCGGACGCCGATGCCCTGATGGCGCAGGGGGCGGCATTGCTGCAGGATCCTGCGGAGCTGGCGTCGATGGGCCAAAAGGCGCTGGCGTTTGCCAACCAGCACCGGGGCGCCACGCCGCGCACCGTCGCGGCCATCAAGCCTTTGCTGGCGTGATGGCGCGCGGCCAACAATGGCGTCGGATTACGCGCGCTGCGCTAATCCGATCTACGTGACTGTAGGTCGGATTAGCTCGTAGAGCGTAATCCGACAAGCGCCTACGTGAACAGCACAGGCAACTCCTGCGAGCGCTTTCTGAGCGCCTGCTTGGCGCCATCGTAATCGGGATAGATCGATTCCACGGTGGCCCAGAAACGGGGGCTGTGGTTCATTTCCAGCAGGTGCGACAGCTCATGCGCCACCACGTAGTCGACCAGCGGCAGGGCGAAGTGGATCAAACGCCAGTTCAGGCGGATCTTGCGCTCGATGGTGCAGCTGCCCCAGCGCGTGCCGGCTGACGACAGCGACAGCGAATCGTAGCGCACGCCCAGCTTGTCCGCATACAGGTCCAGCCGCGCCTCGAACAGCTGGCGCGCCTCGTGTTGGAACCAGGCCTTTACTTTTTCCTTCAGCTGCTGTTCCGTGCCCGCTGGCGTGACCCACACATGCAGTTCATTCGTCTCGCGCTGGAAGCTGGCGCGATGGCGCGGCGCCTGGTGCAATCGCAAGGTGATCTCGCCTCCGAGGTAGGGCAGCATGGCGCCGTCGACCCAGGCCACGGGCGGACGCTGCTGGCGCTGCACCTTGCGCTCGCCCCGCTCCAGCAGTTTCGAGACGATCCAGCCCTGCTTGGCGCGGATGGCGTTGTCGATTTCAGCCAGGGTGACGCGCTTGGGCGCCGTCACGCGCAAGCCGTTATCGTCGATCATGAAGCCGATGGAGCGGCGCGTGGAGCGGCGCAGGGCGAATTCGACCAGGTGGCTGCCCAGCTGCAGCTGGCGCAGCGGCGGGCCATCGGCGCTGCGTGGCGGAGAGGGAAGGACAGGGGGGGCGCGAGGCGTGACAGGCGCCGGAGGCGGCGCCAGGGGAACTACAGGCTTCGCCTCCACGGGCGGCGCTGGCGGTGCCGTGGGGCGCACCGCCGGGGGCGTGCTGGTCGAGACGTCATGCGCGAACAAATCCAGTTGCTGGTCGCCGACCTTGATGGTCTTCATCTGCTGGCGCAGGGTCGGCTCCTGGATGACCGCGCTGATGCCGTCTAGCCAGCGTTGTAGGCGTGAGGCGAAATGACGCGCATTTCTGATTCTATCCAATTTTCCACCTGTTGCATCATGCTGTCCGGGGTTTGCCCTTCCGGCGAAATCGGTTTGCCGATCGAGACGGTGATCAGTCCGGGGCGTTTGAGGAATGATTGCTTGGGCCAGCACTCGCCTGAATTATGCGCGATCGGCACCACCACGGCGCCGGTAGCGATGGCCAGGCGCGTGCCGCCGCTCTTGTACTTGCCCGCCTGGCCCACGGGAATGCGGGTACCTTCAGGGAACATGATAATCCATTGGCCATCGGCCAGGCGGCGCTTGCCATGCGCCACCACGCTCTTGAACGCATGCTTGCCCTGCTTGCGGTCGATGGGGATCATGCGCAGCAGCGCCATGGCCCAGCCGAAGAACGGGATGTACAGGATCTCCTTCTTGAACACATACACGAGCGGGCGTGGCAGGCTGGGAAGCAAAAAGATGGTTTCCCATGCCGACTGGTGTTTCGATAGCACGATGGCCGGCGCATCGGGGAAGTTCTCCGCGCCCTTGACTTCATAGCGGATGCCGCAAATGACCTTGGCACACCACAGGATAAACACGTTCCAGCGGGAGGTGACCCAATAGCGCTTGTTGTAGCTCAATGGCGCGGCAAAAAAGCACACGCAGGCCCAGACGATGGTGGCCACGATCATGATGGTCATGAACAGCAGGGATCGCAGGAACAGGGAAATATTACGCAATGCGGTTCTCCGAATATTAAATACTCAATGCCACGCTGGGCGCCGGTACCGCCGGCGCCTTGAGCAGGTGGCTGACCACGGCGGCCAGGTCGGGGAAGACCTGGGTGCCGGGCGGCAGGCCGCCCGTCTCGTTGGTCTTTTCGCCCTTGCCCGTCAGGACTAGGTAGGGCACGCAGCCGCTGATGAAGCCTGCCTGCAGGTCGCGCAGCGAATCGCCGACCGTGGGCACGCCTTTCAGGCTGGTGTTGTAGCGCTGCGAAATTTCATGGAACATGCCCGGTTTCGGCTTGCGGCAGTCGCAGTTATCCGCGCCCGCGTGCGGGCAAAAGAAAATGGCATCGATGTCGGCGCCGACCTGCTGCGCCAAGGTATGCATCTTCTGGTGGATCGCGTTCAAGACCGTCATGTCGAAGTATTCGCGCGCGATGCCCGACTGGTTCGAGGCGATGACGACGCGATAGCCTGCCTGGTTCAGACGGGCGATCGCTTCGAGCGAACCGGGAATCGGCAGCCATTCCGCAGGCGACTTGATGAAATCCGGCGAGTCATGATTGATGACGCCGTCGCGGTCAAGAATTATCAGTTTCAGCGCCGGAATACCCATTACGCCGCCAGCTTGGAAATATCGGCCACGCGGTTCATCATGCCGTGCAAGGACGACAGCAAGGCCAGGCGGTTGTTGCGCAAGGCGACATCCTCGGCCATCACCATCACGTCGTTGAAGAAGCCGTCGACATCGTCGCGCAGCTGCGCCAGGGTTTGCAGCGTGCTGGTGAAGTCGCCCTTGGCAAAGGCGGCGTCGACTTCCGGCTGCACGCGCGAGACGGCGGCGGCGAGTTTTTTCTCCGCCTCGTCCTGCAGCAGCGCCACGTTGACGCCGCCGGCGGCGACCTGGCTCACGGCTTCCTCGTTCTTTTTCAGGATATTCGTGATGCGCTTGTTGGCCGCGGCCAGCGATGCGCTTTCCGGCAGGGCGGCAAACGCCTGCACGGCTTCCAGGCGCTGCACGATGTCGTCCAGGCGGTCGGGATTCTGTGCCACGACGGCTTCGATTTCATTCGGCGAGAAACCGCGCTCGCGCAGGATGCCGCGCAGGCGGTCGAGCATGAAGGTGGTCACGTCCGCCACCGGGTCCTTGAAGCCGGGCACGGCTGCGAACTGCGCGGCGGCATCCGCCAGCAAGCCCTGGATCGACAGGGGCAAGCGTTTCTCCAGCAGCATGCGCAGCACGCCTAGCGCGTGGCGGCGCAGCGCAAACGGGTCCTTGTCGCCCGTCGGCGCCAGGCCGATGGCCCAGATGCCAACCAGGGTTTCGAGCTTGTCGGCCAGCGCCACAGCGGTGCCGGTGGCGGTCGATGGCAGGCTGTCGCCGGCAAAGCGCGGCTGGTAATGTTCGGAGGCGGCCAGCGCCACTTCTTCCGCTTCGCCGTCATGGCGCGCGTAATACGTGCCCATGATGCCTTGCAGTTCTGGGAATTCACCCACCATGTCGGTCAGCAGGTCGGCCTTGGCCAGCAGGGCGCCGCGTTCGGCCAGCGCCACGTCGTACTGCAGCTTGGCGGCGATGGCGCCGGCCAGCGACTTGACGCGCTCTGTGCGGGCAGCTTGCGTGCCCAGCTTGTTGTGGTAGACCACATTGGCCAGCAGCGGCAGACGCGATGCCAGGGTTTTCTTCTTGTCTTGTTCAAAGAAGAACTTGGCGTCGGACAGGCGCGGGCGCACGACGCGCTCGTTGCCGCCGATGATGTGCTCTGGCGTGTCCGTCTCGATGTTCGAGACGATCAAAAAGCGCGAGCGCAGCTTGCCTTCGCTGTCCGTCAGCGCAAAGTATTTCTGGTTCGTCTGCATGGTCAGGATCAGGCACTCCTGCGGCACGGCCAGGAATTCTTCCTCGAAGTGGCATTCGTACACCACCGGCCATTCGACCAGGGCGGTCACTTCATCGAGCAGCGCTTCAGGCATCAGCACCTGGTCGGCACCGGCCTTGTCCAGCAGCTGGGCGCGGATGCGTTCCTTGCGTTCCTCGTTGCTGGCGATGACGCTGGCGTTGAGGATCAGCGAGGGCGCATAGTTTTCCGCGTGCGCGATGACGATCGGTTCGCCGTCCGTCAGGAAGCGGTGGCCCAGGGTGCTGCGGCCGGCCGTGAGGCCCAGCAGGGTCAAAGGCAGGATATTGATGCCGTGCAGGGCGATCAGGCTGTGGGCCGGGCGCACGAATTGCACGGTGGTGCCGTCCGGGCGCTGATAGCTCATCAGCTTTGGAATCGGCAACTTGGCGCAAGATTCCGTCAATGCGGCCTGCGCGCCGACGGCCAGCTGGCTGCCTGGCGCCGTGTAGGTGTAGAAGAAGCTTTCGGCCTTGCCGTCGGCGGTGCGTTCCAGCTCGGCCACCGTCAGGTCGGGGAAGCCCAGCGCGGCCAGTTTCTTGGCCAGCGGCGGCGTGCCGTTGCCGTTCGCGTCCAGCGCCACGGAGACGGGCAGGACTTTTTCGCGGATCGATTTGTCGGGCGAGACTTCGCGCACGTTGGTGATGGAGACGGCCAGGCGGCGCGGCGAGGCGTAGCTGGTGGCGACGCTGTCGGCTTCGAGGAAGTCGCGCGCTTTCAGGCCGTTGACGATGCCGGCCGTGAAGGCGGCGCCCAGTTTTGCCAGCGCTTTCGGCGGCAGTTCTTCGGTCAGCAGTTCGATGAGCAGTGTTTGGTTCATGGTGTTCTTGTCAGGTACGGCGGTATGGAGGCTCGAATTAGGCGGCGGTTTGCTCTGCGGCGGGCAGCATCGGGAAGCCGAGGCGCTCGCGCGAGTCGTAATACGCTTGCGCCACCAGGCGCGACAGGGTGCGTACGCGGCCGATATAGGCGGCACGTTCCGTCACCGAGATGGCGCCGCGCGCATCCAACATATTGAAGCTGTGCGACGCCTTCATGATCTTCTCGTAGGCGGGCAGGGTCAGCTGCAGTTCGATCAGGCGCTTGGCTTCCGCTTCGTAGTTGCCGAACTGTTCGAACAGCAGGTCCGTATTCGCGTGCTCGAAGTTGTAGGTCGACTGCTCCACCTCGTTCTGGTGGAAGACGTCGCCGTAGGTCAGTTTCTTCGTGGTGCCGTTCTCTTCCCACTCGGTCCACACCAGGTCATACACGTTTTCCACGCCTTGCAGATACATGGCCAGACGTTCGATGCCGTAGGTGATCTCGCCCAGCACGGGCTTGCAATCGAGGCCGCCCACTTGCTGGAAATAGGTGAACTGCGTCACTTCCATGCCGTTCAGCCAGACTTCCCAGCCCAGGCCCCAGGCGCCCAGGGTCGGGCTTTCCCAGTCGTCTTCGACGAAGCGCACGTCATTCTGTTTCAAGTCCAGGCCCAGCGCGGCCAGCGAACCCAGATACAGGTCGAGGATGTTTTCCGGCGCTGGCTTCAAGACCACCTGGTACTGGTAGTAGTGCTGCATGCGGTTCGGGTTTTCGCCATAGCGGCCATCTTTCGGGCGGCGCGACGGCTGCACATACGCGGCGCGCCAGGGTTCCGGGCCGATCGCGCGCAGGAAGGTGCCGGTGTGGAAGGTGCCGGCGCCGACTTCCATGTCGTAAGGCTGGAGCAGGGCGCAACCTTGCTTGTCCCAATAGGTTTGCAAGGTCAGGATAATTTGTTGAAATGTGAGCATCGTATGAGTTCGCCGCGCGGACAGGCTGCGCTTTGTTAAGGTTTGCTTGAAGCCCGGACGCATGCTTGGCAGCGCGTCCGGGCCGGGGTTTTGCTAATTTTAGCGGTTTTTACGGGCCCACTGTGACTCTTCGGGCAATATCGGCCGCTTATTGCTGCGCGGCGCGGCCACGGCGGGCGGCGCGCGACAGCAGGAAGGCTGTCAGCAGGGCCAGCGCGGCCAGGGCCAGCATCAGTTTGTTGCCATACAGAATGTATGGCGTCATGCCGCCCATGCCCTGCACCTTGGCCGCCAGGGTGGCTTGCTGTTCCGGCGGCAGCAGGCTTTGCACCACGCCCTTGCCGTCGATGATGGCGGTGGCGCCCGTGTTCGTCGAGCGCAGCATCGGGCGGCCCGTTTCCAGGCTGCGCATCTGCGAAATCTGCAGGTGCTGCGGGATGGCGATGGAATCGCCAAACCAGGCCAGGTTCGAGATATTCAGCAGCACCGATGCCGACTGCTTGCCATGGCGGTGGGCGCTGGCCAGCTGGCCGGCGATTTCCTCGCCAAACAAGTCTTCATAGCAGATATTCGGCAGCACCAGCTGGTCGCGCACCTGCAGCGGCGCCTGCACCGCAGCGCCACGGCCCATGTCGCCCAGCGGGATGGCCATCATGGCGACAAACCAGTGCAGGCCGGGCGGCACGAATTCGCCGAACGGCACCAGGTGCTGCTTGCGGTACTGGTAGTACGGCCCCGGCGTGCTGCCTGGCGTGATGCCCACGGCCGCATTGTAGAAGCGCTGCTGTTCGTCGAGCACGGGCATGCCGACCAGGATCGTGCTGCCCGTCTGCTGCGCATACGTCGCCAGGCTATCCAGATAGCCGGGCGGCAGCTGGTGCGGCAGCACGGTGACGGCCGTTTCCGGCGTGGCGATCAAATCGGCCGGTGCGCTGGTGATGGCGCTCTGGTACATCTGCAGGGCGCCCAGCACGAAGCCGGGATCGAATTTCTGCTGCTGCGGCACGTTCCCCTGCAGCAGGCGCACCGTGATCGGGCGGCCCACCGGGTGGGTCCAGGCCACGTACTGCAAGCCGATGCCGGCCGCGTACAGGGCGATGACGCCGCCCAGCGCGAACCAGCGCGTGCGATGTGTGAGCAGCAGCAGGGCGCCCGCCGACAGCGCCGCCAGCCAGCCCAGGCCATACGATCCGACGATGGGCGCATAGCCGGCCAGCGGGCTGGCATTGTGGGCGTAGCCGGTGGCCAGCCACGGGAAGCCCGTAAACAGCCAGCCGCGCGTCCATTCGAACAGCGTCCAGGTGGCGGGCAGCACCAGCAGGGTCATGGCAGGCAGCGAAAGTACCCAGCGCTGGCGCAGCCAGGCGGCCAGGCCCATGGCCAGGGCCACATAGATGGCCATCAGGAGGGCCAGCAAGGCCACGGCGATGGCGGCGAGCGGGGCAGCCATGTCGCCATACCGGTGCATGGAGATGTACAGCCAGTGCGTGCCGGCCGCGCACCAGCCAAAGCCATAGGCCCAGCCGATCAGCGCGCCGCCCTTGACGCTGGACGAACGCAGCACCTGGTAGAACAGCACGCCCAGGCTGAGGATTTGCAGCGGCCAGTAGCCGAAAGGGGCGAACGCCAGCACCGCGACGGCGCCGGCGATGGCGGCAGTCAGCATGCGCGCCCACGTGCTGCGGGGCGGTCTGGCGGGGGCGTTGGGGTCGGCGCGTCTGAAACGCATCTACAGCACGCGCATGTCAGAGTTCCAGTTCCGGCACGTTGGGCAGGCGCTCGACGAGCAGCACGTGCACCTGGCGCGCATCGGCGCGCAGTACCTCGAAACGCAGATTGCCCAGGTCGAAAATATCGCCCTTGTGCGCCATGCGGCCCAGGTACTTCGAAACCAGGCCGCCGATGGTGTCGACGTCGTCGTCCACCAGATGGCTGCCCACTTCTTCGTTGAACTGTTCGATCTCGGTCAGCGCCTTGACCCGCCAGCGGGGGCCGAACTGGCCTTCCTTGAGCGAGAGGATATTGTCTTCGGCTTCGTCGAAGTCGTATTCGTCCTCGATATCGCCGACGATCTGTTCCAGCACGTCTTCAATGGTGATCAGGCCGGCGACACCGCTGTATTCATCGACAACGATGGCCATGTGATTGTGGTTGGCGCGGAAATCGCGCAGCAGCACATTCAGGCGTTTCGATTCGGGGATGAAGATGGCGGGGCGCAGCATGTCGCGCACGTCGAAAGTTTCTTCGGCGTAATAACGCAGCAAGTCTTTCGCCAGCAGGATGCCGATAACCTTGTCGCGCTCGCCTTCGATCGCGGGGAAGCGCGAGTGGGCGGTGGACAGGACTTCCGGCATCCATTCCTCGATCGGCTTGCTGATGTCGATGACATCCATCTGCGAACGGGGAATCATGATGTCGCGCGCGCAGAGATCCGATACCTGGAACACGCCTTCGATCATCGACAGGGCGTCGGCGTCGATCAGCTTGCGTTCGTGCGCATCGTGTAGAACATCGAGCAATTCTGCACGGTTCTCTGGCTCGGGGGAAATGAGTGCGGTCAGGCGTTCAAACAGTGACCGGTGGGGCTTGACGTCAGTTCTGACGCCACTAGGGTGCTCGGGCATAGGAGGCGTGAGCCGTTGTTGCGAAGGCTTATAGGATACACCAAAAGTGGGGGCGCACCCGATTTCCCCGCTTTTGATGCAAATTTAATACGTTGAAGTGCGCCGTTGCACGATGTTTCAGCTGTCCTTGCCCAGCACGCGCGCGCGCAAGGCTGCCACATCGGCCTGCCAGTCGGCGAAATGCTCGCTGTCCTGCCACAGCTGGCGCAGTTCCGACGTTTCGGCCGTGATGCGCTCGAAGGCCAGGCGGGCTTTTTCCAGCAGCGGCGGCGTGACTTTCTTCTTGCAGGCGGCCACCCATTCGTCCACTTCGGCCGTGGCCGGGTCGTCTTCGCCCGGCTGGCCCTGCAGGCGCGCGATCACGTCCAGCGCAGCCAGCGCTTCGGCGGCGAACGGCGCTTCGAGTTCCGCCTCCGTGCTGTCGATGACGTTGTCGAGGGTGGTCTCGACCAGTTCCAGGGTTTTATATTCGTGCAGATCCTGCGCCCAATCCATGGCGTAGTCGTTGCCGAAGGCGTCGGTGGCCCAAGTGCCCATTGTGTGTCCTTGTTGCGATGTGTGGAATGGCAGACATTTTGGCATGCCTGCCATGGCCATGCGGATTTAATTGCGTAGCATCGGTTCGTCCAGCAGGGCTTGCTGCATCTTGAGCATTGCGTCCGTCAGCGCCCGCTTGCCCGTGATGGCGTGGTCTTTCTTGAATTCGCTGAATTCGCCTTCGCCCACGCCCACCACTTTCTTCGACACGATTTCCTTGCCGCTGGCATCGCTGATATTGCAGGTCAGGTCGACGCTGAACTGGGTGGGCGGCCAGGTGAAGGCGCTGCTTGAGGAGGAGCTGGTCGACAGCTGCGGCGTCACGATATACACGATCTGGTGACGCGCCATCGCGTCCTTGTCCGCCGGGCTTTTCAGCGTGGTGACTTCGCCAAAGACATTCGACAGCATTTTATACAGCGACAGCTCCATGTCGCGGTAGGGGAAATAGCTGACCTTGTCGCCACCGCCGCCACCGGTGGTGACTTCGGTTTGGCGCAGCGTGTCGCTGATGTAGTAGGCGACATTTTTCTTCACCGGGCGCGCGGTATCGGGGCGCTCAATGCTGGCGAGGTTGGGCGTGATGACCATGGGATGGGCGCAGCCCACCAGGGTGATGGCAACGGCGAGCGTTGCCAGGAGTTTGGAAATAGCCATGTGATGAGGACTTTTCGTAGAAAGGGGCCGGCTTATTGCAGGCTGTTGTTGAAGGCCTTGTCCTGATACAGCTGGGCGAGCAGTTTCTGCACGACGACCGTGTATTCCTGCATGGCGCGCGGCAGGGCGATGGCTCCGGCAAACGACGACGGCCATTCATGGCTGGCGGTCTTGACCTGGTCATAGCGTACCTCGCCGGCTTTCTTGACGATGAAGCGCGCTTCCAGCATGGCGGTGCCGGTGCTGAAGCCCGATGCGTCGAATTCATTTTGCAGCAGTGTGCCGGAAATTTCGATGTCGGCGTCCGGCGCCAGCTTGTTCGCCATGCTCAATTCCTGTTTCAGCGCCTCGGCCACATAGACGGAATAGGACTTCGCATAGGGTGAAGCCATGGACGAGCCACGCATGGACAGCGGGGCGTCGGCGTTCTTCTGTGCGACGAAAACGCCGACTTTAGCCTGGCTGGCGGCGCTGTTCTTGAGTGTCTGGATATTGTCCATCGACGGGGTATAGGGCGGCGCGACCGTGGAGCAGGCGGAAAGGGCGATGGCGGATAAAAAGGCAAACACAATCTTGGCGTGACGCATGCTGAAATGACTCCCTGGGTTCGAATGATGGTCGTTGATCCATTCCTCTTGCGTGAATGGCGGGTCTTTGCCTGGTGCTATCGCCGGCACTTTTTTTAAAAATATGGCGAATATGGCAAGGCCACATTATATCGTTGCGTTTTGGCAATTGAATCAAGCCGCGAAGATATATTTCAGGGGAGGGGCGTGGGTGAGGCGGGGGCAGGTGGCCAGCGTGGCAATGGCGGCAGTGGCATGGCGCGCACTGCCGCGCGGGGGCGGCGATCGCGGTGGACTCTGGCCAGGCTCAGGCCTGGTATGGATCGGCAATCCCCAACTTGGCCAGGATTTCCGTCTCCAGGCCTTCCATCTCGGCCGCTTCCTCGTCGTCCATGTGGTCGTAGCCTTGCGCATGCAGCACGCCGTGCACGATCAGATGGGCCGTGTGTTCTTCCACGCTTTTCTTTTGTTCGGCCGCTTCCTTTTCCAGCACGTCCGTGCACAGGATGATGTCGGCGCGCGTCGGCTCGTCTTCCGCCAGCTCTTCGCCTTCGTTGTAGGCAAACGTCAGCACGTTGGTGGCGTAGTCCTTTTCGCGGTAGTCGCGGTTCAGGCTGCGGCCTTCTTCCGCGTCGACGAAGCGGATGGTGAATTCTGCGGGGGCGAACAGGGCCGCCTTGACCCAGCGGCGCACTTTCGGGCGCGGGATGACGGTTTCCAGGCGGGTGTCCGGGTATTGCACGGACAGCGATAATTTATTTTTTTCGGACATTTTTGGCGGCAGCTGGTTTCAATAAGGAGGGTAACTGGGCGGCGTCGGCATTGGCCGCCTGCGCCGTTTCGTACGCGTCGACGATGCGCGCCACCAGCGGATGGCGCACCACGTCGGTGCTGTTAAATTGCGTGAAGCCGATGCCGCGCACATCTTTCAATACGTGCACGGCGTCGATCAGGCCACTCGTCTGGCTCTTGTGCAGGTCGACCTGCGTGACGTCGCCTGTCACCACGGCCTTGCTGCCGAAGCCGATGCGCGTCAAGAACATCTTCATCTGTTCGACGGTGGTGTTTTGCGCCTCGTCGAGGATGACGAACGCGTGGTTCAGGGTGCGCCCGCGCATGTAGGCCAGCGGGGCGATCTCGATCACCTGCTTTTCAAACAGCTTCTGCGTGCGGTCAAAGCCGAGTAAATCGTACAGCGCGTCGTACAGGGGACGCAGGTACGGGTCGACCTTTTGCGCCAGATCGCCAGGCAGAAAACCCAGGCGCTCGCCCGCTTCGACGGCGGGGCGCGTGAGGATGATGCGCTTGACGGCGTCCCTTTCGAGCGCGTCGACGGCGCAGGCGACGGCCAGGTAGGTTTTGCCCGTGCCGGCAGGACCGACGCCGAAGCTGATGTCGTGTTCCAGGATGTCGCGCAAATAGGCGATCTGGTGCGGCGTGCGGCCGCGCAGGTCGGAGCGCCGGGTTTTCAGCACCGGGCTGGCGATGTCCGGCTCGACGAACGTGCTGGCCGGCGTATTGGCATGGTGTTCCGAGGCGGCGGACAGGCCCGCGCGCTGTTCCACCAGCGCCAACTGGACTTCTTCCAGCGGCACGACCTTGTTGGCGATGGCGTAGAACTGTTCGAGGATTTCCACGGCGCGTTCGGCATTGCTGCCGCCGACGATGAATTTCTCGCCGCGGCGGAAAATCGTCACATCGAGGGCGGCGGAAATCTGGCGCAGGTTTTCATCGAGCGGTCCGCACAAATGCGCCAGGCGCGTGTTGTCGAGCGGCTCGGGGATGAAGTAGTGCGGCTGTATCGGGGCTTTGGTTTTCAACTGGCTCTTTTCAATGCGGGGGCGCTGGCGACCAATTCGCCGCGCAGGGTGTAGGAATGGCTTTCGGTGATGCGCACGTCGACCAGCTGGCCGACCAGGTGCAGCGCGTCCGGGCCGGCGTCGAAATTGACCACGCGGTTGTTCTCGGTGCGGCCTTGCAGTTCACGATCAATGGTGTCCTTCTTCGAGCGGCCTTCGACGAGGATGGTCTGCACCGTGCCGACCATGGCCAGGCTGTATTTGCGCGTGTTGGCGTCGATGGCCGCCTGCAGCTGCTGCAAGCGCGCCAGTTTCACTTCATGCGGCGTGTCGTCTTCCAGGCTGGCGGCCGGCGTGCCGGGGCGCTTGCTGAAGATGAAGCTGTAGCTGTTGTCGAAGCCGACGTCGGCGATTAATTTCATCATGGCGTCAAAGTCCGCCTGCGTCTCGCCAGGAAAACCGACGATGAAGTCCGAGGAAATGGCCATGTTCGGGCGCACGGCGCGGATGCGGCGGATGATGGACTTGTATTCGAGGCCCGTGTAGCCGCGTTTCATGGCGCCCAGCACCTTGTCGGAACCATGCTGCGCCGGCAGATATAAATGGTCGACCAGTTGCGGGATCTTCGCGTAGGCGTCGATCAGGCGCTGCGTGAATTCCTTCGGGTGGCTGGTGACGAAGCGCATGCGTTCGATGCCGGGAATGTCGGCCACGTACTCGAGCAGCAGGGCGAAGTCGGCGATCTCTCCGCCTTCCATCGCGCCCCGGTAGGCGTTGACGTTCTGTCCCAGCAGGGTGATTTCCCTGACGCCCTGGGCAGCCAGTCCGGCCACTTCCGTCAGCACGTCCTCGAAGCGGCGCGAGACTTCCTCGCCGCGCGTGTAGGGCACCACGCAGTAGCTGCAGTATTTGCTGCAGCCTTCCATGATGGAGACAAACGCCGAGGCGCCCTCCACCTTGGCCGGCGGCAGATGGTCGAACTTTTCGATTTCCGGGAAGCTGATGTCCACTTGCGCGTCGCCGCTGGCGCGCCGCAGCTCGATCATTTGCGGCAGGCGGTGCAGCGTCTGCGGGCCGAAGACCATGTCGACATACGGCGCGCGCTTGACGATGGCGTCGCCTTCCTGCGAGGCCACGCAGCCACCCACGCCGATCAGCAGGTGCGGCTTGGCCAGTTTCAGTTCGCGCAGGCGGCCCAGGTCGGAAAACACTTTTTCCTGCGCCTTTTCGCGCACGGAGCAGGTATTGAGCAGGATGACGTCGGCGTCTTCCGGCGAGTCGGTGCGCACCAGGCCATCGGAGGCGCCCAGCACATCGGCCATCTTGTCCGAATCGTACTCGTTCATCTGGCAGCCGAAGGTTTTAATGAATACTTTTTTCTGCATGGAGTCGGGCGCTTTAGCGGTAGTGGATGCTGGGTGGATGCTGCGATACCTGGCCGGCGGCGTCGGGCGTCGTTTGCGCGTCATGCTGGCGAAGCAGGCGCTGCGCACTCCGCGGCAGCTTGGCCATGCGGGCCTGGCTGCCTGGTGACAGGCGCGCTGCAAGTTCAAGCCATAGTTTAGCGTAAATCGCCCGGGCGGGCCACGCCGTACTTACCTTGCCGACAAGGTTGCAGCGGGCTCATGCGGCGCAGGCTGGCAATGCTGAAAAGCATTTATTGCCGTGCAGCAGCATTGATTTGTAACAAGTTGCTGCAAAGCCTTGTGCGCGCCCGCTGACGTCCTAATGTGTTGAAATGGCATCGTTGCCAAGCCAACCAGCACCTTGATTGATATTTAACAATCAGGAAGGTTGCGCCAGGCGGGGATGCTGCCTGATTGGACTAGTATATTGCCTTATATGCAATGCATTTCAGTGGATTGCAATGCTTTTTACTCACGCGGCAAGCTGCGCACGTTGGCTGGACGTGGCTGTGCGAGTCCTGTGCAGGCAGCGCGATAGGAGGGAGAGGGGCTGACGGTTTTTGAAATACTTTTAAACACTCTAAGCCAGCCTTAAGTTCGTATCGGCATTATTTTCAACATTCACTAGACGAGGAAAAATCATGGCACATCATGCATTAGCATCGCAAGAGAGTTACAACCCTAACCACCTGCTGGATATTCTGCTGAGCAAGATGCAGCTGAAAAACGATGCAGCCCTGTCGCGCCTGCTCGAAGTGGCGCCACCCGTCATCAGCAAGATTCGCCACCACCGCTTGCCGGTCGGCGCGTCCCTGCTGATCCGCATGCACGAAGTGACGGGCATGAGCATCCGCGACCTGCGCGACCTGATGGGCGACCGCCGCACCAAGTATCGTTTGTCCGACGCCCAGGGCCGTCCAAAAGCGGAAGACCGCGGCGATGCGCAAGAATCGAATTACGCGCACTGATGTGGTGGTCTCGCGCTGACTGTGCCGCTTGCGTCATTGCTGGCGGTAACAGGCTGGCGTCGACCGGGCAGGATGGCAGTAAGGCAGTACCCATAACGGCTTTCGCCTCGCGGCGAGAGCCGTTTGCGTTTGCAGCTTTAAATGTAGAGTCCGCCTAAGAGTTAGCTCAACAACGCCGAAGTGATTTCGTCGTAGCGCAGTTCCGTTTCGCGGAACAGCTGCAGATACGTCTCTTCGCCCAGGCCCAGCGCGTCCCACGCCACCGGCGAGACGAGCGGCACCATGTCATCGCCCGCCTGCGCCAGGTCGAGCGCGCAGACGATGGCATTGGCCACGTGGATCAGCGCGGCGAGAAAACCGGCGCCCGCAGCGTCCGGCTGCACATAGTTGCCGATGGCCAGACGCATGGTGTCGGAAAAATTCCAGTGTTCGGCCAGCGCCACGCCCGCCTGCACGTGGTCCACGCCCAGCACCGTTTGCTCCGCCTCGAGCAGGCTGCAGTCGTGCGCCGCCTGGTGGGCGATGGCTTGCGCGTACTGCGCGGGAAAGCTGCTGACCAGCACCAGGCGGCCGATGTTGTGCAGCAAGCCTGCCGTGAAGGCGTAATCCTGGTTGAAGCGTATCTGCCGCGCCAGTACCTTGGCGCAGCCGGCCGTGGCCACCGAATGGCGCCAGAAGGCCTTGTCGTCGAAGCCGGGACAGCGCCCTTCCGGGAAGGCGCCGGTGATGGCGGCCGAGGTGATCAGGCTGCGCGTGGTCTGGAAACCCAGGTACGTGATCGCCTGCTGGATGGTGGTGGCCTTCACTTGCAGGCCGTATTGCGACGAATTGGCCAGGCGCAAAGTTTTCGCCGTCAAGGCCTGGTCATACGAGACTTTTTTCGCCAGCACGGAAATATCCACGTCTTCCTGGTCGATGCTGTTGAGCAGTTCCATCACCACGGCGGGCAGCGAGGGCAGGTCGTCGAGGTGGGCGACGATGTCGGCTAGGGTCAGCAGGGCGCTCATGCCGCCTCTCCCGTGCCCAGGCGGTAGGCTGTCACGTAGCTGCGCAGCAAGGTGGTGGCGGCCTGCGCCGGGTCGTCGGGATCATGCTTGCGGAACAGGTAAGCGAGCCGTTCGCGGTCGGCCGCCTGCTGCGCCGCCACTTCCTCGGGCGACGGCGGCGGCGCCTGGATCGGCAGCATGTCGATGCCATGGCGCGGCATCAGGGCCAGCATGTTTTCCGTCAGCACCGCGCCTTGCGGCAACAGCACTTGTCCATGCGCATCGAGCAAGACATCCGACAGGACCATGCCAGGACGAACTTGTTCCAGGGGTAGATGTTGATGCATGACCGCCATGACGACTCCTTAGATGATTGCGGGATATTACCATTGCCATGTCGCAATGTCTCGACCTGCATCAAACCCTTGCTGACAGCGGGGCTGCTGTAAATCTTGCCAATAAGCATGTCATACCGTACATTTCATTCAGGCGAGTGTCCGCTGACAGCTGTGCGCCCGCGCCGCGGGCCGGCAACGGGCCTGGCACGGGGAGTGTTGATTGATGGTAAGTATCCAAGTCCGGCTGACTTTGCTTTTTGTCGTGATCGTCACCCTGGTGCTGGGCATTTCCGGCAGCTATACCCAATATACCCTGAGCAAGGAACTCGAATCGGGCAGCGCGCGCCTGCGCAGCGGCGTGCTCACGCGCTTGCAGACCAGCCTGCCTTCGGCCCTGTGGGACCTGGATAAATCCAAGGTCGACAGCATCGTGGCGGCCGAAATGCTGCCGCCGGAACTGGTCGGCATCCGTGTCTATGACGCCTCGGTGGGCCTGTTCGCTGGCGAGGTGCGCGATGCTTCCGGCACCCTGGTGCCGCTCGATACCGACGTGGCCATCGGCGGCACGCCCGTCGAGGCGCCGCTGGTATTCCGCGACGCCGTGGCCGCGGCCAGCGGCGGCAAGCCGGTGATCGTCGGCAAGGTCATCGTCAATTTCAGCCGCGAGCAGATCGACGCGGCCCTGCGCAGCGAAGTGCGGCGCAAGGTGGTGGAAGTGTTGCTGCTGGACATCATTCTCGTGGGCGCGCTGGCCTTGAGCCTGCGCATCGTCTTCGGTCCCCTGAAACAGTTGCGCGACGGCTTGTTCGACCTGGCCACGCGCGGCAGCGATGAGGTCGAAGAACTGCCGGAAAACCGGCGCGACGAGCTGGGCGACGTGATCCGCGGCTTCAACGCCGTGCAGCGCAAGCTCAAGTCCATCATCGAAGGCAGCCGCCAGGCCGAAGAGATGGCGCGCCGTTCGCAGCAGGAGACGGCGCAGGCCATGGACGAGCTGCGCCGCGCGCAGGAATCGCTGCTGCAGTCTGAACGGCTGGCTTCGCTGGGCAGCCTGGTGGCGGGCGTGGCGCATGAAATCAATACGCCGGTCGGCATCGCGCTGACCAGCGCCTCCGTGCTGAAGGAAGCCACGGACAGCATCAGCGCCGCGGTGGCCGGCGGCGGCGTCAAGAAGACCGATATCGTGCGCTACCTGGAGACGGCCGGCGAAAGCGCGCGCCTGATCATGAACAATGCCTACCGCGCCGCGCACCTGATCCACAGCTTCAAGCAGATCGCCGTCGACCAGGTCAGTGAGGCGCGCCGCCTGTTCGAGTTGCGCGACTACATCGGCGAGGTGATTTCCAGCCTGCAGCCAACCCTGAAGAAGACGCGCATCAGCATCGATATCGATTGCCCGCCAGACATCATCCTTGACAGCTATCCGGGCGCGCTGGCGCAGGTGCTGACCAATCTGGTGCTCAACTGCGTCGAGCACGCGTTCGACGCGGATACGGCCGGCAGCATCCACATCGGCGTGCGCGGCGAGCCGGACTGGATAGACATGCAGGTGCGCGACAATGGCCGCGGCATCGCGCCCGACATGCTCGACCGCGTGTTCGACCCGTTTGTCACCACGCGCCGGGGACAGGGCGGCACGGGACTGGGCTTGAATATCGTGTTCAACTTGATTGCCAAGCAATTTGGCGGCACTATCACGGTCAGCAGCACCCTGGGGCAAGGCGCGACGTTCCTGCTGCGCCTGCCCAAGGTGACGCCGTTGCCGGAAGGCACAGCCGGCCAGGCTTAGGCAAGGAGAAACACATGGCAGATGGTCAAGATAATCAGCAGGTGGCATTCTTGCGCGGCATCAACGTGGGCCGCGCCAAGCGCGTGGCCATGGCCGACCTGCGCAAGCTGCTGGGCGACCTGGGTTTTACGCAGGTGCGCACGGTGCTCAACAGTGGCAACGTGGTGTTCGGCGCGGGCACCGTGGCACCGGCCGAGGCGGCGGCCCGCATCGAGGAAGCGCTGGTACTCAAGCTGGGCGTGGCGGCGCGCGTGACGGTGCTGTCGGCCAGCCAGTTCGACGAACTGATCGCGCAAAACACGCTGGCGCCGCCGGCCGATGCTTCCCGTCTGCTGGCGCTGGTGCTGAATAATCCGGCCGACGTCCAGCGCCTGGCGCCGCTGCTGCAGCAGCCTTGGCAGCCGGAAGCGCTGGCGCTGGGGCAGTGGGCCGCGTATGCGTGGTGCCCTGACGGCGTGCTGGCCAGCAGGCTGGTGGCCGCGCTGGGCGTGCTGCTCGGCGATGGCGTCACGTCGCGCAACTGGGCGACCATGCAGAAATTACATGTCTTGCTGGGCGGGGCCGATGGCGCCGCCACGGCGTAACGAACACAGGAGAGCAGGGATGCCGTATATCACAGGGCAGTTTGACGTCACCATCACGCCGGAAAACTTGTCGGACACGGTGGCCCAGTCCGGACTGGGGCGCATGTCGCTGAACAAGCGCTACCACGGCGCGCTCGATGCCAGCGCGCAAGGCGAGATGCTCAGCGTGCGCGCCAGCGTGCCGGGCTCGGCCGGCTACGTGGCGCTGGAGCGGGTCGAAGGCGCGCTGGACGGGCGCCACGGCAGTTTTTACCTGCAGCACAGCGGCAGCATGACGCGCGGCGCGCCCAGCTTGTCAGTGACGGTGGTGCCCGATACGGGTACGGGCCAGTTGCTGGGGCTGACGGGCAGCCTGGCCATCCGCATCGAGGAGGGCAGGCATTATTATGATTTTACGTATGACATTGCTGAGCCGCAATGAACTGGGATATCGTCAAGGGGGTCTTGATCGTGCTCGTCGCCATCAGCGTGGTGGTGACGGCCTTCGTGCTGATTTCCGCCTCGGGACCGGACAAGGCGGGCTGCATCGCGCGGGCCCTGAAGTCGGGCATTCCGGTAGGTAATATCGAACGGGTGTGCCGCCTGCTGGACAAATGATGGCAGCATAAAAAACATTCCGCACCAGGCGGAATGTTTTGCGGCGGCGCCTTGCCAATGCTGGCGCCGTCAGTTGTCGAATTTTTCCTGTTTTTCGCCGTGCAGGCTCAAGGCCACCAGGCCCAGTCCCACCAGCAGCATCGAGTACATGCTCGCTTCTGGCACGGGGGCTGGCACGTTGGCTTGCTGTGCGGGCGCGGCCGTCACGGGCCTGGGCGGCGCCAGCGCCACCTGGCGCGCGCCGCTGGTGCTCCAGTGCGTTGCCGCGCTTGCGCTGCTGCTGGACAGCAGGCGTGCATACGGCAAGTCCGGCGTTTCCCAGCCGGGATGATTATTCAAGCTGATGCTTTCATCGATCGTCACGCGTTCAGCGGCTTCCTGCTGCTTGCCGGCCGTGGTGTCGCTGACTGCCGCCATGCTCCATGTGCTGGCCGAGAGCGCCAGCAAGGCCACGCATAGCGGCTGATTGATTCCCATCTTGATCTCCCTGTTGTTCACCGCCTGGCGCCGCCGAAACCGGCTTGCGCATGGGCGGACAATTCGCCTGTACGGGGGCGTATCATGGTTTTTCTGCTGACCTCTCATTACAGCACAGATCGTGACAATTTTGATACGCTTATTTCCTCTTTATTACGAATATTTGTCATTTTGATAGCGTAAGCATGATCGCTGCCGCACACTTCGCATGGCCACGCTATCGCTGAAAAAACACTGTTGTTTTTTTGTGCGAATCGCCAGCAGGAAAACAATATATTGATTAGTATATTGTTTATCGCACGATGTTCAACACGACCGCCTGTGGGAGGGCACGATGGAAACGCCAGCAATACAAGAGACCGATTACAACCTCGACGCCATGCGCGGCGCGGCCTATAAAGCCAGTTCGCTGCTGAAAGCCATGGGCAATGCCGACCGCCTGATGCTGCTGTGCCAGCTGTCGCAGGGCGAACATTGTGTCAGCGACCTGGAGCAGAAAGTGGGCATCGGCCAGCCGACCCTGTCGCAGCAGCTGGGCGTGCTGCGCGAAGAAATGCTGGTGGCCACGCGCCGCGACGGCAAGCAGATTTACTACCGCGTCGCCAGCGCTCCCGTGCTGGCCGTGCTGCAAGTGCTGTACGCCCAGTTCTGCGCGCCGCGCCCACTGTTCAACGACGAAGCGGACTGAACTCTGCCATGAACATAGCCTGGCAACACTTCACGCCATGGTCCGCGCTTGCCGGCGGCATGCTGATCGGCCTGGCGGCGGCGCTCTTGATCCTGTTTAACGGCCGCATCGCCGGCATCAGCGGCATCGTTGGCGGGCTGCTGCGTCCACGCCAGGGCGACCTGGGCTGGCGCATCGCCTTTCTTGCCGGCCTCATCGGCACCCCCTTGCTGTGGCAGCTGTGGCTGGCTCTGCCTGCGGTGCGTATCGATGCGGGCGCGCCCGCCCTGGTCGCCGCCGGCTTGCTGGTCGGCGTGGGCGTGCGCTACGGCGCCGGCTGCACCAGCGGCCACGGCGTATGCGGCCTGTCGCGCTGGTCGCCCCGCTCGCTGGCTGCCACCTGCGTCTTCATGGCGGCCGGTTTCCTCACCGTGTATCTGCTGCGCCACCTATGAGCAAGCTGATCCTTTCCCTGTTGAGCGGCCTCGTCTTTGGCCTGGGCCTCATCGTTTCCGGCATGAGCAATCCGGCCAAGGTGCTGGGTTTCCTCGACCTGGCCGGCGCATGGGACCCGTCGCTGGCGCTGGTGATGGGCGGCGCCATCGCCGTCGCCATGCCCGCCTTCTGGCTGGCGCGACGGCGCAGCACGGCGCTGCTGGGCGAGCCCATGCAATTGCCCGTGTCGCGGCGTATCGACCGGCGTTTGCTGCTGGGTAGCCTGGCCTTTGGCGCAGGCTGGGGCATCGCCGGTTTCTGTCCCGGCCCGGCCCTCGTTTCCCTGCTGGCGGGGCAGGGCAAGGCGTGGATTTTCGTCGCCGCCATGCTAGCCGGCATGGTCATCTTCGAATGGCTGGAATGGCAAAAGGCGCGCCGCACAGCGATGGCATCCGCCTGAGACGGTACAATCTGGCGCATTGCCAACGAGGATGCCCGACCGACCATGAAGACCGTGATTCAAGTAGCAACGGCGCGCGCAACTGCACGCGCAACTGCAGGAACAACTGCGCCAGTCATTGCACGCGCCGCCGCGCGCGCCGCCTTGCTGTGCGGCGTGCTGGCGCTGACCGCCTGTGGCAGCTGGCTGAAGAAAACGCCGCCACCGCCGCCCGCGCCCGTGGCCGACAGCTTGCCCAATCCGCAAGTGCTGCTGCTGGGCGAAGTGCATGACAATGCGCAAGGCCACCGGCTGCGCATGGCGGAACTGCAGCGCCGCGTGGCCGCCGGCTGGCGCCCCGTGATTGTCATGGAGCAGTTTGACCGCGAGAACCAGGATTTGCTGACGCGCGCGGCGCGCGACTGCGCCGACCCCGACTGCATCATCCGCGTGATGGAACAGCCGCGCTGGGACTGGAGCTTGTACCGGCCCGTGCTGGACCTGGCCATCAGCTACCAGCTGCCCCTGGTGGCCGCCGGCCTGTCGCCCGCCGACGCTTCGCGCATCGTGCGCGATGGCATCAAATGGTCGATGCCGCCGGCCATGGCCGCGACCTACCTGGCCGCGCCCGTGCCGAACGACATCCTGGAAGGGCAAAGGAAGGAAGTGCAGGCGGCGCGCTGCAACATGCTGCCCGACATGATGATCGGCGGCGTCGTCAACGCGCAAGTGGCGCGCGACATCTGGATGGCCAAGCTGATCCGCGACCAGGCGCCGCGTGCCGTGGTGCTGTTGGCCGGCAACGACCACGTGCGCAAGGATCTCGGCGTGCCGCGCTGGCTGAAGCTGGCCGACCCGCAGCTGAGCGTGCGCAGCATCGGCTACATCGAACAGGGCGGCAAAGCCTATCCGGGCGAATTCGACCTGACGCAAAGCATGCCGGCGCAGGCGCGTGCCGACGCCTGCGCCAAGTTCAAGAAATAATCACTGCTGCACCCGCACCAGGGCGCTGACCCGGCTTGCCGTCTCCAACAGTTTCGGCAAGCTGTGCTCGAGCAGCTGCGCCACCGACGGCCCCGCCGTCTGGCCGCTGACATTGATGGCCGCCACCACCTTGCCGGCCCGGTCGAACACGGGCGCGGCCAGGGCCACCAGGCCCTGTTCCAGCTCTTCCTGTACCAGGCTCCAGCCCTGGCGGCGCACTTGCGCAATTTCTTCCATCAGTGCATCGATATCGACTTTGGTGGCCGGCGTCAGCTTGAGCAGCGCCATCTGCGACAGGCGCGCGCGCAGCGCATCCGGCTCCAGGCCTGACAGCAGCACCCGGCCCATCGAGGTGCAATATGCGGGCAGGCGGCTGCCAATGCCCAGGTTGATCGACATGGTGCGGTGCGCGGACAGGCGCACCACATACACGATGTCGTCGCCGTCGAGCACGGTGGCCGAGCACGACTGGCGCAAGGTCGCCATCAATTCTTCCAGCAGCGGCTGCGCCTGCGTCCACACGGGCAGCGACGACAGATAGGCGTAGCCCAGGTCCAGCACCTTGGGCGTCAGGCGGAACAGCCGCCCATCCGCTTCCACATAACCGAGATGCAGCAAGGTGTGCAGGATGCGCCGCGCGCCCGCGCGCGTGAGCTGCGCCCGCTCCGCCACTTCGCTCAGGGTTTGCCGCGGCGCTTCGGCGCCAAAGCTGCGCAGCACGGCCAGGCCGCGCGCGAACGATTGCACATAGCTGTCGCCGGGACGCGGCGCGCCATCGTGCGCGGCAGTGGCGGCATCGGCATCGGTGGCGTCGGCGTCGGCGTCGGCGGAAAGTGGGGCGGTGCGGCGTTCGGTCATGGGGTGTCCAATGGATCAAGGTGGCAATTATAGCCATGCGGGCGGGCAAAACGGCAAATTGACAAGCGGGGCAATCAGGCCTATTCTCCTGAATATGTTCTAAATACGAATATATGTTCGTATGTAGAACAAATCAACCGGATTTTTGTGGGAGACACACAGATGATCAATAAACTCCGCTCCAGCGTCAGTGATGCGCTGGCCGATATCCACGATGGCGCCACCATCATGATTGGCGGCTTCGGCGGCGCGGGCCAGCCGGCCGAGCTGATCGACGGCCTGATCGCTCACGGCGCGCGCGACCTCGTCATCGTCAACAACAATGCGGGCAATGGCGACACGGGCCTGGCCGCCCTGCTGCACAACGGGCAAGTACGCAAGATCATCTGCTCGTTCCCGCGCCAGGCCGATTCCCACGTCTTCGACGCCCTCTACCGCGCAGGCAAGCTGGAGCTGGAGCTGGTGCCGCAGGGGAACCTGGCCGAGCGCATCCGCGCCGCCGGCGCCGGCATCGGCGGCTTTTTCACGCCCACCGGCTACGGCACGGAATTGGCCAAGGGCAAGGAAACGCGCGAGATCGACGGCCGCATGTATGTGTTCGAGTCGCCCATCCATGCCGACTTCGCCCTCATCAAGGCGGAACAGGGTGACCGCTGGGGTAACCTGACGTACCGCAAGACGGCGCGCAATTTCGGCCCGATCATGGCCATGGCCGCGAAAGTCAGCATTGCATCCGTGCATGAAGTTGCCGAACTGGGCAGCATCGATCCGGAACACGTCATCACGCCGGGCCTGTTCGTGCAGCGCATCGTGCAAGTGCCGCGCACGGCCACCGGCCCTGCCGGCTTCAAAGCCGCCTGAGGAGTATCAAATGAACAAATGGAATCGAGACCAGATGGCGGCGCGCGTGGCGGCCGACATCCATGAAGGCAGCGTCGTCAACCTGGGCATCGGCTTGCCGACCCTGGTGGCAAACCACTTGCCGGCCGGCGCGGATATCATCCTGCACAGCGAAAACGGGGTGATCGGCATGGGACCGGCCCCGGCGCCGGGCGAGGAAGACTACGACCTGATCAACGCGGGCAAGCAGCCCGTCACCCTGCTGGCCGGCGGCAGCTATTTTCACCATGCCGACAGCTTCGCCATGATGCGCGGCGGCCACCTGGACATCTGCGTGCTGGGCGCCTTTCAAGTATCAAGCACGGGCGACCTGGCCAACTGGCACACGGGCGCACCCGACGCCATTCCCGCCGTGGGCGGTGCCATGGACCTGGCCATCGGCGCGAAAAAAACCTGGGTCATGATGGAATGGCTGACCAAGGGCGGTGAGAGCAAGCTGGTGCAGGAATGCACCTACCCGCTGACGGGTATCGGCTGCGTCAGTCGCATCTACAGCGACCTGGCCGTGCTCGACCTGGGCCCTGCCGGCGCCACCGTCGTCGAACTGGTCGACGGCTTGAGTTTCGAACAGCTGCAAGCGTTGACGCCCGTGCCGCTGACGGACGGGCGCCAGCACAGCGCAGATTGACGCAAGCTGGCGCAGGTCTGCGCAGATCGGCGTAGGTCTGCGTAGGGCGGCGTAGGTCGGCTTAGCGCAAAGCGCGTAAGCCGACACCACCACCAGCACCAGCGTCACCCCACCGCCACCGCCACCGCCACCACCAGCGCCACCCCAACGCCATCGCCACCACCCAACACCACCCCTATCGGCTTGCCCGCCAGGCCGACCAACATAAATATTTCCTGGAGGAAATCAACATGACCGCAGCCTTTATCTGTGACGCCCAGCGCACCCCGTTTGGCCGGTACGGCGGCGCACTTTCCGGCGTGCGCGCCGACGACCTGGGCGCCGTGCCCATCCGCGCCTTGATGGCACGCAATCCTGACGTCGAATGGAATGCCGTCACCGACGTGCTGTACGGCTGCGCCAACCAGGCGGGCGAGGACAACCGCAACGTGGCGCGCATGGCCGCCTTGCTGGCCGGCCTGCCCGACAGCGTGCCGGGCGCCACCCTGAACCGCCTGTGCGGCTCGGGCCTGGACGCCATCGGCAGCGCCGCGCGCTTCATCAAGAGCGGCGAGGCGGGCTTGCTGATCGCCGGCGGCGTGGAAAGCATGAGCCGTGCGCCGTTTGTCATGGGCAAGGCGGACAGCGCCTTTGCGCGCGGCATGAAAATGGAAGACACGACCATCGGCTGGCGTTTCATCAATCCCCTGATGAAGGCGCAATACGGCGTTGATTCGATGCCGGAAACGGCGGAAAACGTGGCATCGGACTTCGGCATCAGCCGTGCCGACCAGGATGCGTTTGCCCTGGCCAGCCAGGTGAAGGCCCTGGCGGCGCAGCAGGCGGGCGTGTTCGACAGCGAAATCTGTCCCGTCAGCATCGCGCAAAAGAAAGGCGACCCCATCATCGTCAGCCGCGACGAGCATCCGCGTGCCACCACCCTGGACACCCTGGCAAAACTCAAACCGGTGGTGCGCGCGGACGGCACGATTACCGCCGGCAACGCTTCCGGCGTCAACGATGGCGCGGCGGCCCTGCTGCTGGCCGACGAGGCGAACGCGGCGCGCTTCGGCCTGACGCCGCGCGCCCGCGTCGTGGCCATGGCCACCGCAGGCGTCGCACCGCGCATCATGGGCATCGGCCCGGCGCCCGCCACGCTGAAAGTGCTGGCCATGACGGGTTTGAGCCTGGCCGACTTCGACGTCATCGAATTGAACGAAGCGTTTGCCGCGCAAGGCCTGGCCGTGCTGCGCCAGCTGGGCTTGCCCGACGACGATGCGCGCGTCAACCCGAACGGCGGCGCCATCGCCCTGGGCCACCCGCTGGGCGCGTCCGGCGCGCGCCTGGCCATGACGGCCGTCAACCAGTTGCACCGCACGGGCGGGCGCTATGCGCTCTGTACCATGTGCATCGGCGTGGGCCAGGGTATTGCGCTGGTGCTGGAACGGATCTGATCCTGCCCCCCCCCCCGGGCAGGCGCCATGCACTGTACTGACACAAGATGCGGCATCGGCGTGGGCCAGGGCATTGCGCTGGTGCTGGAACGGGGCTGACCGGCAGTGCCTGAGGGCGAAAAAGTTGCCGGTTATACGTATTAACCCGTATGTCGGACGGCTTTTTGACCCGGATCAAGGGCGTATGATGCAAAACCAGCCAGGGCAACCGGGCTGGCGTTGGCTTTTTCACACGAACAAGAAGACTGATATGACATCCCACGATACTCCGCATGACGTTGCGCAGCTGACTTCCCAGCAGCGCATCAAGGCCATCATTGGCGCTTCCTCCGGTAACCTGGTCGAATGGTTCGACTTCTACATTTACTCGTTCTGCGCGCTGTATTTCTCGCACGCCTTCTTCCCTTCCGGCAATCCCACCACGCAGCTGCTGCAGACGGCCGGCATCTTTGCCGCCGGCTTCCTCATGCGTCCCGTGGGCGGCTGGCTGTTTGGCCGCATCGCCGATAAATACGGCCGCCGCCAGTCGATGATGATTTCCGTGCTGATGATGTGCGGCGGTTCGCTGATGATCGCCGTCATGCCGACCTACGACACCATCGGCGCCTTCGCGCCGTTCCTGCTGCTGGTGGCGCGCCTGTTCCAGGGCCTGTCCGTGGGCGGCGAATACGGCACCAGCGCCACCTACATGAGCGAAGTGTCGGAATCGGGCAAGCGCGGTTTCTTTGCCTCGTTCCAGTATGTGACCCTGATCGGCGGCCAGCTGCTGGCGCTGCTGGTACTGGTGATCCTGCAGCAATTGCTGACCCTGGAAGAGCTGCGTGCCTGGGGCTGGCGCATTCCCTTCGTCTGCGGCGCCCTGGCGGCCCTCGTGTCGCTGAACCTGCGTAAATCGCTGACGGAAACAACCACCGCCAGCGAGCGCAAGGACAAGGACGCGGGCAGCCTGCGCGGCTTGCTCAAGCACAAGCGCGCGTTCATCACGGTGCTGGGCTTCACGGCCGGCGGCTCGCTGGTGTTCTACACGTTTACCACCTACATGCAGAAATACCTGGTCAACACGGCCGGCATGGATACCAAGACGGCCAGCGCCGTCATGACCTGCGCCCTGCTCGTCTACATGGTGCTGCAGCCCGTGTTCGGCGCCTTGTCCGACCGCATCGGCCGCCGCACCTCGATGCTGTTCTTCGGTGGCCTGGCCACCCTGTGCGTGCTGCCGATCATGCATGCGCTGAAAGACGTCAGCAGCCCGTACGCGGCGTTTGGCCTGATCATCATCGCCCTGGCCGTGATCAGTTTTTATACCTCGATCAGCGGCTTGATCAAGGCGGAAATGTTCCCCGTCGAAGTGCGCGCGCTGGGCGTGGGCCTGTCGTACGCGGTGGCCAACGCCGTCTTCGGCGGTTCGGCCGAATACGTGGCGCTGCAGTTCAAGGCCTGGCACGTGGAAGATTATTTCTACTGGTACGTCACCATCATGTGCCTGATTTCCTTCATCGTTGCCATCCGCATGCCGGACCCGAGCCGCTCGGGCCTGCTGAAATAACGTTGCCGTAAAATGGGGGACACTGCGGTGTCCCTTTTTCATCACCGCCTTTTTATCGTGCCGATCAGGAGTCCTCATGCCGTATGTTATTCCCGCACCGTTGCAAGCCAGCGTACCCGTCAGCGGTAGCGCCGACAGCTTCCCCGTCCACCGCATCTATTGCGTCGGCCGTAACTATGTCGAGCATGCCAAGGAAATGGGCCACACGGGCCGCGAGGCGCCTTTCTTTTTCATGAAACCAAACGATGCCGTGCTGCCGGTGGCTAGTGGCACGACGGGCGAGCTGCCGTATCCCGCGCAAACGCAGGATTTCCAGCACGAGATGGAACTCGTGGTGGCCATTGGCAAGGGCGGCAGCGATATCGGCGTCGATGACGCCTTGCACCACGTGTGGGGCTACGCCGTGGGCCTGGACATGACGCGCCGCGACCTGCAGGGCGACGCGAAAAAGCTGGGCCGTCCGTGGGATACGGGCAAGGCGTTTGAACACTCGGCCCCCATCGGCCCCATCACGCCGGCCGCGCAGGCGGGCGATGTCACACATGCGGCCATCACCCTGCACGTGAACGGCGAGCTGCGCCAAAGCAGCACGATCGACATGCTGATCTGGAACGTGGCCGAAACCATCGCCGACCTGTCCAGATATTTCACTTTGCAGCCAGGCGACCTGATCTACACGGGCACGCCGGCCGGCGTGGCGGCCGTGCAGCGTGGCGACGAACTGGTGGGCGCCATCGCTGGCCTGGAAACCCTGCGCGTCAAGGTCGTGTAAAAGCGGCCTGCCGCACGGCACGGCAAGCCCGCCTGGCGCAGAATCGCCTTGCGGGCTTTTTTATATTGAGGAGACAGACAATGATGACCGATACCTATTCCGTGGCGCAACCCACGCGCGCCGAGATCGATGCCTTGACGGGCCCGGCCCTGCTGGAATTTGGCACCGGCTGGTGCGGCCATTGCCGCGCCACCCAGGCGCCGCTGGCCGCCGCCTTCGCGCAGCATCCCGGCGTGCCGCACCTGCGCGTCGAAGACGGCCCCGGCCGCGCCCTGGGGCGTTCGTTCAAGGTGAAACTGTGGCCGACCCTGGTTTTCCTGAAAGACGGCCAGGAAGTGGCGCGCCTCGTGCGCCCGCTCGACAGCGCGGAGATCGGCAAGGCGTTCAGCCTGCTTCACCCAGCGGCAGATGCCGGGGTCGGACCCTGAGGGTCCGACCCCAGTCCTTGCTGTTGGGGTTTGTACTTCAAGGACATTTGCGCTGATTGCCGCATAACCCGGGGTCAGACCTGCCGGGTCTGACCCCGGCAGTTGTCCACAATTTCTTGCCGCACCGCAGCACTGCGCGTATCATAAGCCGCTTACAGCAAGATCAACAGCATCCTTCGTGATGCAGCGCGATCATCGCCGGCCCGCTCCACCCGGAGGGGCCGCAGGCAAGGATTCACCACAAATGACCGATGCCGCGATGCCGACGCGCGGGTCTGGTACGGAATGCCTGGCGATACGCCGGGCCTGATACACGTCGCCCATCCCCTGACGCCTTTCCTGCCGTGCCCCGGGTAACCGGATGGCGCACGACCGTTGTTTCTCTAATTCAGCACGGATCACGGCGCGTTGGCGCGCGTTGCCAGTAGTTCGCTACGGCAATAAAGACCGTTGTTTTTTGTTTGCAAATTTAATAGCAAATGCGCGGCAAATGCCCGCGCGCAAGGCTATGATATGCGAACGACACGGAGACAACGTGCTGTGCTGCTGCCTGAAAAAACATCCAGAGAATGGCCTTTAGACACCCTCCCCAAGGAGCGCAGTAAATGAGTAAGCCCCGGAGCACCCCCCCCAAGAAAAATTCCCCCGGCACGGTGCTGTTCGCCAGCCTGATCGGCACCACCATCGAGTTCTTTGACTTCTATATCTACGCCACCGCCGCCGTGCTGGTGTTCCCGAAACTGTTCTTCCCCGCCGGCGACCCGTCGGCCGCCGTGCTGCAGTCGCTGGCCACGTTCGCCATCGCCTTCTTCGCCCGCCCCATCGGCTCGGCCGTGTTCGGCCACTTCGGCGACCGCATCGGCCGCAAGGCCACCCTGGTGGCAGCCTTGCTGACCATGGGTATTTCCACCGTCATCATCGGCCTGCTGCCCACGTATGCCGCCATCGGCACCCTGGCGCCGCTGCTGCTGGCGCTGTGCCGTTTCGGCCAGGGCCTGGGCCTGGGCGGCGAGTGGGGCGGCGCGGTGCTGCTGGCCACCGAGAACGCGCCACCGGGCAAGCGCGCCTGGTATGGCATGTTCCCGCAGCTGGGTGCGCCGATCGGCTTCTTCCTGTCGGGCGGCATCTTCCTGCTGCTGAGCGAAACCATGACCGACGAGCAGTTCTTCAGCTATGGCTGGCGCATCCCGTTCCTGGCCAGCGCGCTGCTGGTCATCGTCGGCCTGTATGTGCGCCTGAAGATCACGGAAACGCCGGACTTCCAGAAAGTCATCGACAAGAACGAAGTCGTCAAACTGCCGGTGGCCACCGTGTTCCGCCAGCATGGCCGCATGCTGTTCCTGGGCACCATCATCGCCCTGGCCACCTTCGTGCTGTTCTACCTGATGACGGTGTTCGCACTGAGCTGGGGCACGACCAAGCTGGGCTTCACGCGCAAGGAATTCCTCATCGTGCAGCTGTTTGCCGTGCTGTTCTTTGCCCTGACGATCCCGTTTTCGGCCGTGCTGGCCGACCGCCGTGGCCGCCGCGCCACCATGATCTGGGTTTCCGTCGCCATCGCCATCTTCGGCCTGGTGCTTGCGCCCATGTTCGGCTCGGGCGTGACGTGGGAAGTGACGCTCTTCATGGCCGTCGGCCTGGGCCTGATGGGCATGACCTACGGACCGCTGGGCACCATGCTGTCCGAGCTGTTCCCACCCGAAGTGCGCTACACGGGCGCCTCGCTGACGTTCAACCTGGCGGGCATCCTGGGCGCCTCGCTGGCACCGTACATCGCCACCTGGCTGGCGACGAATTACGGCTTGCAATACGTGGGCTATTATTTGTCGCTGGCCGCCGTGCTGACCCTGGGTGCCTTGCTGATGGTGGGCAAGCCACGCGCGGGCAAGGAAGCCTGGCAGTAATTGCTGTTGCCCGATGAACGAAAGCCGCCAGCCCAGCTGGAGGTTTTTTTTTGCCTACGGCGCCGCCACGTGGCCGTAGCAGGCTTTCAGGCCCGCATAGTCGTAGTACACGCTGCCTGGCGCGATGCGCGCGCCGTCGCACGCGGCCTGGAACGGCGTTTCCCTTTCGTTGTACAGCAGGCGCACGATCAGCCGGCCCTCGCCGTTGCGGTACACATCCCATTGCATGTTGGCCGCCAGCGGCGATACCTGCGCGCCACGCCACGGATTGCTGGCGTAGCTGTAGGGCGTCGCCGCCGGCAAGGCCATCGACGTTCCCGGCAAGCCCAGGGCCGAGGCCAGCGGAATGATCATCTCGGCGTGGGTGAAGCGCAGCTTGGCCGCATGGCGTAGATCACCCTTGGCCAGCGCGTCGACCTCCTGGAAAAAATCGTCGCGCAAGGCCAGCGCGAAGCGCCACGTCACGCCTGCGCTGGCCGTGGTCGCCGGCCCCTTCTGGTAAAAATCCTCGTGGTCGGCGACCGAGGCGTAGTAGCGCGCATCCTCGATGGGCATGTAGCGGCTGAAATCGGCCGGCGCTTCATGCCGCATGCCGGCGCTGATCGCATACAGTTCATACAGTTTCGTGGCGGCCACGTTCATGCTGCGGATGACGGTCTTGCCGCTGCCCGTCAGGGTGCGCGTCAGCTTGCCGTCCGCGCTGGTGAAAGTATGGCTGCCCGTGTCCGCATAGCTGGCGCCCTGTTCGAAGCGGGCCAGGAAGGCGGGCGTAAACAGGCGTTCGAGCACATGGCGCGCATGCGCGGTGGCCGCCGGCAGCCTGGCAGGTGCGTCCATCAGCGCATGCAGGCCCTTGGTGCGGATATGGCGCTGGTATGCCTGGCTGGCGCCGTAAGGGGCGTAATACGGATCTGCCGTGTCGGTGACCAGGTCCGTCTGCGGCGCCAGCTTGTGCGCGTACAGCAGGAAGCGGTTGACGCCGTCGGGCTGCGGTATCGGCGGCACCCCGGCGGCGCGTCCCTGCGGATACGGCGCCGGTGCGGGCGGCATGGCCAGCAGCGGCGCCAGCGCCGGCGCGTGTTCCAGCAGCGATTGCGTGAAGAAGCGGGCACTGTCGCGCGCGCGGTCCACGCCCGAGTGGATGACGACGAGCTGGCGCGGCGCCGTCGCCCCCTCCACTCCCTCCTGTGCCACTTGCGCGAACAGGGCAGGCAGGCGCGCCAGCAGGCGCGCGGCCAGCTGCCGGTGTTCGCTGATGCCCGTCTGCGACAGGTTGCCGTAGCCGGGCGTCTCGATGCCGGCCACGCCATAACCGAGCAAGGCATTTGCCCGCATCAGCGCCAGGATGTCGGGGCCCAGTTCGCGCCCCAAGGGCGTGAGTCCATCCTGCGCAGCTGCTTGTTGCCACATCGCATACAGGGCCGCGTCGTTTTTCATGCTGGTCAATCCGCGTGCGCCGTGGCGCGCCACCAGCTGCGTGAAAATCGGCTGGAAACCGGCTGGCGGCGCGGCATACGTGGCCGGGTCCTGCTGCGGCGCATACGGCGTCTTGGTCTGGTAATAGCCATCGGCGGCAAGCGCGGGGCTGGCGCACAGGGCCAGGGCCAGCGCAAGGCTGGACAGGGGAAGCGGTGGAAGCATGGTTTTTTCGTGGTGATTCGTGGTGAATAATTCTCGGTTGCAAGCCTAGCACTGAACGAAAAAAAAGCGGGCACGGCTGAATGCCGTGCCCGCCCGTGCCGTCAGCGCTGCGTGTCAGCCTACCACTTCGGCGTGTACTTCAAGGTGAACTGCACGTTGCGCGGGTCGCCGTAATAGTTGTTCGACCCGGTGGTGTTGTAGGACGGAATGATGTAGCGCTTGTCGAACAGGTTGTTGACGTTGACGGACAGGGCCACTTGCGGCGTGGCTTGCCAGCCCAGGCGCGCATTCCAGATCGAGAAGCCGGCCACCTTGAAGGTGCGTTCGGTATCGACGGTATGGCTTTGCAGGCTGGCGCCGGCGCCCACGCTGAACTTGTTCCAATCCCCGGGCAGGGTATAGCTGGACCACAGGCGCAGCATGTGCTTCGGCGTCCACGTCGAAAAGACCTGGCCCTTGTTGTCAGGATCGTCGAGGTAGGTCGTCGTCGTGTAGGCGTAGCCGGCCGACAGCTGCAGGCCGCTTGCCACTTCACCCGACACTTCCGCTTCCAGGCCCTGGCTGCGCACCTTGCCCGAGGCGCGCGAGCAGTACCAGCCGTCGCAGGCGAAACCGGCGGCGTAGTCGGTGACGGCGCGGTCCTTGTGCTCATAGCGGAACACGGCCAGCGAGGTATTGACCTTGCCCTCCGCCAGTTCGCCCTTGATGCCGCCCTCGTAGCTGCTGCCCGTGATCGGCTTGAGGGTGCGGCCTGCCACATCGTGGTTGGTCTGCGGCTGGAACACGTCCGCATAGCTGGCGTAGGCCGACCATTGCGGCGTCAATGCATGGATCAGGCCCACCGATGGCGTGAACTTGGCCGAGGTGCGGGTGGCATCGCGGTAGCCGTCCGGCGTGGCATACAGGAAGTCGTACCAGCTGAAACGCCCGCCCAGCAGCACTTTCAGCTCGCTTGTAAGCTGGCCATTCCAGGTGGCGTACAGGCCTTTCTGGCGCATGTCGTAGGTGCTGTAGCTGGTCACGCCCGTCGGGCGCGCGGCGATGGTGTCGAAATCCTGCCACGGCCGATTGTGCTTGATGTTGAAGATGTCGGCGCCCGTTTCCCACGCGCGCGCATAGCGGTCGTTCGACGTGAGGCTGACATAGCTGGCGCCGACGACCACTTCCTGCGCGATGCCCAGGCCGTTGAATTTGCCGCGCACGAAGGCGTCAATGCCGCGCTTGCGGTTGTCGAAATCGGTGGAAAAGTCGCCATAGCGCGCGCCGCTGCCGTCGGGATTGATTTCAAAGGCGACGCGCTGGTGTGTCGAGCTGGTGGTTTCATTCATGCCCAGCGCCGAGGCCTTCAGGCTCCACTGCGTATTGAAGTGGTGTTCCAGGTCCAGATAGACGGTGCTCTGCTCCACCTGGCTGCGGTTCCAGTCGGCACCGGTGAAGGTCGAGCGTGGCAGTGGCAGCGCGCTGCCATCGACGTAGCGGGGCAGGCCGATGAAGGTGGGGCGGCCGTGGGCCTTGACATGGCTGGCGGCCAGGCCCACGGTGGTGGCGGGCGCCAGGTCGTAGTCGAGCGCCGCGTACAGGGTGCGGTTCTTGCTCCATACCTGGTCGATGAAGGAGTGGCTGTCGTCTTCGTCGACGATGGCGCGCCCGCGCAGGGTGCCTTGCGCATTCAGCGGCGCGCTGATGTCGACCTGGGCGCCGTAGTGGTCCCAGGAGCCGGCGCGCCCCGTCAGCGTGATCGCGCGCGTGGCCAGCGGGCGTTTGCGCACCAGGTTGACGGAGCCGCCGGGGCTGCCTGTGCCGACGAGCATGCCGGAGGCGCCGCGCAGCACTTCCAGGCGGTCGTAGATGACCATGTTTTCCTGGCCCCAGTTCCCCAGCGCATAGGTATTGCGGTCGATCGGCACGCCATCGTACTGCCATTGATCGATCTGGAAGCCGCGCGCCGTGATCACCACGCCCGGGCCCACGCCATGCACGCCGACCACGCCGGTGACGTTGTTGACGGCTTCACGCAAGTCCGTGATGCCCTGGTCGTCCAGGCGCTGGCGCGTCAGCACGCTCACCGATTGCGGAATGTCCTTCATCGCTTGCTCCCCCTTGCCGATGGTGAGCTTGCGCGCCGTGTAGGAGCCGCTGCCTTCCGTGGTGGCGCCTTGTTCCAGCTGGCCGACGACGGTGATCGACGGCATGGTGCGCTCGGCAGCCGATGCGGAGGCGGCCGCCGCCGTGGGTGCGGTGGCCGGCGCGGCCACCAGCACATAGCCGGTCGGCGTCTTGCCGATGGCGTAGCCGCTGCCGCGCAGCAGCGCGGCGAAGCCGTCGTCGATGGCATAGCTGCCTTGCAGTCCTGCGCTTTGCAAGCCTTGCACCTTGGCGGCATCGATGACGATGGATACGCCCGCCTGCTGCGCATAGCGGTTCAGGGCGCCGGCCAGCGGACCGGCGGGGATGCTGTAGCTGGTGCTGGCGGGCGCCGTTTGCGCCACTGCATGGGCGTGCATGCCGGCGCTGGCCAGCAGCAGGGCGGCCAGGGCCAGCGGGCGCAAACGCGTGCGCAAGGTGTTCGGGGACGAAACGGGAACGGCGGGAGCGTACATGGTGACAGCCTTTTTTGAATGATCTCAGCTGCCTTGACGCACGAGAAGCACAAAGTGGAACCGCGAACGCAAAAAAGATTTATTTTTTTGCTGTGCCAGGGTCTGGCGCGTCGACCATCACCAGGTAGCGCGTCAGCATGCGGATGCGCAGCTGCGGGAAATTGTCGATCAACAGCTGCAGCGCCTTGTCCGTGTCGTCCAGCGGCAGCACGGCCGCCACGCGGATGCCGGCGATCTGCGCGCGGTCGTAATGCAGCTGGCCGGGGCGGTGGCGCGCCAGTTCGTCGAGCACTTCGGCCAGCGGCAAGTCGTCGACCACCAGCTGGTGCGCGCGCCACGCTTCCTGTACGCTGGCCGCATCGATGGCGGTCAGTGTGCCCACGCCGTCGTGCGTGATGCGCGCGCGCTGGCCTGCCTGCACGATGCTGGCCGGGTGCCGCGGCACCTGCGCGGAGACCTTTGATTCCAGCATGTTCAGTATCGTGGCGTCGCCATCCCGGCGCACCGTGAAGCGCGTGCCCAGCGCGCGGATCGCCGCCTGGCCGCTGTCGACGATGAAGGGGCGCTGTGCATCCTTGGCCACATCGACGAGGATGTCGCCACGCACCAGTTCCACATGCCGCTCGCCGGCGCTGAAATGCACGTTGACGGCGCTGTGGCTGCCCAGGGTCAGGCGGCTGCCGTCGGCCAGGGTATGCGTGCGCCATGCTCCCGTCGGGCTGCGCAGGTCGGCCAGCAGATACGCGGGGCGCTCGCTGGCGACCATGGCGGTGCCCAGCACCAGCATGGCCACGACGCTGGCGGCGGCCAGCCGGCGCAGGCGCCGGCGCTGCGGCGCGATGGCGGCCAGGGCGGCGCGCGCGGGACGATGGTCGCCGCCGGCAGGTTCGCGCACGGCGTGCAACTGGCCCAGCAGGTTTTCCATGCCGGCCGCCGTCGTCGCATGCAGCGGGTCGGCCGCCTTCCATGCGGCGTAGCCGGCCCGCGCCTGTTCGCGCTCGGCCGGGTCGTCTGCACTCAGCTGCACGATCCAGTGGGCGGCCTGTTCGGCCACGATATCCGGGCGCGCGCGCATCATGCCGCCATGCCCGGGCAAGCGTGGCGGCAGGCCAGCAAGGCCTGCACCAGGTATTTCTGCACCATGCGCGTGGAGACGTTCAGCTGCGCGGCGACGGCTGCCTGCGGCAGCTCTTCCAGGTAATGCAGCAGAAAAGCGTCTCGCGCCTTGACGCAGAGGCCGGCCAGCGCACCGGCGATTTGCTCGAGCGCCTGCACGGCCATCAGCACCTCGTCCGGCGAGGGCGCGCCGGGCAGGCTGTCGGCCAGCAGCGCCAGTTCCGCCAGGTAGGCGCGTTCCAGCACTTGCCGGCGCGCGCGGTCGAGCAGCAAACGCTTGGCCGTCGTCGACAGGTAGGCGCGCGGCTCGCGCATGCCGAACAGGGCGTCGCGCGAGGTGATGATGCGCAAAAACGTGTCTTGCGCCAGGTCGGCCGCGCCATGCGGGCAGCTGAGCTTTTTGCGCAGCCAGCCCACCAGCCAGCCGTGGTGATCGCTGTAGAGCGACTGCACTTGCTGTTGCAGGCTGGGCTGGATGGTGGACATGGGCGATGAATAATATAAATGAGAATTATTCTCATTGTAAGCGGCAGGGGCCGCTTGCGACAATCCCCGATTGCATGTGGCGCGGGCAGGTGTTGCGTAGAGGCCGCAATGGGGCGGTGAAGTGGTAGCCGGAAATGAAAAAACCCGCCGCTGCGCAAGGCAAGGGCGGGTTGTTCATCCTGCAGATTCTTGGTGGTGATAGGTGGACTTGAACCACCGACCCCAGCATTATGAATGCTGTGCTCTAACCAACTGAGCTATATCACCAAACAGACCGGTCAGACCGGATGCTGGTTTTGACCAGTAAAAAAACTGATCGATGTTCTTTGGTGGTGATAGGTGGACTTGAACCACCGACCCCAGCATTATGAATGCTGTGCTCTAACCAACTGAGCTATATCACCCAACAGCCGAGCATTATCCAGTCTTCCGATTTCCTTGTCAATGCTGGCGCAAAAAAATGTGCGGATTTTTCTGCGCGCGCATCGGTGGTGGTTACTTTAGCAATGGCTGGATTTGCGCCAGCATGGTCGCGGCCGGGTCAGGGCCCAGGCAGTCGATGACGATGCGTTCAGGCATCGAGCGCAACCAGGTGAGTTGGCGCTTGGCCAGCTGGCGCGTGGCGATGATGCCCGTCTCGCGCAAGGCGGCGCGGTCGATGCGTCCGTCCAGGTAATCCCAGGCCTGGCGGTAGCCGACGCAGCGCATCGAGGGCAAGCCCGGATGCAGGTCGCCGCGCCTGCGCAACCCATCCACTTCATCGAGCAGCGCGTCGTTTTTCAGCATCACGTCGAAGCGCGTGGCGATGCGCGCGTGCAGCACGGCGCGGTCCGACGGCTCCAGTGCGAACGACTGCAGCTGGAATGGCAGCACGGTCTTTTCGCGGCGGTCCAGCAGGGCCGACATGGGCTGGCCGGACAGGGCGATGATTTCCAGCGCGCGGCCGATGCGTTGCGCGTCCTGCGGCGCCAGGCGCGCCGCCGTGATGGGATCCTGCTGGGCCAGGCGCGCATGCATGGCAGGCCAGCCGATGGCGGCCGCGTCTTCTTCCAGCCGGGCGCGCAGCACGGGATCGGCGCCCGGCAAATCGTCGAGGCCATCGGCCAGGCCCTTGAAGTACAGCATGGTGCCGCCGACCAGCAGCGGCAGCTTGCCGCGCGCGGAGATCTCGCTCACCAGGCGCAAGGTGTCGTTGCGGAACTGCGCCACGGAATACGCATCGAGCGGGTCGATGATGTCGATCAGGTGATGCGGTACCTGGGCCAGTTCTTCCTTCGACGGCTTGGCCGTGCCGATATCCATGCCACGGTAGACGAGGGCGGAATCGACGGAGATGATCTCGGACGGGATGGCCTGGGCGATGGCCAGCGCGCTGGCCGTCTTGCCGCTGGCCGTGGGACCCATGATGGCGACGGCCAGGGGGAGGTGTGGGGTGTTTAGCATATTGATTCTTTAAGGTGATGCGTAGGTCGGATTAGCACAAGCGTAATCCGACGTGATGCCGCCGCTGCAGTGTCGGATTACGCTGCGCTAATCCGACCTACTGTCCCTACTGTCTATTGGCCGCGCAGGAATAATTTGTCGAGCGCATTGATCTCGACCTGCACCCACGTGGGCCGGCCGTGGTTGCACTGGTCGGCGCGTTCCGTGCTCTCCATCTGGCGCAGCAGGGCGTTCATTTCCTGTACCGACAGGATGCGGTTGGCGCGCACGGCCGTGTGGCAGGCCAGGGTGCCCAGCAATTCGTTCTGGCGCTCGATCAGCACGCGCGAACCGCCGTATTCGCGCACGTCGCGCAGCACGTCGCGCGCCAGGGTTTGCGCGTCGGCGTTTTTCAGCAGGGTCGGCACGCTGCGCACGGCCAGCGTCGTGGGCGACAGGGCGGCGATATCGAAGCCCAGCGCTTTTAAGGTGTCCTGGTTTTCATTCGCCGTCGATACTTCAATGGCGTCTGCATAGAAAGTGACGGGGATCAGCAAGGCCTGCACCTGCATGTCCTGGCCCGAGACCTGCGCCTGCAGCGCGTTTTTCAGCTGTTCGTACAGGATGCGTTCGTGCGCCGCATGCATGTCGACCAGCACCAGGCCCTTGGTGTTTTGCGCCAATATATAGATGCCATGCAGCTGGGCCAGGGCAAAGCCCAGCGGATATTCTTCGCGCGCCATGGCTTCGGGCGAGGCGATATACGGTTCCACCTGCGTGATCGGCGAACTGGCCGCGCCGCTGCCGCCGAACAGGGCGCCATAGGCTCCCGTGTCCTGCGCCACGCCCGGTGCATCGGCAAAGAAGGGCCGCGCCGCGCCGGGGGAGGCGGGGGCGTAGGTGTTTGTAAACTGGGCGCCGAACGACGTTTGCGTCTGTTCGCGGCGCCAGATGCCGGGTCCACCCAAACCCGCACCGGCGCTGTCACCGCTCAGGGTGGCGGCGGCAGGCAAGGGCGCCGGCACGCTGCCGAAGGCCGTGGCCGAGGTTTGCGCCAGTGCGCGCTGCACCGCGTGGAAAACGAACTGGTGCACGGAGCGGCTGTCGCGGAAGCGCACTTCGATCTTCGACGGGTGCACGTTGACGTCGACCAGGGCCGGGTCGAGGTCGAGCGCCAGCACGTACGATGGAAAACGGTCGCCATGCAGCACGTCCTGGTAGGCCATGCGCACGGCGTGCACCAGCAGCTTGTCGCGCACGAAGCGCCCGTTCACATAGAAGAACTGGCCGTCGGCGCGGGCCTTGGAGGCCGTTGGCAAGCCGGCAAAGCCGTGCAGGCGCAGGCTGCCGGCCGATTCGTCCAGCGCCAGGCGTGCTTCGGCGAAGTCGTTGCCGAGGATGTGCGCGCTGCGCCTGGCCAGTTCGCTGATATTCCACTGGTCGATGGTGCGGCCGTTGTGCGACAGCGAAAACGACACGTCCGGCCGCGCCAGCGCGATGCGGCGCACGACTTCGGCGCAGTGGCCGTATTCCGTCTGCTCGGATTTGAGGAATTTGCGCCGCGCCGGCGTATTGAAATACAGGTCCTGCACGTCCACCGTGGTGCCGTGCGCGCCCGACGAAGGCGAGACGCTGCCGTTGTGCGAGCCGACGATTTCCCACGCATGGGCCGCGTCCATCGTGCGCGAGGTCAGCGTAACGGCGGCCACCGACGCGATGGAGGCCAGCGCCTCGCCACGGAAACCCAGGGTGCCGACGTTTTCCAGGTCGTGCAAGGAAGCGATTTTCGAGGTGGCATGGCGCGCCAGGGCCAGCGGCAACTGTTCCTTGTCGATGCCGCGTCCGTTGTCCGTGATGGCGATGCGTTTCACGCCGCCTTCTTCCAGGCGCACCGTGATCTGCGTGGCGCCCGAGTCGAGGGCGTTTTCCAGCAGCTCCTTGACCACGGCAGACGGCCGCTCGACCACCTCGCCGGCGGCGATTTGCGAAATCAACTGGTCAGGCAGGGCCTGGATCGGGCGGCGGGGCGTGATGGGAGCGTTCATCCCCAGATTATAGCGGGTTCGCAAGGGGAGGCGCTGCTGTGCTGATGCCTGAAACCCAAAACGAAAGGCTGGGGTCGTACCCTCAGGGTACGGCCCCGGAACTTGGACTTCGGTTCGGCTTACTTCCCCGCCTCCCGCACGGGAATCGCCGCGCTGCACACGTCGATATGTCCGGCCGCCACCTTGCTCCACGGGCCGCCGCGGTTGCGCTGCGCTTCCAGCACGGCCTGGTAGGCGGCGCTGTCCGTGCGCATCACTTCCAGCTTGGCGCGCTGCTCGGGCGGCACGTCGGCGGCCAGGCGGATGGCCTTGATCGGCACGCTTTTTTCGGGGCTGTCATAGAAGCCCATGGGCGCCGTGCCGCGCGGCAGGGTGGACAGCAGCGGCATGCCGGCGACGACCCGGCCGATGACGGTGATGTCGCGGTCCAGGTGGCGCGGCGACTGGCCGATGACGGCATACAGTTCCGTGCCGCCGCCGCTGTCGCTGGCATTGTCGCGGCCCACGCCCACGGTGGCGTAGCAATGCGTGAGCCAGGCCGTGCCGGTTTTCGGGTCGCGCGCGGAAGGGAAACCGTTCGAATGGCCCACTTGCGGCGCGTAGCCGTCCACGTCCGGCAGGCGCGTGAAGCTGCTGACGTTTTTCAGGGGCACCGTGAATTCGCCGGGCAGGGTGCGCCGGGCGTGCTGGATCGGTTTCGGGTTTTTCTCGTTCGGATCGCCCCACTGCGCCACCCAGTTATCCTGGACGCGGTTGATGGCCAGGCCGTCGTAATACTGTTCGGCCACCAGCGCCTTGATGTTGGCCACGTGTTGGGGGGCGAATTCGGGCGCCAGCTCCATCACCACGCGGCCGGCAGGGATTTCCAGGTACAGGGTGTTGTCCGGGTCCAGCGCGCGCCAGTCCGATGGTTTCGATGCCTTGATGGCGTCGGCGACGCTGGCCTTGGCGGGCAGCTCGGCGGGCGCCTTGATCCGGATGGGCGCCGCGTGGGCGGGCAGCTGGGCCAAGCCCAGTACGGCGGCCATGGTCAGGCCGTTCAGTCGATGCAGATACATGGTCTCTCCTGGTCGGCGCGGGTTGTGCCGGTCAGAAAGTGTATATCAGATTGATAATGTTTCGATGAAAAAACCTTGCGTATTGTCATGCTCCGCAGCCGGTGGCGACGAAGGCATTCCTTAACCTTTCCTTAAAACGCCACGGCCGCACGGGCGCCGCATAATTAATCACAAAATATCGGCGTGGGGACTGCCGTTGCGCTGGCCGGGTGGTGTATGATTCCGCCGCTACCTTTAGGGAAAAATATATGGATTTTGTGCAATTCCTCGACATGATCGTGCATGTCGACAAGACGCTGGGTATCTTGATCGAGCAGTACGGCACCCTCGTGTATGCGGTGCTGTTTGCCATTATTTTTTGTGAAACAGGCCTCGTGGTCCTGTTTTTCTTCCCGGGGGATACCTTGCTGTTTATCGCCGGCGCGTTTTGCGCGACGGGACAGATGCATCTGGGCTTGCTGATCTTCCTGCTGGTCACGGCCGCCATCACGGGCAATACGCTCAATTACTGGATAGGCGAAGCCATCGGACAGAGGGTGTTTACCCACGACTACCGCTGGATCAACAAGGATGCCATGCGCCGCACGCATGAATTCTTTGAAAAGCACGGCGGCAAGACCATCATCCTGGCGCGTTTCGTGCCGGTGGTGCGTACCTTCGCGCCGTTTGTTGCCGGTATTTCCGACATGACGCATGCGCGCTTCCAGATGTATAACGTGACGGGCGCCCTGCTGTGGGTGGTGGGCCTGGTGACGGCTGGCTACTTCTTCGGCAACATCCCGTGGATCCGCGACCACCTGACCCTGATCGTGCTGATCGGTGTCGGCGCCGCCGTCGTGCCGGTGGTACTGGGCGGCATGTGGAAACTCTACAAGCGCATGGTTGGCAAGTCGGCCTGAGGCCGTGCGCTGTATTGATCCAGGGCAAACACGCCGCGGCACCGCCCGCGGCAGCCCTGGACCGGTTTTTCTCTTCCGTATTGCTGTTTTCCTCCTGCTCTGATTCAAGTTTTGTTGCTTTCGAGCCGTAAACCAGAAGGTATTCTTACTTTCTGGATTTCCATGCGACATTTGAGCGCCCTGTTAGCTTGCAGCCTTGCCGTGGTCACGGCGATGGCCAGCGCCAAAGATGCCCCCGCTGCGGCAGCTGCCGCCGCATCCGTGCCGGCGAGCGCCCCCATGTCGGCGTCGGCGCGCGCGGCCGCCATGAAAACCCTGACCGAGTCTGTCAAGGGCAAGGAGGCCAAGGCGCCCGTGATCGTGGCGCCCACGGCGCGCGAGAAGGAAGAGGCGGCCGAAGTCGACCTGTCCGAGCGCATTGCCGCGCGCCTGGCGGAAATGCGCGCCACGCAGGCGGCCCGCGCCGCTGCCCGCGCCAAGCGCGCCGCCGTGGTGAAGGCGGCGCCACCGCCGCCACCGCCCGTGCCGCGCGGCACGCACTGGTCGTACGAGGGCGACAGCGGTCCTGCCAACTGGAGCAAGATCAATGTGGACTGGGCCAAGTGCGGCAACGGCAACCGCCAGTCGCCGATCGACATCCGCGACGGCATGAAGGTGGAACTGGAACAGATCAGCTTTGACTACCATCCCTCGTCGTTCAGCGTCGTCGACAACGGCCACACGGTGCAGGTGGGTGTCAGTGGCGGCAATTACATCACGGTGCAGAACCGCATGTTCGAGCTGCAGCAATTCCATTTCCACCGCCCGTCCGAAGAGCGCATCAACGGCAAGGTGTTCGAGATGGTGGTGCATCTGGTGCACCGCGACGCGCAAGGACGGCTGGCCATCCTGGCCCTGCTGCTGGAACGCGGCGCGCCGCAGGCGACCATCCAGACCGTGTGGAACAACCTGCCGCTGGAAAAATTCGAGACCATGCAGCCATCGATCCTGCTCGACCCGGCCGAAATGCTGCCGGCGCGGCGCGACTACTACACCTATATGGGATCGATGACGGAGCCGCCGTGCAGCGAAGGCGTGCTGTGGATGGTGATGAAGCAGCCGGTGCAGGCATCGGCGGCGCAGATGGCGCTGTTCAGCCGTTTGTATCCGTTGAACGCGCGCCCGATTCAGCCCACCAATGGCCGCATCATCAAAGAGTCAAACTGAAGCGGGTTCAGACCCGGCGGGACTGACCTCAATGCGCTGGCGGCCGACCCACTCGGCGCCAGCTGCCAGCGTATCGGGCTGGATCAGCGCCGGCTCGATGCAGATGAAGCGCGGCTGCTCGTCGCCTGCCAGGTCGGGCAGGGCGGCGGCGTCCTGTGCGCCTGGATTCCACACGACGGCATCCGTGAAGCCCTGCTGCTCCATGCGCAGGGTATGGCTGCCGGCCTGCAAGGCCAGCGCGCCGGGCAGCTGGTAGTAGATGCGGTCGAGCTTGTCCGCAAACTGCAGCAATTCTTCCGCTTGCAGGGCATCCTGCGGCGTCTCGTCCGAATAGCGCACGCGTTGCAGGCCTTTGATGCGCGCCTGGCCCAAATCATCGATCGCAAAATAGGTATGCAGGGCCGCCGAGAACGGGAAGGCCTGCTCGCCCGTGTTGTGTACGGACAGGCTCAGGTCCAGCGCGCATGCCTTGACGGCCACGCGCAGGTGCAGGGTAAAGGCGTATGGCCAGGCGGCGGCGATCGCCTCCGGCAAGTCGGATTGTGTCAGGCAAAATTGCGCCCATGCCGCGCCATCGGTTTCGCCGCTGGCCGACAGCTGCCATGTTGCCACGCGCGCAAAGCCGTGGCGCATGCCGCTGCCGCGTGCGCCGAACTGGGGGAAGATCACGGGCACGCCGCCACGGATGGCGCGGCTGCCATCGAGGGCGGAATCGCGGCTGCAGAACAGGCGTTCCTGGCCATCGCTGGTTTGCCACGAGACCAGGTGGCCGCCGTACAGGGTGACGGTCGCCTGCGCGCCATCGGCGGCACGGATGGTCACGGCCGGCAATTGGCCAAAAGTGCTGTTGCGCATGCGGGTGTCCATGTCAGGTCAAACGGCTTTTCGCCAGCGGCGGATTCTTCGCGAAATAATTCTTGATGCCCGTGACGATGGCATCGGCCATCTTGTCCTGGTAGCCGTTGTCGGTCAGCTTGGCTTCTTCTTCGGGATTCGAGATAAAGGCCGTCTCGATCAGGATCGAAGGAATGTCGGGCGCCTTCAGCACGGCGAAGCCGGCCTGCTCGACGGAACCCTTGTGCAGGCGGTTGATGCCGCCGATTTCGCGCAGCACGGCGGCGCCGAGCTTCATGCTGTCATTGATCTGCGCCGTCGTCGACAGGTCGAGCAGCACGCTGGCCAGCTGCTTGTCGTGGTTTTTCACGTTCACGCCGCCGATCAGGTCGGCCTGGTTTTCCTTGTTGGCCAGCCAGCGCGCAGCCGTCGAGGTAGCGCCTTTTTCCGACAGCACGAAGACGGAGGAACCGCGCGCCGTCGGCTGGATGAAGGCATCGGCATGGATCGAGACGAACAGGTCGGCCTGGACCTTGCGCGCCTTTTCCACGCGCATGCCCAGCGGGACGAAGAAGTCGGCGTCGCGCGTGAGCATCACGCGCATGTTCGGTTGCAGTTCCAGCTTGGTTTTCAGGCGCTTGGCAATGGCCAGCACCACGTCTTTTTCACGGCTGCCACGGCTGCCCATGGCGCCCGGATCTTCACCGCCGTGGCCGGGGTCGAGCGCGATGGTAATCATGCGCACCACTTTCTGGCCTGGCAGGGGGCGCGCCTCGGGACGCTGTTCCGGACGCACGTCGGGCACGGGCGGCACGACGGCCACCACCGGCGGCGCGACGGCCACGGGCGGCTTGCCGCTCTCGGGCAGCGGCAGCGCGGGCGGCGGCGTATGCGTGTCGGACATCAAAGGCTTGGCCGGGTCGCTGGACCAGTCGCCTTTTTCGATCATTTGCGCGATCAGGTCCGGCTCGTGCACTGGATACAGGTCGAAGATCAGGCGGTGATTGTAGGAGCCTGCCGGCGGCAGGGTAAACAGCTGCGGCGTGACTTCTTCCTTCAGGTCGAACACCAGGCGCACCACGTTGGGCCGGTTCTGCCCCACGCGCACCTGCTTGATATAAGGGTCGTTCGACTGGATCTTCGCCACCAGGCCTTTCAGGGTGGGATTGAGTTCCAGCCCTTCGATGTCGACCACCAGCCGTTCCGGGTCCTTGACGATGAAGTGGGTCGCCTTGAGGATGCTGTCGTTTTCCAGGGTGACGCGGGTGTAGTCCTCGGCCGGCCAGACGCGCACGGCGAGAATTTGCGCCGCCATCGCCGACATGGGCGCGAACACGGACAACAGCAGGGTGCCGCCGGCCTTGAGGACCGTGCGCCGGGTGATGGGCGAGGAAATCAAAGGTTCGGGGCGAATTTGAGACGGTGAAGGCATGACAGACCCAATTCAGAAGACGCTTGCAATTCTACATCACGGCCTGTGCCCGCAACGTTCAAATAAATATTCAGGTCGGCCGGCGGCAGCACCGGTTCGGCTTTTTCCGGCCATTCGACGATGCAGATGTTGTGGCCGTCGAAGTCTTCGCGAAAGCCCGCATCGAGAAATTCCTCGGCGCTGCCCATGCGGTACAGGTCGAAATGGATGACGTTGACGCTCTGGCCGTCGAGCTGCACCGTGTACGGTTCGGACAGGGTATACGTGGGACTCTTGACGTTTCCCGCATGGCCGGCCGCATGCAGCAGGGCGCGCGTGAGGGCCGTCTTGCCGGCGCCCAGGTCGCCGTGCAGGTAGATCGCCAGGCCGGGCGCCAGCGCGCGCGCCAGTGCGGCGCCCAGCGCGGCGGTGCCGGCTTCGTCATGGAGGTGGGCTGTGAAGTGTTCGGTCATTGTCTTCGGTATCGCATAAAATGGAGGCTCATGTCATTGTAACCGCCCGCGTCCCCGCCGTTTCGCTTAAAGTCCCCTGAAAACCCCTATGTCCGCCACTGTCACCGATCTTGAACTCCTTGCGCGCTCCATCAAGCAATGGGGGCGCGAGCTGGGATTTGCCGAGGTGCGCATCGCCGATGTCGACCTGTCACACATGGAAGCGCCCTTGCAGGCCTGGCTCGATGCAGGGTATCACGGCGAAATGGATTACATGGCCAGCCACGGCATGAAGCGTGCGCGCCCGGCCGAACTGGTGCCGGGCACGGTGCGCGCCATCAGCGCGCGCATGAACTACCTGCCGCCGGCGCTGGGACCCGAGTGGCGCGCCCACGAAGCGGCGCGCGATGCCGATCCGGGCGCCGCCGTGATCTCCGTGTATGCGCGCGGCCGCGACTATCACAAGGTGATGCGTTCGCGCCTGCAGCAGCTGGCCGAGCTTATCCGCGGCGAGATCGGCGACTTCGGCTACCGCGTCTTCAGCGATTCGGCGCCCGTGATGGAAGTCGAACTGGCGCAAAAGGGGGGCCTGGGCTGGCGCGGCAAGCACACCTTGCTGATCAACCGCCAGGGCGGCTCCTTCTTTTTCCTTGGCGAGATCCTCGTCGACGTGCCGCTGCCGGTCGATGCGCCGGAAACGCCGCGCTGCGGCCAGTGCTCGGCGTGCATCACGGTGTGCCCCACGCAAGCCATCCTGGGGCCGTACCAGCTCGACGCGCGCCGCTGCATCTCCTACCTGACGATCGAATTGAAGGGCGCCATCCCTGTCGAGATGCGCGCGCTGATCGGCAACAAGGTATACGGCTGCGACGATTGCCAGACTGTCTGCCCGTGGAACAAGTTCGCCGAGCGCGCCGTGGTGCCCGATTTCGACGAGCGCCACAGCCTGGGCAGCGCCGGCATGGTGGAGCTGTTCGCCTGGACGGAAGAGGAATTCAACCGCCGCATGGAAGGCAGCGCGATTCGGCGCATCGGCCACGAACGCTGGCTGCGCAACCTGGCCGTCGGCATGGGCAATGCGGCCGCCAAGGCCAAAGGCCAGCCCGACATCGTCGCGGCCCTGCTGTCGCGCCGCGAGCACCCGTCGGCCATCGTGCGCGAACACGTCGAATGGGCGCTGGCGCTGCACGGCATCGCCTAGCGTTTTTCAGGCCTGCTTCAGGCGCAGGGCCGACCATTCCCCGTCGATGGCGACCATCGCCACGCTGTCTAGTCCCAGCACCTGCGCATAGGAGCGGATGTCGTCGCGGCCGATATCGCTGCCCGCCTTGAGCCCGCCCTTGCGGTACGCCACCCACAGGGCGCCGCCGCTGAGCAGGCGCGCCTGCGCCATTGGCAGGTACTGTTCCAGTTGCGCGCGGCTGCGCGCAAACACCAGCAGCCAGTCGGCGCTGGCGTTGTCACCTACCCGCTTTTCCGCCGGCAGCTGCGCCAGCAATTGCCCATGGTCGCCGCCTTCATTGAGCACGGCCAGGGCTGTCGCGTTCTTTACATACATTTTTTCAGCAACGGTTTTGTCAGGCATGGCGGTGGCATGTGGATGGCGGGAAAGGCGAGCATAACAAATTTCTCCTTGACTTATCGATATATCGTTATAAAATGTCCTCACCTACTAACGATATATCTTTAAAGAGAAAACATGAGAAACTCACACCACACAGAACACGGCCACGGCGGCCATCATCACGGCCATTGCGGCCAGCACCACCATCATCACGGCGAGCATCGCCACGAACGTCACGACTACGCCATGCACGGCCGCGGCCCGCGCGGCTTTGACGAGCGTGGCGACGGCATGGGCCATGGCAGCCCCGGTGGACGGGGGCGCGGCGAACGGGCCGAGCGCGTCTTTGGCCGCGGCGACCTGCCGCTGATCGTGCTGGCGCTGATCGAGATCAGTCCCCGTCACGGCTATGAAATCATCAAGGCCATCGAAGAGCGTTGCGGCGGCGCCTATGCCCCCAGCCCGGGTGCCGTCTACCCGACCCTGACCTTGCTGGAAGAACAGGATTACGTGACGTCCAGCGAGAGCGCCAGCGGCAAGAAGCTCTACACCATCACCGACCTGGGGCGCGCCTACCTCACGGAAAACCGCGCGCAGGTCGACGGCATCCTCGAGCGTCTCGACATGTTCGCCCGCATGCAGGCGCGGCGCGCCCTGCCCGAGCGCGTGCACCAAGCCATGCATGCGCTGAAACATGCGCTGCTGCAGAACAAGAGCAACTGGAGCGACGCGGAAGCCGAACGCGTGGCCGCCGTGCTGGAGCAGGCCGCCAGCGCCATCGCCGCCGGCGACTGAGCCCACTTTACAAGGATAAGCAATGACGACTGCACCACAAACAGCATCAGCACCACCACGCCAGCACGCCATCGAGCGCGTGCGCCACGATTTGAAACTGCGCGTCCTGACCGTCGTGCGCACCGAGCAGATCACGCCGCACATGCGCCGCATCACCCTGGCGGGCGACGACCTGGAAGGCTTTGTCTCGCCCGCGTCGGACGACCACGTCAAGCTGTTGTTCCCCGCCCCGGGCGAAACAAAGCCCGTGTTCCCCGTGCTGGGCAACGGAACCAATCCCATCCAGTATGCGCAAGGGGCGCGTCCCATCGCCCGCAATTACACGCCGCGCCGCTATGACGCCGAACGGCGCGAGCTGGAAATCGACTTCGTGCTGCATGGCGATGGTCCCGCGGCCAGCTGGGCGGCGCAGGCGCAGCCGGGCCAGACCCTGGGCGTGGGCGGCCCGCGCGGCTCGATGCTGGTGCCGCTTGATTTCGACTGGTATGTGCTGGTGGGCGACCAGACAGCCTTGCCGGCCATCGCCCGCCGCCTGGAGCAGTTGCCGGCCACTGCGCGCGCGATTGCCGTGATCGAAATCGTCCAGGACGGCGAACAGATCGCGCTCGAATGCGCGGCGCAGCTGGACCTGCGCTGGGTGGCGCGCAATGGCCGCAGCGGCGCCCTGCTGCTGGACGAACTGGCCAAGGTCGCGCTGCCGTCAGGGGGCGACGGTTATGTCTGGGTGGCGTGCGAGCACGCACAGGTGCAGGGCTTGCGTGGACATTTCATCAATGCCGGCGTGCCGAAGCAGCACCTGCATGTGGCAAGCTACTGGAAGCATGGGGTGGAGGAGCACCATGAGCATCACGACGAGTGATCGTGGTGGTGTCGGCTTACGCGCGTTGCGCTAACCCGACCTACGCCGACCTACGCCGGACCTGCATTGCGCAGCATGGCGTAGGTTGGATTAGCGGCGCGCAAGCGCCGCGTAATCCAACATCACCGCTGGCGGCGCGGGGGTGAAAGGGCGCCATGGGCATGATGCTGCGTGATGCCGCGGGTGGTGTCGGCTTACGCGCGTTGCGCTAACCCGACCTACGCCGGACCTGCAACTGGGGCCGGACCCTCAGGGATTCGGCATCCCCGTCCGACCCCGGCGTCAAGAACCTGGGTTTCAGGTCTACTTCAACAACCCCGCCAGTTCCACCGCCGTCTTGACCTGCATCTTGTCGAAGATATGCGCGCGGTGGACTTCCACGGTGCGCATGCTGATGCCCAGCTTGTCGGCCACCACCTTGTTCATTTTTCCCGCCAAGATCAGGTCCAGCACTTCGCGTTCGCGCGATGACAGGGTGGCCAGGCGCGCGTGCACGGCGGCCAGTTCGCCCGCCTGGCGCGAGTTGGCCAGGCCTTGCTGCACGCGGTCCATCAGGTCGTTGTCGTTGAACGGCTTTTCAAAGAAATCAAAGGCGCCCCGTTTCAGGCTGTCGACGGCCATCGGCACGTCGCCGTGGCCGGTGAGGAAGATCACGGGCAGGCGCGCCGTCAGGTCGCGCTTGACCAGCTGGTCGAACAGGGCGATGCCGTTCATGTCGGGCATGCGCACGTCGAGCAGCACGCAGTCGCCATGGGCATCGAAGCTGCCGTCCAGGCTATCGAGAAATTGCTGGGCGCTGGCATAGCTGCGCGCCTCGATGCTGCGCGAGGCGGCCAGCCAGGACAGGGAGTCGCGTACGACTTCTTCGTCGTCGATAATATGCAGCATGGTGTCTCCGGAATGTCGTTATGCGTTATGCGTTATTGGTGAAGGCGAGTGCGGCGCGCGCGGCGCGGCCGGCACGCTGAACGTAAAAATGGTGCCGCCGGCGGGGTTGGCGCTGAAGGTCAGCGCACCGCCATGAAATTCGATGGCGGTGCGGCAGATGTTCAGTCCCATGCCCATGCCTTCGGACTTGGTCGAGAAAAATGGCGAAAACAGCCGCTCGGCCACATCCTGCGCAATGCCATGGCCATGGTCGATCACGTCCACCGTCACCATCTCCTGCTGCGCGTCGTGGCTGGCCCGCAGGCGCATGATACGCCGTCCCGGCGCCGCGTCCTGCATCGCCTCGATGGCGTTGCGCGTCAGGTTCAGCAGCACCTGCTCGATCATCACGGGATCGGCGCGCAGCAGCGGCAGGTCGGCCGGGATCTCTTCCTGGATGGTGACATAGTATTTTCGCGCCTGCAGGTCGATCAGCGCGCGGATGCCGTCGATCAGGGTGCGGATGGCGATATCCTGGCGCTGCGGTTCGCTCTTGCGCACGAAATCGTGCACGCTGCGGATGATCTGGCCGGCCCGCTGCGCCTGCGCGCTGGCCTGTTCCAGTGCCGGTTTCAAGGTGTTGGGTTCCACCGGGGCGCCGCTGTCGATGGCGCGGCGGATCAAATTCAACGCGCCCGTCGTGTAGCTGGAAATGGCTGCCAGCGGCTGATTCAGTTCATGCGCCAGCATCGATGCCAGCTCACCCATGGTGGCCAGGCGCGAACTGGTTTGCAGCTTTTCCTGCTGCTGGCGGTTCAGTTCCTCGACCCGCTTGCGGTCCGAGATATCGAGCACGGAACCCATCCAGCCCGTCTGCTGGCCATTCTTGTCCACCAAGGGCGCTTCGAAGATCAGCACGGGCACGCGCGTGCCGTCCGGGCGCTGGAAATAGGTCTCGAACTGCGGTGTGGGGTTGCCCGCCAGCGCCTTGACGAAGCGCTGCTGGTATTCCTCCAGCGCTTCCGGCACCCAGTAGGGCATGGGCGGCAAACGCCCGAGGATTTCCTCGGGCGGATAGCCGACGATCTGGCAGAACGCGGGATTCACATACGTGACCCGGCCTTCCAGGTCGCGCGCGCGCATGCCCGTCACCAGCGAATTTTCCATTGCCGTGCGAAACAGCATCTGCTGGCGCAGCGCGCTTTCGGCCGTCAGGCGGCGCGAGATGTGGCGCCACAGTGCCAGCAAGCTCCACAGCAATCCCAGCGACAGGGCGATGACGGAGCCGACCAGCAGATTGGGCAGCAGCTTGGGCTGGCTTTTCACGCTGTCGGTAAACAGGGTGATGGTGGCGCCCGGCACGTCGAGCGCGCGCTTGTGCGTGTACACGCCGTGGCCCGGGCCGGCGGCGGCGCGCCGCGCCAGCACCTTGTCGTCGCGGTCGATCAGCGAAATCTGGTTATCCTGGGCGAACCACCACGGCACCATTTCATCGAGCAGGCTACTGATCTGGTAGGTAGCCACCAGGCTGCCCACATAGCGCTGGCCATCGAACAGGGGCTGGTGGTAATCCATCAGCATGGCGCCGGGCGGCGCGTCGGGAAAGCCCGTCTGCTGCGACGGCTGGGCGTACTGGCCCCGGTGCAGGCGGCGCGCGTTGTCGGCCGCCGTCAGCGAGGCGGGCGCAAACGACAGGGTGTGCGGCAGGCTGCTGTCGCTGGTGGCCTGCACCTTGCCGCTCGTATCGAGCCACAGCACGCGCTGCAGTTCGCGGCCATTGCGCAGCATCTGCTGCAGCCGCTCATGCACTTTTTCCACGCCCAGCGAACCGCTGGCGATGTCGACGCCCAGGTTGAACAGGCTTTCCTCGTTGCGCGCCAGCTGGAAGCGGATGGTCTGCTCGACCCACAGGGTATCGGCGATCAGCTGCTCCTGACGCTCGTTGCTTTCCATCTGGCGCGCCTGCCAGGGCAGCCAGAACAGGATGGAAAGAAACAACAGCAGCAGGATGACGGGCAGCAGCCAGCGCACCGGGCTGGAGAGCTTGAAGCGGCGCGCAAGGGTGGGGGAAGTCGGCATGGCTGGCAGGGTAGCGGCTTATCGGGAAGCGGCTATTGTGGTTAACCACAATAGCCGTGGCAGTTTCTTTGGCACAATATCCAAGTAGACAAATAATAAAGTTTTTTAAAAACCACTCAGGAGACAAAAATGCAACTGCCACAAATGAAAACCCTGTTCGTCGCGCTGTGCGCAGCCATCGGCGCCACCGCCGGCGTGCACGCTTACGCGCAAGCGCCGATCGTCATCAAATTCAGCCACGTCGTGGCCACCGACACGCCGAAAGGCCAGGCCGCCGAGCGCTTCAAGCAGCTGGCCGAAAAAGCCACGAACGGCAAGGTCAAGGTCGAACTGTACCCGAACAGCCAGCTGTACAAGGACAAGGAAGAACTCGAAGCCCTGCAGCTGGGCGCCGTGCAGATGCTGGCGCCCTCGCTGGCCAAGTTCGGCCCGCTGGGCGTGAAGGAATTCGAAGCGTTCGACCTGCCTTACATTTTCCCTACCAAGACGGCGCTGTACAACGTTACCGAAGGCGAAATCGGCAAGAGCCTGCTGAAAAAACTCGAACCCAAGGGTATCACGGGCCTGGCCTACTGGGACAACGGCTTCAAGGTGATGTCGGCCAACAAGCCGCTGCACAACCCGGCCGACTTCAAGGGCCTGAAAATGCGCATCCAGTCCTCGAAAGTGCTCGACGCGCAGATGCGCGCGCTGGGCGCCAACCCGCAGGTGCTGGCCTTCTCGGAAGTGTATCAGGCGCTGCAGACGGGCGTGGTCGACGGCACGGAAAATCCGCCATCGAATATGTACACGCAAAAGATGCATGAAGTGCAAAAGCACGTGACCGTGTCTAACCACGGCTACCTGGGCTATGCCGTCATCGTCAACAAGAAATTCTGGGATGGCTTGCCGCCCGATATCCGCGGCCAGCTGGAAAAAGCCATGCGCGAGGCGACCACGTTTGAAAAAGCCATCGCCCAGCGCGACAACGACCAGGCCCTCGACGCCATCAAGAAAGCCGGCAAGACGCAGATCTATACCCTGACGGTGCAGGAACAGGCCGAATGGCGCAAGGCGCTGGCGCCCGTGCAGAAAGCCATGGAAGCGCGCATCGGCAAGGATCTGATCTCGGCCATCAACAAGGAAAGCGCGAAGTAATCGTGCTGGCCGCGCCACCCGGCGCGGCTGCCAGGGGCATCCCTGTCTTTCTGCAGCAACGGCACCTGCGCGTCCTGCGCGGGTGCCAGCGTACCCGCATTCTTTGAAAGTCCACCATGAAATTTCTGGATCACCTGGAAGAGTGGCTGATCGCGACCCTGATGGGCGCGGCCACCGTCATCATCTTCGTTGCGGTCGTGCACCGCTACCTGGCAGGCTTGCCGATACCGGGCCTGCAAGACTTCCTGATACAAATCAATACCAGCTGGGCCCAGGAACTGTGCATCTACATGTTCGTCTGGATGGCCAAGTTCGGCGCCGCGTATGGCGTGCGCACGGGCATCCACGTGGGCGTCGATGTGCTGATCAACCGCATGAACCCGCGCTGGCGCGACCGTTTCATCGTCTTCGGCCTGGCCGCCGGCGCCCTGTTTACGGGCATCGTGGGGACCTTGGGCGCCAGCTTCGTGTGGTCGATCGGCCACACGGACCAGACCTCGGCCGACATGGAAGTGCCGATGTGGCTGGTGTACCTGGCCGTGCCGCTCGGTTCCTACCTGATGTGCTTCCGCTTCCTGCAGGTGATGGTGCATTTCATCAAGACGGGCGCCTTGCCGAAACACGACCACTCGCACGTCGAGGGGCTGGAAGATGAATTGACGGCGGAAGAAAAAGGAGCCAAGGCATGAATGCGCTGATTATTTTTGTATTGCTGCTGGCGCTGATGCTGACCGGCATGCCGATTTCCATTTCGCTGGGCCTGACGGTACTCACGTTCCTGTTTACCATGACCAGCGTGCCCATCGAATCGGTGGCCCTGAAGATTTTCACGGGCATCGAAAAGTTCGAGATCATGGCCATCCCGTTCTTCATTTTGGCGGGTAACTTCCTCACGCATGGCGGGGTGGCGCGGCGCATGATCAACTTCGCCAGCTCGATGGTGGGCCACTGGCATGGCGGCCTGGCGCTGGCAGGCGTGATGGCCTGCGCGCTGTTTGCCGCCGTCTCCGGCTCCAGTCCCGCCACCGTGGTGGCGATCGGTTCCATCATCCTGCCGGCCATGGTCAAGCAGGGCTATCCGCGCGGCTTCGGTGCCGGCGTCATCACCACCTCGGGCGCGCTGGGCATTTTGATACCGCCATCGATCGTGATGGTGATGTATTCCGTCAGCACGAACACTTCCGTGGGCAAGCTGTTCATGGCGGGCGTGATTCCCGGCATGATGCTGGCCATGCTGCTGGGCCTGACGACGTGGTTTTTGGCGCGCAAGCACAACTATCCGCGCATGAAAAAGGCCAGCTGGGGCGAACGCTTCGTCACCTTCAAGAAGAGCGCCTGGGGCCTGCTGCTGATCGTCATCGTCATGGGCGGCATCTATTCGGGCGCCTTCACGCCGACGGAAGCGGCCGCCATGGCTGCCGTGTACGCCTTCATCATCGCCGTCTTCGTCTACAAGGACTTGAAGATCAAGCAGGTGGGCAAGGTCTTGCTGGACTCGGCCGCCATGTCGGCGATGCTGCTGTACATCATCACGAATGCCGTGCTGTTCTCGTTCCTGATGACCAGTGAAAACATTCCGCAGGCCATGGCCGAATGGATCACGGGCAAGGGCCTGGGCGTGATCAGTTTCTTGCTGGTGGTCAACGTGCTGCTGTTGTTGGCTGGTAACGTGATGGAACCGTCGTCCATCGTGCTGATCATGGCGCCGATTCTGTTCCCCGTTGCCATGAAGCTGGGCATCGATCCCGTGCACTTCGGCATCCTGATCGTGGTCAACATGGAGGTGGGCATGTGCCATCCGCCCGTGGGCTTGAACCTGTATGTGGCGTCCGGCATCACGAAGATGGGCATTTCCGAACTGACCGTGGCCGTGATGCCGTGGCTGCTGACGATGCTGGCCTTCCTGGGCTTGATTACCTACGTACCACAAATCTCGCTGTGGCTGCCAAATTTAATTTACAACTAAAGTAACTGTCCCCGTCATGGTGCAAAAAAAGTCGATCCGGCCGAATAAATGCGCTATGATGGGCGGCCTTACGGGGAAACACGTATAAGCATATGCGCCCTGGTAGCAAGGCCGCGGTACAGAATTGGTTATCAGGTTGGTGGGGGAGTGGTCCATAAAAACGGTATTGATACCGGGGATATATTGAGGAGACACACGTTTCACAGAAGTTGTTGAGTCATAGCTGTCTGCGGCCACAAGCCGGCACCGGCGGACCCAAACGACCGGGAACGTGAAGCAATATTTGAAGCGCACCGACTGGTGCGCTTTTTTTTCGTCCCGCGACATGGCCGCCGGTAGGGGGAAAGACGGTGCATAATCGTCACGGCATGTCCGTTTTGGTGCATCCGGTTGTATATTTGCCACACTTGACCTTTGATTAGCAGATGAAAAAACAACAAGGCAGCGAGCTGTTCACGGCCATCGTGGCCGCGCCCTTTGGCGCCATGGGCGTGCGCACGGAACATGGTCTGCTGCGCGAGCTGGTTTACCTGCCGCCGCACTTCCTGGAAAAGGACGCGCAGGATGCCGTGTCGGCACAGGCTTGCGTGCAGCTGGCACGCTATTTTGACGACCCCGATGCGCTCTTCGACCTGCCCCTGGCCGAGATCGGCAGCGTCTACCAGCAAAAGGTCTGGGCCGCCATCGCGCAGATCCCGCGCGGCCAGGTGCGCACCTACGGCGACGTGGCGCGCTTCATTGGCTCGGCGCCGCGCGCCGTGGGCCAGGCCTGCGGTGCCAACTGGTTTCCGCTGGTGATACCGTGCCACCGGGTCACGGCCGCTGGCGGCCTGGGCGGATTTTCCCACCACGACGACGCGGACGGATTTCACCTGGGCGTGAAGCGCTGGCTGCTGGCGCATGAAGGCGCGGGGGGATACGCATGATGAACAGCCTGCTGGCGCCCGACAACGCCACCCTGATCGATGAATTCTGCGACAGCCTGTGGCTGGAAGACGGCCTGTCGAAAAATTCGCTCGATGCCTACCGGCGCGACATGCGTTTGTTTTCTCGCTGGCTGGAAGTGGCGCGTCCCGGGCGCGAGGGCCTGTACGAAGTGTCCACGGCCGATATCGAAGCGTATTTCGCGGCCCGCCACGACGAAAGCAAGGCGACGTCGTCGAACCGGCGCCTGTCCGTGCTCAAGCGGTTTTACCAGCTGGCCCTGCGGCACAAGCACATTGCCGCCGACCCGTGCCTGAAGATGGTCTCGGCCAAGCAGCCGGCGCGCTTCGTGCATACCTTGAGCGAGGCGCAGGTGGAAGCCTTGCTGGCGGCGCCCGACGTCAGCACGCCGCTGGGCCTGCGCGAACGCACCATGCTTGAACTGATGTATGCGAGCGGCTTGCGCGTGTCGGAACTGGTGGACTTGCAATCGGTGGAGCTGAGCCTCAACGATGGCGTGCTGCGCATCACGGGCAAGGGCAGCAAGACGCGCCTGGTGCCGTTCGGAGAGCAGGCTCGGCTGTGGATCGAGCGCTACCTGAAGGAAGCGCGCGGCGTGATCCTCGACGGGCAGATGGACGATGCGCTATTCGTTACGCGGCGCGGTGGCGCGATGACGCGGCAGATGTTCTGGGTCATCATCAAGAAGCACGCGCTGCACGCGGGCATCACGGCGCCCTTGTCGCCGCATACCCTGCGCCACGCGTTTGCCACGCACTTGCTGAACCATGGCGCGGACTTGCGCGTCGTGCAATTGTTGCTGGGGCACTCCGATATTTCCACCACGCAGATCTACACCCACGTGGCCCGTGAGCGGCTGAAACTGCTGCATGCGCGGCACCATCCCCGTGGCTAAAAACTTTGCGTTTCGCCCAACTGCGTCATAATGTGCCTTATGCGGTTATCTGTAACAATAAAAAACTAAAGAGGTAGTAAATGGCCAAGACAAATTTCCAATACGAAAAACGGCAAAAAGAGCTGGAAAAGAAGAAGAAAGCCGAGGAAAAAGCCAGGCGCAAGCTGGAAGCGAAAAACAATCCGAAGCCGGCCGATGGCAGCGAAGGTGACGAGCCTGAAGCGGACGATGCCGACGTCGACGTCGACGTCGACGTCGACGCCGATCCGGCCGCCGAAGGCGACGCTCCCGCCCAGCCGCAGTAATTCTCCGTTCCTGATGACCGGTGCGGTATTGCCGCACCGGTATCGCCTCGTTCTCTCTTCCCCCCGCTACAAGCTTGGCCGTTGGCCGATGGCCAGTTGCAGCTGCGTGCTGGCGATGGCGGCATCGGCGCACGCCTGCAGATAGCCTTGATACGCGTCGTCGGCCGAGCGCTGCGCCGCCAGCCATTCCAGCAGCGAAGCATTGCCGTTGAAGTAGGACAGGCGCATGCCATCGACGACCTTCTGCGCGTCGAGCAGCACGCCGTCGCGGTAGCGCGCCAGCCGTTCCTGCGCCGAGCGCGATTGCCGCTGCGCCGTGCGCACCTGCGTTTCCGCCGCCAGTTCCGCCTGGCGCAAGGCCAGCATGGCCTGCGTCACGCCTGCTTCCGCCTGCACCACGTCACCGTTGTCGCGCCGCGACAGGGGGATGGGAATGGCCAGCGAGACGGACAGCGCGCGCGAACGGGGCGCACCATCGACCGCATCGCCATTGCCGTCGATGCCATCGCGGTAGCCGCGCGCCGCCGACAGGCCTACCGTTACCGTCGGATCGACGGCGCGGTTGGCGCGCACCAGCGCCGCGCCATCGCGCAAGTTGTCCAGGGCGGCGCGGGCGATGCGCACGTCGCTGCGGGCGTTGAGCGCCTGCGGCACCAGCACGCTGGCGTCCTTGTCCGAGCCTGCGTACGCGGCGAAGTCGCAGGCCAGCTGCGCCTGCGGGAACAGGCTGTCGAGTTGGCGCCCCAGGGGCGGCGACAGCTCCAGCATGGCGCTGTCGGCCTCGCTGCGCGCCTGTGCCAGCTCGGCCTGGAACTGGTCGCGCTCCACGCGCGACTGCAGCAGTTCGATGCCGCCCACGTCGCCCGCCTTCAGGCGCACGCCATTTGCTTCCACCACTTTTGACAGGGCCGCCATGGTCTGCTCCTTGCGCGCCACGACGTCGCGCGTGCGGCACGCTTCGGTGAACGCCGCCGCCGCCGCCGCATACAGATCGTTCCTGAAGCCGGCCACCGTTTCCTCTGCCAGCACGACATTGCTGTGCGCCGCCTTGATGCGCGCGGCGCGCTTGCCGCCCGTCTCGATGGCCATGCTGAGTGCCGGCGTCCACGTGACGGGACGGTGCGGCAGCGCGTGCACGGTTTCGCGCGCGGCGCCCAAGGTGAATTCCGGATCGGGGCGCAGGCCGGCCATGCCGATGCCGGCCCTGGCCGAGACGACGCCTTGCTGCTGCGCCTGCAGTTCCAGGCTGTGGCTTTCCACGGCGGACAGATAGGTGTCAAAGCTCAACGGAGTGGCAAGGGCGCCGGGCGCGATCAGCCAGGCCGCCAGCAGTACATTACAACGTGTCATGGGTTTCTCCTTCGGTATGCTTCTGGCGTTTTTGCAGGTGCGCCTCGATCAGGTAATACAGGGCCGGCAACAGCAGCAGGGTCAATGCCGTCGCCGTCACCAGGCCGCCCACCACCACGGTGGCCAGCGGGCGCTGCACGTCGCTGCCCAGGCCTGTCGCCAGCATGGCCGGCGTCAGGCCCAGGGCGGCCACGGTGGCCGTCATCAGCACGGGACGCATGCGGTCGCGCGCGCCTTCCAGCACGGCCTCGCGCAGGCCTTTCCCTTCGTCGCTGCGCAGGCGGTTGATCTGCGCCAGCATCAGCACGGCATTGAGCACGGCCACGCCGAACAGGGCGATGAAGCCGACGGCGCTCGACACGTTCAGGGTCATGCCGCGCAGGTGCAGCGCGGCCAGGCCGCCCAGCATGGCCAGCGGCACGGCCAGCAAGACCAGCGCAGGCTGGCGCAGGTTGCGGAACTGGCAAAACAGCAGCAAAAACATGGCGCCCAGCGTCATGGGCAGGATCAGGGCCAAACGGCTTTGCGCGCGCTGCAGGTTCTCGAACTGGCCGCCCCACTCGACGGTGATGCGCTGGTGTTCATCTGCCACGGCTTGCGCCACCAGCGGACGCGCCTCAGCCAGGAAACCGGCCAGGTCACGCCCACGGGCGTTCAGGCGCACGATGATGTGGCGCCGTCCCATCTCGCGCACGATCACGCTCTCGCCCGAGGTGGTGCTGATGCTGGCTACTTGCGCCAGCGGTACCTGGGCGCCATTCGCGGCGGTCAGCATCAGGCTGGCGATGGCGTCGGGGCTGGAACGCACGGCCGGCGGGAAGCGCACGGCGATGTCGTAGCTTTTCTCGCCCACGTAGACCTGGCCGATGGGCGCGCCGCCGATGCCGGTGGAAATCAGGTCGGCCACGTCGGCCGCATTGATGCCGTAACGGGCCGCCTTGGCGCGGTCCAGTTCCACCTTCAGGTTGGGCAGCGGCGGCTCGACGTCCACGGCCACGTCGGAAGCGCCCGGGACAGTCTTCAGGACATTGGCTACCTTGCCGGCGATGCGCCGCACTTCATCGAGGTCGTTGCCGAAGATTTTCACCGTCAGGTCGCTGTGCGCGCCCGACAATTTATCCTGCACGCCGTCGATCATCGGCTGCATGAAGGCCACTGTGAAACCGGGCATGCGGGCGAAGCGCTCGTTCATTTTGGCGATCAGCTGCTGCTTGCTCATGCCAGACTTCCAGCTTTTGTACGGATGCAGGCCCACGCTGGCCTCGATGTGCGACGGTGTCCAGTAATCGGTGCCATCGTCGTTGCGGCCCGTCTGCGTGACGATGGTCGACACTTCCGGAAATTCCAGCGCGGCGCGGCGCAATTCGCTGGCCATTTCGGACGCCTTGTCCAGGGTGATCCCGGGCGGCATCTGCACCTGCAGCCACAGCGAACCTTCATCGAGGTAGGGCAGGAAATCGCGGCCGATGCCGGCGCCCAGGATGGCAAGCGCTGCGAGCGATCCTGCGCACACCATCGCCACCCAGCGCTTCCTGCCCACCATGCGCTCGAGGAAGCGGCCGTACGCGCCCGCCAGCTGATCGAGCACGCGGTTGTGCGGCATGCGGCGCGGCTTGCGGAAGGCCAGCCAGGCCAGGCCAGGTATCAGTACCAGCGCCACCACCAGCGCGCCCACCAGCGCCGCGCCCACCGCATACGCCATCGGCGAAAACAGCTTGTACTCGATGCGCTGGAAGGCGAACAGGGGCAGGTAGGCGGCGATGATGACGGCCATGCCGAACATGATGGGGCGCGCCACTTGCAAGGTGGCGCCGATGGCGTCCTGCAGGGAGAGCGGCCGTTCCTGCTCGCGTTCACGGCGGCGCAGTATGTTTTCCAGCACCACCACGGAACCGTCGACAAGGATGCCGAAGTCGATCGCGCCCAGGGACAGCAGGTTGGCGGGAATCTTGAAATGGTGCATGAAGATGAAGGCGATCAGCAGGGCCAGCGGAATCGTCAGCGCGACGATGGCGGCCGCGCGCGGGCTGCCCAGGAACAGCAGCAGCACCAGGGCGACGAGCAGCATGCCTTCGCCCAAGGTATAACTGACCGTGTGCAGGGTGGCGTCGATCAGCGAACTGCGGTCCAGATAGGGCACGACCTGCACATCCTTCGGCAGCACGTTGGCATTCAGATCGTCCACGGCCGCATGGATGCCCGCCAGCGCTGCGGACGGGTTGAAATCCTTCAGCAGCAGGGTGATGCCTTCGATGGTGTCGGGATTGTTGTCCTTGCCGAGGATGCCGCGCCGCTCGACGTTGCCGTACGCGAGCTTGCCCAGGTCCTTCACCAGCACGGGCACGCCGTCCTTGCTGCTGACGACGACGTTGCCCATGTCGTCGAGCGAATGCAGCAAGCCGACGCCGCGCACCACGTACGATTGCTGGCCGCGGTCAATGACGCTGCCGCCGCCGCTGATGTTGTTGGCGTTGATGGCATCCTTGACCTGTGCCAGCGAGAAGCCGTAGCTGTCGAGTTTTGCGGGATCGAGTTCCAGCATGAATTGTGTCGTCAGGCCGCCGAAATTGCTCACGTCCGCCACGCCGCGCACCTGCTGCAGGCGGGGGATCACGGTCCAGAACTGCAACTCGGACAGTTCGCGCAGGCTGCGCGTTTTCGACTCCAGCGTGTAGCGGTAGATCTCGCCCGTCGGCGACGTATACGGATCGAGTCCCGGCTTGGCGTCGTACGGCAGATTCACGCTGGCCAGGCGCTCCTGCAGCCGCTCGCGCGTGAAGTAGCCGTCGCTGCCATCTTCGAATACCACCGTGATCAAGGACAGCGCGAACAGGCTGCGCGTGCGCAGCACATGCATGCCCGGTGTGCCCAGCAGGGCGCGTTCGAGCGGGATGGTGATCTGCTGCTCGATTTCCTCGGCGCCCAGGCCCGGCACCTGCGTGACGATCTGCGAGGTGACGTCGGCGATGTCGGGATAGGCTTCGATGGGCAGCTGTTTCCAGCTGTAGACGCCGTAGGCGGTGACGAACAGCAGGACCAGCCAGACGATGCCGCGCCGCTGGCAGCAGGTGGCGATAAAACGGTCAATCATTGAGCAGCACTCCTTCCTTGACGACGATGCGTTCACCGGCTTTCAGTCCCGCGACGATTTCCACCTGCCCGCCATGGCTGGCGCCCACTTCCACCGTGCGCGGCGCGAACAGCAGCGGGCTTTTTTCCACCATCACGCGCGTCGACAGCCCGCTTTGCAGCACGGCCGCCGCCGGCACGAGGATGGCGCGGCGCGGGGCGCCGGCAAAGCCCGCGTGGGCGAACATGCCCGGCTTGAAGGTGCCGGCCCGGTTGTCGATGGCCACTCTTACCTTCACCGTGCGCGTCTCCACATCAAGCACGGCGCCCACGTATGCCACCTTGCCGTCGAAGCTTTTGCCCGGCCAGGCATCGACCGCGATGCTGGCCTTTTGTCCCACCGCCAGCTGCGCCAGGTCGCGCTCGGCCACGTTAGCCGACAGCCACACGGTGGACAGGTCGGCCACTGTCATGACGGGGGCGTTGATATCGTTCCAGTAGCCGCCCTGGGCGCCGTCCATGGCGATTACGGTGCCGGCGATGGGCGAGCGCAGCACATAATCGCGGCGGGCGCGGCGGGTCCCGCTCACGCCGGCGCCGTACTGCGCCAGCTTGTCGGCGCTGGCTTGCGCATCGCTGTGGGCTTGCTCGAATGCCGTTTGCGCCGCCTCGTATTCCTTGCGCGCGGCGATCTGCGCCTCGAACAGGGTTTTCTGGCGCTCGAGTTCCTGGCGCGCCTGCTGCAGGGCGGACTTCGCCTTGCTGTCATCCGCGTAGGCGGCACTCAGTTCCGCCGAATCGAGCGTGAACAGCGGTTCGCCCGCTTTCACGCTGTCGCCCAGTGCGCGCTGCAAGCGCGTGATGCGCCCGGCCAGGGGCGGCGTGATTTTCACCAGCTTTTCCGGCATCGCCTCGATGCTGCCCGGCGCCTGCGTCAGCGTGGCGATGTCCTGCTCCAGCGCGGGCGCGATGTGCAGGCGCTGGCGCAGCGGCGACATCTTGTCGACGGCGATGCTGCCGTCGTCCAGGTGGCGTGCCTGGGCAGACGCTGATGGCGTGGCCGCCGCCGTCGGTTTGGCGCAGCCGGCCAGGGCCGAGCAGCTGATGGCCACGGCGAGCGCGCAGCAGGCGCCCAGGGCGTTGGGGGTGGTCGTGTTCATCCCGTGTTTCCTTGTTGTTGGTGGTGAGGAGGCATGCGTGGATGCCATGCCCAGGCGGGCGGTCAGGGGGGGCGCTGGCGGCGGCAGGAGAGCGGTGCCACTACAACGCCGGAAAAGCATAGCAAGGTGCTCCTGAAGAAGCGCCCAAGAACGCCTGAATCATTCTTCAGGTTCGGTGCGCGCACGCTGCGGCGCGGTAAAATGCCGGCATGGGAACACGGCAAAATAGATACAAATGCGAAGGGCAGGCATGAGAATCCTCCTGGTGGAAGACGACCGCAAGGCGGCGCGCCTGCTGGCCCGTGGCTTGCAGGAAGAAGGCTTTGTGGTCGACGTGGCGCACAGCGCGGAAGAGGGCGAGGAGGAAAGCTACGCCGTCGACTACGACGTGATCGTGCTGGACTGGATGTTGCCGGGCAAGCAGGGCATCGACTTTTGCCGCGACTTGCGCGCGCGCGACATCCAGACGCCGGTGCTGATGCTCACCGCGCGCGACGCCACGGCCGACAGGGTGGCGGGCCTGAACACGGGCGCCGACGATTACCTCACCAAACCGTTTGAATTCGAGGAGCTGCTGGCGCGCATCCGCGCCCTGCTGCGCCGCTCCGACATCAGCCGTCCGCTGGTGCTGGCGCTGGCCGACCTGACGCTCGATCCCGTCAGCCACCAGGTGACGCGCGGCGGCGCGCCGCTGGTGCTCACGCCCAAGGAATACGCGATTCTGTTGATCCTGCTGCGCCAGGCGGGCGAGGTGGTGAGCCGCGCGCGCCTGGCCGAGCAAATCTGGCAGGCGGACCTGATCGGCATCGATAACCTGATCGACGTCCACGTGCGCAACCTGCGCGGCAAGGTCGATGCGGCGGGCTTGCCGCAACTGATACACACGGTGCGCGGACGGGGCTTCCGCCTGGCGGAAAACAACGGTGGCTAGCTTTCGCAAGCGCTTGCTGCTGGTGCACCTGGCGGTGATCCTCGCCATCGTCGCCTGCACCGCCCTGGCCGGCTACTGGGGCCTGTCGCGCGCCGTGCATGGCCAGCTCGATGCGGCCCTGCTGGCGCTAGGCGAGACGGAAATGGCCATGCTGCCGGCCGCGCCGCGCCAGCCGGTGCAGGTGCACGAGGTGGCGCCGGGCCTGGCGCCGCCATCGCTGATGCGGCTCGACCGCCTGGTGCAGATCATCGATGGCGAAGGCCGCGTGCTGGCGCGCAGCCGCAACCTGGAAGCGGCGCAGCTGCCCGCGCCACCGGCTCTGCTGGCGCGCCTGGCAGCCGGCGAGACGGTCTTTGAAACCCTGCCGAAGTTTGGCGAGGAGCCGCTGCGCATGGTCTCGATTCCCGTGCCCTCGTCCGGCGCGGGCCTGGCGGTGCAGGTGGCCGGTTCGCTCGACGATACCAACCACGTGCTGGCCGCCGCCACCGTGCTGTTTGGCGCCATGGCGCTGGCCTTGCTGGCGGCCGTGGGCCTGGCCGGCGAGATGCTCACGCGCCGCGTGCTGGGCGCCATCGACGACGTGGTGGATCAGGCGCACTCGATCGGCGAAGCCAGCCTGCACCAGCGCCTGCCGCATCCGGGCACGCCGGACGAAATCGGCCGCCTGGTCGACACCCTGAACGCCATGCTGGACCGCCTGGAACATGGCTACGACGCGCAGCGCCGCTTCACGGCCGACGCCTCGCACGAATTGCGTTCGCCCCTGTCACGGCTGCGCACGGAAATCGAGATTACCCTGCGCCGCCCGCGCGAGTCGGCCGAGTATGTCGATGCGCTGGCGTCCTGCCTCGATGAAGTGCAGCGGCTGACGACCCTGGTGGAAGAACTCCTGATGCTCACGCGCCTGGACGTGGGCCAGGAGCGCAATGCCGTGGAAACCATCGCGCTCAATCCGCTCGTGCGGGCGGCGGCGCAGCGGCTCGACAAGGCGGCGGCGCAGCGCGGCATCCGCATCGTCTTCGATGACAGTGAGGCAGTGCACGCGCGCGTGGCGGCCGGCCCGGTGGACCTGGTGCTGGCCAATCTGCTGGATAACGCCGTGAAGTTTTCGCCGCCAGATACCGTCATCACGGTGCGCGTGGCGCGCGATGGCACGCAGGCGACCGTCGGCGTGGCCGACGCGGGGCCGGGCATCGGCGTGGAAGACTTGCCGCATCTGTTCGAGCGCTTTTACCGGGGCGCTCAGGCGCGCGCGGGCGAGGCGCCCGGCTTTGGCCTGGGCCTGGCCCTGTCGCAAGCCATCGTGCACGCGTATGGCGGCAGCATCGAGGCGCGCAACCGCCCCGACGGCGGCGCGCTGTTTACCATGCGCCTGCCCGCCTCAGAGTGACGGCGTGACGCCTTCCCAGCGCACCTGCCGCACCTGCGGCCAGGCGCCCGCGCGGTTGACGAAGCGCACCAGCACGGCGCGCTGCACCAGCTGGCACAGCACCGTGGCGATCAGGCGCACGACGCGTTTGCCTTCGTCCCAGCTGCGCACGATCTGCGACGGCGCGAGGCCAGCGCCCTGCAATTCGGCCAGCAGCAGGCGCACCACATGGTCGGCCTGCGCCGCAGGGCAGGTGACGGTCAGGCGGTAGGTGGCGACGGCAGGCGCGCGCCGGGCAAACCAGTGAAAGAATTTTTTCATCATCACACTCCCCGTTCGGCGACAAATTCCGCGTTATTGACCAGCGCCCAGCGCACGGCCGAGACGCTGCCTTCCAGGCTCACCTGGCTGACGATCTGCTCCAGCAAACCCAGGCTGGACAGGGGCGTGAGCAGGTCGGCGCGCACTTCGATGCGCCCGGCCTGCGCCGCATCTTCGCTGTGCAAGGATTGCAGCATCAAGGCCGGCATGCCGCTGATCATGCGCAGCATCAGGTTGCGCACCTGGACTTCCTGCTCCGCTTCGCACACGGCGGTGACGCGGTAGATGCTTTCCGTCTCGATGCCGGCCTCGCTGCCGTGCGTGTTGATGCGCTGGGCCAGCTGGCGCAGCACCAGGTTGGCGACCAGCACGAAGGCCGTGCCGATGGCCGCTTCCAGGGAAAACCCCAGGCCGCACAGCACGCCGATGGCGGCCGAGCACCACAGGGTGGCGGCCGTGTTCAGGCCGCGCACCGTCATGCCTTCGCGCATGATGACGCCGGCGCCAAGGAATCCAATGCCCGACACCACCTGCGCGGCGATGCGCATATGGCCGGCGCTATCGCCTTCGAGCACGGAAACCATCACGAACAGCGACGCGCCGACGGAGACCAGCGCGTTCGTGCGCAGGCCCGCCATGCGCTGGCGCAGCTGGCGTTCGGCGCCGATCACGGCGCCCAGGGTCAATGCCGCGGCAACGCGCAGCGCAAAGTCAAATACCACCATTATTTCTCCCGGCTGGGGAGGAACAGGCGAGTGCAGGGGCGAAGTCAATTCGCCCCGAAAGGGGGCAGCAGACGATAACGGTGGAACGATGAGGGGGAATTGCGGCGAATGGACATCGCCGCTGGTAAAACCGCACCTTGCCATGGGCAGGGCGGGCGGAATGCGCGCGTCTTGCCTAAGGCCGATCGCCGATGGTCAATCGACTACTGTCACTGGAACAAGCACCCACGAGTCACTCCGTATCATTGATAACGGGAACAGTCTAGCCAGTGGGGCCGCTTTGGTCAACTGAAGCTCTCTTCAGGAAGCCGCCGCGTCGTCCCCGCCAATGCGGGGACGGTGAAGGCGACCGGTCAAAAGCTTAGTGCGTGGCGCTGGCGGCATCGGCATCGGCGTGCGCATGCTCGCCGCCGCCAAAGAAGCGCGCGGCGCGTTTGCCCAGGCTGTCGAGGTAGGTGTAGGCGACGGGCACCACCACCAGGGTCAGCAGGGTCGAGGTGATGACGCCGCCGATGACGGCGCGGCCCATCGGCGCCTGCGATTCGCCGCCGTCGCCCATGCCGATGGCCATCGGCAGCATGCCGAAGACCATCGCCAGGGTCGTCATCAGGATGGGGCGCAGGCGCACCTGGCCAGCTTCCATCAGCGCTTCGAACTGCCCCAGGCCTTCGCGCTGGCGCTGGTTGGTGAAGTCGACCAGCAAAATCGCATTCTTGGTCACCAGGCCCATCAGCATGATGAAGCCGATCACGGAGAAGATGTTCAGGGTACTGCCCGTGATGAGCAGGGCGGCCAGCACGCCGATCAAGGAGAGCGGCAGCGAGACCATGATGGCGATCGGCTGCAAAAAGCTGCCGAACTGCGATGCCAGCACCAGGTAGATGAAGATCACGGCGATGCCCAGCGCCATCATGGCGCCGCCCATGGTTTCGGCCATCTGCTGCGCATTGCCGGCCACGTCGAAGCGCACGCCGGGCGGCAGGTCGATCGACTGCATGGCCTTTTGCACGTCGGCGTCGACGTCGCCGGCGGGGCGGCCCTGCGTGCCCGCATAGATGGCGACGCGGCGCTGCAAGGCCTGGCGCTTCAGCACTTGCGGGCTGGAAGACGGCACGAAGTCGACCACCTGGCGCAGCGGAATCATGACCGGCTTGCCATTCGCATCGAGTTTGCTCGACGCCAGCGACAGGTCGGCCAGGTCGGCCACCTTTTGCCGGCCGGATTTCGGCAGCTGCACGTTGACGTCGTAGTTCTGTCCGTCGGACGCCAGCCAGTGGCTGACCGTGTCGCCCGCCACGAACGGACGCAGGGCCGCGCCGATCTGCTGCACCGACAAGCCCAGGTCGCTGGCCAGTTCGTTGTTGATCTTCACGGTGGTGGAAGGATTGGCGCCTTCCTGGCTGTACTCCATGTCGGCCAGGCCCTTGATGTTGCGCATCTTGTCCATCAGCGTGTGCGCCACCGCATCGAGCTTGCCTTCATCCGTGCCCAGAATGGCGATGAAGATGGGGCGCTGGCCAACGGACAGGGTGATGCCGGCGATCGGCGCCAGGCGTTCGCGGATCAGCTTTTCCAGTTCCTGCTGCGAGCGGCGCTTGTGCTTTTTGAGGTCCGTCAGTTTCAGGTTGACCTCGGCCGTGTTGCGCCCGTCCTGCGTGCCCACGTTGGCCACCAGGCTGTCGATCTCGGGGAATTCCTTCAGGGCCGTTTCGATCTGGCGCACCTTGGTATCCGTGTAGTCGAGGCTGGAGCCGACGGGGGTCTTGAAGCGCAGGTTGACCCAGCCCTGGTCCGTTTCCGGGAACATCTCGCCGCCGATCATCGGCACGAGCATCAGGCTGGCCGCGAACAGGGCCACGGCCGTGGCCAGGGTGGTCTTGCGCCAGCGCAGGGCGACGTCCAGCACCTTGCCGTACCACACGTGCAGGCGGTCGATGCCCGTCTCGATCCAGGCCATGAAACGGCCCAGCCATGGCGCGTACTTGAAGCGGTCCTTGACTGGGTCGCGCCAGACGGACGACAGCATCGGGTCGAGCGTGAAGCTGACGAACAGCGAAACCAGCACGGCGACGGCCACGGTGATGCCGAACTGCAGGAAGAAGCGGCCGATGATGCCGTCCATGAAGGCCACCGGCACGAACACGGCAACGATGGCAAAGGTGGTGGCCATCACGGCCAGGCCGATTTCATTGGTGCCGTCGTTGGCCGCCTGGTAGTGGTTCTTGCCCATGCCCAGGTGGCGCACGATATTTTCGCGCACGACGATGGCGTCATCGATCAAGAGGCCGATGCACAAGGAGAGCGCCATCAGGGTCAGGAAGTTCAGGGTGAAGCCGAAGGCCTTCATGGCGATGAAGCTGGCCAGCACGGAGATCGGCAAGGTCAATCCCGTGATGATGGTCGAGCGCCACGAGTGCAGGAACAGGAAGACGATGACCATGGTCAGCACGGCGCCCTCGATGATGGTGCGCTTGACGTTATCGAGCTGGCTTTGCACGCGTTCCGATTCGTCGTCGAGCACGCGCAGGGTGATATCGGGCGGCAGGCTTTTCTGCAGGTCGGCCGCCACTTTCAGGATGCCGGTGCCTACCTCCACCACGTTGGCATCCTGCACCTTGGTGATTTCCATCGTCACGGCCTGCTGGCCGTTCATGCGCGAGATCGACAGCTCTTCCTGCTCGCCGTCGATGACGCTGGCCACCTGGTCCAGGTAGACGGGGCCGATGGCGCGGCGCGCCACGATGATCTTGCCAAATTCGCGCGCATCCTTGATCTTGCCTTCCACGCGCACCAGCTGTTCGGCCGCGCCATGGCTGATGGAACCGGCCGGCAAATTGGTATTCGTGGCCTGGATGGCGCGGATCACTTCATCGACGCCGATGCCCTGGGCATTGAGTTCGATGGGTTTGAGGCTGATGAGGATCTGGCGCGCGCGCAGGCCGCGCAGCTTGACCTGCCCGACGCCGGCCACGCCCTGGAAGCGCTTGCTGATGATCTGTTCCGTCATGGTCGACAGCGCGCGCAGGTCATGCCCGGTGGAGGTCAGCACGATGGTGGCGATGGGGCGCTCGTTGTCGCCTTCGGCGCGGGCGATGAACGGATCCTTGGCTTCTTTCGGGAAGCGCGGGCGCACCAGGGCCACCTTGTCGCGCAAGTCCTGCATGGCCTTGTCCATGTTGGTCGACAGCTCGAATTCCAGGTAGACGCCGGCGCGTCCTTCCCACGAGTTGGCGCGGATGGTCTTGATGCCGCTGACGGTGTTGACGGCATCCTCGATGGGGCGCGTGATGTCGTTTTCCACCGCTTCGGGCGAGGCGCCAGGGTAGTTCACTTCAATGGCTGCGAAGGGGAACTGCACGCTGGGCATGCTTTCCACGCCCAGGCCCCGGTAGGAGAAGATGCCCAGCACCACCAGCGCCACCATGACCATGGTGGCAAAGACGGGGTTTTGAATACTGACTTTGGTCATCCACATGGTTTAATCCTTCCGTGCCAGCACGGCCGCCGGCGCGGCAGGGGCGGCGGCGGGCGCGGCGAACGTCACGCCGTGGCCAGGCTTCACGCCATCGAGCTTGGCGACGATGACCCTGGCGCCCGGTACCAGGCCCGACTTGACTTCCGCATAGCCTTCATCCTCGTTGCGCAAGCCCAGGGTGACGGGCTGCTCGACCACCTTGTTGTTGACCAGCGCATACACGACGGGACCCTGCTTTTCGTTGCGCACGGCCGTCAACGGCACCAGCGGCGCCACGCTTGATCGCTCGGTGACGATGCTGCCCTTGGCGAACATGCCGCCGCGCAGCGCGCCATCGCCATTGTCGACGGCGATGTAGACCAGCATGGCGCGCGAGCCGCTCTCGGTGGTGGGGTTGATGCGCGTGACCTTGCCGCTAAAATCGCGCGCGCCGAAGCCGTCGACCTTGAAGTGCACATCCTGGCCCAGCTTGATGCGGGGAATTTCCGCGCTCGGCACGGGCGCTTCAAGTGTCAGCTGCGCCAGGTTGACGATGGTGTAGACGGGCATGTCGGGCGCCACTTTTTCGCCGGCCTGCACGTGGCGCTTGCTGACGATGCCGGCCATGGGCGCGCGGATCACCGTGTCGGCCAGGGCGATGCGGGCGATGTCGACCATGGCGGCCGCCGATTTGACGCTGGCGCGCGCCAGGTCGACGGAGTTCTGCGTCGTGTCGTACGCCGTCTGCGAAATGTACTTTTGCTTGAGCAGGGCCTGGCTGTTGGCTTCATTCTTGGCCGCCATAGACAATCGCGCCTGGGCTTCGTCGAGCATGGCTTGCTGCTGCGTCAGGCGGGCGCGCTGGTCGGCCGCGTCCAGGCGCACGAGGATTTGCCCGGCGGCCACGCTCTGGCCCTCCTGCAAGGTCGTTGCGTGGATTTCGCCCGAGACCTTGGCCTTGATGGTGGCTTGCGTCAGCGGCGCCAGCGAACCGGACAGGGGCAGGCTGATGGCCAGCGCGCGCGCATCGATGGCCGCCACGTCGCCTTGCGCCAGCTCGTGCACGGGCGTCTTTTCCTGCTCCTTCTTCTTGCTGGCCTGCTGTTCCGCGGCCTTGGCCGCTTGCTGCTTCGATTGCATGACGGTCCAGCCGCCGCCGGCCAGGCCCAGCACGACGAGGACCAGCAGGGGCGCGCGCCAGCGGCGCGGGCGGCGGGCGGTGGAAGGGGCGGGCGGGGGCAGTGTCTCGTTTTTCATAGGATTCTTGGTCTGGAGGCGGCGCAGGGCTTCGGCGCCAGGTCTCGGTTCGGCCGGCCTGCGGCGGGCCGGGAGCAATTCGGGTAGCGCACCGCCGTGGCGGCAGCAGACGGCACGCCTGCCGCTGCTGCCGTTCACGGCGATGCGCATGTTGCCACTTTATGAAGAATCAAGTCCGCCTGCCATCGCCGTGCGACAGATTGCACAAAACCGGGGATGGAATGCAAAAAACGGGCGCCAAAGGCATGGCGTGCGGCACGCGCCAGCATGCCTTCCCTGCGCGTCACGATGCTTGAGCTTCCTCAATAAGCCGATTCGCCGGCGCGCAAGAATGACTGGGATGGTTGCGCCACCGGACAGGCCATGGTCTCGCGGTTGCGGTGCGGCCGCGCCACGAGGGGGCCTGATGTCTGATCGGATTGCCGGAGCCGCCCCGTCGCCGGGCCGCCTGCTGCTTGCCGCCGACGCTGGAACCGGGCCGGCCGGCAAGGCGCTGGATTTGCTCTCCATCATTGTTGCCGCAGTGGAGCAGGCGCCCGGCATGGCCGTGCGCGGCATCGACAGCGAAGGCCTGGTGCGCTACTGGAGTCCGGGGGCGGCGCGTCTGTATGGCGTGGCGGCCGAGCTGGCACTGGGCCAGCCGTGGGCCACGGTGGCCGCCGCGCTGCCCGCTGGCGGCGCCCTGGCCGAGCAGTTGTCCGGCGAACTGGCCGCTGTGTGGCAGAGCGGCAAGGCACGCAGCGCGCGGCTGTGGAAACTGGGCAGCGATGGCGCGGCGCCCCGCTGCATCTGTTCCACCGTGTTTCCCGTTCTCCAGGCCGGGCGCGTGCGGCAGGTGGTGTGCATCGATATCGACCTGACGGCCAGCGGCCAGGAGGGAACAGGGCAGGGTGCGCTGCTGTTAATGGGAGACAATTTCCGTCAGCTGTACGAGAAATCGGCCGACGCCATCGTGCTGCTGCGCGACGAACATATCGCCGAAGCCAATCCGGCCGCCATCGCCCTGTTTCAGTGCGAGGGACGGCCACGCCTGCTGGGACGCCGTCTCAGCGATTTTTCGCCCCTGCGCCAGCCCGATGGCGAATTGTCTTCCTCGCGCGGCACGCAACTGGCGGCGCAGGCCCACGCGCAGGGCAACTGGCGCTATGACTGGCGCTATCAAACCTGCCTGGGCGAATTGTTCTGGGGCGAAGTGCTGCTGACCTCCGTCACGCTCGACCATACCTATCTGTTTTACGCCGTGATCCGCGATATCTCCCCGCGCAAACTGGCCGAGCAGGCCCTGTACCTGTCGGCGCAGGTGGTGGAACACGCGCGCGAAGCCATCGTCGTGATGAACGCGCAGCAACGGGTGGTCAGCATGAATCCCGCGTATAGCGAATTGAGCGGCTTTAGCCGGGACGACATGCTGGGCAAGACGTTCATCATGCACCGCACGGAGCCCGACGCGCTGGCGTTCTTCGCCCACGTCTGGGAAGAGGTCGATGCGAATGGCTATTGGCAGGGCGATATCCTGGGGCAGCGCAAGGATGGCCAGCGCTACCCGGCCTGGCTGTCGCTGACGGCCATCCGCGATCCGCAGGGGCAATTGAGCAATTACCTGGCCATCCTCAGCGATATCAGCGAGCGCAAGAAAAGCGAGGAGCACACGCGCCACCTGGCCGAGCACGATTTCCTCACCGACTTGCCGAACCGCGTGCTGCTGCTGGACCGGCTGTCGCTGGCGCTGGCGGCCGCGCGGCGCAAGCTGAGCATGCTGGCCATCCTGTACCTGGACCTGGATCACTTCAAGCACATCAATGACAGCATGGGCCATCACGTGGGCGATTTGCTGCTCAAGGAAGTGGCGCGGCGGCTGGTGCGCTGCGTGCGCGGCGTCGACACGGTCAGCCGCCATGGCGGCGACGAGTTCGTCATCATCCTGGCCGAGGTGGGCGGCATCGACCAGGCGGCCCACGTGGCGGCCAGCCTGCTGCATGCCGTGACCCAGGTCTACCAGCTGGGCGATTACGAGCTGCATGTGTCCACCTCGATCGGCGTGGCCATCTTTCCCAGCGATGGCGAGACCATCGACAGCCTGCTGCACAACGCCGATGTCGCCATGTACCACGCCAAGGAAGGCGGGCGCAATAATTTCCAGTTTTTTAATGCGCACATGCATGCGCAGATCGTCGAGCGGGCCAGTCTGGAGCAAGGCTTGCGCGCCGCGCTGGGCAATGATGAGTTCGAGCTGGAGTTCCAGCCCGAACTCGACGTGGCCAGCGGCGCCATCATCGGCGCGGAAGCGCTGCTGCGCTGGCGCCACCCACAGCTGGGCTTGCTGCCACCCGAGCGCTTCATCGCCGTCGCCGAGGAGTGCGGCTTGATGGTGTCGATCGGCAACTGGGTGCTGCGCCACGCCTGCCTGCGCGCACGCGCGTGGCACGACGCGGGCCACGCCTGGCAAGTCTCCGTCAACCTGTCGGCGACGCAATGCCTGCACAATAATTTGCTGCACAGCGTGCAGAAAGCGCTGGCGGTGTCGGGCTTGCCGGCCGCCTGGCTGGAACTGGAAGTGACGGAAGCGCTGCTGATGAAGGGCGGCGCGCGCCTGGCCGAAGTGCTGGCACAGCTGCGCGCGCTGGGCGCCCGCCTGGCCATCGACGACTTCGGCACCGGCTATTCGCGCCTGGCCAATTTGCGCCATTATCCCGTGGATAAACTGAAAATCGACCCGTCCTTCCTGCCGGGCGCGCCGGATGGGGCCGCTGAGGATACAGCCGTGGCCGCCACTATCATCGCCATGGCGCGCGCCTTGCAGCTGACGGTGATCGCCGAAGGGGTGGAAACGGCGCAGCAGCTGGCGTATCTGCAGGCGCAAGGCTGCCAGCAGTACCAGGGACGCTATGCCAGTGCGCAAGTCGATGGCAGCAGCCTGGCCAGGCTATTGCATTAGCGCCTGTCAGGTCAGATTGCCCAGCAGCTTGATGCGTGCCAGCACCTGGCCATGGTCGGACGCGTACGGCAGGCCCAGCAGCAAATGGTCGTTGACGTAGACCACTTCCTGCACCGCGCCGATGGCGCGCGGCGCGGCAGCGTGGAAGTGTTCGGAGACGAGGATGTGGTCGATCGTCATGTAGGCGCTGTCGTGGATATTCGTGTAGCCGGCGTGGCGCGCCGCATCCTGGCGCAGCTGGATGGCGTTGGCGTCAAACAGGCGCTCGCGCATCTCGGCTCCCGCTTCGCTTGGCGCGCCGGCGCCCATGACGATGGCCGTGGTGACGGCATTGGCGATATCGTTGAAGTCGCCCAGCACGATGCGCGGGCGGCCGCTGTGGCCCAGCTCGCTAACCAGCACGCGCAGGGCCACGGCTTCCGCGCCGCGCCGCTGCAGCGAGCGCAGGTTGGCCAGCGCATACGACAGCGCATCGCTGCCGTCGCCCTGGCGGTAATCGGGACGGCGCGATTTCAAGTGCACGACCACCACGTCCGTGAGGGTTCCCCCGGGCAAGACGACCTGCACATGCAGGGGCGCGCGGGCAAAGCGGCAGGCATCGTCATCGGCGGCATGGCTGCCGGCGGGTAAACTTATGCCGGCAGGAAAGTTCGCAAAGGCCACACCGGGGCCGGCCAGCGGCAAACGCGACACCAGCGCCACCGTGGGCAACATGCGCCCGGAGGCATCCATCGCATCGTAGCCGGCCTGCACGGCCTCGCGGTAGTGGCGCGTGCGCGACAGCACGTCGCGCAGGGCCGCTTGCGAGAAGACTTCCTGGAAACCGATGACGTCGGCATCCAGCAAGTCGATCTGCCGCGCCGTCCACTCCGCCTTGGCCGCGTATTGCGCCGGGCTCAAGGGATCCAGGTTGTCATACAATTTCGCCCCGGCGGCGGCCAGGTTGCAGGCATTGAAGGTGGCAAAGCGGATTTCTTGCTGCATAATTAGCACTCCTCACTGAACGATCAGCGTATCACGCATGGCTAAAAAAGAGCATATTTCCGAAACCCAGGCGACGCAGTTGCTGCGCAAGCACCAAGTTTCCTTTGAAGAACACCCGTATCCGTATGAAGAGCACGGCGGCACCAGCGTCTCGGCGCGCGAACTCGGCGTGCCCGAACATGCAGTGGTCAAGACCCTGGTGATGCAGGACGAGGCGGCGCGGCCGATGATCGTGCTCATGCATGGCGACTGCAAGGTGTCGACCAAGAACCTGGCCCGCTCAATCGGCTGCAAGTCCGTCGAGCCGTGCAAGCCCGAAGTGGCGCAGCGCCATTCCGGCTACATGATCGGCGGCACGTCGCCGTTCGGCACCAGGAAGGCCATGCCCGTGTATGTGGAGCAATCGATCCTGGACTTGCCGCGCATCTACATCAATGGCGGGCGGCGCGGTTTTCTCGTCTCGCTGGCGCCACAGGTACTCATTGATTTATTGAAAGCCAAGCCGGTGCAGTGCGCCCTGCAGGATTAAGAAAACCGGCCCCCGCCCTGTCCGTAGGCGGGGCGCTGGTGTATATTCTGCTGCGCCAGCCTGGATGCTGGTGCAATAAACATAACAAAGGGAAGAAATGAATCCAGTAATTACAACCGTGGCAATGACAGTGGCCGCTTACTTGCTCGGCTCGATTTCGTTCGCCGTGGTAATGAGCAAGGTCTACGGCATTGCCGATCCGCGCACCTATGGCTCGAAAAATCCCGGTGCCACTAACGTGCTGCGCAGCGGCAACAAGGGCGCCGCCATCATGACCCTGCTGGGCGACGGCGCCAAGGGCTGGCTGGCCGTGTTCCTGGCCGACCATTTTGCCAACGCGCTGGGCGTGGGCGACACGGCCGTGGCCCTGGTGGCCATCGCCGTTTTCCTCGGCCATTTGTGGCCCGTGTTCTTCCGCTTCGTCGGCGGCAAGGGCGTGGCCACTGCCCTGGGCGTGCTGCTGGGCATCAATCCATGGCTGGGCCTGGCAACCCTGGCCACCTGGCTGATCATTGCCTACGCATTCCGTTATTCCTCGCTGGCGGCCCTGGTGGCGGCATTGTTCGCGCCGTTTTACTATGGCTTGCTGTTCGGCGTCGATCCCATCTTGCTGGCCGTCATCGTCATGAGCGTGCTGCTGGCCTACCGCCACAGCCAGAACATTGCGAATTTGCTCTCTGGCAAAGAAAGCAAGATCGGCGGCAAGAAGGATGCGGCCAAGGCGCCCGTGAAGAAGAAGTAAAATACCGGAGTCGGACCCGCCGGGGGTAAGCGGCCTGATAGGGCGCATACCGATTCCGAAGGAACTGACCCCAACCTTGCGGCGCCGCGCGGTGCGGCCGCCACCGACTCGCGCAAAGGCTGCCACCATGTCTGTATCGACTACTCCCGCCACTCCCACTGCCGTCCGTATCGACTTCGTTTCCGACGTTTCCTGCCCCTGGTGCGTGGTGGGCCTGAAGTCGCTGGAGCAGGCGCTGGACAAGCTGCAAGACACCGTCCAGGCCGAGATCCATTTCCAGCCTTTCGAGCTGAACGCCAATATGCCGCCCGAAGGCGAGGATATCGGCGAACACATCGCCCGCAAGTATGGTTCCACCGAAGAACAGATGGCGCAGTCGCGCGAAGCGATCCGCGCGCGCGGCGAGCAGCTGGGCTTTACCTTTGCCATGGACAAGCGCGGCCGCATCTACAATACGTTTGACGCGCACCGTCTGCTGCACTGGGCCGCGCTGGAAGGGCGCCAGAAGGCACTCAAGATGGCGCTGTTCGACGCCTATTTCACGCAGGGACAAAATCCCTCGTCGCACGAGCTGCTGCTGAAAGTGGCGGGCGAGGTCGGTCTGGACATGGCGAAAGCGGCCGAGGTGCTGGCATCGAACGCCTACGCCGACGACGTGCGCGCGCAGGAACGCTTCTATCAGCAGAACGGCATCAACTCGGTGCCCGCCGTCATCATCAACGAGCGCCACCTGATTTCCGGCGGCCAGCCACCGGAAGTGTTTGAGCAGGCCTTGCGCCAGATCATCAGCGGCGCCTGAACGGGGCGCCAATGGCGCGCGCCATGACGCTTGATTTCGGCTACACTCCGCACAGGAGGATAGTCAAATGCCAACAGCCAGCTGGAACGGCGCCGTCATCGCGCAAGCCACCGACGAGCAGGTAGAGCTCGTCGAAAACAATGTGTATTTCCCCCCGTCGGCCGTGAAGCAGGAATACCTGCGTCCCAGCAGCCACACCACCATTTGCCCCTGGAAGGGCACGGCCAGCTATTACGACGTGGTCGTCGATGGCCAGACCAATGCCAACGCGGCCTGGTATTACCCCCAGCCCAAGGATGCCGCCAAGCAAATTACCGGCCACGTCGCCTTCTGGCGCGGCGTCAGCGTCGAGCGTTGACCTTTACTTCACCATCATAGAATCACCACGAAAGCAGACGATGGATTTACGCCTCGCCGTGTACCAGCTCGCCTCGGCCCATGCGCTCGATGCCCAACAAACCCGGCAGTTAGAGGAGGTGGCCGGCTTCCAGCGCGAACCTGCCCGCCTGGCCTACTGGCTGCCGCGCGGCGTGGCCGTGCTGGGCGCCGCGCTGCTGGGCATGGGACTGATCTTCTGGGTCGCCGCCAACTGGGAAGAACTGGGCCGCATGGGCCGCTTTGCCCTGCTGCAAGGCGTGTTTGCCGCCGCGTGCCTGGGCGCGTTTGCCGTGCCCAAGGCGAGGGTGCCCCTGCTGCTGGTAGCCATGCTGGCCATCGGCGGCCTGTTCGCGTATTTCGGCCAGACCTACCAGACGGGCGCCGATCCGTGGCAGCTGTTCGCCCTGTGGGCCGCGCTGGCGCTGCCGCTGTGCCTGGTGGCGCGCAGCGATGTGCTGTGGACGCCATGGATGCTGATCCTGGCCACGGGCGCCACCCTGTGGATGCAGGCCCATGCGCGCCACAGCTGGCACGTGGAGTCGGACGACTTGCCCGTTTATCTGACGGGCTGGCTGATCGTGCTGCTGGCCTGCGCCCTGGTCTCGCCCCTGCTGGCGCGCTGGACGGGGGCGGGCACCTGGGCCTTGCGCCTGGGACTGGTGCTGCTCACCATCCTCGTGACGGGTTCAGCCGTCAGTGCCCTGTTCGGCAATGAGATCGAATCGCCGTACTGGGCCGGTCTCGGTTTGCTGGCCGTCGCCGGCGTCCTGCTGGCCACCGGCCGTTATTTTGACGTGTTCGGCCTGAGCGCCGTCGCGCTCGGTATCAACACCTTGCTGGTGGGAGGGCTGACGCACGTGCTGTTCAACGGCCATGGCGATGGCGTCGGCGCGCTGGCCGTGCTGGGCTTGCTGGCCGCCGTGCTGCTGGCGCTGACCGTGCAAGGCATACTGTGGCGCACGCGCCGGGAGGCGGCATGAGCAATATCAATACGCAACGAGCCGATGCGCTCGCCGTCCTGATCGACGACGCCACGCGCGCCGGCCTGCTGCCGCCCAACGCCGCCCGTCCCGTGCAGGATGTACGGCCGTGGCCGCTGGTGCTGATGACGGCGTTCGGCGCCTGGCTGGCCGCCATCCCCCTGATGATTGCGCTGGGCGTGGGCCTGGAAAGCGTCGTGCGCCACGGTCCCGGCGCGTATGTCGTGGCCGCCATCGTGCTGGTGGTGGCCGTGCTGCTGATCCGTACGCGCGGCGTGGCGCTGTTTGTCGAGCAACTGGCCGTGCCCTGCCTGCTGGTGGGCGGCGGCTTGCTCGGCTATGCGCTGTACCGCGACTATTCCACGCAGACGGCGTCGCTGCTGCTGTGCCTGGCATGCCTGGTGGTGGCCGCCGCCTTGCCGCGCGACTGGCTGCGCGTGCTGCTGGGCCTGGTCGCCTGCGGCTTGCTGGGGCTGGGCATCGTCGATAGCACGCGCGACTGGATTTTCGAGAACGACCCCACGGAACTGTATTTCGCCTGGATGCTGGCCCTGGCACTGTGGCTGGCCGCCCACTGGCTGCAAAAGCAAGCCTTCAACGATGGCCGCGGCGCGCCCGTCGCCGCCTTCCTGGAATCGCTGTCGACGGGGTGGGTGCTGGCGATCCTGCTGGGACTGGTCTTCTGGTCCGGCATGACCTTCATGCTCGGCGGCGCCTTGGGCGGTGGCTTTGCCGGCGAAGTGGCACGCGAAGTGACGCGGCACCAGGGTCTTGCCTGGTATGCACAGGCCTTGAATGGCGTGTCGCTGGTGCTGGCCACGGCGGCCGCCGCCTGGACGGGCTGGCGCTGGCCCGCGTTGCGCCAGTTGCCCGCCATCGGCGTGGCGCTGGTACTGATCGTGCTGGCGTGGTTCATGCCGGCGCTGGGACCCGTGCTGCTGATCCTCGCGTATTGCGTGACGAGCGGGCGCTCGCGCGTGGCCGTGGCGGCCGCGCTGGCGGCGGCGTGGATCATCGGCAGCTTTTATTACCAGCTGGCCTGGCCGCTGGCCAGCAAGGCGGCGCTGCTGGCGATAGCGGGCGCCGTGCTGTGCGCCCTGTCGTGGCTGGCCACGCGCGGCGCCGTGCTGCACCTGGTGGAAAGCAAACCGGCGGGCATGGTCCTTGAGCGCCGCGCCGTGCGCCTGGGCGTGCTGGGCGGACTGTTGCTGGTGCTGCTGGTTGCCAATGGCGGCATCTGGCAAAAAGAGCAGCTGATTGCAAAAGGAGAAGCAATCTTCGTGGCGCTCGAACCCGTCGACCCCCGCTCGCTGATGCAGGGCGACTACATGCGCCTCAATTTCGTCAATCTGGGCGTGCTGAGCACTTTGGCCAGCGTGGAGCGGGCGCCTGGCCGGCCTTTCGTCGTGGCCAGGCGCGATGCGCGCGGCGTGGCGGAACTGCTGCGCCCCTACACCAACGAGGCGCTGGCGCCCGGCGAATTCCTGCTCGAGCTGACGCCGAAGGATGGGAACTGGGTACTGGTCAGCGATGCCTGGTTCTTCAAGGAAGGCGAGGCGGCGCGCTGGGAAAAGGCCCGCTATGGCGAATTCCGCGTCATGCCGGACGGGCGCGCCTTGCTGGTGGGCATGCGCGGGGAAGATTTGCAGGCGCTGTAGCGGCTTGATGGACTCACCGAATGGCAGAAGCCGGGGGCGTACCGTGACGCTACGCCCCCAGCCTTTGCTCCTGGGGTGGCCGCATCCTGTAAAATTGCCCGATGGATAATATTACGCATTCGGTCATCGGCCTCGGGGTCGGCGAACTGGTACACCGCAGCCTGCCGCCCGAGCCGCAGGCACCCGCACAGCGCACCCGGCGTGCGCTGTTTCTCTTTACGGCATGGTTTGCCAGCAACGCGCCCGACCTGGACCTGGTACTGACCAAGCTGTTGCCGCGTCCGTTCGGCTACATGCTGCACCACCGTGGCCACACGCACACCTTGCTGCTGGCCTTGCCGCAGGCGCTGCTCTTGCTGGCCCTGCTGTGGCTGCTGTGGCCCGGCGCGCGCCGGCTGCTGAAAGAAAGCGTGCCCGCGCGCATCGGCCTGGCGGCCTGTCTGCTGCTGGGCTTTTGCTTGCACATGGGCATGGATTTCCTCAATTCCTATGGCTTGCACCCGTTCTATCCGTTCAACAGCCGCTGGCTGTACGGCGACATGGTCTTCATTGTCGAGCCCATGTTCTGGGTCTTGCTGGGCGTGCCCGTCATCATGTCCTTGCGCTACGGCATCGTGAAAAGCGTGCTGCTGGCGGCGCTGGCGGCGGCCCTGTGTTTCTTCACGTATAAAACCTATCTGGCGCCCGCGTCCCTGGCCGTGCTGCTGGGGCTGGGCGTGATCCTGGCCGTGCTGCAAGGGCGCGCAGGCGAGCGGGGGCGCGGGCCACTGCTGCTGGCCTTTGCCCTGGCCGCCACCTTCATCGGCACGCAGGGCGTGGCCTCGGCGCTTGGCCGTACGCGCATCGAGGCGGCCGTGCAGCGGCTCGACCCCGGCACGCGCGTGTGGGATGTGGCGATGACGGCCTTCCCCAGCAATCCGCTGTGCTGGATCTATGTCTCGCTCGACAGCAAAACGGACGTGTACACCTTGCGGCGCGGCACCCTGAGCTTGCTGCCCGAGTCGCTGGCGCCCGCCGCCTGCCCGGCCGGCCTGGTCGAGACGGGCAAGCCGGGGCAGCAGCTGGCGCCCGGCATCGCCGTCTCCGCCCAGGCGACGGGCAGCCTGGCCGCCTTGCGCGCATTGCAGGAGGATAATTGCTATGCCGACGCCTGGTTCCGCTTCGCCCGCATGCCCCGGCTGAACGCGGACAAGCTGACGGACGTGCGCTTCAATCCCGGCATGCTGCCCAATTTCACCACCGTCGAGCTGCAGCAGTTCCGCAGCCGGCCATGCCCTGCCTATGTGCCGGGCTGGGACCGCCCGCGTGCCGACATGCTGGCGCCGCCGGCCGCGGAGGAAGCGCCTGTCATGGGCCAGGAGTAGTGAATATATTGCCTTGTGGCAAAAAATAACGGCGCCGGGCGTTCCCTGGCGCCGCCCTGCGTGCGACAATTGCCAATTCGGCATGCGTGCCGTCACTGACATGGATGTGGATTATTTTGGAAGAGCAGCACGCCTTACCGTATTTGCGAGAAACCCTGCTGTTTCTTGCCCTGGCCGGGATTTTCATTCCGCTATTGCAACGCCTGAAAGTCAACCAGGTGCTGGGTTTCCTTGCCGTCGGCGCCCTGTTCGGGCCGTTCGGCTTCGGCCTGTGGGCCGGCGAATTCACGTGGCTGACGCATTTCTCGTTCGTCCGCGCCGAGCAGGTCAGCGGCCTGGCCGAGCTGGGCGTGATGTTTTTGATGTTCATGATCGGCCTGGAACTGTCGACGGAACGCCTGTGGGCGCTGCGGCGCTGGGTGTTTGGCGCGGGCGTGGGGCAGGTGGCCGTCAGCGCCTGCCTGATCGGCGGCGTGGCGTATTACTTTGGCCTGTCGCTGGAAGCGTCCATCGTGCTGGGCATGGTGCTGTCGCTGTCGTCCACGGCCGTCGTGATGCAGTTGCTCACTGACCAACGTTCCTTGCAGACCCCGGCCGGGCAGGCGGGCTTTTCCATCCTGATGTTCCAGGACCTGATGGTGGTGCCGCTGTTTATCCTGATCGACGTCTTCGCCAGCGGGCGCAGCGACGACCTGGCTTACCTGCTCAGCTTTGCGGCCGTCAAATCGGCCGGCGCCATCCTGCTGATCTACCTGCTGGGACGCAGAGTGATTCGTCCGCTGTTCCAGTTTTTCGTCAAGAAACACCAGCCCGACGTCTTCATGGCCCTGACCCTGCTCAGCACCCTGGGCATCGCGGGACTGACGTATCTGGCGGGCCTGTCGATGGCGCTCGGTGCCTTGCTGGCCGGCTTGCTGCTGGCGGAAACGGAATTCCGCCACGAAGTGGAAGTGACGATCGAGCCCTTCAAGGGCTTGCTGATGGGGCTGTTCTTCATGTCGGTGGGCATGCAGATCGACGTGCGTGAAATCCTCAAGTCGCCGATCCTGATTCCGCTGGCCGTGCTGAGCCTGTTTTTCCTCAAGACCCTGGTCATCAGCGTGATCTTCCGCATCGGCGGCTTTCACTGGGGGCGGGCCGTGGAAACGGGCGTGCTGCTGGGGCAGGGCGGCGAATTTGCGTTTATCGTTGTCGCGTATGCGCTCGGTACCAAGCTGATCGCTCCGGAAGTGGCGCAGTTCGTCATGCTGGTGGTGGGCCTGAGCCTGTTTGCCACGCCGGCGCTGGCGAAAGCGGCGCGCGGTTTCGGCAACTGGTGGGAAAAGCGCCATCATCACCAGCTGGCCGACCTGGCCGAAGGCGCCCGTCCGCCGCAGGGCAGCACCGTCATCATTGCCGGTTTCGGCAGGGTGGGGCAGCTGCTGGCCAAGGTGCTGACGGAGCAGGATATCGGCTACGTGGCAATTGAAAACGATGCGCGCCTGGTGACGAGCCTGCATCCGCGCGGCTTTCCCGTGTATTTCGGCGACGCGTCGCGTGCGGAACTGCTGCAGAAGGTCAATGCCGACCGCGCCGCCGCCGTGGTGCTGACCATGGACCATGCGGCATCCGTGCTGCATGCCGTGAAATCCATCCGCCGCGAATATCCGCTGCTGCCCGTGTATGCGCGGGCACGCGACGAGGCGCATGCCGTGGCCCTGATACAGGCGGGCGCGACTTTGGTCGTGCCCGAGGCGCTGGAAGCGGCGCTGCAGCTGACGGCCACCGTGCTGCAGACGGCGGGCCTGAGCGAGGCGCGCGCGGCGGACATCGTGCAAACCGAGCGCGACAGGCGCAATGCCGTGCTGCTGGCCAAGAAGTCCTCCTAGGCAGCGCGCCGCCGTGTGCGGCAAATTATCTATACAATAATAAGTGTATGAGCAAACTACCCAACAGACTTCCCACATGAAAGCCGCGACCAAGAGTGGCGCGGCGCCCATGACGCCGCAGCAAGTTGCCGCGCAAGAAACACAGCAGCGATATGGCAAGCCCGAGCGGGGTTGGCGCGAGAAAGTGTACACCGTCATCTTCGAGGCGGAAACGCGCACGGGCCGCGCCTTCGACCTGCTGCTGATCGGCGCCATCCTGCTCAGCGTGACGGTGGTCGTGCTCAGCAGTGTCGCCTCCGTGGCCGAACGCTATGGCACCTGGCTGACGGCGCTCGAATGGTTTTTCACCTTCCTGTTTACAGCCGAATACCTGGCGCGCCTGTCCTGCCTGCAGCACCCGGTGCGCTACGCCAAGAGTTTCTTCGGCGTGATCGACTTGCTGGCCATCGTGCCGACCTATATCGGCTTGCTGCTGCCGGGCGCGCATGTGCTGATCGACGTGCGCATTTTGCGCCTGCTGCGCATGTTCCGTATCCTCAAGCTCACGTCCTACGTGCATGAGTACACCCTGCTGGGCCGCGCCTTGCTGGGCAGCCGGCGCAAGATCCTCATTTTCCTGTCCTTCGTGATGATGGTGGTGTTTCTGCTCGGCACTGTGATGTATGTCGTGGAAGGGCCCGATAACGGTTTCAGCAGTATCCCCACCTCGATATACTGGGCCATCAGTACCATGACCACGGTGGGCTTCGGCGATATCACGCCGAAGACGGATATCGGGCGCACCATCGCTTCGATGATGATGCTGCTTGGCTGGGGCATCCTGGCAGTGCCTACCGGCATTATCAGCGCCGAAATGACGGTACAGCGCAGTTCCAAGCTGGTCACCACGCGTACCTGTCCCACTTGCCTGAAAGAAGGGCTCGATGACGATGCCAATTTCTGCAAAAACTGTGGCGTGGCATTGCCGGCGCTGGCACGCGATTAGCGTATGAAGCCGGCATAGACCGTATTTACTTTGACTTTTTTTAAGGCCAACATGATTCCAGTTCGCCTGATCGCGACGGGCAAAGCCGTGCCCTCGCACAGCGTTACCTCTGCAAGCCTGGACCTGAAACTGGGCCACCCGCCCGGCTATACCCTGCGCAAGAGCGGCGTGCTGTCGCGCTTTGTCGCCGCGCCCGATGAATCGCAAAGCCAGCTGGGCGCCGCCGCCCTGCTCGACGCGCTCAAGCACGCCGGCCTGCAACCGTCCGACATCGACCTGCTGATCTGCGCCAACGGCGTGCCCGAGCAGGCCTTGCCGAACACGGCCTGTTTTGTGGCCGAACACGCCGGTCTGCCGCCCGGCACGCAAAGCTTCGACGTCAACGCCAGCTGCCTGAGTTTCATGGCCGCCTTCCGCGTCGCCGCCTCGATGCTGGCCGGTGGCGCCTACCGGCGCATCGCCATCGTTTCGTCGGACCTCGCTTCGCGCGGCGTCGACTGGAGCGAGCCGGAAGCGTCGATGATCTTTGGCGACGGCGCCGCCGCCGTCATCGTCGAGCGGGGCGACGGCAGCGCCGGCATCCGCGCCTACAAGATGGGCACGTATCCGGAAGGCCGCCGCTACTGCGAAATCCGCGGCGGCGGCACCGAGCGCAATCCGCGCAATGGCTGCGAGCCGGGCGACTACCTGTTCCGCATGGATGGCAAGGCCGTGTTCCGCCTGGCCGTCAAGGTGATGCCGGATTTCCTCACGGAATTGATGGCCGAATCGGGCGCCGGACTGGACAAAGTGGATGTGGTCGTGCCGCACCAGGCCAGCCCGCTGGGCCTCGCGCATGCGGCGCGCATCCTCGACGTGCCCGATGCTAAAATCATCAAGATCTTTGAAACGCATGGCAACCAGGTGGCCGCGTCCCTGCCCACGGCCCTGCACGAGGCGGTGATGACGGGCCGGGCCGTGGCGGGCCAGCGTTTGCTGATGATGGGCACGGCCGCCGGCCTGACCATCGGCGGCATGATTCTTGATCTGTGAAGGTGGTGCGATGAGGCGGATACTGGTCACGGGAGCGACGGGCGGGCTGGGGCGCAATGCCGTGCGCACCCTGCTGGCGCAGGGCGTGGAAGTGCGCGCCACCGGCCGCAACGTGGCCGTGGGACGCGAACTCGAACGCATGGGCGCGCAATTCGTCGCGCTCGACCTGGCGCAGGCGTCGCCGCGCCAGGTCGATGAACTGGTGCGCGGCATGGATACCGTCTGGCACTGCGCCGCGCTGTCGTCGCCCTGGGGCCCCGAGCGCGACTTCATCGCTGCCAACGTCACGGCCACGGGCCAGCTGCTGCGCGCAGCCGCCAGCATGCACGTGGCGCGCTTCGTGCACATCTCCACGCCGGCCATCTATTTCGACTACCGCAACCACCTCGAGGTGCCGGAGACCTTCCGTCCCGATGCCTTTGTCAACGCCTATGCGCGCAGCAAGGCGATGGCGGAAAAGCTGGTGCAGGACTGCGTCGACCGCCACCGCGGCATGACTTGCGTTATCCTGCGTCCGCGCGCCATCTTCGGCCCATACGACCAGGTGCTGATTCCGCGCCTGGCGCGGGTGCTGGAACAGCGCGGCGGCAAGCTGCCGCTGCCGAACGGCGGCGCGGCCACCATCGACATCACCTATGTCGACAACGTCGTGCATGCGATGTGGCTGGCCACCGTGCACAAGACCGTCGCGTCGGGCGCCGCCTTCAACATCACGAATGGCGAACCGGCGCGCCTGTGCGACATCCTGCGCACCCTGTTCTGCGATCACCTGCAGCAGCCGTTCCAGATCGTCAGCATGCCCTACCGCGTGCTGGCGCTGCTTGCCCGCCTGATGCAGTTCGCCTCGCGTTTTACCCGCCGCGAACCATCGCTGACGCCTTACAGCATCGGCGCGCTCAGTTTCGACATGACGCTCGATAACGCCAAGGCGCGCAAGGTGCTCGGTTATCGTCCCATCGTCAGCCTGCAGGAAGGCATCGCCCTGACGGCGCAGTGGATGCGCCAGGAAGCGGCGGCGCACAAGGTGGGCAAGGAGCGCAATGGCTAGCATCACCGCGTTTCGCGTCGGCCACTGTACCCACCCGTCCTGCATGGTCCTGAAAGGCAGCGGGCTGGCCAGCCGCTGCTTCCCCTCGCGCGCCTATCTGATCGAGACGCGCGCGGGCCTGTACCTGTGGGACACCGGTTACGCCGAGCACTTCCGCGCCGCCACCTCGAAAGGCGTGTACCGCATGTACGCGTGGGTGACGCCGATTTTTTTCGACGAAAACGAATCGCTGCAGGGCCAGCTGCGCGCGCATGGCGTGGCGCCCGGCGACATCCACACCTTGCTGCTGTCGCATTTCCACGCCGACCATATCGCCGGCCTGCGCGACTTTCCCGGTGCGCGGCTGATGGCCTCCAAGACGGGCTGGGACGCCGTGCGCGGCCTGTCCGGCGTGGCCGCCGTGCGCCAGGCCTTCGTGCCCGAGCTGCTGCCTGCCGACATTGCCGACCGCCTCGCCTTTGTGGAAAGCGTGCCCGAGACAGCCTTGCCGGCGGCCCTGCTGCCGTTTACACACGGGCGCGACGTCAGCGGCACGGGCGAGATTTACATCGTCGACTTGCCCGGCCACGCCATCGGCCATCTGGGCGCCTTCGTGCTGCAGGACGAAGGCTGGACCCTGCTGGCGTCCGACGCGGCCTGGGTACCGGAAAGTTTCCAGCAGCTGCGCGGACCGTCGGAACTGTCCTTCATCATCCAGCACAAGCGCGCGCCGTACTATGCCACCCTGAACCGCCTGCACCAGCTGCACCGCTCGGGCAATGCGCAGATCCGCATCACGCATGAAGACACGGTTGACTATATTGCCGTGGCGGGCCGCCCGTGAAGCGTATTTTTTGGCTGTTGCTGTCGTATTGGCGCACGCGCCGCCTGCGTTTCACGAGCCGCGCGCAGCTCGACGCCTATCAGCAGAAACAGCTGGCGCGTTTCACCGAGGAGCTGTGCGCGCGCAGCCGTTACTTCGCCCCATACCGCACGCTGCCGCTGGCGCAGTGGCCGACCATGAACAAGGCGCTGATGCTCGAGCATTTCGATGCGATGAACACGCAAGGGGTGACGCTGGCGCAGGCGATGGAGGCCGCCATGGCGGCCGAGCAGAGCCGCGATTTCACGCCGGCCGTGGGCGACATCACGGTGGGCCTGTCGTCCGGCACCTCGTCGCGGCGCGCCGTGTTTACCGTCAGCCCCCGTGAAAAGGCGCAATGGGCGGGCGTGATGCTGGCCAAGGCGCTGCCCGACGGCCTGTTCTCCGGCGAACGGGTCGCGCTGTTCCTGCGCGCGAACAGCAATCTGTACACGGCCGTGCGCTCGCCGTGGCTGACCTTTGCCTTCTACGACCTGTTCCAGCCTTTCGACAGCTTGTGCGCGCAGCTGGCGCGCTATCAGCCTTCGGTCATCGTCGCGCCAGCCCAGGTGCTGCGCCAGCTGGCCTTGCGCGTGATCGATGGCAGCCTGGCGCTGGCGCCGAAAAAAGTCATTTCGGTCGCCGAAGTGCTGGAAGCGCAGGACCGCGCGCTGATCGTGCAGGCATTCGGCGACGTGCATGAAATCTACCAGGCCACGGAAGGGTTCCTTGCCAGCAGCTGCGAGCACGGCGTGCTGCACTTGAACGAGGAATACGTGCACATCGAACCGCAGTGGCTCGACTCTGAAGAACGCCGTTTTGTGCCCGTGATTACGGACTTCACGCGCATCACGCAGCCCATCGTGCGCTACCGCCTGGACGACATCCTGATCGCGCGCGCCACGCCGTGCCCGTGCGGCCGCGCCACGCGCGCCATCGATGGCATCGAAGGACGCTGCGACGACATGCTGCTGCTGCCGTGCGCACAAGGCGGCGAACCGGTCGCCGTGTTTGCCGACGTGCTGACGCGGGCGTTTGCGCAAGCCTTGCCGCCGGATGCCGACTACCGCCTGGCGCAAACGGGCGAAGCGGCATTGCAACTGCATGCGGCGCTGGACGATGCCGGCCTGGCTGCCCTGCGCGCGCACCTGGCAACGGTGCTGCGCGGCCTGGGCGTGGCTGCCGACGGCCTGGCCTGGACGGTCAGCAGCGAACTGCCTCCTTTTGACCCCACCATGAAACGGCGCCGCATCCGGCGCCTTGCCAGCGCATGAACGACTCTCCCATGACTTTGCGCGGCCGCCTGCTGCATTTGCTGGCCGGCTGGGGCAGCGTCGGCCTCGTGTATTTTTCCAGCGACCTGCTGCAAGGGCAGGGCGTGCTGCTGCCGGAAACGGCGCTGGACCGCGCCATTCCCTACACGGACGCCGCCATCTGGCTGTACCTGTCCTTCTTCATCCTGATCCCGTACGCCTACCTGGCGGCCGATGCGGCCCGTGTGCGCTGGCTGGCGCGCGCCATGGCGCTATCGGCGCTGGCTTGCGGCGTGGTCTTCCTGCTGTACCCGACCACCCTCGCGTATCCCCCCGTGGGCGACGGCAGCGCCTGGAGCACGCAGGCGCTGCGCCTGCTGCAGGCGGCGGACTCCGCGCAAAACTGTTTGCCCTCGCTGCATGGCGCCCTGACTTTGCAATGCGTGTGGGCCTTGTGCGACAAACGCCACCTGGTCCGATCCGCGCTGGCCCTGGTGCTGGGCGTGGCCATCTGCTACGCCATCATCGCGCTGCGCCGGCACCTGAGCATCGACCTGGCGGCCGGCCTGGCTGTCGGCATCGCTGGCGGCATGCTGGCGAAAATGCAGGTATCCTTGGCTGCCCGCCGCGCCGTTTCCATCAAAACCGCACCATGATGAATCCTTTTGCCCTGTCATTCCTGATCATGCTGGCCTTCGTGCTGGCCGAACTGCTGATACTCAAATGGGTGCGCCAGACCCCTGTGCCGTGGAAAGACGTGATCTTCAACCTCAATTCCGGGCATATCCTGATGTGGGTATTCCGTGGCGTGGAAGTGGCCGCGTTTGCCCTGCTGCTGCGGCATGTAAACTTGCATATCGTCGACCAGTGGCCCGTGGCCGCGCAATGGATATTCGCCTTCTTTGCCTGGGACCTGTGCTTTTACTGGATGCACCGGCTGCACCACAAGATTCCCCTGCTGTGGGCCGTGCACGTGGTGCACCACCAGGGCGAGCATTTCAACCTGTCGCTGGGCGTGCGCAATTCCTGGTATTCGTCGCTGACGAATTTTCCCTTCATCGCCATCCTGGCCGTGCTGGGCGTGCCGCTGGAAATTTTCCTCGTTGTCTCGTCCCTGCATTACACGGTGCAGTTCTACAACCACAATGCGCTGGTGAACAAGTCCGGCATCCTGGACAAGTTCATGGTCACGCCCTCGCACCACCGCGTGCACCATGGCACGGATAAACGCTATATCAACCGCAATTTCGGCGGCACCCTGCTGTTGTGGGACAAGCTGTTCGGCAGCTTCCAGCCGGAACTCGAGGGCGTGGAAATGCGCTATGGCGTGAAGGGCATGACACCCACGCACAATCCCCTGCTGGCCAGCAACGGGAAATTGTTTGCATGGCTGCGCGCGCGTTTTCCCCACTGGCAGTCGCGCGGCACTTTCCATGTGCCCGAGCTGTTCATCGGCACCGGCGGCGTGATCCTGTTTGGCCTGGTGATCTATTACGTCAACCACGAGGCGGCGCTGGCCGGCGCGCAGCAAGCCACGCTGTTTGCGCTGATTTTCGGCGGCACCCTGGCGCTGGGCGGCCTGTCGGACGCGCGCCGCTGGGGCGCCATCGCCTGGGTGGCCATCGCCCTGGCCATGCCGGCCCTGTTCCTTGGCTGGTATGGCGCGCGCGACGTGTGGGGCGTGGTCTTCCTGGCCGCACTGCTGGCGCATGGCCTTGACGGCGCGCGCCGCCTGTGGTGGCCCGCCGCTGCGGGGACGCGCGCGTGACGCCTGTGCCCTCCCTGCCGCCGCTGCGCTTTCAGCCCGCGCGCGATTCCGCCTTCCGCCGCGAACTGCGCGAGCGCGCCGACGTCTATCTGGCGGGCGCAGGAAAACACCGCTTTGGCGACGCGCGCATGCATGCGAAGGCCGTCTTCCTCGCCGTGCTGACGGTGGCGCTGTATGTGCTGGCCCTGAACGCCGATGGCGCCTCCGGTTTTGTCGTCAGCTACGTGGCCTGCCTGGTCACGGCCATGGCGCTGGCCATGAATACCCTGCACGATGCGGCCCACAGCGCCGTCTTTCGCACCGGTTGGCTGAACCGCGTGCTGATCCGCCTGGTGAGCTTGCCCGTGGGCGTGGATACGGATTTCTGGACCATCCGCCACGTGCATTTTCACCATACGTATGCCAACGTGGAAGGCTATGACCTGGACACGGAACCGAACCCTTTCCTGCGCCAGACGCCGTACCAGCGCTGGTCGCCGCAGTACCGCTATCAATACCTGTACTGGCCCGTGGTGGCGGCCTTGTCGCTGCCGTATCTGAACTGGTATGGCGACTGGCTGGACCGCTTCGGCAAGACGCCCGTAGCCGCGCACAGCCGCCTGCAGGGCTGGCGCGGCTGGCTGTCCTTTTTGGGCTGGAAGCTGGGCCACGTGGCGCTGGTGCTGGCGCTGCCCATGTGGCTGCTGCAGCAGCATGGCATCGGCTGGGGCGTGGTGCTGGGCGCGTATTTCCTTGGCCAGATGCTGGCCTCGTGCGTGCTGGTGGCGCTGATCCTTGGCACGCACTGGGCCGAAGTGGACTTTTTCCAGCCGGGGCCTGACGGCACCTTGCCGCACGACTGGTACCAGCATACGTTTTACACGGCCTGCGACTGGACGCCGCGACCGCGCGCGCTGCGCTGGCTCGGCTACTGGCTCGGCGGCCTGAATCTGCACCTGACGCACCACCTGTTCCCCACCTGGAATCACCGCCACTATCCGGCGCTGGCGCGCATCATCGCCGAACTGGCGCCGCGCCACGGCCTCGTGTACCGCGAACTTGGTTATGGCCAGCTGCACGCTTCGCAGCAAGCATTCCTGCGCGCCATGGGCCAGCCGCCCGGCCACACCTGACGAATCGTGCTTGACGCGGTTTTCCTTCTGTCTTACATTTCTGTAACGACAGAAATAAGAGAAAACCATGGAACTGAGTCCGACCACGCAGAAGTACATTTTGCACTGGGGTGAAATGGGCACCCGCTGGGGCGTCAACCGCACGGTGGCGCAAATCCACGCGCTGCTGTTCCTGGCGAATGAACCGCTGACGGCGGAAGACATCGCGGCTAGCCTGAACGTGGCCCGTTCCAACGTCAGCAACAGCCTGAAGGAATTGCAAAGCTGGGGCCTGGTCCGCATCACGCACGTGCTGAAAGACCGGCGCGACCACTTCGTGGCCCTGCAGGATGTGTGGGAAATCTTCAGGGTCATCATGGAAGAGCGCAAGCGGCGCGAGATCGATCCCACGCTGACGGTGCTGCGCGAATGCGCGATCGAGGGCGAGCACGATGCGGCGATACCGCCGGCGACCCTGGAACGCATGGGCGAAGTGCTGGCCTTCCTGGAAATGCTCAGCAGCACCTACAGCGATTATAAAAACCTGCCGCCGGCGACCCTGCAGCGCATGCTGTCGATGGGCGGCAAGGTGGCCAAGTTCCTCAGCCCTGACGACAAGCCGGCCAAGGCGAAAAAGCCGGGCAAGCCATGAACGGGCCATCCGAAGGAGAACTGTTCAAGAAGGTAATGGGCGCGCAGTGGCTGACCCTGCACCCGGACATCCGCCGCCGCTTCGAGAAAAATCCCGCGCCGGGCCAGCCCCTGTACTACCGTGGCGAACTGACTGAGTTGCGCAGCTCGCGCCTGGGGAAGTGCCTGGGCTGGCTGACGCGCCCCTTCATCGACGGCGCCCTGATTCCGTATGACGACGCGGATTTTCCCGTCGATATCGAAGTGTATTCGCGTCCCGGCTGCCCCTTCATCTTCAAGCAGCGCACCTACCGCCTGCATGGCCGCGCGCCCATCCGCTTCACCTCCTACATGGCGGAAAGCGCGAAGGGCGAAGTGCTCGAGTACGTGGGCCTGGGCCTGGGTATGAAGCTGCTGCTGCACGTCGAGGATGGCAACCTGCACTTCACCAGCGACGGCTATTTCCTCGACCTGTTCGGCTGGCGCCTGCCGCTGCCCGGCGTACTCACGCCCGGCAAGACCTACCTGTGCCACCGCAACGAGACGCCGCAGCAATTCAACATCCGCATCGAGATCCGCCACGCCCTGTTCGGCACCACTTTTACGCAAGCGGGCGTGTTCCGCGAGTCCGCCGCGCCGGAAATCCACAAGGAGACACCATGAATACACATCTGCTGGCCCTGCAACTGATGGCGGCGCAAGGCTGCCTGGGCGCCTTTGACACCATCTACCACCATGAAATCACGGAAGCGCTGCCGCAAAAGGCCTCGGCGCGCCTCGAATTGACCATCCATGCCACGCGCGCGCTGATCTACAGCCTGCTGTTCGTCGGCCTGGCCGCGTGGGAGTGGCATGGCGCCTGGGCCTGGGTGCTGGTCATCGTGTTTGGCGTGGAAATCGTGCTGACCCTGTGGGATTTCGTCGTCGAAGACCGGACGCGCCTCCTGCCCGCCACGGAGCGGGTCACGCACACGGTGCTGGCGATTAACGCGGGCGCCTTCATCGCGCTGCTGGCCCTGAACAGCAGCGAATGGGCGACCTTGCCGACGGCCCTCGTATGGCAGCCGTATGGCTGGCTCAGCGTCTTCCTCGCCCTGTGCGGCGTGGGCGTGGGCTTGTCCGGGCTGCGCGATGCGTATGCCGTGTGGCAGCTGGGACGGCGCAAGGTGCAGGAAACGGCAGAGCAGGATGAACACCTGAGTTTTGCCGGCACGCCGCAATCCGTGCTGGTGACGGGCGCCACCGGCTTCATCGGCCAGCAGCTGGTGGCCGCCCTGCTGGCCGACGGCCATGCGGTGACGGTGCTGACGCGCCAGCCCAAGCAGGCCGCGTGGACCTTGAACGGCCAGGTGCGCTGCATCGCCTCGTTCGGCGAATTGTCGGCTGCGCAGCGCATCGACATGGTGGTCAACCTGGCCGGCGCGCGCATCGTCGGGCCGCGCTGGACGGATGCGCGCAAGGCGGCCCTGCGCCGCAGCCGCGTGGCGCTGACGCAGGAACTGGTGGCATGGATCGCCCGCGCGCAGCACAAGCCGCGCGTGCTGCTGTCGGCGTCCGCCATCGGCTACTACGGCGTGCAGCCGCAGGGCGACGCGACGGAGCTGACGGAGGAGAGCGCGCCGCAAGCCATCTTCATGTCGCAGCTGTGCCAGGAATGGGAAGCGGCAGCGCGCCAGGCGCAAGCCCATGGCGTGCAGGTGGGCTGCATGCGCTTTGGCCTCGTCTTCGGCCACCAGGGTTCGCTGCCGCAGATGCTGCTGCCGGTGCGCTTCGGCGTGGGCGGGCCGCTCGGCAGCGGCCAGCAGTGGGTCACGTGGGTGCATGTGCGCGACGTGATCCGCGGCATCGCCCACCTGGCGCGCCGCAGCGAAGCACAGGCGGTGGACGGCGCGTATAACTTCTGCGCGCCGGAAGCCATAGCGCAGCGCCGCTTCGCCCAGGTGGCGGGCCAAGTGCTGCACCGCCCCAGCGTCATGCCCACGCCGGCCTTCCTCATGCGCGCCCTGCTGGGCGAGCAGGCCGACTTGCTGGTGGAAGGCCAGCGGGTCGTCCCGCGCCGCCTGCTGGCTGACGGCTTTGTCTTCCGCTACCCGCAGCTGGAAGGGGCGCTGCGCAGCCTGTAGCCTGGCGTAGAATGGTGAATGCTCCGGGGTCAGACCCGGCGGGTCTGACCCCACAGGAGAAATCCATGCCCCGCTTCAGCCATACGATAGCCAGCCACACGCATACTTTCGCCAGCCTGAAGGAGCTGCTGGCGAAAGCCACGCCACCGCGCTCGGGCGATGTTCTGGCCGGCGTGGCCGCCGCCAGCGCGCAGGAACGGGTGGCGGCGCAGCTGGCGCTGGCGGACGTGCCGCTGTCGCTGTTCCTCAACGAAGCGCTGGTGCCGTATGAAGACGATGAAGTCACGCGCCTGATCATGGACAGCCACGCGCGCGCGGCCTTTGCACCGATCGCGCACCTGTGCGTGGGGAGTTTCCGCGACTGGCTGCTGGACGACGCGACGGATACGGTGCTGCTGGCGCAAGTGGCCGCCGGCATCACGCCGGAAATGGCGGCCGCCGTCTCGAAAATCATGCGCCTGCAGGACCTGGTGCTGGTGTCCCGCAAGTGCCGCGTCGTCACGGCCTTCCGCAATACCCTGGGCCTGGAAAACCGTTTGTCCACGCGGCTGCAGCCGAACCACCCGACGGATGACGCCACCGGCATCGCCGCGTCCATCCTCGATGGCCTGATGCTGGGCAGCGGCGACGCCGTCATCGGCATCAATCCCGCCACCGACAATGTGGCGCAAGTGGTGTCGCTGCTGCACCTGCTCGACGCCGTTATCGGCCAGTACCAGATTCCCACCCAGTCCTGCGTGCTCACGCACATCACCACCACGCTGGAAGCCATCCGCCGCGGCGCGCCCGTCGACCTGGTGTTCCAGTCGGTGGCGGGCACCGAGGCGGCCAACCGCAGCTTCGGCATCGATTTGTCCCTGCTGGCCGAAGGCCGGGCGGCGGCCCTGTCGCTGGGACGCGGCACCGTGGGCAGCAACGTCATGTATTTCGAGACGGGGCAGGGCAGCGCGCTGTCGGCCGGTGCCCACCACGGCATGGACCAGCAGACCTGCGAAGCGCGCGCGTATGCGGTGGCGCGCGCGTATCAACCGCTGCTGGTCAATTCCGTCGTCGGCTTCATCGGCCCCGAGTACCTGTACGACGGCAAGCAGATCATGCGCGCGGGGCTGGAAGACCATTTCTGCGCCAAGCTATTGGGCCTGCCCATGGGCTGCGACGTGTGCTATACCAACCACGCGGAAGCGGACCAGGACGACATGGACGCCTTGCTGACCATGCTGGGCGTGGCCGGCTGCAATTTCATCATGGGCGTGCCGGGCGCGGATGACATCATGCTCGGCTACCAGAGCACCTCGTTCCACGACGCCCTGTATGCGCGCCGCGTGCTGGGCCTGCGCGCCGCGCCGGAATTTGAAGCGTGGCTGGCGCGCATGCACATCACCGATAGCCAGGGCCGCCTGAGCGGCGCGCTGGCACCGGCCTTCCAGGCAGCCCTGGGGCGATTGCCGCTGTAAAACGGCGCAAATTACGCCCCGCGCGGGCGCGCCGGTGCGATAATCGGCGATCTTCCCCTCCGATACGATCATGCTGCCACCCGACCCCGATTCCCTCGATCCGCACGACTGGGACGCGTTCCGCGCGCAAAGCCACCGCATGCTCGACGACATGCTTGACTACGCACAGCAGATTCGCCAGCGCCCAGTGTGGCAGGCGGCGCCGGACAGCGCCCGCGCGCAATTTTCGCAGCCGTTGCCGCGCGCGCCGGGCGACCTGGCCGAGGCGCACGCCAGCTTCATGCACGACGTGCTGCCGTACGCCGTCGGCAATGTGCATCCCGGCTTCATGGGCTGGGTACATGGCGGCGGCACCCCTGTCGGCATGCTGGCCGAGATGCTGGCGGCGGGGCTGAACGCGAACGTGGGCGGGCGCAGCCAGATGCCGGTGGAAGTGGAGCGCCAGATCGCCCGCTGGATGGGGGAACTGTTCGGCTTTCCAGAGTCGGCCAGCGGCGTGTTCGTCACGGGCACCTCGATGGCCAACCTGATGGGCGTGCTGGTGGCGCGCACGCAGGCGCTGGGCGTGGCGGCCCGCCAGGATGGCTTGCAGGGCGCGCCGCTGGTGGCCTATACCTCGGCCGCCGCGCATGGCTGCATCGCGCAGGCGATGGATCTGTCGGGCCTGGGCACGGCTGCCTTGCGCCGCATCGCCGTCAATCACCGGCAGCAGATCGACGTTGCCGCGCTGGCGCAGGCGATCGCCGCCGACCGCGCGGCGGGCCTGCTTCCCTTCTTCATCGCCGGCACGGCCGGCACCGTCGACACGGGCGCCATCGATGATTTATCCGCGCTGGCGGCGCTGGCCGCGCGCGAGCAGCTGTGGTTCCACGTGGATGGCGCGTACGGCGCGCTGGGCATGCTCTCGCCCCAGATCGCCCACCTGCTGGCGGGCATCGAGCTGGCGGACTCGCTGGCGTTCGACTTTCACAAGTGGGGGCAGGTGCCGTATGACGCGGGCTTTTTGCTGGTGCGCGATGGCGCGCGCCACATGGCGGCCTTTGCCGCGCCGGCCGCGTATCTGCGGCGCGAGGCGCGGGGCCTGGCGGGCGGCTCGCCCTGGCCCTGCGATTTCAGCCCCGACCTGTCGCGCGGTTTCCGCGCCCTGAAAACCTGGTTCACCTTCAAGGTGCATGGCGCCGAGCGCATGGGCGCAGCCATCGCCCACACCTGCGCGCTGGCGCGCCATCTGGCCGAGCGCGTGCAAGCGACGCCGGAACTGGAACTGCTGGCACCCGTCACCCTGAACATCGTCTGCTTCCGCCACCGTGGCACGGCCAATGGCGACAGCGACGCCTTCAATGGCGAGATCGTCGCCGACCTGCACGAGTCGGGCATCGCCGCGCCGTCGACCACCACCATCGGCGGGCGCCTGGCCATTCGCGCCGCCATCGTCAACCACCGCACGCGCGCCGAGGATATCGACGCGCTGCTGGCGGGCGTGCTGCGCTTCGGCGCCGCGCGCCTGTCCTGAAAAGGAAGTCACCATGAACGATTTGCTGCACCATGCCGCCACGCCGTACGCGCCGCTGATCGGCCTGGCGCCCCTGATGCGCCGCGCCTTTTTGCAGGAAGATCTGGCGCCGCTGGGCGAAGCGCTGCTGGCGCGCGCGCAGGCGTATCCCGACGACGCGCACGCCTACCTGGATTTCTCCACCGTGCTGCAACTGAAAGGCGAACGCGAAATGGCGCTGGCCGTGCAGGCGCAGGCGATCGACTTGCAGCAGCTGTATGCGCTGCCGGCACAGGCGCCGCAAGCGGGACCCGGCATCCGCGTGCTGGTGCTGATGGGGCCAGGCGATTTGATGTCGAACACGCCCATCGAGTTCCTCGTCGAGCAGTCCGACGTGGCGCTCGACCTGCTGTATCTGACGGCGGACGGGCCTTTGCCGGAAGAAGTGCCGGACCACGACGTGCTGCTGGTGGGCGTGGCCGAATCGGACGCCAACCAGCCTTTGCTGGCGCTGCTGGCGCGATTCGTCGCGGACTGGCCGCGCCCTGTCGTCAACCTGCCGCAGCATATCGCGCATACCTCGCGCGATGGCCTGTGCGAAAAGCTGCACGATGTACCCGGCGTGGCCATGCCGCGCACGGCGCGCGTCAGCCGCGCGCAGCTGGCGGCGCTGGCCTCGGGCGAATTGCCGCTCGCCGCCGTGCTGCCCGGCGACACCTTTCCCCTGATCGTGCGGCCCCTCGGCTCGCACGCGGGCCACGACCTGGAAAAGATGGAACAGGCGGGCGACCTGCACGCTTATCTGCAGGCTGTCGACGCGGAACGTTTTTATATCGCCCGCTTCGTCGATTACCGCAGCGAGGATGGCCAGTTCCGCAAGTACCGCATCGTGCTGGTCGACGGCGCGCCGTACATCTGCCACTACGCTGTCTCCTCGCACTGGATGATCCATTACCTGAATGCGGGCATGGATGAAAGCGCGGCCAAGCGCGCCGAGGAAGCGCACTGCATGGCGCATTTCGAGCAGGAATTTGCGCGCCGTCATGCCGCTGCCCTGCGCGCCATCGACGCGCGCATGGGCATGCCCTACCTGGGCATCGATTGCGCCGAAACGCGCAATGGCGAGCTGCTGGTGTTCGAGGCCGACAACGCCATGATCGTGCACGCGATGGACGCCGAAGCACTGTATCCGTACAAGCGGCCTGTCATGCAAAAGGTGTTTGACGCGTTTCGCGCCATGCTGGCGCGGGCGGCCAGCGGCGGCTGATTAGCTACCGAGCAGTTGCTCCAGCAACTGGCGCTTGGCCGCGCTGCGCGGCGCGTTCCAGTAGCCGTCGAACTGCAGCAGCAGGGTGCTGCCCTGGAAAATGCGGATGCGCTGGGGCTGGCCCAGCATGACGGCGTGCACATAGCTGGCAAACGATTCGGCAAAGTCTTCATGCATGCTGGTGGCCGCATACAGGGTGGCGAAGTTCGCGCCCTGCAGCTGCGCATAGGCGTCGCGCATCTGGCAAGCCTCCAGGCGCGGCGCCTGGTAATACGCGATGTCCGCGCGCAGCGGGAAGTCGTTGTCGGGCAACGGCACCACCTGCAGCGCTGGCGTGATGCGCCAGGCCAGCGGCAGGTAGCGGTAGTCGTTGGCGCTGCGCATGGCCTCCGCCGCGTTCCACCACTCGGGCAGCAGGCCCCGGCCGGCGGCCAGTACATGACCGAATTCATGCAGCAGCAGGTATTGCAGCGCGCGCTGGCGGTTGTCGTCTGCCGGCGCGGCGATCTGCGCTTCCAGCCGATAGCCATGCTGCTGCGCGAAGGGCGTGTTTTCCTTCCACGTGGCCCAGGCGTTGGCCGTGCGCGCCTCGAACGCATCCACGTCGAGCGCCACCACCACGCCCAGGATCAGGCCTTCGCCGCTGACGACGATATCGCTGATGGCCGAGGAACCCAGCCCCCGCGCATAGCGCACGCCCAGCAGCACGCCGTCGAGCAGCGCCTGCACGGTGGCCGGCATGGCGGCCATCGCCGCACGCACGTCGGCATGAAAGCTGGCGTCCACCAGGGTGGAAGCGGGTTGCGCGGCGACGCCGGTGGCGGTGTTGACCTGCGCCACATGGGCGATGATTTCCTCCTGGGCGGGGCCCAGGCGGTCGAGCAGGGGTACATCGTATTGCTGGTCCCACTGCGCGGCATCGGCGGTAACTATCATGGCGTTCCTGGCGTGGTGAGTGGCGGTGATAAACTGGAATTTTGGCGCAGTGTAGCAAGGATACGCACGTACCGGGAGGCGGATATGGCGAAAAAGGACATCGACGCGGGCAGTGCCTGGCAAGCCTTGCGCCGGCATACGGCCGCGCGCATCGGCCTGGGGCGCAGCGGCGTGAGCGTGCGCACGGGCGCGCACCTGGCGTTCCAGCTGGCCCATGCCCAGGCGCGCGATGCCGTGCACCTGGCGCTCGATGGCATGGCGCTGTCGCGCGCATTGACGGAGCAGGGATTGGCCAGCGTGGCGCTGCACAGCGCGGCGGCCACGCGCAGCGACTACTTGCAGCGCCCGGACCTGGGGCGCCGGCTCGACGCGGCGTCGCGCGCGCTGCTGCTGGACAGCGGCGCCGGTGCCCCGGGCGTCGACCTGGCCCTGGTGGCAGCCGATGGCTTGTCGGCGCTGGCCGTGCAGCGCCACGCGGCGCCGTTCCTGGCCGCGCTGCGCGCACGGCTGGCGCTGGAAAACTGGACGCTGTCGCCGCTGCATATCGTGGCGCAGGGCCGGGTGGCCATCGGTGATGAAGTGGGAGAACTGCTGCAGGCGCGCGCCGTGCTGGTGCTGATCGGCGAGCGCCCGGGTCTCAGTTCGCCGGACAGCCTGGGACTGTATTTGACGTGGGCGCCGAAAGCGGGCTTGCTGGACGACAGCCGCAATTGCATCTCGAATGTACGCCCCGAGGGGCTGGCGTATGCGCCGGCTGCGTACCGGCTGCATTACCTGCTGTCGCAGGCATTTGCACGGCAGGTGTCGGGCGTGGCGTTGAAGGATGAGACGGTGGTGGAGGGTAGCGTGGTATTGCGACGGAATTTTTTGCTGGCGGAGCAAGACCCGATAGTAACGACCGGAGCCAGCCCCTCAGGGGCTGATCCCGGCCCTTCGCTTGAGGGTTTCTAGATTTCCCGGATTTCGTCCAGCGGCCAGCGTGGGCGCACATTGAACGAGTAGTCGTATTTTGCCGCGGCGGGATTGATCTGCAGGCGCATGGCGCCGGCAAAGGCGATCATGGCGCCGTTATCGGTGCAGAATTCCAGCTCCGGGTAATACACCTTGAAACGCTTCTTGGCGGCCGCCGCGTTGAGCGAGGCGCGCAGCTGCGCGTTGGCGCCCACGCCGCCGGCGATCACCAGGCGCTTCAGGCCCGTGTGCTTGAGGGCCGAGACGCATTTGGCCGTCAGCACTTCGACGATGGCGTCGACGAAGCCGCGCGCGATGTTCGCCTTGTCCTGTTCGCAGATATTCGCGATGACTTTTTCTTCGTGGTTTTTCACCACCGTCAACACGGCTGTCTTCAGTCCCGAAAAACTGAAGTTGAAATCCTTCGAGTGCATCATCGGGCGCGGCAGTTTATACGCCAGCGGGTCGCCGAATTCGGCCAGGCGCGAAATGGCGGGGCCGCCCGGATAGCCGAGGCCCAGCAGCTTGGCCGACTTGTCGAACGCTTCGCCGGCCGCATCATCGAGCGTTTCGCCCAGCATCGTGTACTGGCCCACGCCATCGACGCGCATCAGCTGCGTGTGGCCGCCCGAGACGAGTAGCGCGATGAAGGGGAATTCCGGCGGCTCCGACGCCAGCAGCGGCGACAGCAGATGACCTTCCAGGTGGTGGATGCCCAGCACCGGCTTGTTGATGGCCAGACCCAGGCTGCAGGCGACGGACGATCCGACCAGCAGCGCGCCGGCCAGACCAGGACCCTGCGTGTAGGCGATGGCGTCGATCTCGGGCAGGCTCACGCCGGACTTGGCCAGCGTTTCTTCCAGCAGCGGGATGGCGCGGCGGATATGGTCGCGCGACGCCAGTTCCGGCACCACGCCGCCATATTGCTCGTGCATGGCCACTTGCGAGTAGAGGGCGTGCGACAGCAGGCCGCGCTGCGTGTCGTACAAGGCCAGGCCGGTTTCGTCACAGGAGGATTCGACGCCAAGAACAATCATGAAGGTGCTAAATAGGGAGGAGTAATCCGCCATTGTAAAGGAAAGCCGGGTAGTCCACCGTGCGGCCGGCGCACCATTTCGGCGGCAGTGTGCACTTGCGCAGTGCGCCGTCGTGGCATTTTTGTCTCGATTGACTGCTTTTTATCGCCTGTTCCGGTACTGGCACCGCTCTTGCTTATGGATGCTTGTGCATTTTTCACGGGGAGCCAGCGATGCCAGAACAATGGAAAATGATTTGCCGCCTGAAGGATATGCCGCCAACGGGCGCGCGCATGGTGCAGCGGGGCCTGGCCTGGCAGGATTTGCCCGGCGTGGCGCTGTTCCGCGCCTTTGACGACACGGTGTATGCGTTGCTCGACACGGTGCCCTGCCTGGGCGGGCCGCTGGCGCACGGGGTGCTGATGGAGAAAAACCTGATGGGGCCGAAGAACAGCTGGATCATCGAGCTCGATTCGGGCCGCCTGGTGGCGCCCGTGCAAGGCCTGGCGCGCCTGTACGCCGTGCGTATCCTGGACGGACGCATTTACCTGGACATGAATGAATTGAACATCCCCGCCAGCAAGGCGGAACAGGCGCTGGCCGGCTCGTTCGCCGTGCTGCCGCATGTGCAGATGGCGTGATATGTTACGGGGCGGTGTCGGCTTACGCGCTGCGCGCTAAGCCGACCTACGCATTGACACAGCCAGTGAATTCGTAGGTCGGATTAGGCGCGCCGGGCCGTAATCCGACAACATCGTTGGCCGCGATTACGCCGGACGATTCAACAAATGCGCATGCGCATCGCGCAGCATGGTGGCCGTCGTGTCCCGGTCGATGCAGCCGTCGGTGACGCAGCAGTCGTAGGTCGGATTAGGCCCGCAGGGCCGTAATCCGACAACATCGTTGGCCGCGATTACGCCGGACGATTCAACAAATGCGCATGCGCATCGCGCAGCATCGTCGCCGTCGTGTCCCGGTCGATGCAGCCGTCGGTGACGCAGCAGCCGTAGGTCGGATTAGGCCCGCAGGGCCGTAATCCGACAACATCGTTGGCCGCGATTACGCCGGACGATTCAACAAATGCGCATGCGCATCGCGCAGCATGGTGGCCGTCGTGTCCCAGTCGATGCAGCCGTCGGTGACGGAGCAGCCGTAGGTCAGTTGCGACAGGTCTTGCGGGATCTTCTGGTTGCCGCCGACTATGTTCGATTCGATCATCACGCCCACCAGCGAGCGGTTGCCCTGGCGGATCTGGTTGACCACGTCGCCCATCACCAGCGGCTGCAGTTCCGGCTTCTTGTAGCTGTTGGCGTGCGAGCAGTCGACCACCAGGTTGGCTGGCAGCTTGGCCTTGGCCAGTGCCTGTTCGGCGATGGCGATCGAGACGGAATCGTAGTTCGGACGTCCGTCGCCGCCGCGCAGCACCACATGGCCGTACGCGTTGCCGCGCGTGCGCACGATGGCGACATTGCCTTCGCCGTTAATGCCCAGGAAGGAGTGCGGGTGCGCCGAGGACAAAATGGCGTTGACGGCGATGCTGATGTCGCCATCGGTGCCGTTCTTGAAGCCGACGGGCGTCGACAGGCCGGACGACATTTCGCGGTGCGTCTGCGATTCGGTGGTGCGCGCGCCGATGGCGGTCCAGGCGATCAGGTCGCCCAGGTATTGCGGCGAGATCGGGTCCAGCGCTTCGGTGGCGGTAGGCAGGCCCAGTTCGCACACGTCGAGCAGGAACTGGCGCGCCTTTTCCATGCCCTCGTTGACCTTGAAGGAATCATCCATGTACGGGTCGTTGATATAGCCTTTCCAGCCCGTGGTGGTCCGCGGTTTTTCGAAATACACGCGCATCACCAGCAGCATCGTGTCCTTGACTTCCTCTTGCAGCGCTTTCAGGCGGCGCGCGTAATCAAGGCCGGCGACCGGGTCGTGGATCGAGCATGGGCCGACGACGACGAACAGGCGCTGGTCCTTGCGGTCGATGATGTTGCGCAGCGCTTCGCGGCCGCGGCTGACGGTGTCGAAGGCGCTCTCCGACAGGGGCAGCTTGGCGTGCAGTTCGGCCGGTGTCGGCATGGGCGCGAAAGAGGTGACGTTGATATTTTCGATGTCTGGCGTATTCATGATTCTGGCTCGGCTTTCGCTATTGCGTTCTTTAAGAGGCAATAGTGTAGCGGAAATGCGGCCTGGCGGCGGCCGGCGCGGCAAAACGATGATGGCGCAGTGCTTTTTGCAACAGGCCCGCGCGCAGCCCGGCCTGTTGCACAGGGGGAATTTAATGACCGCTGGCGTTGCTGGCGGCAAAGGTGTAGCGGCCGATACGCTGCGGGCTGCCCAGCAGTTCCGGCGGCTTGGGCAGGCCAGGGTGGCGCCGCACATGCGCGAGGATGGCCGTTTCGTGCTGGCGGATCTGTGCGTCAAGGCAGGCGATCTGCTGGCGCAGCAGTTGGTGCAGGGCGATCTGGCCCGCATGGAAATGGCTTTCCAGGCGTGCGATTTCCTGCTTGCGCACCTGCTGCACGGCTTGCAGGCGGCGCAGCCACAGGCGCAGTTCCACGTAGGCGGGCGAGGGCGGCGTCCAGCGCGCGGGGCGCTCCGAAGCGCAATAGTGCGCCAGCACCACGGCGCCGCGCGCCGCGCCAGCGGGCAAGCCGCAGCTGTGCACATAGGCTTCCAGCGGACCGGGCTGCGCGTCGCAGACCAGCATGCCCATGCCGGCCAGCGCACGCGCGGCCGCTTCGCTGTTCGGGTCATCCAGGCGCAGGCAGACGCGCAAGCCCATCACCGGCACGTCGTTCTTTTGCAGCCAGCTGCGCAGCCAGCGGAAGCCGGCCAGGTCGTTTTCCAGCACCTTGCACAGCACGTCGCCGCTCGATATGAGCACGGCCTTGAGCAACAGCTTGCTCGTTTCGATGCCGACGAAGGCGGTTTCCTGTTTGATCGCGTGGTTCATGATGAGTCCTCCTGTGCAGTCATATACGCAGGGGCCGGCTGCCCGGATTCAGCACACCGGCACTTTTTGGCGGAAATATTTTTTGCCGCGACTGTTGCATAGTCGCCTTCCGTCGCCGCTAGCCTGGCTGCACAGGGAAAAATGCGTGTAAGCTGGCGCCATGACTACTGTTTCCATACCCCATACCGACGTGGCCGGTGAGCCATTTCCCGCCGCACGTTTCATCAAGGAAATAGGACGCGGCAAGAACGGCGCGCGCAGCATGACGCGCATGGATGCCCGCGCCCTGTACCGCGCCATGCTCGATGGCAGGGTCTCGGACCTGGAGCTGGGCGGTATTTTGTTGTCGATGCGCATCAAGGGCGAGTCGGTGGACGAGATCGCCGGTTTCCTCGACGCGGCAGAGGCCTCGTTTGCGCCGCTCGCCGCGCCGGTCGGCGCATTCGCCCCCATCATCATTCCCAGCTACAACGGCGCGCGCAAGATGGCCAACCTGACGGCCCTGCTGGCGCTGCTGCTGGCGCGCGCCGGCGCACCCGTGCTCGTGCATGGCGTTACCAGTGACCCGGGCCGCATTACCACGGCCGAGGTGCTGGCCGCGCTGGACGTATCAGCCTGCGCCGACCATACACAAGCCGAGGCCGCCATGGCGCGTGGCGAGGTGGCCTTTATGCCTATCGAGGCGCTGGCGCCGCGTCTGGCCTGGATGCTGTCGCTGCGGCGCGTGCTGGGCGTGCGCAATTCCACGCATACCCTGGTGAAAATCATGCAGCCGTTCGCTGGCCCGGCCCTGCGCCTGGTGTCGTACACGCATCCGGAATACCTGGAAATGCTCGGAGAATATTTCCTCACCGCCTCCCCACCGGCGCGCGGCGACGCCTTCCTGATGCGCGGTACGGAAGGCGAAACGGTAGCCAACGCCAACAAGGCGCAGCAGATCGACTGGTTTCACGGCATTGAGCGCACGCTGCTGGTGGAAAAGCAGTTGCAGGTGGACGATTTGCCGCACCTGCCCGCCGAGCGCGATGCGGCTACCACGGCTGAATGGATTGCCGCCGTGCTGCGTGGCGAGGTGCCGGTGCCGCCTTCCATCGCGGAGCAGGTCGGGCAATGCCTGATGGCGTCGCGGCAGATTGCAGCTCGGCCGCGCTAGCCGGGGCGCCGCGGTTTACAATGGCGTCTTTGTAATCAGCGGTGAGCGGAATTTTTATGGCAAAACAATTTGATGTGGCAGTGATCGGCGCGGGCGCGGCCGGCATGATGTGTGCGGCGGTGGCCGCCCAGCAGGGCAAGCGCGTGGTGTTGATCGATCACGCGGCCAAGCTGGCCGAAAAGATCCGCATCTCGGGTGGTGGGCGTTGTAATTTCACCAATATCAATGCCGGGCCGCTCAATTTCCTCTCGGAAAACCCGCATTTCTGCAAGAGCGCCTTGTCGCGCTACACGCCGCAGGATTTCCTTGCGCTAGTGAAAAAATACCGCATCGGCTACCACGAAAAGCACAAGGGCCAGCTGTTCTGCAATGAATCGGCCGAGCTGATCATCGACATGCTCAAGGATGAATGCGCCGCCGGCGGCGTGCACTGGCGCATGCCGTGCAAGATCGACAATGTTGCCCAGCAAGCGGATGGCGGTTTCCTGCTGCAGACGGACAGCGGCGACATCGAGACGGCCAGCATCGTCATCGCCACCGGCGGCCTGTCGATCCCGAAGATCGGCGCTACCGACTTTGCCTACCGCATCGCCAAACAATTTGCATTGAACATGGTCGAGCCGCGCCCTGCGCTGGTGCCGCTGACGTTTGACCCTGCCAGTTGGGCGCCGTTCGCGGAACTGTCCGGCATCGCCCTGGAAGTGGATGTGGAAACGGGCAGCCTGAAGGGCCGCAAGGCAACGGGCGCGCGTTTCCGCGAAGACTTGCTGTTTACGCACCGTGGCCTGTCCGGCCCGGCCATCCTGCAAATTTCCAGCTACTGGCTGCCGGGCGAGCCCATCATCATCAATCTGCTGCCGGAAGTGGACGTGGCGCAGACCTTGATCGAAGGCAAGGGCACCCTGAAGAAGCAGTTGGGCAATATCGTTGCCCAGTGGCTGCCGCAGCGCCTGGCCGACTGCCTGCTGGCCGTCAATGGCCTGGCGCCCGACGCGCGCATCGCCGACATGCCGGACGCGCAATTGCGCAAGCTGGGCCAGGCCATCAATGCCTGGTCCATCGTGCCCAACGGTTCCGAAGGCTACCGCAAGGCGGAAGTGACGCGCGGCGGCATCGACACGCGCGAGCTGTCGCAGCAGACCATGATGGCGAATAAAGTGCCGGGCCTGTATTTCATCGGCGAATCGGTGGACGTGACGGGCTGGCTGGGCGGCTACAACTTCCAGTGGGCGTGGGCCTCGGGCGTGGCGGCAGGAATTGCCCTGCAGTAATAGTTAGTTGCTGGGCGGCCTCAGCGTGTGATTATTGGTGATAATTTTCTTGACTTCAAGAACTGGATGTTAAATACTTGTCATGTAAATTGACTTTTAGATATTTTACATGCCTGATGGCAATTAAATTAACATTACCCTGGAGTCATCATGAAACGCCTGATCGCCGCCGCCGCAGTTGCCTTGCTCAGCACCAGCGCCTTCGCCAGCACCCCCGTGCTGAGCAATGGCGGTTTTGAAGATAACACCGTCGGTGGCGGCTACCTGTATGGCGACGTGGCGCCAGGCTGGAGCTTCACGGGCGGCGCCGGCGTGTCGGCCAGCTACACGGCCTGGAATGGCGTGGCGCAGGAAGGCAATGCTTTTGCCTTCCTGCAAAATACGTCCTCCATCTCGCAAAGCTTCGTCAGCACGGGTGCCGCCGACTACGCGTTCGCCTTCAACTTGGCGCTGCGCCCCGGCTACGACCAGGGCCAGGCCGTGACTGTCAGCCTGGACGGCACGCAGCTGGGCCTGTATGGCGTCAGCAGCACGGGCTGGACCAGTTTCAGCGTGAACGCACTCAACATCGGCGCCGGCAGCCATACCCTGAGCTTTGCCGGCATCAATCCGAACAATGCGCGCGATACCTCGGCCTTCCTCGATGGCGTCAGCATGAATGTCAGTGCCGTGCCGGAGCCGGGTACCTATGCCATGCTGCTGGCGGGCCTGGGCTTGCTGGGTTTTATGGCGCGCCGCCGCAAGGCAGGCGTGTCAGCGTAATCAGGTATACTGCTGCCTGGATGCGTGGTTTACGCCACAGCCAGGCAGCAATCTCAGGCTGCATGCCGCACGCAAGTGGGGAAGGGCCTTTCCTTTTCCAATAAAAGCTGCTACTATCTATCTCTTCCTATACACCACCTCAACGGTTTGAATTTTACATGACCACTATTCGCCTTAAAGAAAACGAGCCGTTCGAAGTCGCAATGCGTCGCTTCAAACGCACCATCGAAAAAACTGGTCTGCTGACCGAATTGCGCGCTCGCGAATTCTACGAAAAGCCAACAGCTGAGCGCAAGCGCAAGCTGGCAGCTGCTGTCAAGCGTCATTACAAACGCATCCGCAGCCAACAACTGCCGAAAAAATTATTCTAAGACTGTTCAATCAGAACCAACCCGGGTAGTACGGCGCCTTGTTCGCCACGGGTTTTGTTTTGATTCGCCTGGGGTTATACTTCAGATGAGTCGCATACCCGCTCCGGTTCGCCGCAGCGGGTTTTCGCTTTTGTGGCCCGTACTTATTTCTGGTCGCGCACGAGCACCGTTCCCACACTGACCAACGAGGATTGCCATGAGCTTGAAAGAACAAATTACCGAAGACATGAAAAACGCCATGCGCGCCAAGGAAGCGGGCAAGCTGGGCACGATTCGCCTGTTGCTGGCGGAAATCAAGCGCAAGGAAGTCGACGAGCGCATCGAAGTGACGGATGCGCACGTGACGGCCATCGTGGAAAAGATGATCAAGCAGCGCAAGGATTCGATCACCCAGTTCGAAGCGGGTGGCCGCGCCGACCTAGCCGATATTGAAAAAGCCGAGCTGGTGCATTTGATCGGCTACATGCCTGCCGGCCTGTCGGAAGAAGAAGTGGCCGCTGAAGTGGCTGCCGCCGTGGCCGCCTCGGGCGCAGCCGGTCCGCAAGACATGGGCAAGGTCATGGCCATCGTCAAGCCGAAGCTGGCTGGCCGCGCCGACATGACGGTCGTCTCGGCCCTGGTCAAGAAGGCATTGACGCCGGCTGCCTAAGCCGCATATAAAGTAACAAAGGCTGCCGGCCATCGCGCTGGCAGCCTCTCAACAGTCCACACGTTGACCTGGCTCAACATCAGGCCGCGTGCGGTAGTATAGTCTGACCTACAACAAGACCCGCCCTCGCCAGTGATACCTCAATCCTTCATTTCCGATTTGCTCAACCGCGTCGATATCGTCGATGTCGTGGGGCGCTATGTGCAACTGAAAAAAGGCGGCGCCAATTTCATGGGCTTGTGCCCGTTCCACAGTGAAAAGTCGCCCAGCTTTACCGTCAGTCCCACCAAGCAGTTCTATCACTGCTTCGGCTGTGGCGCGCATGGCACCTCGATCGGCTTTCTGATCGAGTATTCGGGCATGGGCTTCGTCGATGCCGTCAAGGACCTGGCGCAGAACGTGGGCATGGTGGTGCCGGAAGCGGACGATAAAATCCCGCCGGCCCAGCGCGCGCAGATCCAGGCGCAGAGCCTGGCGCTGTCCGATGCCATGACGCAGGCTTGCGATTATTACCGCGGGCAATTGCGCCACGCCCCGGAAGCCATCGCCTACCTGAAGAACCGAGGACTGACGGGCGAAGTGGCGGCCCGCTTCGGCATGGGCTTCGCGCCTGGCGGCTGGGACAACCTGCGTTCCGTCTTCCCCGACTACGACGTGGTGGCGCTGGCCGAGGCAGGCCTGGTGATCGACAAGGTCGATGAAGAGGGGAATAACCGCAAGCGCTATGACCGTTTCCGCGAACGCATCATGTTCCCGATCCGCAATACCAAGGGGCAGGTCATCGCCTTTGGCGGGCGCGTGCTCGACCATGGTGAGCCGAAATACCTGAATTCGCCGGAAACCCCCTTGTTTTCCAAGGGATTCGAACTATATGGATTGTTCGAGGCGCGCCAGGCCATCCGCGACGCCGGCTACGTGCTGGTGACCGAGGGCTATATGGACGTCGTGGCGCTGGCGCAAATGGGTTTCCCGCAGGCAGTGGCGACCCTGGGCACGGCGTGCACGCCCACCCACGTGCAAAAACTGCTGCGCCAGACGGACAACGTGATTTTCAGCTTCGACGGCGACAAGGCCGGCCGCCGCGCCGCGCGCCGCGCGCTGGAAGCGAGCCTGGCCCATGTGTCGGACAATAAAACCATCAAGTTCCTGTTCTTGCCGTCGGAACATGACCCGGACAGCTACATCCGCGCGTTCGGCGCCGAAGGTTTCGAGCAGCAGGTGCATGAAGCCATGCCGCTGTCGCAGTTCTTGTTGAAGGAAGTGTCAGGCGAGCATGACTTGTCGGAGCCGGAAGGGCGCGCCCGCGTGCAGTTCGACGCCAAGCCGCTGCTGCAACTGATGGCACCGTCGTCCCTGCGCCTGCAGATCGTGCGCGGGCTGGCATCCCTGACGCAGTCCACGCCGGCCGAGATCGAAGGCCTGTTCGAGCTGGCCAAGCCCGTGGCTGTGGCGCACAGGGCGCCGCCGAAGTCGGGCCGCCCCGTGCCTGTCGGGCTGGAATTGAAGATCATGCGCATGCTGGTGGCCCATCCGCCGCTGACCTTGCGCATCGACGAAGCGGCCCTGGCCGCCTTCCAGCACCTGGGGCCGGATGCGGCGCACAGCCTGGGCCAGTTGGTGGCCGTGGGCCAGGCGCTGGGCGAGCATGGCAGTTTTGCCGCGCTGGCGCAGCAATTGAAGGAGCTGGGCAGCGAATACGACGAGATCATCGGCGAGATCGCGGCCGGCACGGAATCCGATTACGACAGCGAATTGTCGTGGCTGGTCAGCACCATCCGCGAGATCAAACTGAATGCCTTGAAGGCGGAATTGCAGCAATTGTTTGCCTCGGGTTTGCCATCCGAGAAAATTGGTGTACGCTACCGCGAAATCACGCAGGAGCAGGGCGAGCTGGAGCGTCAGCGCGACGCCGAGTTGGTGAATCGCTAATCTTGCTGGATGGGTACGGTGGGCACTGGAAAAACATTTTTCGCGTGCTATAATTAAATGCTAAGTATTGTGTGCTTTGGCAAGCTAGTTCTGTTTCGTAAATAGTATTTGTTTTCAGTAAGTTAGGCTCTTGATCGGCGCAAAAGATCGTGTCGGCAGCCAGGGCCAACTGGCGTTTTCGGCGTGGCAAGCAGGGCTTGCAAACGCCGGCAAGCCGCGCCAGGCTCTCGCTCCCAACGCGGTCGGATGCAGAATTTTCTGCCGAACACGGCTGGCGACAGTCGGTGGACAGGAAGTGCTGCGTATCCCGCGGATCGTGGCCGATGAGGTGTAAGTAACGTAACAGTGTCGAACCTGAGTTGTCGGCAGGTTCGAAGATGGTGGTTCCCGCAGGTAGACAGGGGGCCGGCAGCAAACTTTATCCTAATCCACCGTAAAGCAAGTCGTTGTGTAATCGAAAGCGCCTGTGCCAATCAAGAAACCCGAATCCAAAGCGGCTGCAAAGCCCACTAAAGTTACCACGAAAGCCGAAAAGGCGCTCGACCGGCCTGAAGCGCGCGTCACCAGCGCCCCCGTGGTCAGCCAGACGACCGATGCCGCCACCCTGGCTGCGATCGATACGTCCGGATATGTCTTGCCGTCGGTAAAAGTGCCAGGCCGCCGCGGCCGTAAGCCTAAAGAATTCCAGCCAGAAAATGATGAAGTCGCCGCGCTGAACGCCGTCGAGCGGGCCGAACTGAAGGCCGTCGACAAGGCCAAGGCCAAGGACCGCAAGGCGAAGGAACGCGCGCTGCTGAAGGACGCGTTCTCGTCCGACACGGAAGCGAGCGAGGAAGAACTCGAGCGCCGGCGCCAGAAACTCAAGACCCTGATCAAGTTCGGCAAGGAACGCGGTTTCCTCACGTATGCGGAAATCAACGATCACTTGCCCGAAAATATCGTCGATCCGGAAGCCATCGAAGGCATCATCGGTACCTTCAATGACATGGGCATCGCCGTCTACGAGCACGCGCCGGATGCGGAAACCTTGCTGCTGTCCGATAACGTTGCCGTCGTCACCAGCGACGATGAGGCGGAAGCGGCGGCCGAGGCCGCACTGTCCACCGTCGACTCCGACTTTGGCCGCACCACCGACCCCGTGCGCATGTACATGCGCGAGATGGGCTCGGTCGAACTGCTGACGCGCGAAGGCGAGATCGAGATTGCCAAGCGCATCGAAGATGGCTTGAAAGACATGATCCAGGCCATCTCCGCCTGTCCCGTGACGATCGCCGAAATCATCGCCGCCGCCGACCGCATCGCCAACGAAGAGATCAAGATCGACGAAATCGTCGACGGCCTCGTCGATGAAAACGAACCGGTCGCCGCCGCGCCTGTCATCGCCGCGCCCGTCGAAGAAGACGAGGAAGAAGGCGAAGCGGAAGAAGAGGAAGAAGAAGAGGAAGAAGAAGCGAGCGCTTCAGGCGCCGCCGGCTTCTCGGCCGAGCAGCTGGAAACCCTGAAACGCACGGCGCTGGAAAAATTTGCCGTCATTTCGCAGCAGTTCGACAAGATGCGCCGCGCCTTTGAAAAAGAAGGCTACAACTCGAAGCCGTACGCCAAGGCGCAGGAAGCCATCTCGCAGGAATTGCTCGGCATCCGCTTCACCGCCAAGGTGGTGGAAAAGCTGTGCGACACCCTGCGCGGCCAGGTCGACGAAGTGCGCCATATCGAGAAGCAGATCCTCGACGTGGCCGTGAACCGCTGCGGCATGCCGCGCGCCCACTTCATCAAGGTCTTCCCCGGCAATGAAACCAACCTCGACTGGGTTGATGGTGAAGTCAACGCAGGACACGCCTACAGCGCCATCCTGGGCCGCAACATTCCGACCGTCAAGGAACTGCAGCAGCGTTTGATCGACCTGCAAGCGCGGGTCGTGCTGCCGCTGCCGGACTTGCGCAACATCAACCGCCAGATGGCGGCCGGTGAAATGAAGGCGCGCAAGGCCAAGCGCGAAATGACCGAGGCCAACTTGCGCCTGGTGATTTCGATCGCCAAGAAATACACGAACCGCGGCCTGCAATTCCTCGACCTGATCCAGGAAGGCAATATCGGCCTGATGAAGGCCGTCGACAAGTTCGAGTACCGCCGCGGCTACAAGTTCTCGACCTATGCGACCTGGTGGATCCGCCAAGCCATCACGCGCTCGATCGCCGACCAGGCGCGCACGATCCGCATTCCCGTGCACATGATCGAGACGATCAACAAGATGAACCGCATCTCGCGCCAGATCCTGCAGGAAACCGGCGCGGAACCCGATCCGGCCACCTTGGCGATCAAGATGGAAATGCCCGAAGACAAGATCCGCAAGATCATGAAAATCGCCAAGGAACCGATCTCGATGGAAACGCCGATCGGCGACGACGACGATTCCCACCTGGGCGACTTCATCGAGGACAACAACACACTGGCGCCGGCCGACGCGGCCCTGCACGCGTCCATGCGCGGCGTCGTCAAGGACGTGCTGGACTCCCTGACGCCACGCGAAGCGAAAGTGCTGCGCATGCGTTTCGGCATCGAGATGTCCACCGACCATACCCTGGAAGAAGTGGGCAAGCAATTTGACGTGACGCGCGAGCGCATCCGCCAGATCGAAGCCAAGGCGCTGCGCAAGCTGCGCCACCCATCGCGCTCCGACAAGCTGAAAAGCTTCTTGGAAGGTAACTAGAAGCCAATAGGGCTTGACGTGCGCCCCTGATACCCCTATCCTCGCGTGTCCGTTTCCAAAACGGCCGCGCGAGGCGGGCATCAACAGCGCCGCCACGCCACAGTCCCCGGGCCTCTAGCTCATGCTTGGTTAGAGCAGCGGACTCATAATCCGTTGGTGCCGTGTTCGACTCACGGGAGGCCCACCAGAATTTACAGCATCGATCGAAGCCCCGGCGGGCCACTGCCGGGGCTTTTTTTTATGCTGTCGTACAATCGCGGCATTGCGATTTGTTGAAGGATGAAAGCGACATGACGGCTGAGCTCAAGATTGAAGATAAGGTGGTAGGCGATGGCAAGGCGGCGGCGCGGGGCGCGTTGATCACGGCGCATTACCGTGGCTGGCTGGAAGATGGCACGGAGTTTGACTCGTCGCACAAGCGTGGTGAGCCTTTTCGCTGCGTACTGAGCAATAACAAGGTGATCCAGGGCTGGATCTTGGGCTTGCAAGGCATGCAGGTGGGCGGCACGCGCAAGCTGTGGGTGCCGGCGGCGCTGGCGTATGGCGAGCGGCAGGTGGGCTTGATTCCGCCGCATGCCAATCTGATCTTTGAAATTGACTTGCTGGAAGTGCTGACGCGCGATTGATGGTGTGGTGTGGCATCAGACGGGCAGGGCACCGGTTTGTTGCGTCAGGAGTTGCCCGATAGTGGCGCGCAGCGCCGGTTGCGTGGGGAGGGGCGCGTAGCGCAAGGTGGCGTACGCTGCCAGCTTGAGCATGGCGTCGCGTTCCCTGTGCTGGCGTTCGCGTCCGGCGTGGCTACTATCGTCGAGTTCGATGACGGCGATGACGTGCAGTTGCTGGCTGCACAGGATGAAATCGGCCACCTTGCGGTCGAAACGGTTGCTGTCTGCCCAGCCTTCGCTGTCACCGGCGGAAAACGCCACTTGCGCCAGCACCGTGCATTCCGGCAAAGCTGCCCGCAGCAGGAGGTGCATCCGCTGCTCGCGCGCAGTCATGACGGGGCTGCTGTGCAGCCGCAGCGGTGCACGGGACTTGCGGTCCGCTGCATGGCCAGCATGGCAAGCAACAGGACCAATGCCCCGATCCGTAACAGGAAAGTGCAGGTCGGCGTGGATACGCTTCAAGGTGCCGTGTCCTGATGGTACGCGAGAAGCAGGGCGCTTTTGCACTGCTTCCCGCGCATGTCACGTCGCGCGCCTGATCGAGATCAAGCCTGTTTCAAGTTGACTTGCACCGCGTTCAGCGCAGCTGCGATGTCGAGCAGGCTGGACACTTCATAGGTGGGCACGGCTGCCGATGTGTTCGCCAAGCGCTCTGGATTGAACCAGCAGCTGTCGATGCCGTAGCGATTGGCGCCGAGGATGTCGGCGTCCAGGCGGTCGCCGATGATGACGGTTGTTTCCTTGTTGAATGCGCTGGCCATCTTGGTGGCATACTCGAAGAAGCGCACGTCCGGCTTGGCGTGGCCGCAGGCTTCGGAGGTGGCGACGAACGAGATGTAGCCGCCCAGGCCGGATGCGGCGATGCGGCGGTTCTGGATGGCTTCGACACCGTTGGTGATGATGCCCACTTCGCCGATGGCCGACAGCGCTGCGCAGACTTGCTTGGCGCCATCGAGGAGCACGACCGTATCGGGCAGGGATTCCAGGTATACACGGCTGGCCAGTTCCGGGTCCAGGTCGATGGCGTTTTCCTGGAAGGACTTGCGGAAGCGTTCCACTTTCAGGAAGTCCTTGGTGACAGTTCCCAATTCGAAACGTTTCCACAGGTCGACGTTGATTTCCTGGTAGCGCGTGAACAGCGCATCGATGCCGTCGCGCAGGCCCAGGGTGTGCATGGTGTGCATGAACGAGCGTTTTTCGGACGCCCTGAAATCGAGCAGGGTATCGTCCAGGTCAAACAGGAATAGCGTGTACTTCATGATATGTATTGAAAACGGTGAGTCCATCTTGCATGGTAGCACGTACTGATGAGGTCGGATGCCTGGGCCACTGTGCGAAACGCTTGTCTGCAGGCAATGATTTCGTTGGGCGATCAGCTACAATCGCTGCTCATACTGATGCCTGTCCTCATTTTCCATGTCCATGACCCAGCTCTCCGTCAACGTCAATAAAATCGCCTTGCTGCGCAATTCACGTGGCCGCAACTTTCCCGACCTGCTGGCCTTTTCCGCGCGCTTTCTCGACCTGGGCGCCGCCGGCATTACCCTGCATCCGCGCCCGGACCAGCGCCATGCGCGCTACGACGACGTGGCGCCGCTGCAGCGTCTGTGCCGGGAGCGGGGGCGCGAGCTGAACGTGGAGGGGTATCCGACGGCGGAATTTTTGCAGGTCGTCAAAAGCGCGCGCCCGGCGCAATGCACCCTGGTGCCTGACCTGCCGGGGCAACTGACGTCCGATCACGGCTGGGATATTCAAGGGCAGGCGGCGTTGCTGCGTCCCGTCATCGGGGAATTGAACGAGCTCGGCATCCGCGTCAGCCTGTTTGTCGATGCTGACTATCCGGCCCTGGAATGGGCCAGCGAAGTGGGGGCGCAAAGGGTCGAGCTGTACACGGAACGGTTTGCCGAAAGCCATGACACGGCGCAGGCCGATGCCGTATTTGCGCTGTACCAGCAGGCGGCGCAGCGGGCGCAGGCCCTGGGGCTGGGCGTGAATGCGGGGCACGACCTCGACCTGCATAACCTGGCGCGCTTCCTGGACATTCCCGGCATCCTGGAAGTGTCGATCGGCCATGCGCTGGTGGTCGAATGCCTTGAGCTGGGCATGGACAAGGTGCTGCGCCGCTACCTTGAGATATGTCAATCATAGTGAACCTGGACGGCGCCGCTGGCCGGCCGCTGCAGCCTGAGCCGGACTGGCCATTCTTCGATACCGACTTCGCCGTCACGGCACGGACGCTGGCGCAGGTGCAAGCACTGACGTCCGATGCGGCGGCGCAACTGTGGACGCGCCATGTGTCGGCCCGTCCCGACGAGATGCATCCCATGCAGCTGCGCGCGGGACACCGCCTGCGGACGACGGTGTCGGGGCCGGACTGGCTGGCCGAGTTCCATGCAGTTTCCAGCGAAAACCTGGCGCAGGATGGCTGCGTGGCAAGGTTTCTCTCTTCCCATTTTCACGCTGCCGGGGCGGCAGCCGTTTTTTTCATGGCCAGCCGGGCACGCGCCTATGCACTGACACCGGCCGCGCTTGCAGCATGCTGGCCTTGCTTGCTGGCCATTTCCGACGAGGGGCCTTTGCTGTACCAGCCTGCCACGGGCAAGTTCGTTTATTTCTCTCCGCAGGGGGCGCTGGCGGGTGGCGAGGACGGGCGGGCGCCCGCTCCCTGACTGCATGAGCGGCGATTACATATCCACCCACCACTTGAGCAAGGTTTCGTCATCGTCATCGTCCAGGTTGGCGTAGATGTTGGCGAAATACCATTCGACGCCCGTTGCTTCGCGGAAGGCGTCGAAGGGGCCGTTGACGTTGTAGATGCCGTGGTGTCCAGGAACGCTGAAGGCCAGGTTGCCCTTGTACTGGCCATCCAGGGTACCGCCCAGCTGCTCTTGCACTTCGCGCTCCAACTGGTCGATTGCGGATTGCTCCAGCGCATCGGCGTAGATCTGGATGCAGAAGTTGCCGCCGCGCTTCAGGACTTCTGCCGGGGCCAGCGGGTCGGCGATGTTGACGATGTCGCCGCGTGCCAGGTTCAGGGTCAGGCCGGGCGAGGCCAGCAGTTCGTAGACGTGCTCGTCAATCTGCCGCGCGGGCAGGGTTTCATACACGGGGCCGCTTTTATTTTCACCTGCCAGCACGCGGATGTGCGGCAGCCCTTCGCAATTGATGTCGTTCATCGGATCTTTCAGTCGGAAACATAATGATGGCAATATTGTACCGGGTCGCTGGCGCACGCCTGCGGCCAAGGGAAAACAATCGATAAAGCATGCCGGCAGACGGCTGTGGTGCCGGGCGCCTGATTATTCCAGCTGCGCATTGGCCGTGCCGGCGCCCCTGTCCCGGCCGCCTTTGCGCCGGTGCACCGCGCTGCCGATGGCGGCCGACACGGCTCGTCATCGAATGGCCTGCCTGCCGCGGACTAAACGCTACGGGCGGGCGGCGCGGCGCGTTTCCAGTGCAGGTGGGCGATCACTTCGCGTCCGTGCGCCAGCATGGGCTTGTACGTACTCAGATGCAAGGTATCGCCATCGAGGCGGGCGACGCGCTGCTGCACCTGGCCTATCCAGTTGGGAAAGAGCGACAATTCCACCGAGTGGCTGAGCAAGCCCTGCTGCTCATCGACGTGATACGGGCCGCAGTAGCTGAGGTAAGCGCTGGCGGCGTCGCGAAATTCATCGGCACTGGCCTGATAAATGTCGCCACCGGAGAAGGCCTTGCGTCCCTGGCGCATCAGCTGCGCGGACATATAGCCGTCGGGCGCATACAAAATGCTGCCCCGCGCATCTTCGCCCAGCGGATACGAGGCTTGCGACTCGCCGACCGCCGTTTCCGTGTAGGACTGCAAATGCCAGGTGCCGATCAATTGCTCACGTAATGTGCCGCTCATTGCATACTCCTTGAGGTAGATCAAAGTGGGTATGTTGCGGTGCACATTACATCACGGTGATTATTTCCGTGACGCACGTTTTAAGTCGCTGGCAGGCATGAAAAAAGCACGCCGCAGCGTGCTTGGGGTGCGAGCTTGGCAGGCTTGCGGCCGCCTTAGAAGCGGTAGGTCGCGCTGATGCGCAGCACCGGGTAAGCCTTGAAATCCTTGACCTTGTCGGCCAGTTTCGCGTTTTCAGCGGCCACGTCCGTTTTCAGCGCGGCGCATACCAGCGGGTCGCAGCCGGTATTGCGCAGCGAGGTACTTGGCGAACCCTGGAACAGCACGCCGATATCGCTGGAAATTCCCCAGCCCGCTGCCTTGACCGGGTTGCCCCAGCCGATGCCGAGGTACGGGGCGACTTTGCGGAAATCGATGCTGCCGTCCAGCTGGCCTGCGCTGGCTGCCGTGTAAGTGTTGCCGTTCAAGGTGTAGCTGCCGGTCTTGTTCGGCTTGCCTTTGGCGTCGATTTTATTGCCGTTATAGACGACACCCGCGCTCAGACGGAATGCGCCGTCCATGGGGAAGTAGTCGAGTAGGGCGTCGAAGGTGCGCAGCTTGAGTTTCAGCTTGTAGTCGACGTCGTCGGTGCTGGAGTCGTAAGAGTAGTTCAGGAAGCCGACGCCGAAACGGGCATTCAGGTTCGCTTGCAGTGGCACGCTCAGGTGGGCGCCTACGCCCGTCGTGCCCAAGTCGGCCGCGATGGCCATTTGTGCCTGGGCTTGGCTTGCGCAGAACATGCCAGCCAGCAAGGCGGCGATCAGGTATTGCTGTTTCATGCTTACGGACTCCAGTCGTTATTCAAAGACGCGATAAATATGCCGCACAGGAAACAAAGTTTCCCAAAGACAATTTCTGCGAGGATGATAGAGCCTGGACTGGCGCAAGGCAAGATGAAGCGGGGAATGGCGGCGACAGGTGTTGCATTCCTGCCGCAACACCTGCCGCCGCGCCGATGCTGGTGCTTAATTGTGGGCGCTGATACCGCTGCGGAATTGCTCGAAGCCTGCACGCGCTGCCTTGTAGCAATTGCCGGCGGCCACTTCCAGGCCTTCACGGTCCAGCACTTCCACGGTGCCGCGACGGTACTGGATCAAGCCTTCGTCCTGCAGTTTGCGGGCCGTGACGGTGACGCTTTCGCGGCGCACGCCCAGCATGTTGGCCATGGTGTCTTGCGTGACTTTCAGCTCGTTCGACAGCGAACGGTCGAGGCGGTCGAGCAGCCAGCGGCACAGCTTTTGTTCAATGCTGCAATGGCGTCCGCCCACCACGTTCTGCGCCATTTGCGCAAACATGGCACTGGTGTAGCGCATCAGCAATTGCGCCAGGGCGCCCCCTTCCTGGAATACTTCACGCAGGAAAGCCGTTTTCAGGCGGTAACCGTAGCCGGCGCTTTGCACGATGGCCGTGCAGGTGGCGCGCTCGGCTTCATACAGCACCACGCCCGCCACGCCTTCGCGGCCGATCACGGCGATCTCCGTGGTGGCGCCGTCTTCCATGACATACAGCAGGGAAACGATGGCATTGGTCGGGAAATACGTGTACTCGATCTTGCCGCCGCAATCGAACAGATGCTTGCCGGCTGGCAGAGCCACCAGTTCCAGCTGGCAAAACAGGCGTTCCAGATCGGTGCGCGACAAGGCGCGCAGCAATTCGTTCTGTTGGGCGCCAGTGATGCTGATCATGGGCGTAGCCGGCGCCCGGCTTGGGGCGGCTTGCCAGTCATGCTGGACGGCGTTGCTGGTTGCTGGTGTCAGGTTGCTATAAGCTTTGTACATGATATGGCCTCGTCTTCTGATTTTGTTGGATGGCGCTGCTTTTCTGGCTTGCTAGCGTTGTGCTGAATGTTGTATCCACTATAAAACGCGGAGGCGCAGGCCGACATCGGATGAGCCGACGCGCTTATGTAGGCTAGGAACATAGCCTCGTGTCATCCGACTCCTACGCTGGCTTTTAATATTTCCACACGGAAATAACAGTGGTTTGTCAAAAATGCGACACGATGGCGGCATCCAGCGAACTTTGGCTGCGTGAACTGATCAAACCATGCTGCGCCCGGAGCGGCAGTGATAAAATGTTGCAGTGCGGAAATTTGACTTGTGTCCCGGCATGTGTGCTTGTCGCGTGCTGGTGCGGCGGCGGTTTTGCCGTCAGCCGGCCGGGATGCCCTTGCGTGACGCCGGTCCATTTGCTGCATGGGCTGTGCCGTGCCCTGCCGGTGCACGCGCCTGTCTTGTCCCGTATGACTAATAAGGATGCAACGCATGAAATGGTTCTATGATCTGAAAATTGCCACCAAGCTGATCTTGTCGTTTGGCGCCGTGCTGCTGCTGACGGCGGCGCTGGGCGTGTCGGCCATCTTTTCCATGGCGCGCATCAATGACGCGTCGACCGACCTGTCGGCCAACTGGATGCCCAGCGTGCTGGCCGCCATGAACATGCGCAGCGATGTCAGCGATTTCCGCCGCTGGGAACTGGCGCACATGCTGGCCGCGCAGGATTCCGACATGGTGCTCAATGAAACGCGCATGACGGAAACCCAGAGCAAGATGAAGGCGGACGGCGACAAATACCGTACCTTGATTTCGGAGCCGGGCGAGAAGGAGATCTTCGAGCGTTTCATGCTGCTCAACGATGAATTCATGCGTCTGCATGCGACCATGCTGGGCCTGTCGCGCGAGATGAAGAAGGAGGAGGCGCGCGCGCTGGCCGTGGGCCAGTCGGCGAAGGTCATGACGGACATGATGGTGGAGCTGGATAAATTGGTGGCAATCAACTCCGACGGCGGCGTGCGCTCGAGCGCCGGCGCCGACGCGACCTATGCCACCGCGCGCGCCACCCTGATCGGCCTGCTGGTGGGTATCGTCGCCGTCGGCATGCTGCTGGCCCTGTGGGTGGCGCGCAGCGTGTCGCGTCCGCTGATCGAGGCCGTCGGCGTGGCGCGCCAGGTAGCGGCCGGCGATTTGACGGCGCACATCGTCATCCAGTCGCAGGATGAAACGGGGCAATTGATGCTGGCCCTGAAGGATATGAACGCCAGCCTGCAACGCCTGGTGGGACAGGTGCGCAGCGGCACCGATACCATTGCCACGGCGTCGAGCCAGATCGCCGCCGGCAACCAGGATCTGTCGTCGCGTACGGAAGAGCAGGCCAGTTCGCTGGAAGAAACCGCCTCGTCGATGGAAGAACTGACGTCCACCGTGAAGCAGAACGCGGACAATGCACGCCAGGCCAATACCATGGCGCTGAGCTCGTCGAGCATCGCCATCGAGGGCGGCAAGGTGGTCAGCGAAGTGGTGGGCACGATGGCGTCGATCAATGCCTCGTCGCGCAAGATCGTCGACATCATCGCCGTCATCGACGGGATTGCCTTCCAGACGAATATCCTGGCGCTGAACGCGGCCGTCGAGGCGGCGCGCGCAGGCGAGCAGGGCCGTGGCTTTGCCGTGGTGGCTACCGAAGTGCGCAACCTGGCGCAGCGTTCGGCGGCGGCGGCCAAGGATATCAAGGTCTTGATCGGCGATTCCGTCGAGAAGGTCGAGGAGGGTTCCAGGCTGGTGGACCAGGCGGGCCGCACGATGGATGACATCGTTGCCAGCATTACCCGCGTGACGGACATCATGAGTGAAATCACGGCCGCCAGCAGCGAACAGAGCGCCGGCATCGAGCAAGTCAACCAGGCGATTGCCCAGATGGACCAGGTGACGCAGCAAAATGCGGCCCTTGTGGAAGAGGCTGCCGCAGCGGCGGAATCGATGCAGGAGCAGGCAGCCAGCTTGAGCGAGGTGGTCAGCGTCTTCAAGCTCGACGCCTCGCATGCGGCGGGCGCTGCCAGCGCGACCGTCAAACAGCCGCGCCCGGCCGTCAAGGCGGTTACTGCGACGGTGCCGGCAATGGCGCCCCGCAAGCTGGCCAGCACCGCGCGCAGCAGCGCACCGGCCGATGAGTGGGAAAGCTTTTAAGGCGGCGTCCGCAACTGCTGACCGCCGTGAGGGCCAGCCTGGAATGCGCATGGCCCCGGCGGCCCTTCCGCAACGGACACTGCCACGCCCGTTGCGGGCGGTGGCGTTACTCCTGTTAGCGGGACTGCCGCATGCGCCCTGTACGCGCCACGGTGTTATTCGCCGCCGTCAGGCCTTCTTGCGCGCGGGCTTGCTGCCTTTGGCGGACGCAGCGGCTGCGGCTTCCTGGCGGTGCTGCCATGCCCGCAGGGCGTCTTCATAGGCGGCCAGGTCTTCCTGGTACATCTCCAGCACGCAAAAGGTGCAGCCACTGTGGCAGCACTCGTCATTGCCCGGTTTACCGGGAGGCTGCGGAGGCGGATCGAGGGGGACGGACGGGGTGGGCATGGTGGCGGCAAGGGACGGCGGAGCAGGCATCATACGGCATTCCGGCGGCGCATTGCTGGAACGCTTTTTGCTCAAAAATCACGGTTTCCGTGTACAGTTGCGGTGATTTAGGGTATCGTTTACAGCACTGATATTGTATCTTCTGCGCGCGATGTTCCGCCGGCGCGATCTCCGCCGCCATCGCAGCACACTTCCCCGATGCTCCCGCATACGCCCTACAGCATGTCCCGGAGCACGGGAAGTGCCGAAAGAACGATGATCCATGGCTTGCAAGACGGAGCTGCCTGTGCCCAGAAATGTTGTTTATTGAGAAAGCATGGCTTCCGCAGTGCGGAGGCACACCAGAAAATTTATGTCTGAAACCGAATCGACTCCTACGCCTAGCCCGGCGATTGCCCCTGAAGTGGCGCCTGCCGCCGCACCCGCACCTGCCGCATCCGCTGCTCCCTCCCTGACTTTCGCCGACTTTGGCCTCGCGCCTGAAATCCAGCGCGCCCTGGCCGAGCAAGGCTATACCCATCCGACGCCGATCCAGGAACAGGCCATCCCCGTGGTGCTGCAAGGCCGCGACGTGATGGGCGCCGCGCAGACGGGCACCGGCAAGACGGCCGGCTTCTCGCTGCCGATCATCCAGCTGCTGCTGGCCCATGCCAGCAGCAGCATGTCGCCCGCTCGCCATCCGGTGCGCGCGCTGATCCTCACGCCGACGCGCGAACTGGCGGTGCAGGTTGCCGAAAACGTCAAGGCTTACGCCAAGCACACGCCGCTGCGCTCGACCGTCGTCTTCGGCGGCATGGACATGAAACCGCAGACCGTCATCCTGCGTGGCGGCGTGGAAATCGTCATCGCCACGCCAGGCCGTCTGCTCGACCATATCGAGCAAAAGAACATCAGCCTGGGGCAGGTGCAGATGCTGGTCATGGATGAAGCCGACCGCATGCTGGACATGGGCTTCCTGCCGGACTTGCAGCGCATTATCAATTTGCTGCCGAAGCAGCGCCAGAACCTGATGTTCTCGGCCACGTTCTCGCCAGAGATCAAAAAGCTGGCCGCGACTTTCCTCAACGATCCGCTGACGATCGAAGTGGCGCGCAGCAACCAGACGGCCGACAAGGTCACGCAAGTGGTCTACAAGGTGCCGGAAGACCAGAAGCACGCCCTGGTAGCGCATCTGTTGCGCCAGCGCGACTTGAAGCAGGTCATCGTTTTCTCGAATACCAAGATCGGCGCGTCGCGCCTGGCCCGCGTGCTGGAGCAGGAAGGCATGAGCGCCACCGCGATTCACGGCGACAAGAGCCAGCAGGAACGCATGGCGGCGCTGGAAGCGTTCAAGAAGGGCGAGATAGACGTGCTGGTCGCTACCGATGTGGCGGCGCGCGGCCTGGATATCTCCGACCTGCCATGCGTCATCAATTTCGACTTGCCGTACAACGCTGAAGATTATGTGCACCGCATCGGCCGCACGGGCCGCGCCGGCGCTTCGGGCGACGCCATCTCGATCTATTCGGATAAAGACGAGCGCTTGCTGGCCGACATCGAAAAGCTCATCAAGCAAAGCATCAAGCGCGGCGAACTGGCGGGCTTCTCGCCAGCGCCTGCGCGTGGCAGCGACAGCGAGCGCCGTCCGCCGCGCCGCAGCGAAGCGGGCGAGTCCCGTCCCGCCCGCCCGGCCGACAGCCGTCATGCAGGCGATACGGATACGCGTTCATCGAGCCGGCCAGCCGACCGCGCCAGCCGACCCTCGTTTGGTCCCGGCGCGCGCCGTGATAAGGTCGATCCATGGTTCCTCAAACCATATGAGCCTACCACGGCGGTTGCTCCAGTGGCGAGTAACAACCTCCCCGCGCCAAAGGCGAAGCAGAAGCTCGCCGCTCTGCTCGGCGGCTTGACGAAGCAATAAAAAAGTATGCGCGCCGCAACGACGCGCATACTTTTCTCCCCTGCGCCACTCGTCTGCGCGCTCGTGTATTATTTAAAAGCCACTGCTATTTCCCCATTGGAAATTGCTTATATGAAATTTTTATTAATTTATGCTCATGCCTTCCGGGATAAGTATTGGCTGGGAATTGATGTTGTATTTAATAAATATTTCTAATTTTCATTTCTGCATTGTTGTAATTGTGGCAAATTAAATTGCCAGTATTTATTGATGCTGTTAGAATTCTGAAGGTGTTTGCATTGTTACATGATGTTACAGCCTTTTAAAAAAATTCAGACATCTGCGATACTTCCGTCGGAGGATGCGCCAAGCGCAGCCCGCATAGGATATCTGGAAGGTCACTGGTGGAGGCGGTAAGTGAATCAAGTCAATAGAATGATCTCAGACGACAGGCATTACATCGTTGACCATCATGAGCAGCACGACGTTACCGCTCCGAATAAGGTAGTGAAGAGCGATGTGGTCAAGGGTGCGCCCATAACGGTGAGCGCTGCGCCAAAAATTGCCATTTTGCTGTGTACCTATCATGGGCAGCATTTTCTCGCGGAGCAACTCGATTCGTTCGAGGCGCAGAGTCATTCCAACTGGGAAGTATGGGCATCTGACGATGGCTCGCGCGATGCCACCCACGATATTCTCGCCAGTTATCAACAGAAGTGGGGTGAAGAGCGTTTGTCGGTGCATTTTGGGCCGGCAGAGGGTTTTTCTGCTAATTTCTTGTCCTTGACTTGCAAAGCTGATATCGAGGCAGATTATTTTGCCTATTCTGACCAGGACGATATTTGGGAAGAAGATAAGCTGCAGCGGGCCGTGGACTGGTTGAATTCCGTGCCGGCGGACATACCGGCTTTATATTGTAGTCGTACTCGGTTGGTCAATGCCGAGAATCAGGATATTGGTCTGTCGCCGCTATTTCAGAAAAAACCAGGCTTTTCGAATGCGCTGATGCAAAATATCGGCGGCGGCAATACCATGGTGTTCAACTCGGCCGCGCGCGTTTTATTGCGTCAGGCTTGTAGTGAAGTGTCCGTCCTGACCCATGACTGGTGGATCTATATGGTGATCAGCGGATGTGGGGGGCGCGTGTTTTATGATGCGTACCCTTCGTTGCGCTATCGCCAGCACGAGGGCAATATCGTCGGCATGAATTCGAACTGGCTGGCTCGTTTTTCACGGATACGAATGCTGCTTCAGGGGCACTTCCGTGAATGGAATGATCAGCATATCGAAGCATTGCAAAAAATGCGCCATATGCTGACTCCGGAGAATCGTATTATTTTGGACCGTTTGGCTCAATCACGTGACCGATGGTTTTTGCCGCGCCTGATTGGGCTCAAGCGCGCAGGTATTTATCGTCAAACTATGCTGGGCAATATGGGTTTAATCGTTGCGGCACTATTTAAAAAGATTTAAAAATGAGCATACTCGTAACAGGCGGAGCAGGTTTTATTGGTAGTAACTTTGTATTGGACTGGCTGGATCAGTCCGATGAAACGGTTATTAATCTTGATAAATTGAGTTATGCCGGTAACATGGAGAATCTTGCCTCTGTGCTGGATAACAAGAGCCATGTATTTGTGCAAGGTGATATTGCGGATAGCGAACTCCTGACGCGATTGCTAGCCGAATATCAGCCCCGTGCGATCTTGAACTTTGCGGCGGAAAGCCATGTGGATCGTTCGATTCTTGGTCCTGGTGAATTTGTACAGACCAATATTGTCGGCACTTTTAATTTGCTTGAGGCAACTCGTACTTATTGGAAAGGCCTGTCTGGCGAGTTGCAGGCGGCTTTCCGTTTCCTGCATGTGTCGACAGATGAAGTCTACGGTTCGCTGTCCAGCGACGCGCCAGCATTCACGGAAACGCATCGTTACGAACCAAACAGCCCGTATTCTGCCAGCAAGGCGGCCAGTGATCACTTGGTGCGCGCCTACCACCATACGTATGGCCTGCCGGTCCTGACCACGAATTGCTCAAATAACTACGGTCCGTATCACTTCCCCGAGAAGCTGATTCCGTTAATGATCGTCAATGCGCTGGCCGGAAAGCCGTTGCCTATCTATGGTGATGGTCAGCAGATACGCGATTGGCTGTACGTCAAGGACCATTGCAGTGCCATTCGTCGCGTACTTGCGGCAGGCGTGAGCGGCGAAGTCTATAACGTCGGCGGCTGGAATGAAAAGCCGAACCTGGAGATTGTGCACACCGTTTGCGCGTTGCTCGACGAGTTGCGTCCGCGTGCCGACGGCAGCAGCTATCGCGAACAGATCAGTTATGTCACGGACCGTCCGGGCCACGACCGCCGCTATGCCATCGATGCTGGCAAGCTCGAACGTGAATTGAACTGGAAGCCGGCCGAGACGTTTGATACGGGTATCCGCAAGACTGTCCAGTGGTATCTGGAAAATCAGGCATGGGTTGCTAACGTGCAGTCCGGAAACTATCGCGATTGGCTCGACAAGAACTACTCCGGGCGTCAAGCATGAAAATTCTGTTGTTTGGCAAAGGCGGCCAGGTAGGTTGGGAGTTGCAGCGCAGTCTCGCACCGCTCGGTGAGGTCGTTGCTCTGGGCACTGGAAGTACCAATATGTGCGGTAACTTCCTGGATCTGGACGGCCTTGCCGCCACCGTGCGCGCGGTGCAAGCCGATGTGATCGTCAATGCCGCAGCGTACACGGCTGTCGACAAGGCTGAGAGCGATCAGGATGCTTGTCACGTAATTAATGCGGCAGCGCCTGGTGTGCTGGCCCGTGAAGCGGCACGTACCAATGCCTTGCTGGTTCATTACTCTACCGATTATGTCTTTGACGGCAGTGGTACCCAGCCCTGGTGCGAGTCCGATGCGGTGCATCCATTGAGTGTTTATGGCAAGACGAAGCTGGCCGGTGAACGCGAGATTCAGGCGTCCGGTTGCCGGCACCTGATTTTTCGTACCAGCTGGGTGTATGCTGCCCGCGGCGGAAATTTTGCCAAAACCATGCTGCGCCTCGCTGCCGAGCGCGATGCGCTGGCGGTAGTCAACGATCAGCTTGGAGCGCCTACCGGCGCAGATTTGATTGCCGATGTCACCAGCCATGCGATTCGTGCCGCGCAAACGCAGCCAGCGTTGGGTGGCTTGTATCACTTGGTGGCATCCGGAAGCACCTCCTGGCACGGCTATGCCGATTTTGTCATCTCGTTCGCCCGGCGCAACGGGGTTGCCATCAAGGTAGCACAGGATGCCATCTCGGCCGTCGCCAGCGATGCATTTCCCACGCCAGCCCCACGCCCCAAGAATTCGCGCCTCTCGATAGACAAGCTGCAAGCCGCATTTGGCTTGACGATGCCGCAATGGGAAGATGGCGTTACTCGTATGCTAACTGAAATTTTCGAGAAATAATCATGAGTCAACGTAAGGGTATTATTCTGGCAGGCGGATCAGGTACGCGCCTTTATCCAGTCACGCAGGTTGTTTCAAAGCAACTTCTGCCTATCTATGACAAGCCGATGATTTACTATCCCTTGAGCACCTTGATGCTCGCCGGGATAAGGGAAATTCTGATTATCTCGACGCCGCAGGATACGCCGCGTTTTCAGCAATTGCTGGGTGATGGCAGTAGCTGGGGTCTCAACCTCAGTTACGCAGTGCAGGCCAGCCCTGATGGCCTGGCGCAGGCTTTCATCATCGGCAAGGAGTTCCTTGATGGATCGCCTAGTGCGTTGGTCTTGGGAGATAACATTTTTTATGGCCATGACTTGCAGGGCCAGCTCGAACATGCTTCCGCGCGCACTTCCGGCGCGACGGTGTTTGCCTACCATGTGCAGGATCCCGAGCGCTACGGCGTCGTTGATTTTGATGCGTCAGGGCGTGCAACCAGTCTGGAAGAAAAGCCGCTTGTGCCAAAAAGCAATTATGCGGTGACGGGCCTGTATTTCTACGATGAGCAAGTCATTGACATCGCCACCAGCTTGAAACCGTCGCCGCGCGGCGAGTTGGAAATTACCGACGTCAATCGCATCTATCTGGAGCGAGGTGAGCTCGATGTCGAGATCATGGGTCGCGGCTACGCCTGGCTCGACACGGGCACGCATGAGAGCCTGATCGAAGCGAGCAACTTCATTCAAACCATCGAGCACCGTCAGGGCCTGAAGGTTGCCTGCCCGGAAGAAATTGCCTTCCGGCGCCAATGGATTGATGGTGAGCAGTTAGAGAAACTGGCCCAGCCGTTGGCAAAAAATAATTATGGCAAGTATCTGCAGCGCATATTGAAGGAAACGGTTTACTAATGAACGCCACGCACTTAGCAATCCCCGAGGTTGTCCTGTTTGAACCCAAGGTCTTTGGCGATGACAGGGGATTTTTTTTTGAAAGCTTCAATCAAGCCCGGTTTGATGCCGCGGTAGGGCGTCCTGTCACGTTTGTGCAGGATAACCACAGCCGTTCGGTCAAGCATGTCTTGCGTGGTCTGCATTACCAGATCCAGCAGCCGCAAGGCAAGCTGGTACGGGTGGTCAGCGGCGCTGTATTCGATGTGGCGGTCGACTTGCGTCAAAGCTCGCCTACCTTCGGTAAATGGGTGGGGGAAGTGTTGAGTGCCGAAAATAAACGGCAATTGTGGGTGCCGGAAGGCTTCGGCCATGGTTTCGTGGTGCTGAGCGATACGGCAGAATTTCTCTACAAGACCACCGATTACTGGGCGCCCGCGCATGAGCGCTGTATCGCGTGGAATGATCCGACGCTGCAGATCGACTGGACCATCGGCGATGCCGTGCCATCGCTGTCCGCCAAGGATGCGCAGGGCAGCTTGTTCACCCAGGCGCAGGTTTTTGCCTGATGCAGAATTTCTCGACGTCTCCCATCCATCTGGTGGGAAGCGCATGGAAAAACCGTGCGTTGATTTCGGCACTGGTGCGCAGAGAAGTGGTCGGACGCTACCGTGGTTCCATGATGGGCATCCTGTGGTCTTTCTTTAACCCGATCCTGATGCTGGCCGTGTATACATTTGTCTTCAGCGTCGTGTTCAAGTCGCGCTGGGCTGGTGGTAGCGATTCAAAAACCGAATTTGCCCTGGTGCTTTTTTCCGGACTGATCGTTTTTAATCTTTTCGCGGAATGCATCAACCGCGCCCCGAGCTTGATTCTGAATAATGTCAACTATGTCAAGAAGGTAGTGTTTCCTTTGGAAGTCCTGCCTTTGGTTGCTTTGGGCTCGGCACTGTTTCATACCATTATCAGCCTGATAGTGTGGATGGTGGCTTATCTGGTCCTTTTCGGCATGCCGCATGCCACGGTCTTGTTATTGCCGCTGGTGATAATGCCGCTGATTTTGTTTGTGCTGGGGTTGAGCTGGGCGCTTGCATCGTTGGGTGTGTATTTGCGTGATGTTTCTCAGGTAATCGGCATTGTGACGACCGTGCTGATGTTCCTTTCGCCTATTTTTTACAGCACCAGCAGCTTGCCTGAGCAATACCGTCCCTTATTGCAACTGAATCCGATGACACCCGTGATAGAACAGGTACGCGAAGTGCTGTTCTGGGGGCGTTTACCGGACATGGGTTTCTTGATGATTTACTTAGCCGCTTCCGCGGCAATCGCCATGCTGGGTTTTGCATGGTTCCAAAAGACACGGAAAGGATTTGCCGATGTCTTGTGATGATATTGCAATTTCAGTCAAGAATCTGAGCAAGTGTTTTCAGATTTACGACAAGCCGCGCGACCGCCTGATGCAAATGTTCATGCGCAGCCGCAAGAAGTATTATCGCGAATTCTGGGCCTTGAAAGACGTCTCGTTTGATATTCGGCGCGGCGAGACCGTGGGTATTGTGGGCCGCAACGGCAGTGGCAAGTCGACCTTGCTGCAGATCATATGCGGCACCCTCAATCCGACGGGCGGCAGCGTGACCACGCGAGGCCGCATCGCGGCATTGCTGGAACTGGGGTCCGGTTTTAACCCCGAGTTCACAGGCAAGGAAAACGTTTACCTGAACGCTACCGTGCTTGGATTGACTGAGGCCGAGATTGATGCCAGATTCGATGAAATCGTGGCGTTTGCCGATATCGGTGACTTCATTTCACAGCCAGTCAAGACGTATTCCAGTGGCATGATGGTGCGCCTGGCCTTTGCCGTGGCCATCAACGTCGACCCTGAAATCCTGATCGTCGACGAAGCGCTATCCGTTGGCGACGAGCTGTTTCAGCGCAAGTGTTTTGCGCGTATCGAAGCGATCCGCGCAAAGGGGGCGACAATTCTCTTTGTGTCCCATTCGGGTAGCACGATCGTTGACCTGTGCGATGCCGCTATCCTGATGGATGCGGGTGACAAGTTACTGGAAGGGGCGCCCAAGCAGATCGTCGGGCGTTATCAGAAGTTGCTATATGCGGCGCCAGACAAGCAGGACCTCATTCGCGAACAAATCCGGCGGGCAGAGGAAGTCCGTTCCAATTCGGCTACGGATGCTGCGCCCAATGAACATTCCATGGTGCTGGAGCAGCAGGCGGAAGAACAGGAAAGCTTTGATAGTGGACTGAAGCCGACCAGCACGATCGAATATGAATCGCGCGGCGCCTATATTGAAAAAGTGGAGATCAGGACGCTTGGCGACAAGCAGGTGAATAACCTGATCCGTGGCAGGACATATCGTTATGTCTATTTTGTCCGCGTCGAGGAAGAGATTCGCAACATGCGTTTTGGCATGCTGATCAAAACCTTGAACGGTATCGAACTCGGTGGTGCCGCATCCGCCCGTTCTTTCGATAGCGCGCTGGCGAAGGTGGCAGCAGGCGCCGTGTATAAAGTGGAATTCCGTTTCACGTGTTCCTTGAATCCTGGCGTCTATTTCCTCAATGCCGGTGTCACGGGAGAGCTGGGTGGTGATGATACCTATTTGCATCGTTTGATTGATATTGCCATGTTCCGGGTGCAATCAAGTGCTGCTGATCTGGCTACGGGGATTGTGGATTTTGGTTGCTATCCAGAAATAGAACTGCAATAAATAAACAGTATAAAGAAAGCAGAAATGGTAGAAGTTAAAAAAAACAGGCTGTTTATTGTCCTGGGTATGCATCGTAGCGGTACTAGCACGATCACTCGTGGCTTGCGCGTTATGGGTATCGATCTGGGAACACGATTAATTCCCGCGATCGAAGGAAATAACGCCAAGGGATTTTGGGAAGATATCGACCTCAATGCCTTTGACAATGAAGTGCTCGCAGAATTGGGCGGGGCCTGGAGTAGCCTGGCAGCCATCAATGCTGCCGATGTCGATACCTTGAAAAAGCAGGGCTATTTCTTGCGTGCCGCCGAACTCTTGCGCAGCAAGCTGGCCGATGCGCCATTATTTGGTTTTAAAGACCCGCGCATTGCCAAATTGCTGCCATTCTGGAGCGAGGTTTTTGCCTATTGCGGTATCGATGTCTCCTATATTATTGCGTTGCGGCATCCACTGAGTGTTGCGCAGTCACTCGCCAAGCGCGACGCCATGGAACTCGAACAGAGCTATCTGCTATGGCTGGGTCATGTCATTCCAAGCTTGACATACAGCGCAGGCAATCCGAGAGTCGTGATCGATTATGACCAGGTCATGCAGTCTCCTGATACGGAGCTGATGCGCCTGGCAAGTTCCTTCAATTTGCAGATGGATGCCGGGGCGCTTGAAGACTACCGCAATGAGTTCCTCGATCAGGAGCTGCGCCATACCGTTTATGCGCCGGAAGACCTGTTGCTTGATGGTCGTTGCCCGCCATTGGTGTATGAAATTTATTCCATGCTCAGGGACTTGGCCATGGGCAAGCGAGCGTTCGGCGAGCCAGAGGTGGAGGCGGAGATTGTTCGCTGGGGTCAGGAGTTTGATCGTATGCTGGTTGCCCTGCGCCTGGCTGACCGCCTGTCCCAGCGTGAGCATGCCGCCGCGTTCCTGGCGAAAGACCGCGAGGGCGAGATCGGCGCCTTGCATCAGAAAGTGGAACAGCGCGATCGTCACCTGGCGGAATTACAGCAGCTCATGAATGAGCATGGCAATCAGCTCCGAAGCAGGGAGCAGCAGTTGGAAGTGCACATCCAGCGGGTAATGGAGCTTGGCCACGAATTGCAGGAACGTGACGGGATACTGGTCGAGCGGCAAATGTTGGTCGAAGAATTTGAAAAGAAGAATGCGCAATTGCAAATGGATGCAACGACTTTGAGTGAAACTTTACATGAGCGCGAAAATATCCTGGTGATGCTGCGCGAGGAATTGCGGCATCACGAGGCCGAATTAGCTGCCATGCAGCGCGAACGCGCGTCCATGGTCGAGGCCGATCTGGCAGAGGCCGCGGCGCGTCACCATACCGTGACCACGCAGGAGCAACTGGCACAGCAGCACCGTATGCTGGAGCTCGAGCAGGCCGTCGATGCGTTGAAGCACCAGGTATTCTGTCATCAGTGCCATATCCAGGAGCTGGAACTTGCTGTCGGCAGCGCCGATCACCGCGTCGCTACCCTGTCTGGAGAGCATGATGCGATCGCGTCGCACCATCATTCCCTGAAGTCTGACTACGATCACTTACGCAACGTTAATTTTTCGTTGCAGCAACAAATTGAGCAAACCCATGCTTCGCGTAGCTGGCGTATCACTGCGCCCTTGCGCAAGGTCTCGGCAGCTCCGCGCAAAGCGCGCCGGGCATTGTTTGGCATGGCCGTTGCATCGTATCGTGCATTGCCGTTGACGCCAATCAACAAGCAGCGCTTGAAGAACGGCGTTTTCCGTCACTTCGGCTTTGCCTTGAAGCGCTCGGAGGCCTATCAGCGCTGGCTGGAGTTCCAGCAGATCCAGCGCAATTGGGCCGCGCCGGCCGTACCTGCACAGCCGGCGGCACCAGTGCAGCACGGCGATCAGAAAAGTGCCGTAAGCAACCCTGCGCTGCCGGTTGCCGACGGCGTATGGGAATGGCAGGACTATGCTGCCGTGAAGGCCAATATTGCGCAAGTCAAGGCTAACCGCCTTGGAAATGTTGCTCCGACACCATTCGACATGATCGACATCAAGCATGCCGATTTGCGCCGTACCGCCAAGTCCCTGGCCTTGCCTGCCGTGGTATCGACGCCGGATGTCTCGATCATTATTCCAGTGTTTAACAACGTCAAACTGACCCTGGAATGCCTGGCGTCGATTGCGCAGCATGTGGAAAACGATGTGACATTCGAAGTGCTTCTGGCCGATGATGCGTCGGCGGACGAGACCGAGGAGCTGATGTCTTTGGTGGCGAATATCCGCTACAGCCGCAGCGACAGCAATCTGGGTTTCTTGCGTAATTGCAATCGCGTGTTGGGCGATGTCAAAGGACGTTACGTACTGTATCTGAATAATGACGTGCAAGTGACGGCTGGCTGGCTCGCTACGTTGCTGGCAACTTTCAAGAACAAACCGAACGTGGGGGCGGTAGGCCCACGTTTCGTCTATCCAAGCGGCCATTTGCAAGAGGCTGGCGTGGCATTTACGCCCGATGGTGCAGCGACGATGATCGGGCTGAATGACGATCCGCAACTGCCGCGTTACTCTTACCTGCGTCGTGTCGACTACGTGTCCGGCGCCTGCCTGCTGCTGCCGACCGAGTTGGCGCGGAAGATCGGCGGTTTCTCCGAGGAGTTCCTGCCGTGCTATTGTGAAGACGCGGACATGTGCCTGAGCGTGCGCGATGCCGGCTATGACATTTACTACAATCCGGCTGCCACCATTATTCATCATCTGTCGAAAACGACGGCCGATGGCGATAATGCCTTCAAGATGCGCTGCATTAACAAAAATCTGTCGACGCTGAAGCAGAAATGGTCCGCTCCGCTCGATAGCGCCATGATTCCTCGTCTGATCGCCTTCTTCTTGCCGCAATATCACCCGATTGTGGAAAATGATCAATGGTGGGGCAAGGGCTTCACGGAGTGGACCAATGTCAGCAAGGCGCAGCCCAATTTCGTCGGCCATTACCAGCCGCGCGTTCCCGCCGATCTGGGCTACTACGATTTGCGTCTGATCGAGGTCATGCAGCAACAGGCCGAGCTTGCTCAGCGTTATGGCGTGCACGGCTTCTGCTACTACTATTACTGGTTCGATGGTCATCGTCTGCTCGAGCGTCCAGTCGAGCAGTTGCTTTTATCCGATGAGCCGAAGCTGCCTTTCTGCCTGTGCTGGGCGAACGAGAACTGGACTCGCCGCTGGGATGGCCAGGAACATGAAGTGTTGATGGCGCAGTCGCACACGGTCGACGATGACAAGGCGGTCATTAATGACCTTATCCGCTTCTTCAAGGATGTGCGCTATATCAAGATCGATGGCCGGCCTTTATTGCTGATCTATCGCGTGACGCTGTTCCCTAACTTTGCTGAAACGGCGGCGCGCTGGCGTACCATTTGCCGCGAGCAGGGTATCGGTGAGATTTATATCGCGATGGTAGAGTCCTTCGACCTGGTGCATTCGAATACGCATCCATCCACCTTCGGCTGCGATGCAGCGGTCGAGTTCCCACCGCAAGGCCTGGCGGAGCAAAAGGCGCCGAGCGGAGAGATTCTCAATCCGAACTTTGCCGGCAGCGTGGCCGATTACCGCGACCTGGCCGTTCGTTATGCCACCCGTGAAGCGCCTGCCTATACCCGTTTCAAGGGTGTGATGCCGGGCTGGGACAATACGGCTCGCCGTCAAGGCAACAGTTTCTGCTTTGAACATGCGACACCGGGCGCGTTTCAGGGGTGGCTGGAAGAAACGATCGACGAGACGCGCAAGCAGCACTTTGGTGATGAACGCCTGGTCTTCGTCAATGCATGGAACGAATGGGCCGAGGGTGCTTATCTGGAGCCGGACCGCCGCTTCGGACATACGTATCTGGAAGCTGTGCGCAATGCCCGCGAAGCGGGGCGTCTGCTGGGCAAAAACAACGATGGTAAATAAGTAATGAGCATGCATAAGAAAAACGACAACGACGTCTGCCTGGTAGGCCACCCCTACGCCCCGATTGGCATGGGCGAACACGTGCGCGCGACATTCCGTTCGTTGCGCAAGGTTGGACAGGCGCCGCAATTACTCGATATCTACAAGCTGGAACAGCCCAATGCGGACGATCAGGCCGAATTGGCGCCGTCATTCCGCGATGGCGCCGCGAAGATCAATGTGTTCCATATCAATGGCAACGAGGTCGAGCAGGTGTGGAAGCAGCTGAACTATCACGAGCCATGGTCCGGCTATAACATCATTTATCCCTTGTGGGAACTGCCGCGCTATCCTGAGGAGTGGGCAGCGCAACTGGACCGCTTTGACGAAATATGGGCACCATCGGAATTTATCCTGGAGGGCCTGAAGAAGGTCTGTCGCAAGCCGATTTATCACATGCCGCTGTCGTGTGAAGTAACGTTAAGCGGATTTTTGGGACGACGTTACTTCTCCATTCCAGAGACCGACTACACCTTTCTGTTCTTTTATGATCTGCGATCCTATTCGTCGCGCAAGAACCCGGCAGGCGTATTGCGCGCCTTCCGCGCCCTGCTCGCCAAGCGCCCGTACTCGAAGGCGCATCTGGTCATCAAGGTCAACGGCGTGGAAACCAATCCTGCCGCGTTCACGGAACTGCAGCAGCACGTTCTCGATCTGCATGCCAACGTCACCTTGATCCAGCAGGTGATGTCGAGCAACGAGGTGAAGAATCTCGTGCGTTGCTGCGACTGTTTCCTTTCCTTGCATCGTTCGGAAGGTTACGGTTTCGGCATTGCGGAAGCGATGGTGCTGGGCCGGCCGGTTATCGCAACAGCGTATTCGGGCAATATGGACTTCATGCTGCCGGAGGTATCGTTAGGCGTCGACTACAAATTGATTCCCGTACTGAAGGACGAGTATCCGCACCATGTCGACCAGGTATGGGCCGATCCCGATTACGACCAGGCGGTGGCGATGATGATTGATCTGGTCGACACCCCGGCAAAAGGCCGGGCCTTGGGCAATTTGGCACGGTTACATATGCAAAACCGATTCGCCTACCGACCAATAGGATTGAATTACATTGACCGTTTGGATACTATTCGTAGTGCCTTGAGGTAATAGCTGATGTAATGAAAGGGAGGCTGTCTCCCTTTCTGTCTGTTGACCGATACAAGAAAACTCCCGCCTGGATCCAGGCCCTAACTTTATTTGAGAATCTCATGAAATCTTTGCTTTTAACTACTGCAGTTGTTCTGGCCTTGTCTGCTTGCTCTGAAAAAACAGAGCCGGCCGCGCCAGCGGCGGGTGCTCCTGCGGCACCTGCCGCTGTCGCACCAGTTTTCACCAAGGCTGACGTAACCCGTCCCGCATCGCTGCCAGCTGAGTTGGCTGCGGTGACAACATGTTCGTTTGATCGCCTGAATGGTAACGAACACGGCCTGTCGAATAACATCGCAGACAAGACCAAAGTTTCCTTGAACGGCTGGTCGGCCGACATCAAGGCCACGGTGGCCCCGGGTCCGGTTTTTGTTGAACTGGATGGACCAGTGAAACTGTACGCCGCTGCCCAGCGTGGCCTGAAACGTCCAGATGTTGCTGGTGCGCATAACAATCCAGTACTGCAAGATGCTGGTTGGGAAGCGAATATCGATATGTCTGCTGCCGTGCCAGGCGAATATAAAGTCAATATCCTGGAAGTCAATGGTACTGCCGCCACCACCTGCAATCCGAATAGCATCCTCGTTATTGCTGGCTAAACAGCTGTGCCGACGGCCGATGGTGGCTGTCGGCAGTTAAGCACGTCCAGTTACCAGCGGTCGCCAGACTGCTGAAAAGAATAACATCCTGCCCTGGTCGACCGCGGCGGACCAGAAAATGAAATCAGAATGATCAGTAACAATCGATTGACACTATCGATACCCGCCGTCTTGCTCTTCGCTTTTGCCTGCTACGTGATTTTTTCCGTCAGCGTGGGGGGGCCGATTTTTGCCTCCGATGAATACGCCTTTTACATCAGCGGTAAGTTCAACAATCAATTAGCCGCGCTGTACAGCCTTGATCCAGGCTTGCAACGGGTTTCCAATTTTGTGTATTTTTCCTTGGTGCATATCAGCACACGCCTGTTTGGCGAGCATTTTCTTGCTGCCTATCGCGTGTTGCATGCCATCGAGTACCTGGCCGCCGTCTGGCTGATCGCGCGCACGGTGTTGCCCGTGGCTGGCGCACAGCGCATGTTGCCGGGCATTATTGCCTGCCTGTTGTTTCCGGCGCATATCTATCTGTACGCCGTGATGCCGGAAGTCGACCTGATGCTGCTGGCTGCCATTCTCGGCTTTGCATTGGCGCGGGTTTATCCGCAGCACTGCCTGCGTGGCAGCGTGTTGGCTGGCGCGGCATTGGGCACCGCGATATTAATCAAACCGCATGCGGTGGCCATGCTCCTGGCTGCCCTGGCCACCTTGCCATTGCTGTGGGCAGCGGGTGCCGGTCCGCGCCGCCTGGCCACGGTGCTGCGCAATGGCATGCTGATGCTGTTTACCGCTTATGTCGTATTGATCGCACTTGCCTTCGCGTGTACCGGGAACTGGTCATTCGATCCTTCCGTGGCGCTCGGTTTGAAGTTTTACGGCCGGTATCTGGATAACCCGGTCGCCCAGGTCTCTGTGTTCAGCCGGTTTTTCAGTGCCTTGTATTATCTGCTGGGAAATGCGACTGTCATTGCCCTGATTTTTTCGCCTGTGCTGGTCTGGAGCGCCAGCCATCTGGTCATCTGTTTACGGCGACGCAGCAGCAGCACGCCCGAGAAGACCGCGCTGGCCATTTTTGTCATCACCATGGTCGCTTCGCACCTGGCCATGACGGCGTGGTTTACGGCCGGCGCAGCGGCACTGAGCGAGGGGGAGGCCATGCGTCTGCACGGCCGCTACTTGAGCGCTGCCTTGATCTGGTTGCCGGCCTTGTATTTTTTTGCCCTTGCCGAGCTGTCCGAGCGGGCGAAGAAGGCCACCTTGCTGCTGCTGGGGGCCGCGCTCTTGTTGGGCATGTTCGTCGTTATTCCAAAATTTAAGATCTTCCCTTGGGATAATCCGCTGTTTTTCGCGTTCTTCAATCCTCAAAACTGGTTCCAATGGTCGTTTGGGGGGGCGCTTCCCTACATCGGCATGCTGCTGTTTGTCGTGCTGATCGGCGGCCTGGGCGCCTCCATTTATCGGCGTCAATGGCTGCCACGGATATTAGCTGTTCAGCTGTTTCTGATCCTGGGCGTCGGGTGTTTGCAGAGCTACGCTTGGCTCGCTTCCCATTTGCATGGCACTGCCGAGATCAGCCGCAGTGGACGTGCGCTGGGCCTGCTGTTGGGCGATAAGGAGATAGGCAGGGGCGTTGTCGTTTCGGAAGAGCGTTATGGCCGCGCATCGTATCTGCTTTTTGGCTTGGGCAACGCGCCCAAGGTCATCACGCAGGCGGCTGGCGCGCGTATCTCGGCACAGGATATCGCTGGTGCCGACTGGGTGGTGCTCGATGGTGAGTACCAACTGGACTTTGACTACGCCGCATCGCTGACAGTGGGCAAGATGCGCCTGATTCCGTTGCAGTCCGGAAGTGCTGCCATCGCCATTGCAAATCGCGTTGCCAGTGTGCCAGTGGCGGCAGCTGTACCGGCCGTCCAGCGCCAGGCCGGGCCTAAAACCATGTTGAGTGTCGGTGAAGTTTCACCATGGGCATTGGCGCAGGCGCCGGGCAATGGCCTGCTGCTGACGGGCTTTAATGCGCCGGAAGAATGGGGTGCCTGGAGCAGCGAAACTGTCGCCGAAGTCCTGTTGCCGCGCTTGCTGCAAGGCCACTTGCGCATCAAGCTGTTTGGCTGGAGCCTGGATGAAAACCTGAAGGCGCCGCTGCGCCTGAAAATTGGCGATCAGGTCCAGGTATTGTCGTTTTCCAATGCCGGCAAGGAAATTGAACTGGTGGTGAATGTATCCAAACCGACAGACCGATTGATCTTCGAGTCTGGCGTTTTCAAGCCTGCGGATTCCGCGCGCATTCTCGGTGTTGCGATTTCCAGGATCAGCGTCGAGCGTTTGCCGAAGTGATTTGCAACCTTCGGTATCGCCTGCCTGTAGTGTAAGTTTTTTCGGATAATTTTATGAAATATATGTTTAGCGAGTCCCGTCATATTGCCGTGGTCATTCCCTGCTACCGCGTCACCAATCACGTACTGGGAGTCATCGCGGCGATCGGACCAGAAGTGTGGCGCATTTACGCCATCGATGACAAATGTCCCGATGGTTCCGGCGACTTCATCGAAAAGCATAATGTGGATCCACGCGTAGTGGTGCTACGCAATGAAGTGAACCAAGGTGTCGGTGGCGCGGTGATGGCCGGTTATCGCGCGGCGATTGCCGATGGCGCTGGCGTCATCGTCAAGATCGACGGCGATGGCCAGATGGACCCGGCCCTGGTGCCGGATTTTGCCGGCCCTGTTTTGCGCGGCGAAGCCGACTATACCAAGGGAAACAGGTTCTATGATCTTGAGGAAATCCGCTCGATGCCAGCGATCCGCCTGTTCGGCAACGCCGTGCTGTCCTTCATGACGAAAATTTCTTCCGGCTACTGGGATCTGTTTGATCCGACCAATGGCTATACGGCCATCCATGTCGACGTGGCGAAACGTTTGCCCTTCGATAAAATCAGCAAGCGCTACTTTTTTGAAACCGATATCTTGTTCCGATTGAACACCCTGCGCGCGGTTGTGCAGGACGTGCCCATGGACGCCAGCTATGGCGACGAGGTGAGCAACCTGAAGATCTCGAAGATTGTCGGCGAGTTTATCGTCAAGCATTGCCGTAATTTCAGCAAGCGCATTTTTTACAATTATTATCTGCGCGACCTGTCGATTGCGTCGGTCGAATTGCCTCTGGGCTTGTTGTTGACGGGATTTGGCACAGTGTATGGCCTGAGCCACTGGCTGTCTGCCGCCCGCGAAGGAACGGCCACGCCCGCCGGTACCGTGATGCTGTCGGCCCTGCCGATCCTGATGGGAGTGCAGCTGATTCTGGCCTTCCTTGCCTTTGATATCAATTCCGTACCAAAAACGCCATGGCATCGCCGCGGTCGCCGTGCTGCAGCCGCCATTGGCGAGGAAAAATGAGTATTTCGCTGGCGCGGCTGCGTCATTTTTCTATTTTCGTTGGCGGTGGGCTGCTTTCCGCCGTGGTGGATATCGGCGTCCTGAAAGCCTTGCTGGTGGCTGGTGCCACGTCGCCGCTGGCTGTTGCCGGCGGCTTCCTTGCCGGCTTGATTGTGAATTATCTGTTTCATCAGAATCTGACGTTCAAATCCAGGGCATCGCTGCAGAAAGCCTGCCGTTTTCTCATCGTCGTCGGCATCAATTATTTGATGACGTTGGGCTTTGTCTATCTTTCCGATAACGTCATGGGCCTTGGTGTTATCGTCGGCAAGATTTGTTCGCTACCGTTCGTTGCTGCCAACGGTTTTCTTCTTAGTAAATATTGGGTCTTTAAATGATCACTTTCGCCCCCGTTCAGCACGATACTACCGCCATCGAAAAATATGTATCGCTGTTCAATGCCTGTTTTCCTGGTGTGGACAAATTCAGTAATACCTATCTTACCTGGCTCTATCACGATAATCCGGATGGTTCCGTCATTGGCTTCGATGCCTGGGATGGCGATGTGCTTGCTGCCCATTATGTGACCATCCCCGCGATGGCCAGCGTTGGTGGCCAGCTTGTGCGGGTGGCGCTCTCGCTGAATACCGCGACGCATCCTACCTACCAAGGCAAGGGCCTGTTTACCAAGCTCGCGGAGATGACCTACGAAGCGGCGCGAAGCCAGGGCATCGATGCCATCTATGGCGTTGCCAATGCCAACAGTACCCCGGGCTTCATTCGCAAGCTGGGCTTCCAGCTGGTGGAACCCTTGCAGGCACAGGTCGGCATCGGCGCCGTGCGGCGTGCGGTGGCAGGCCAGGCCCTGGGCCAGTTCGAGCGCGTGCACTCGGCGGCCAGCCTGAACTGGCGTTGCGCCAATCCGCAGAACCGCGTCCACGCGCGCCGCTCGCATGGCAAGCTGGAGTTTTTTGCCCCGTCGGTCAAGCCCTGGCTGCCCGCTTATGCGGAACTGCCGCCTGTCGATGGCAGCGAGTTGATACTGAGTCCGCCGCCGATGATGTCGCCATTGCGCCTGTTTGTCGGCCTGGTTCCGGCGGCCATCTCCCGCAGCGCTACCTATGCCGCCATTCCTGATCGTTTCAAACCGTCACCGTTGAATTTCATTTATCGCTCGCTGAGTGGCCGGATGGACAAGCTCGAAGCTGGCAGCGTCGGTTTTTCTTTCCTGGATTTTGATGCCTACTGACCACCAGAAGCCATCAACGGCGCTCTTCCTGTTCGCCCATCAAGACGATGAGTTTGGCGTCTTCCAGCAGATACTGAACGAGCGGCTGGCAGGGCGGCAGGTACTGTGTGCCTATCTAACGGACGGTGCGAGCGCGACTGTGCCTGCAAGTACGCGTAACGAAGAATCGTTACGTGTGCTCGGATCGCTGGGTATCCCCCCTGACGGTGTGATTTTTGCTGGGGAATTCCTCGGTATCGGTGACGCGAAGCTGCCGTACCATATGCTTAGCGTAGCCAACTGGCTGCAAGACACTTTGCTAGCCTATCCGGGTATTGATGCCATTTATTTCCCAGCATGGGAGGGGGGGCATCATGATCATGACGCATTGCATGCGGTCGCCGCTCATGTGAGTCATCAAAACGGACTTGGAGGCTCGCTGCGCCAATTCTCCCTGTATAACGGCAAGAATTGTCCTGGGCCTTTTTTCTCGGTTTTAAAGCCGCTACCTGCGAATGGTCCAAGCACGAAGTCGGTTATTTCGATGCGGAACCGTTTGCGTTTTCTGCGTTACTGCCTTGCATATCCGTCACAGCGAGTGACCTGGATTGGACTTTTGCCATTTGTACTCACGCATTATTTGTTCAAGGGTTTGCAAGAGTTGCAGGCGGTCAGCCTGCAGCGTTTGGACGAGCGTCCGCATGCCGGCCCCTTGTACTACGAGAAGCGTAAATTTTTTACTTGGGAACAAATGCAGGCGGAACTTGCCAGATTCCGTCCATGAGGGACAAGGAAGACATCTTCGTCTTCCAGGCTACAGATGCAATTGAAAAATGGCCGAGTAATCGGCCATTTTTTTATAGTGCTTGATTAATATCTTTTCCTATTAGTCCAGCTGCATAGTCGGATATGTGATCACTGTAACTGTACAGCAGGCGGCCATCCTTGAAGGCCTGGCATTTTCCGCTGGCAGCATCGCACAAATATGGATAGGTATCGAAGATGGTGATCTTCTCCGGATTTGTTGCCTGAACCGCCTTCAGTAGCTGGCGATAGTTCTGCGCCAGCTCCGTCTGACGGGCTAACTGGATTTCACAGCGAGGGTTGACTTGTTTGATTAGAGCCTTATTCAACAGGCTGACGCTAGTTACCCGGCCGATACATTCTCGCGGATCGGGCAGCGTCGGATTATCGACGACTAACATCACTTTTTTCCCCGCATGAATAATTTGTTTTGTCGTGGATTGCAGGCCAGCCAGAGCCGCGGCGTAATTTTTACTGTCAGGTAAGTCCTCAATCGAATAATCATTTTTCAACTGAAATAGGGCACGCGCCGCCGCAACGACCACTACCGTCTCGATTTTTTCATTGTTGTTGATTGCATTTATAGCAATCTTTAACAGCCTCTGATGTCCTGCGTACATAGGGTCGCTAGAAAGAACAGGTACTGGTGCACCGTTCGGACCATTGCCGCCAATAAACATCCAGCGGCCTTTCTCATCGGAAGTGCGTACCAGGCCGCCATACAGCGCCGCCGCCTTGCTGTCACCAAGCAGCGCATATTTGGCGATTCCGCGGACGTCGCGTCTGCAGTCTCCAAACAAGGCCTTTTCGGTATTGTCGCTGATGCCGCACTCGATGACGGATTGTCCCAGGTCGCCGCCGTTGACCCCTGAGTTTTTGTCAGGATTCACTTTAACGACATTGCGACTTGGTAAGCCTTTGCTTTGCTTGGTATAAAAACCCAGTGCGCCAACGCAAATCATGATGCCGATTAAGGCCACGAGTTTTTTATTTCCATTTTTTCCGAACCGGATAGGTTTCTCGATAAGCGTATAAGTTAGCCAGGCCAGCAATATTGCCAGCAACACGGCTGCAAGGCGCATCTCAAATGATGGCGGTTGGCTTTGGACAACTCGCATGAATGCGAGCAATGGCCAATGCCACAAATACAACGGGAAGCTGATCAATCCGAACCATTTAAGTAGCGGATGCGAAAGAAGAAATTTGTTCAGCCAGGAATGCGGGCCTGCGGCGATGATTAAAAAAGTTCCCAAAGTTGGGAGTATGGCCCACCAGCCAGGAAACTGTTTTCCCTTGTCCATGATCAATAGCCCAACGACAATTAGTCCTATACCCACTATGGCCGGGAGGTGGAATATTACGCTGTATTTTTTTTGCGCAGACGTTTGCTGCTCAGCGCGTGGGCCAAGGTAGTTCAGCAGATTTTTTTTATACAATGCAATATAGGCAAGTATCGCACCCACGAGTAGTTCCCAGAAACGGGTCTGTGGCGAGTAAAACGTCAGGACCGGATCACTGCTTATCTTCCAGATGTTCAGTATGAACGATGCTGCCAGGAAGAGTAGTGTGATGACCAGCAGATTGATCCGTCGTTTCCAGGCAAACCACAGGAACAAGGGCCAGACGATATAGAACTGTTCTTCCACGCCGAGCGACCAAAGATGCAGTAGTGGTTTCGTGTCTGCGGAATTGTCAAAATATCCGCTTTCTTTCCAGTACAGAAAATTGGATATGAAACCGCTACCACCGGCGATGTGTTTACCTAACTGTTCAAACTCATCTGGTAATAGCGATACCCAGCCGAATGCGTAGCAGAAGATAAGGACAATTAATAAGGTGGGAAATATCCGCTTTATGCGACGGCTATAAAAATCGATAAAGCTGAAGCGCCCTTGATCAAGGCTGGAAAATAATATTGTGGATATCAAGAATCCGGAAATGACGAAAAAAATATCAACGCCGACAAAGCCACCTCTTATGGAGGAAGGAAATGCGTGAAAAAGGACGACAGCAAGTACAGCAATGGCACGTAATCCGTCTATGTCAGCCCGATATTTTGGATGGATTGCTGGCGATGAAGGCGAGGAGGGAGATAAATGGTTGGTTTCAATTTTCATTTTTGACGTCGTTACTAATTTCGGCGCAGATTAATATATCCATGATTTAAATAAATTACCAAAAAAATGCTTTGCTGTTCTGGTGTCAGGGCGGACGGGCGCTACGTTGACTCTTCGAAGAGCAGCACTTTAACATACACTTTGGCAAGTGAAAAATGAGAAAAAATGCTCATATTAAAATGTTTGTATAAAAATAATTATGTCCATGTTTTGTGCTTCAGGGACGACTCCAACCTGCCATTTTATTGTCATTAATGCACTTATTTCTTCAGGATTTGGGTGCGTAAGAATAGTGCCTATGCACAACGATGTTGTCATAGATGAAATTTGGTGTGCGGGAGTATGAGGAATTGCAAGGCATTTGTTATATACTGTGCAGCGTTCTTCATGGGTGAATGCCAATGGAAATAAGCTGGTTCTTCGTTATTTTATACTGTTGGAATGTTTCACATTTGAAATAATTGTTGTTTTAGATACTAATTTGGGTTGAGCGAAAATATTAATGAATACTACATACCATACCAAAAAAGCCCTAATCACCGGTATCACCGGCCAGGATGGCGCCTATCTTGCGCAACTTCTGCTTGAGAAGGGGTATGCGGTAACCGGTACGTATCGTCGCACCAGTTCGGTCAATTTTTGGCGCATCGAGGAATTGGGTATTCAAAACCATCCGAAGCTGTCGCTGGTCGAATATGACTTGACCGACCTCGGTTCAAGCATCCGCCTGTTGCAAGCCGGCGATTTCGACGAAATCTATAATCTGGCGGCGCAGAGCTTTGTCGGCGTGTCGTTCGACCAGCCAGTGACAACGGCAGGTATCACGGGCATCGGTCCGGTTTTCCTGCTCGAAGCGATCCGCATCGTGAATCCGAAAATCCGTTTCTACCAGGCGTCGACATCGGAGATGTTTGGCAAGGTGCAAGCGATACCGCAAGTGGAAGACACGCCGTTTTATCCGCGTAGCCCATACGGCGTTGCCAAGCTGTACGCGCACTGGATGACGGTCAATTACCGTGAATCGTATGGTATTTTCGGCGCCAGCGGCATTCTCTTCAATCATGAGTCGCCTCTGCGCGGACGTGAATTTGTCACGCGCAAGATCACCGATTCCGTGGCGAAGATCAAGCTGGGCCAGCTCGATGTGCTGGAACTGGGCAATATGGATGCCAAGCGCGACTGGGGTTATGCCAAGGAGTATGTGGAAGGCATGTGGCGCATCCTGCAGGCGGACCAGCCTGATACTTTCGTCTTGGCCACCAATCGGACAGAGACCGTACGTGATTTTGTCACGATGGCTTTCAAGGCGGTCGGTGTACAGATCGAATGGCAGGGTACTGCCGAGAATGAAACCGGACGTTGCAGCAGCAGCGGCAAGACGCTGGTGCGCGTGAGTCCGAAATTCTATCGTCCTGCCGAGGTGGAACTGCTCATTGGCGATCCGGCCAAGGCAACCCGCGAACTTGGCTGGGCACCCAAGACCACGCTCGAAGAGCTGTGCCAGATGATGGTCGATGCCGACCTGCGCCGTAATACAGCTGGTTTTTCTTTCTAAGGTGAATGCCATGAGCGGGAAGACTACCGCGCTGCCCGCCGATGGGGCAGAAAAACGCGCGTTGATTACGGGCATACATGGCTTTACCGGACGCTATATGGCGCAGGTACTTGCCGATGCGGGCTACCGTGTTTTCGGCACGGTACTGTCGGCCAATGACAGCGGCGGCGACCTTGTCGCTGTTGACCTGGCCGACCTCGACGCGGTGGTGCGCATGGTCGAGGCGGTGCAGCCCGATGTGGTCGTGCACCTGGCTGCCATCGCCTTTGTCGCCCATGCGGACGTCGAGGCGATTTATCGCGTGAATATTGTCGGTACGCGCAATCTGCTCACTGCGCTGGCCAGCCTTGCCAAAAAACCGTCTGCCGTATTGCTCGCTTCCAGCGCGAATATTTATGGCAATACCGACGTCGAGCCGATTACCGAGGATGTCATGCCGGCGCCAGCCAATGATTACGCGGTAAGCAAACTGGCGATGGAATATATGGCTCGCCTGTGGATGGACCGCCTGCCTGTCATGCTGGTGCGGCCATTCAACTATACGGGGCTGGGGCAGCACGAGAATTTCCTGCTGCCTAAGATTGTGTCGCATTTCCGCCGCGGCGCGCGCGACATTGAACTGGGCAACCTGAATGTGGCACGCGATTTCTCGGATGTGCGCATGGTTACCGACAGCTACGGCAAGTTGGTGGCGCTCGGTGATGCTGCGGCGGGACACACTTTCAACATCTGTTCTGGCGTGGCATATACGTTGCAGCAGGTGCTCGATCTGATGGCGGATATTGCCGGCTATCGCATCAATGTCCACGTGAATCCTGCTTTTGTGCGTGGCAATGAGGTGGCGCGCCTGGTGGGCAGCAATGCGAAGTTGCAGGCCCATACGGGGCCACTGGCCTTGCGGCCATTAGAGGAAACACTGCGCTGGATGTATGCGGGGTAGTTTCCGAGGGAAGTAAAGCGTTGCTCAAGTCGCGGGAGCATTCCCGCGACTTGTCAGTGACGGCGCGTTGTTCACATCATTGCTGCTACGGGCAAGGGCAAGATCCGGTGGGCTGTGACAGCATCAGTCAAAGCACTCCCTCAGTAATGTCTCCACGCAGAGCTCGACCGGCATAGTGTCTGTATTGATGGTGACCTGCGGAGTCCCCGGTGCTTCGTACGGACTGCCGATGCCCGACATATTGGGTAGTTTTCCGGCCCTTGCCTTTTTATACAGGCCCTTGGGGTCGCGGCGTTCGCACACCTCCAGCGACGCATCGATATAGACTTCCACGAAATTGTCGGGACCGATCAATTCACGCGCCATTTCACGCTCGCGGCGGAAGGGCGAGATGAATGCCGTGAGCACGATCAAGCCCGCATCGAGCATCAGCTTGGCCACTTCGGCGATGCGGCGTATGTTTTCGACCCTGTCTGCATCGGTAAAGCCGAGATCCTTGTTCAGGCCCTGGCGCACATTATCCCCGTCGAGCAGGTAGGTGCGTTTGCCTTCGGCATGCAGCGCCACTTCCAGCGCATTGGCGATGGTGGATTTGCCTGAGCCCGACAGACCGGTGAACCAGATGACTTTGCCTTTATGTCCATTCAGCTTTTCCCGCGCCGGGCGCTGGATCGAGAGTGCCTGCCGGTGGACGTTCTGCGCGCGGCGCAGATTGTGGCGCACCATGCCGATGGCGACGGTGGCATGGGTAAAACGGTCGGTCAGGATGAAGCTGCCCAGTGTTTTTGATTGCTCGTAATTGTCGAACACCATGGGCTTGCTGAGAGCGATGTTGCACACCGAGATGCAGTTCAGCTTGAGTTGTTTGGCAGCATGATGTGTCAGCGTATTGACGTCGATTTCATACTTGATGTTGGTGATGGATGCCGCCGCGCTCTGCGTGGCCAGCTTGATGTTGTAGTTGCGTCCCATCAGGCCGGCATCCTGGTCGGTCCAGATCAGCGTTGCTTCCATCTGGTCCGTCATTTCCAGGGGCGAGGCGGCAAGCGACAGGATATCGCCGCGCGACACGTCGATTTCCGTCGCCAGGCGCAGCGTGACCGCATCGCCCTGGCTGGCTTGCGCTAGCGCCCCATCCATGGTGACGATTTCCGCGATGTGGCTGGTTTGTCCGGAGGCAGCCACGCGGATTTTGTCGCCGACGCATACCGCGCCTTGCGCTACCGTGCCGCTAAAGCCGCGGAACGAGGAGTCCGGGCGGTTGACCCATTGCACGGGGAACACCCAGGACTTGCCTGCAGGTGGCTCGGGCTTGACCGTTTCCAGATAGCCGAGCAGTGTGGGACCCGCATACCATGGCGTGTGCGGTGAACGCTGGCTGAGGTTGTCGCCCTTGAGCGCACTGAGCGGAATGGCCGTCACGCTGGCAAACTTGAACGAAGCGGCAAATGCCGCGAACGCTTCGTTTAGTTGCGTATATATTTCCTGCGAGAACTGTACCAGGTCCATTTTATTGATCGCCAGCACAATATGGCGTATGCCCATCAGCGATGCCAGAAAAGCATGGCGGCGGGTCTGGGTCTGGATGCCTTTTTGCGCGTCGATGAGCAGGATGGCGACATCGGCCGTCGACGCTGCGGTCACCATATTGCGCGTGTATTGCTGATGCCCAGGCGTATCGGCGACGATAAAGCGGCGCTGGCTGGTGCCAAAGAAGCGATAGGCGATATCGATCGTGATGCCTTGTTCCCGCTCCGCAGCCAGGCCATCGACCAACAAGGCAAAGTCGATCTCGTCCCCCTGCGTGCCAAACTTCTTGGACTCTTTTTGCAGCGAGCTGAATTGATCGTCAAGCAATTGCTGGGACTCCCACAGCAGGCGCCCGATCAAGGTGCTTTTGCCATCGTCGACATTGCCGCATGTAATGAAGCGCAGCAGTTCCTGGCTATCTTGCTGCTTCTGCAGTGCTTCGAGCGTATCGAGATGCGTCTGCGGTCGCAGATTGGCTGCAGGTGCTGGCGTTATTTTTTTTGGGCGAGACATTAAAAGTATCCTTCTTGTTTCTTTTTTTCCATGCTTGCAGATGCATCGTTATCGATGGCGCGCCCCTGGCGCTCCGAATTCCTGGCGTGTACCAGCTCCATGATGATTTCGGGCAAAGACGCGGCCGTCGACTCGATTGCCCCGGTCAAAGGGTAGCAGCCGAGGGTACGGAATCGAACCATTTTTTTGTAAAAGAGTTCGTCAGGAAGCAGGGGCATGCGTGCGTCGTCGACGAGGACCCACATGCCGTCGCGTTGTACGACAGCGCGCTCCTTGGCAAAGTACAGCGGCACCACGGGTATGCCTTCCTGGTGGATGTATTGCCAAATATCCAGCTCGGTCCAGTTCGACAAGGGGAATACGCGGACGCTCTCGCCTTTGTTCTTGCTGGTGTTGTACAGGTTCCAGGGTTCGGGGCGCTGGTTCTTTGGATCCCAGCCGTGGCTTGCCGAGCGAAACGAGAAGATGCGCTCCTTGGCGCGCGATTTTTCCTCGTCGCGGCGCGCGCCGCCGAAGATCACGTCGAATTGATATTTATCCAGTGCCTGCTTCAGGCCCGCCGTCTTGGTGATGTCCGTATGCAGCGTCGCGCCGTGGTCGAAAGGATTGATGTTTTTTTCAATCGCTTCAGGATTGGTGTGCACGAGTATTTCCATGCCGCTCGCGCGTACCATGGCATCGCGGAATTGATACATTTCCTGAAATTTCCAGCGGGTATCGACATGCAATAGCGGGAAGGGCGGCAGGGAGGGGTAAAAGGCCTTGCGCGCCAGATGCAGCATGACGGAACTATCCTTGCCCAGCGAGTACAGCATGCATGGATTGCCACCCGCCGCGACGGCTTCACGCAGGATGTCGATGCTCTCTGCCTCCAGCCGCTTCAAATGGCGCGAGGTCGGCAGGACCGGGCCGCGATTGACATTCGGCGTGGTGGCGGGATAGCTGAGCAGGCATAGGCCGATGCCGGGGCTGAGCGGCATATCGCGGCACAGCTTGGTAAGTTGACCGTGCGGGAAGAGGGCGAGCGGCTTGCCGAGATGCTCTTGCAGGCGTGCAAGCGCGGTGGCGATGCTGTTTTGGCTCGGGATGACGTCCCCGAGTGGCAGCCAATAGCGGGCACCGCGCGCATCATTGAAGTGCAGGCACTCCTGGCCGCCAGGCAACTTCGCCAATTGGGCAAAGACCGGCAAGATGCGCTTGCTGCGGGCCTGTGCGATTTCCCACTCCAGCACGGCTGGAATCGGGGCGGCACCGTTTTCATCGCGAATGGCACTGGTGCCAAGTGCTGCGGGAAGCATTTCCAGCTTGTGCAGCAGGCGCTCCGCGGTGCGTTTGGTGTCGGCGGCCCCCAGGGCCTGCAGTTGCAGGAAGGCGCTTTCAGTATCCCAGATGCGGTCGGTATCCAGATTGAACAGAGGTGTGTGTGGCCGTGTCATGCAATCCTCGCTTGTCGCAATTTGCTATTAAATATTTAAATACGTGTTTTATGGATTTGATGATAGCATATGCGTGTGAAAATTATGAAAAATACGTAATGCGACAAATCCTCAGCAGTGAAATGATGCAATCCGTTGTCGCACTGGCCCAACAGGCCGGAGTCGCCATCATGGATATTTATCGCTCTGCCGATATGGGCGTGCGCTTCAAAGCCGATGCCAGTCCGCTGACGCAGGCGGACTTGCTGGCGCATGCCCTGCTGGTACGCGGCCTGGCCGAGCTGACGCCGGATGTGCCGGTGATTTCCGAGGAAGATGTCGACGCTGCTGCGCATGCGCCACGGAAGGAGGGGGATTTCTGGCTGATCGATCCGCTCGACGGCACCAAGGAGTTCCTGGCGCGCAATGATGAGTTTACGGTCAATGTGGCGCTGGTTTCGGATGGCTGCCCGGTTTTCGGTGTCGTGGTGGCGCCAGCGCTGGAGCAAACATACTGGGGCGCAAAAGACCTGGGCGCGTTTCGCGTGGATACGGCCGGCAGCACGGCGATTCGCGCGGCGCTGCCTGCGCATGGCGTGCCGCTGCGTATCGTCGCCAGCAAAAGTCATATGAATGCAGCAACCCACGCCTTTATTGCCGCGCTGGGGACGTGCGAAGTAGTGCAGGCAGGCAGTTCCCTCAAGTTGTGCCGCATCGCCGAAGGCGCTGCACACCTTTATCCGCGCCTGGGACCAACTTGCGAATGGGATACCGCCGCTGCACATGCGATTGTCGAGGCCGCTGGCGGCCAAGTGACCACGCTGACGGGGGAATCTTTGCGCTACGGTAAAGCCGATGTGCTCAATCCACATTTTATCGCTGCCTGCCGTGCGGCTGCCACCGATCATGATTGACGCTGGCTATGCGCTGGCCGGCGCCCTGACCGGTTTGCTCGTTGGCTTGACCGGCGTGGGAGGCGGCGCCGTCATGACGCCGCTGCTGCTCCTGTTTTTTAATGTGCCGCCGGTCACGGCGATTGCCACGGACCTGTGGTTTGCCGCCATCACCAAAGTGTTTGGCGCCGCCGTGCATCAGAGCGGCGGGAATGTGGATTGGCGCGTAGCGCGCCGCTTGTGGATCGGCAGTCTGCCGCTGGCGCTGGCGGTCGTGCTACTGGTGTCCGCTGGCGTGAAAGTGCACAAACTGGACTGGTTGACGCATCTGGTGGGCGCGCTGGTGTTGCTGACGGCCGGCGGCTTGCTGCTGGCGCCCCGTTTATTGACGATGGCTGCTAAGCGCGCCCGCACGGCGCGGCCTGCCGCTGCACGCCGCCAGGCAGCGTTGACGATCGCGGCCGGAGCCGGGCTCGGCATTTGCGTGGCGCTGACCTCGGTGGGCGCCGGGGCGCTGGGCAGCGTGTTGCTGCTGTGCCTGTATCCGGGCCAGATGCCGCCGCACCGGCTCGTCGCCACGGACATCGTCCATGCGATTCCGCTGGCCGTGATCGCCGGCTGCGGTTATCTGTGGGCCGGTCTGGTGGATGGACACATGTTGCTGAGCTTGCTGGCAGGCTCGGTGCCCGCCGTTCTCGCAGGAAGTTTTTTATCGCGCTATTTTTCAGCGCGGGGATTGCAGGTTGCGCTGGCAGGCGTATTGCTGCTGGCTGGCATCAAAACGCTGGGCTGAGGGCCAGACAGCGCAGTCGCTGCCTTTGGTCCGGCATAACTGATTTTATCAAGGAGCAAGAAAATGTCAAAAAAACACATCTACATCCGTTTTAATAACCGCAACGACAATGATAATCCCTTGCCATGGCGCGTGCTGACGCAGCAGGGCGAACATGACGGCGTGCTGGAGTTGACGCAGGAATTTGCCTCGGAAGTGCGCTTCAGCGCGCCAGTCGTCACCTCGGAAGACCAGATCGCTGCAGGCGTCTTCAAGTGGCACATCAAATCATCGGGCTATGTGTCCTGGCAGGGCGATATCTGCCTGGTCAGCGAAGAGCAGCCTGCCTGATACGTTGCGGCGCATGCGGCCGCAACGTGACCGGACCCGATTATTTGCGGGACAGGTAAAACGTCTCGCGCCAGCCTTTGTTGTAATCGTTCATCGTCGCGCTGTGTTCAGGATGGGCCGCGAAGTAGGCTGCCCAGTCATAGGTCTGCGATGTGTAGCCGAAATGCTCGGCCAGATACTCGACGGCGGCGCGCGACGGGCGGCCCACCAAAGTATGGCCATTACGGGTCAGGGAGTCGCTGCACGCCATCTGCTGGTCATCGACCGGTTCGCGCAGCAACTGAATGCTGTTGGGGTTATTGAACACCAGGCGGCTATCGTCGCTAGCGGCCGAGCTTGCATTGCCCTCGGGCGGAATCACTTCCGTATCGATGATGACAAAAGCGGCCCCCGTGCGCTCAATGCGGTCGAGCAGTTCCGCATGGCGGACGGTATGGTAATAAAAGCCCAGGCACAGGACCACGTCGTAAGTCTGTGCCTGCAGGTGTTCGAACACATCGCCGCAGTGGAAGTTGTAGCGCGACGGATCGATGCCATACTGATCGAAGGTGGCGATGGCATTGTCGATCAGTTCCTGGCGCGGCTCGATTCCCGTCACGTGCGCCGCTCCGGCCTGCAGGGCGGCGAAGGTCCAGCGCCCATCATGGCTGGCGATATCGAGAATCCGCTTGCCCGCGAGTTGATCGCTATTGCGGGCAATAATCGCAGCGTGACGTCCGTTGAGGCGGTCTGGAAACGGGCTGGTGACACTGGTTGTATAAAACCGGTCGAACTTGTTAAAAAATTGCATTTTTAGCTTTCCTTTTTTTACTCAATCCGTCAAGAGTCCACTCTGTACGCGATGCGCCGTACGGGCGCCTACGCCTGTTTTTTGCCGAAGCAATGCGGGCAAGACACCTCATATACATATTCCGGCGCCAGCTGCTGGCGTGGCGTGACGACGGCGCGGCAGACGAAACACTGCACGGTTTCCGTCGGTTCCAGCTTCGGGTTCAGGGCAGTCCGGTAGTCGAAGACGAAGCAGTCGCCCGTGTAGTGCTCGCCGCCCACTTCCTCGAAATACTTCAGGATACCGCCGTCGAGCTGGTACACGCTGTCGTAGCCGATTTCCTTCATGTGGATGGCGGCCTTTTCGCAGCGGATGCCGCCCGTGCAGAAGGTCACGACGGTCTTGCCTTCCAGCTCATCCTTGTGGGCGGCGGCCACGGCCGGGAATTCCGTGAACTTGTCGATACGATAATCGAGCGTGTTGTTGAACGTGCCCACGTCCACTTCAAACGCATTGCGCGTTTCCATCATGACCACGGGCTTGCCCGCATCGTCGACGCCGGCGTCCAACCAGCGCTTGAGCGTATGCGCGTCGACGGAGGGGGCGCGGCCCAGTTCCGGTTTGATCAGCGGCATGCGCATGGTGATGATTTCTTTTTTCAGCTTGACCAGCATGCGCTTGTGCGATTGCTCATTCGACAAGCTTTCTTTCCACTCCAGGTCGGCCAGGCGCGCGTCGCTGCGTACCCAGGCGAGGAAGGCATCGATATGCTCGCGCGTGCCCGACAGGAACATATTGATGCCCTCCGGCGTCAGCAGGATCGTCCCCTTCAGGCCCAGCGCCAGGCATTGCTCCTGGTACAGCGGGCGCATGGCTTCCGTATCGTCCAGCGTGATGAATTTATACGCGGCAATATTGACAAACGTAGTGGCGGGCGCGGCGGCCAGCGGGCTGGCGGCGGCGGAAACGGAGGGTGTTGCTGGGGTGATGGCTTGCATGATGGCGATCGGCTTAGACTGAACAGCCGATATTATAAGCCCGGCGGGCCGGGCGGGATACCCGCCGGGCCACCTTGTGCCGCGCTGGCCGGGTGTGCATGGCAGGAATTTCTTGCCGGCTGCCGGGGCGCGCTTCGCCGGTCCGGGGCCGCGACGCGGTAGAATAGACCCCATTGAATTTTGCAGGAAACGGTACACAGGATGGAAATGGTAATGCAAGAGGCCGGCGCTCCGGCAGGTGCAGCGCAAGATCAGCAGCAAGCCCCGCAAGGCCCTGGATTTGTCCACTTGCGCGTGCATTCGGAGTACTCGATCGTCGATGGCCTGGTGCGCATCGACGACGTGGTCAAGGCGGCCGCGAAAGACAAGCAGGTGGCGCTGGCCGTCACCGACCTGTCGAACCTGTTTGGCATGGTCAAGTTCTACAAGGAAGCGCGCGGCAAGGGCATCAAGCCCATCGTCGGCGTCGACGTGTGGATCACGAATGACGACAACCGCGAGAAACCGTCGCGTTTGCTGTTGCTGGCGAAGAACCGCATGGGCTATCTGCAACTGTGCGAACTGCTGTCGACGGCCTGGCTGACGAACCAGTACAAGGGCCGCGCCGAGCTGCGCATCGAGTGGCTGCAGGCGCTGGCGACGAATACCTATGACTTGTATCCGGGCGAAAGCGCGGCCAATGGCTTGATCGCGCTGTCGGGCGCGCACTTCGGCGATGTCGGCATTGCCATCGAGAATGGCAACCTGGCCCTGGCCGAACGCAATGCGCAGCGCTGGGCCGAGATTTTCCCCGGGCATTTCTATGTCGAAATCCAGCGCGGCGGCCAGGCCAACCAGGAAGCGCAGGTGCGCCATGCGGTGGCGCTGGCGGCCAAGCTGGGTTTGCCCGTGGTGGCCACGCATCCCGTGCAATTTATTTCGCCAGAAGAATTTATTGCCCACGAAGCACGTACCTGTATCGCCGAAGGCGAAATGCTGGCCAATGCCAAGCGCGTGAAACGTTTCAATGACAGCCAGCGCTTCCTGTCGCAGGCCGACATGGCCGAACTGTTCGCCGACCTGCCGGCCGCGCTGGCCAATTCCGTGGAAATCGCCAAGCGCTGCAATCTGACCTTGACCCTGGGCAAGCCGCAACTGCCGAACTTCCCCACGCCCGAAGGCATGACGATCGACCAGTTCCTCGTCGCCGAATCGCAGGCGGGCCTGGAAAAACGCTTATTACAGCTGTATCCCGATGCCGAACGGCGTGAAAAGGAGCGCCCGCGCTACGAGTCACGCTTGAAATTCGAGACGGATACGATTTGCAACATGAAGTTCCCCGGCTACTTCCTGATCGTGGCCGAGTTTATCCAGTGGGCCAAGGAAAACGGCGTGCCCGTCGGCCCGGGCCGCGGCTCCGGTGCGGGGTCGCTGGTGGCGTATTCGCTGCTCATTACCGACCTCGATCCACTGCAGTACAACCTGCTGTTCGAGCGTTTTTTGAATCCAGAACGCGTCTCGATGCCCGACTTCGATATTGACTTTTGCCAGGAAGGGCGCGACCGCGTCATCCAGCACGTCAAGGATTTGTATGGCAAGGAGGCCGTCTCGCAGATCGCCACCTTCGGTACCATGGCGGCCAAGGGCGCGATCCGCGACGTCGGCCGCGTGATGGATTTCGGCTACAACTTCTGCGACGGCATCTCCAAGCTGATCCCGTTCAAGCCGGGCAAGCCCGTGTCGATCGCCGACGCCATCGAAGAGGAACCGCTGCTCAAGGAGCGCCTGGAAAACGAGGAAGAGGTCAAGCAGCTGCTGGACCTGGCGCAGCAAGTCGAAGGCATCACGCGCAACATCGGCATGCACGCGGGTGGCGTCTTGATTGCTCCCGGCAAGCTGACGGATTTCTGCCCGCTGTACACGCAGGGTGGCGATTCCGGCGTCGTGTCGCAGTACGACAAGGATGACGTGGAAGCCGTCGGTCTGGTGAAGTTCGACTTTTTGGGTCTGACGACCCTCACCATTCTCGACCGCGCCGTGCGCTACATCAAGCAGCTCGACCCGGCGCAGGCGAACTTCGACCTGGCGACCTTGCCGCTGAACGACAAGCCGTCGTACGACTTGCTGACCAAGGCCAAGACCGTGGCCGTGTTCCAGCTCGAGTCGCGCGGCATGCAGGGCATGCTGAAAGACGCGCGTCCCGACCGCTTCGAGGACATTATCGCGCTGGTGGCGCTGTACCGCCCGGGTCCGATGGACCTGATTCCCGATTTCTGCAAGCGCAAGCACGGCGAACGCTTCGACTATCCCGATCCGCGCACGGAATCGATTCTGTCCGAAACCTACGGCATCATGGTGTATCAGGAGCAGGTGATGCAGATGGCGCAGATCGTCGGCGGCTACTCGCTGGGCGGCGCCGACATGCTGCGCCGCGCCATGGGTAAGAAGAAGGCCGAAGAGATGGCCGAGCACCGCGAGATCTTCCGCGCCGGTGCGGCGAAAGACGGCTTGACGGCGGAAAAAGCCGACGAGATCTTCGACTTGATGGAAAAGTTCGCCGGCTACGGTTTTAATAAATCGCACGCCGCCGCCTACGCCTTGCTGTCGTATCACACAGCGTATTTGAAAGCGCACCACACGGCCGCCTTCATGGCCGCCAACTTGTCGCTGGCCATGGACGACACGGACAAGATCAAGATTCTGGTGGAAGATTCGCTGGAAATCTGCAAGCTGACCTTGTTGCCGCCGGATATCAACGAATCCGATTACCGTTTTACGCCTAGCGGCGCCGCGCCGTCCGTCAGCGGCAAGAAAGTCACGCAGATCCGCTATGGCCTGGGCGCCGTGAAGGGTTCCGGCCAGAACGCCATTGAAGCCATCATCGCCGCGCGCGAAGCGGGCGGGCCGTTTACGAGCCTGTTCGATTTCTGCAAGCGGGTGGACAAGAAACAGATCAACCGCCGCACCATCGAGTCGCTGATCCGCAGCGGCGCGTTTGATTGCCTGAAGGTCGACCGCGCCATCCTGCTGTCATCCGTCGCCTTTGCCATGGAATGCGCGGACCAGGCGGCCAAGGCGGCCAACCAGGTGAGCCTGTTTGGCGGCGACGACAGCGACATGGTGGCGCCGCCCGAGTATGTCAAGGTGCCCGTGTGGACCGATAAACAGCGATTGACGGAAGAAAAGATCGCGCTGGGCTTTTATTTGTCCGGCCACCTGTTCGATTCGTATGCGCCCGAGGCGCGCCGTTTTGCCCGCACGAAACTGTCGGAACTGTCGCCGTCGCGCGAACCGCGCATGATGGCCGGCGTCATCACGGGCTTGCGCACGCAGATGACGCAGCGCGGCAAGATTCTCATCGTCACCCTGGACGACAAGAGCGGCACGGTGGAAGTGACGGTGTATGGTGAATTGTTCGATGCCAACAAGAAAATCTTCAAGGAAGATGAATTCCTCGCCGTCGTCGGCAAGGTGTCGGAAGACCGTTTTTCCGGCGGCTTGCGCATCACGGCCGAGAGCGCCTTCGACATCATCGCCGCGCGGGTGCAGTATGGCCGCCAGCTGGGCCTGGTACTGCCGGCCAATCTTGATACCAAGCGCATCCGCGACGTGATCATGCCGCACCGTGCCGAGACGGGCTTGCCGATCGCCGCGCGCGTCAGTCCGCAGGGTGTCAGCTGCGTGCTGCAGTTTGGCGACGAGTGGCGGGTGGCGCCGTCGGATGAATTGCAGACGGCGCTCGAGCAGATGCTGGGCGCGCAAGAGGTGGCCGTCGAATACTGACGGACGCCCTTGCCGCACAGAACAAAGCCAAACCGGAGCGATTCAGGTTTGGCTTTTTTTACATCTACATATCTTTCAGGCCCGTGATGGCGTAGCCCTTGGCGGCGATCTGCTGGTGCGGTTGGTCGATATGGTAGTCGGGCAAGGCCTGGGCATCGTCGGCCACTTCACTGGCGCGTACTTCCAGCTGCCAGTCCGTGTTGGTCACCTCTTCAGGGATGATCTTTCCTTCCGGCACTGCGAGATAGGAAAAAATGCCGTCGTGTTCGGCCCGGCGGTAGATGTCTACGCGCATGAATGCCTCCTGGTAAGCGTTGGGGGAACCGGCGCACTGCACCGATAGCGCTAGCGTAACAGGATTGTGGAATAAACGGGTTTCAGGCGTGTGCCGCAGGGGCGGGAATGTGCTGCGCAGGTGGCGGCTGCAATGACGCGGGGGCGGGGCGTCGTGCGCTTGGCCAGGGAAAATCAGGCGACGGCGGAAGCGTAGTCGTCGTCGAGGTCGAATGGCTGGCGCGTATCGTTGGCTGCTGGCGTGGCGTGGTTCAAGGCGACCTGGACAGGGTTACGATGAACGTCGAGGCCGCTGCGCAGGCTGGCGATCATGGCCAAGGTCAGTTCGTGGCGCTTGCGTGCTTCCGAACGTTTTTTTGATGGAATACTTTCCATGGCGGGCAGGGGCAGGTTTTCGCATGGCAATTCAAAATCACCGTCCTGGCGCAGCTGTGCGCCAAGTTCTTGCCAGAGTGCATTGTAGTCGGCGAACAAACGGCCTTTCCTGGCCGAGTGGTGCACGGCACGGTTGGCATTGCCGACCAGAATCATGTTACGGCAGCCATGTTCATGTCCCAGCTGGCGCACCAGGCGTACCATCAGGGCTTTCGGGCGCATGCCGTGCAGGTCGCGTGTTGCCTCACGCACGCGGCGCAAGCCTTCCGCGCCACGCGGGCCCTGCACGCAACCGATGCCGACGCTCATGCCGGAACGCGTGCGGCTGCCGAAGAAAGTAAAGGCCACTGAATAAATCACGTCGTTGCCATGCGCCAGTTGCAAGACCATCTCGCCTTCGCGGTCCATCGGCTGCAAGGAGCACAGCTGCAGATGGTAGGGCGCCCCCGATTTTCCCGCTACCGTTCCCAGGCGCACCGGCGCGCGCGCCGCCTGCGCCATCAGCTGTTCCCAGCCTTGCTGCAGGATGAAGTGGTAGTGCTCGACCAGTAAGGCCACGCGCTGGCGGCAAGAAAAATTCTTGCTCAGGTAGTGGCGGTAGACCTTGTGCATCAGGCGCGGATACGCATGCAGCAAGTCGGCAAAGACGGGGTGGGAGTTGAGCAGCTGCAGCCAGATGCGTGTTTGCGGCTGCTGCAGGCGCGCCCGCAATTGCAGCTTGAGCAGTTCGCGCGTGCGTGAGAAGCCAGGTGGCATGTTGGCCAGGCCAGCATGCAGGGTGATTGCTTGTGTCATCAGGCACTTTCTTTCCAAGGTAGTAAGGAAGACGGTCGGGAGGTGGTGCGTGGTGCGGGCCATAATTGTTCAGGCCGGCGGCGCTCCGCTCATGCCGTCGGTATCGGCCAGCAACACGGTGGCGCAGCGCGTGGCGCGTGCCAGCCTGCGCGCCAGGGTGCCGGAAAAGCGCCGCTGCCACGGGCTGGGCTTGAGAGCCGGCATGACGATTTCATGGCAACCGAGCAGTTCAGCCGCGTCGAGTATGGTGAAGAGCAGCTCGCCGGCGAAGATATGCGTACTGAAAACGATCTGTGTACGGCTCAGGTACAGGCCCGCTTCGTGCATCATCTGCCGGGTTGCCAGATCCAGCGTATCGCCATCGCTCGGGCCCAGTTGCGGCATGCCGTCCGCTGGGTGTAGCGGTGCCGGCGTCACGTGCAGCAGGCTGACGCTGACCTTGATGCCCCATTCCTGCAGGCGCCGGGCATAGCGCGCGCCATAGATGATGTCGCTGGCGCGCTTGATGGGCAGCAACAGCAGCAAGGTGTCCTGCATGGCCTTGCCGCAGCCGCCCGCCGCGCTGTCCGGGGCGCGGTCAAGACGTTGCGGGGCAGGGTGCGATGCATGCATGAAAGAGCTGGCTTCAGGAAGGAAACCGGGCCATCTTAGCCACGCCCTTTGCCCGTGTAAATTGGCGAAACAGCGTACGGGTTTCCCTTATGCCGCCTGTTTTTTAGTAACGGTAGGTGACGTAGAGCGCGGCGATCGGGGACGTCTTGCGCTGCACGATGGGACTCTTTGCCGCGTCGCCCAGGCGGCGTTCGACGCCAAGCAGGGTGTTGACGCCCCAGCGTGCATCGATGCGGTGTTCCCAGTTGACGGTGGCCTGCGCCTCATAGAAGCCGCCTTTGGGCGTGTATTGCTTGAACGCCGTATTTGCCGCCTGCGTCGCCGTCACGCCATACATGGTCTGCACATACTTGCGCTCGCCCCAACCCAGCTGCCCGCTGATGGTCACGCTGTCCTGCTGCGCGCCCTTGGCATCGGCCCGGCCATAAATCTGTCCGCTGGCGCCGAAATGCACGTTCGCGCCATTTTCCCGGTTCGACAGGGGAATGTCGCTGGCGATGCTCAGCGACAGGCCGGGCAGCGGCGAATAGCCGGCGCTCAGCAGCGCGCTGGCGTTGCCCTTGACTTCGCCCATGCCCTTCAGGAAATCGCTGCCACCCCAGCCATTGATACCCTTGCGCTTGTGGTCTTCGCGGTTGCCGCGGTAGCCCAGCGCGGCGCTGTAGCTGAAAGGCCCGGCCTGGCCGCCGTAGCCGATGCCGCGCGAGGTGCTGATGAACAGGCCATTGGCCATGGCGTAGTCGAGGATGATCAGCGGCGAGGCGGACAGTTTGTCGGCACCGGAATAGCTGGAAATGGCAGCAACACCGCCGCCGATGGTGAAGACATTTTCCGCGGCGGGCTCGGCAGCCACGGCGGCCAGTGGGTTGAGGGTCAGGCCGCTGGCCAGGGCCAGCGAGGTCAGCAGGGTGGTCGGTGTGTGCATGGCGTTTTCCGTCAGGTGGAGAACCGAGTCCGGAGTGGCTCGATTGACTGCGGACAGTATCTGCCTGTGTCATGAAGGAAAAATGAGCCTTTTATTAAGATTGCATGAAGAGGCTGTCTTTACCCATTCTTCAGCTTGCAGTGGTTTAATAGTACTCATGAAAATACTGCTGATAGAAGACGATATGGACCTGGGCAACGGCGTGCGCATTGCCTTGCGCGACCAGGGCCTGCAAGTGGTCTGGGTGCGCAGCCTCGAGGATGCGGCGCGCAGTATCGAGCACGACAGTTGCGAACTGGTGCTGCTGGACCTGGGCTTGCCGGACGGCGACGGACTCGACCTGCTGGCCCGCTTGCGCGCGGCGCGCCTGCCCGTGCTGATCCTCAGTGCCCGCGATACGCTGGAGCAGCGCCTGCGCGGTCTCGATGGCGGCGCTGATGATTACCTGGTGAAACCCTTCGTGCTGGCCGAGCTACTGTCGCGCGTGCGTGCGCTGGCGCGCCGCAGCTACGGTTTTGATGGCGATACCATCGAGTTGCGCGGCTTGCTGCTGCAGGTGCCCACGCGCCGGGTCAGCGTGCATGGCCGTGCCGTGGAGCTGACGGCAAGCGAATATGCCTTGCTGAAAACCTTGCTGATGCGCGCCAACCGGGTCATCACGCGCCGCGTGCTGGAAGAGCATATCTTGCCCGGCGGCCTGGCCAATGCCAGCAATACCCTGGATGTACATATGGGCAACTTGCGCCGCAAGATAGGCGAAGGCTATATCCGTACCGTGCGCGGCGTCGGGTATGTCATTGACCAGCACGGCGAGCCGCCTGCCCAGCCGGGACCGGGCGCATGATGGGCCGTTTCTGGGCCATGCTGCGCCGGCCCACCCTGGTACGCCGCCTGATGATCGCGCAAATGCTGATGCTGAGCGTGCTGTGGAGCCTGGCCGTGGCGTATGTGCTGTTGGAGGGCACGGGCGAGAACAGCAATGTGGGCCGCGGGGTATTGCGCGCCATTATCAGCGTGGCCGATAACCTGGCCGATCAGCCCGCGCGCCAGCAGCAGAGCCTGGGCCTGCTTGACGCGGCCTTGCGCGAAGAGTTTGACGATGGCGACGTGCCCGAACTGGCGCCGCGCATCCTGGTATGGCGCGATGGCCAGCTGATCTATAAATCGGCGGATGCGCCCAGCGGCATCCGCAGCGCCGGACCGGAACAGATGGAAGTGGTGTACGTCAAGGGCCAGGCCTGGCGCAGCCGCAGCCTGACCGAGGGCGCCACGCGCGTGACGGTGCTGGAAGCGGGCGGCGCCTGGCAGTTTTTCATCACCATCAATTCGCGCGGCTATTATTTGCTGCCTTTGCTGATCAGTTTGCCCTTCCTGCTGCTGCCGGCCTGGCTGTCGATCCGCCTGGCCATGCGTCCCTGGCGCAAGGTGGCGCAGGAGGTGGCCGCGCGCGGGCCGCAGGATTTGCGCCCGCTGGCGTTCAAGCCGCCGCACGGCGAATTGGCGGCGCTGGTCGACAATATCAATGCGCTGCTGCAGCGGGTCGATACCAGCGCCGCGCGTGAGCGCAGCTTCATCGCCGATGCCACGCATGAGCTACGCACGCCGCTGGCGGCGATGCGCGTGAATGTGGAAGCCTTGCAAGGCCAGACGCATGACCCGCGCCAGCAGGAGCTGCTGGATGGCATCTTAAATAGCGGCAATCGTGCCGCGCGCCTGGTGGGACAGTTGCTGCAGTTGACGCGCAACGAGGTGCAGGCGGAAGGGGGCGAGCGCCTGCCGCAGGTGCTCGATCTATTGCTGCAGGACCGCCTGGCCGCCCTGTCCGGCCTGGCGCAGGCCGGCGATATCGAGCTGGAATTGCAGGCCAGCGTGTCGCTGCGCGTGCCGGGCCAGCGCGAGAGCCTGGTGTCGCTGATTGATAACCTGGTGGAGAACGCCATCAAGTACAGTCCGCGCGGCAGCAGCGTGACGGTGTCGCTGCACGCTGAGCGCAAGCAGGCCGTGCTGCACGTGGCGGACCAGGGGCCGGGTATCGCGCCAGAGCTGTATGAGCGCGTCTTCGACCGCTTCTTCCGCGCGCCGCAGCAAGGGCAGCCGGGCAGCGGCCTGGGCTTGTCCATCGTGGCCTCGGTGGTGCGCCAGCATGGCGGCTCGATTCAGTTGCATCGGGGCAGTGGCGGCGTCGGCTTGCTGGTGGAAGTGCGCCTGCCATTGGCCGGCGGAGGCTAGCAGCCGGATGGCATGCGGGTATTGCAGGAAAATTATCGAATGTGCCTTTAACGCAATACCCCATGGCGTGGCGCGCGCCTGCGATGCATAATGCGGGACAGTCCGAACATACCGTCCATGCGCCCATCCGTTTCCCCCTATCTGCAGTATCCCGCCTTCGTCGGCCTGTATCTGCTGTTCGACTGGGCCACGTATATCGATCCGATGTACGGGCTAAATATTACGCCCTGGAATCCCGACCCGGCGCTGGGACTGGTATTTTGGCTGATCCATGGCCGCAAGGCGGCCTTGCCGTGGTTTATCGCCCTGCTGGCCGGCGAGGTACTGGTGCGCGGCATGCCGGCGGGCTTGCCCCTGACCTTGCTCTGCTCGGCCTGGCTGGTGCTCGGTTATGGCGGCATCGGCGCGGCCTTGCGCCGTGGTTTCAGCAGCAGCGACATCTTCGACAACCGGCGCCGCCTGAGCAGCTGGGTGGCCATCGTGCTGCTTGGCACGATGCTCAATGCGCTCGGCTACATCTCGCTGCTGTCGCTGACGGGACGCATCCCGGCCGGCGAATGGGTCACGGCGGTGCTGCGTTTCGGCATAGGCGACACGGTGGGCATCGTCGTGTCGATGCCGCTGATCTGGGTACTCGTCAGCGCGCGTGGGCGCGAGCGCCTGCGCTGTGCCGTCTGGCGCTGGGAAACCCTGGCCTACCTGGCGCTGGCCAGTTTTGTGCTGTGGAGCGTCTTTGGTTCCATTGTCCGCTCCGAATACAAGCATTTCTACTTTCTGTTTCTGCCGGTGATCTGGGCCGCGTCGCGCCAGGGCTTGCATGGGGCCGTGCTGGCCGTGTTCGTGCTGCAGCTGTGCATCATCACCCTGGTGAAATGGTCGCATGTCGTGAATATCCAGTTTTATGAATTGCAGATGCTCGATGCCGTGCTGGCGCTGGTGGGCTTTTTTATCGGCATCGTCGTCGATGAAATGCGCCAGGTGGCCGACGAACTGAAATACACGATGCGCCTGGCGGCGGCCGGCGAGATGGCCGCCGCCCTGGCGCATGAGCTGAACCAGCCGCTGACGGCCCTGTCGACGTACGGCAAGGCTTGCGAGTACCTGCTGGAGCGCGGCGAGAGCGGCGCCTTGCTGCAAAGCGCCGTTGGCCACATGATCGTCGAGTCGGGGCGCGCGGCGGAAGTGGTGCGGCGCTTGCGCGATTTCTTCCGCACGGGCGCGATGCAGCTTGAGGCGGTGGAGGCGAGCGCCTTGATCGCCGGCATGGCGCGCCAGTTTACGCCGCTGTTTCATGAGCATGGCATCAAGCTGGTGCTGGCGCCGCCGTCGCCGCTGGCCGTCAACGCCGACCGTCTGCAAATAGAATTAGTGCTTCGCAACCTGCTGGCCAATGCGCAGGATGCCGTGCTGGGCCAGCCGCGTGGCCAGCGCAGCATCACGGTGTCGGCCGAGCGTCTAGAGGGCGGGCGCCTGCGCCTGTCCGTGGAAGACAGCGGGCCAGGCATTTCGAACAGCCTGGCGGCGCGCCTGTTCGAACCGTTTGCCTCGTCCAAGGCCAGCGGACTGGGGCTGGGCCTGGTGCTCAGCCGCGCTATCGTCGAGGCGCATGGCGGCCAGCTGTGGGCCGAGGTGGGCAAGCATGGCATTTTTCGTTTTGTCCTGCCCCTGGCGCGCGCCAGTGGCGGCGCGACAGGAGAGTATGGTGACAAGTAATTTGACGGTGTTTATCGTGGACGACGACCCTGCCGTGCGCGATGCGCTGGGTTTGCTCCTGGGCGTGCGCGGTTACCGCACGGCCCTGTTTTCCTGCGGCGAGGATTTCCTGCACAGCTGGCGGCGCGAGTGGGCCGGCTGTCTGCTGATCGATATCCGCATGTCGGGCATGGATGGCTTGAGCCTGCAGCGCCGCTTGCTGGAACTCGGGTGTCTGTTGCCCGTTATTATCATCACGGGCCATGGCGACGTGGCGCTGGCACGCCAGGCATTCAAGGCGCAGGCCAGCGACTTCCTGGAAAAGCCCTTCGACCATGACAAGCTGCTGGCGGCCATCGACGAGGCATTTTCGCGCGAGGCGCACGCGCGTGGCCAGTTGCTGCGCCAGGTGGAAGGGCAAGCCTTGCTGCAGGCGTTGACGCCGCGCGAACGGGAGGTGATGCAGCTGGTCGTGACGGGCCAGCACAACCGCGATATCGGCCCTGCGCTGGGCATTTCCGTGCGGACCGTAGAAGTGCACAAGGCGCGCCTGATGGACAAGCTGGGTGTGGATAATGTGGCCGACCTGGTGCGCATCAGCATGCTGGCCACCAGCTAGCCCTTGTTACCTTGTCTAGGCGATCGCCTTCAAGACCTGTTCGACTGAAATCGCCTTGACCCAGTCGCTGCGCCGCGCCACCGTGATGACGGTGCTGTTGGCGCTGTCGAAGGGCGCCCATTCCGGATTCTTCTTGCGCATCAGCGCAACCACCGGCACATGCACGGCATTCGCCAGATGCATGATCGACGTCTCCACTGAAATGATCAGGTCGCATTGCGCCAGCATGGCGGGCAGCTGGAAAAAGTTGTCGACAGCGCTGAAGGCCTGCGTGCGCGGCAAGCCATGCGCCTGCACGACGGCATCCACCTTGGCCAGTTCCTGCGGCATGGCATTGATCAGGAAGCAGGCATCTTTCCATTTCGGCATCGCCTGCATGCGCGCTATCAGCTCGGCGATGCGTTCCAGCGGCCAGCCGCGCTTGTGCGACTTGGCAAACGGGTTCAGGAGTACAAGCGGACCCTGGCGCGGCGCGAAGCCCCAGGTGGCCAACTGGGCCTGAGCCTGCTGCAAGGCGGTGTCAGGGATGTGCACGAAGGGATAGCGTTCCGCCATGGGAATATCGAGTCCCGTCAGCTGATGAAACCAGTCCGCGTACACGCTGCTGATATGGTGTTCGCCCGCATCCTGGCCCGCATAGGAGGACAGCACGGCGTCGATCTTGCGGTAGGCCAGATAATGCCAGAGGCGCAGCGGGCTGAACGGCTTGCGCGTGCCGATCACCAGCCCATCCGTGCTGATCATGCGTGCCAGGTCCGCGTATAGCTGCGGGCGGATATGCGCCAGCGAGACGACTATCGGGTAGTGCTCCGCCTGCGCTTCGCGCAGCGATTCTTCGTAGAGTGCGGGGCTGTAAGTCTTGCGGTAAACCTTGGTGAAGAAGCCGGATTGTTCGACCCAGTCGTACAGCGAGTAGGTGCGCAGGCTCTCCCATTGCTTGGCATCGGAAGTGCGCCGCACTTCATCGACCCACAGGTGGATCTTGATGTGCGGATAGGCTGCCGCAAAGGCGCGAAAGCCATTTTGCAGATAGGTGAAGTCTCCCAGCGCCAGGTGGGCGATGAAGAGGATTTTGTCCGACTTTTGAAGAAGTTCGGCGGGAATCAAGGGCGTCATGTATCAGTGCGATTTCAGGTATTTATTCGATGGTATCAAACCACTTGCTGGGAAAATTGCAGGCGATGCAGATTGGCGTATGCGCCGTTGGCATCCAACAATTGCTGGTGACTGCCGGTTTCCATTATTTTCCCATGCGACAATACCACGATACGGTCTGCGCGTTCAATCGTTGATAATCGATGGGCAATAACTAAGGTTGTTCTGCCCAGCATCAGGTGTTCCAGCGCCGCTTGCACGGCCCGTTCCGCTTCCGTATCCAGCGCCGAGGTGGCTTCATCGAGGATCAGGATGGGTGCATCCTTGTAAATGGCGCGGGCGATGGCCACGCGCTGGCGCTGGCCGCCGGACAGGCGCGAACCATTGTCGCCCAGGCGCGTTTCCAGGCCGTCCGGCAAACCATCGATCACGTCCGACAGGAAGGCGGCCGCCGCGGCCGCTTCGATGCGTCGCCGGTCCGGTGCCGCATCGCCGTACGCGATATTGGCGGCCAGGCTGTCATCGAACAGCACCACGTTCTGGCTGACCATGGCAATCTGGCTGCGCAGGCTGGTCAAGGCGATGTCATCGATATTCTGGCCATCGAGCAAGATTGCGCCACTGCTGGCCGAGTAAAAGCCGGGCAGCAGGCTGACCAGCGTCGATTTGCCGCCGCCGGACATGCCGACAAAGGCCACCGTCTGTCCTGGCTCGATGCGCAGGTTGATGTGCTGCAAGGCCGGTTCCGCATGGCCTGGATAGGCAAAGCTGACGTCGTTGAATTCAATGCGCCCGCTGCAGCGGCCAGCCAGCGGCTTGCCGCCCGTCCGCTCCGGCGTCTTGTCGATCAGCAGGAAGACTTCTTCCGCGGCGGCCATGCCGCGCTGCAAGGGACCGTTGACTTCAGCCAGCTGCTTCAAAGGCGTCAGCAGCATCAGCATGGCCGTGATGAAGGAAACAAACCCCCCTACCGTGATCTGTCCCTGCTCCGACTGGAACAGGGCCATCACGATGACCAGGGCCACGGCGGCGGCCGTGATGACCTGGGTGATGGGCACGGTGGCGGAAAAGGTCGTGGTCATGCGCATGCTGTAGCGGCGCAATTGTTCGGCGCGCTCTTCAAAGCGCGATTTCTCGTAGTCCTGGCCGCCGAAGATCTTGATCACTTGCTGGGCGCGCGTGGTTTCCTCGATGACCTGGGTCAGTTCGGCATTGACGGCCAGCGAGTCGCGGTTGAGCTTTTTCAGGCGCTTGCCCGTGGTGCGCACGACGATGGTCAGCACGGGCAGCAGCACCAGGGTGACCAGGGTCAGTGCCCAATTCAGGTACAACAGCCATGCCAGCAGGCCCAGCACGGTCAGCGATGAACGCACGATGGAAGTAAATACCTTGGTTACCATCTCGATGATCTGCTGCACCTCGAACATGATGGAGTTGATGACTTTGCCGACCGTGTGCGTGTTGTAGAAGTCGATGGGCAAGTTGAGCATGCTGGCAAACATCCTGCGCCGCAACTCGTTGAGAATGCGCGTGGAGACATAGTTCATCAGGTAGCTACTGGCAAAGGTGGACACGCCGCGAACGAAAAAGATGCCAATGACGATCAGTGGCACCAGCCAGTAGGAAAACTCGACCTTGCCGCCGAAGCCATTGTCGAGCAGCAGCTTGAGCGCATACGGCAGCAAGGGCTCGGTGCCCGCCGTGACGACCATCGCCAGCAGGGCCAGGGCCAGGTGTTTTTTATAGGGCGCATGCAGCGCGGTAAGGCGCTTCAGATCGGGCGTCAGCATCAGTATGGTTCCTGGCAGGCAAGGTAAGAGCGGTCAGCTGGAAAGAACATTCAGGCCGTGCGCTCTTGATGGCGCAACATGGCCCACAGCATCACCATCGGGAAGACCAGCATGATGATGCCGATGTTTAAGGTTAACGAACTCGTCGTCAATCCAAAAATCAGGTAGCAGGTACAAAGGATGCTGCCGCCCAATGCATACGGCTTGGCTGCGGCGGGACTGTGGCGCAATGCGCGCGCGAATAGCGTCAGCGGCATGAAGAACAGGGCCAGCAGAGTGAGCAGGCCGAAAGTGCCGCGCTTGACCATGGCATCGATGTAGTCGTTATGCGCGTTGGTATAGTCGAGCACAATCTTGTTCATGCCTCCCTCGGCCGCCAGTTGCTGTTTCGCGGCCAGGTAGCCAGTGCGCCCCATGCCCAGCCATATATTTTCACCTGACAAGGCTATTGCCGTGCGCCACATCTCTATCCGTTGCCCGATGGATGTGCTGACATCGCCGTTGTGCTCATATTTTTTCAAGTCGTCAATGGCGACGGCTGCACGTTCACGTACAGGGGAATTTGGAAGCGCGTACGCGATGACGGCTACCGCCAAAAACAATGTCAGCAGGCCGGCCAGATAGTGCTTGCCGCGGCCTCTTGAATAATGCACGGCGAAGATGCAGCCGCACACGGGCAATGCCAGCCAGCCACCGCGACTGCCACTGACGATGGAGCCGAGGATACCGGCCAGGGCACCGGTGAGCAGTAGCGCTGCCCAGACGGTGCGATGGCGCTGTTCCCGAGCCCAGCCCAAGCCGCAGAGGGCCAGCATGCCCAGCAGCATGCTGGCATTGCCGAAGTGAATGGCGTTGCTGGTTGCCGCCTGCGGACGTTCCATATGCAGTACGGTCAATTGCCAAAGCGCGACTGCCGCTCCGGCGATGGCACCGATGGCCACGCCGCCCCACCAGGCAGCAGGGCGAGGTGGATAGGCGAGCAGTAACAGCAGTACAGGAATGGCCAGCAGCGCGCGCAGCGGGATGTCGAGCTCGCGTGCCGGATCGGCGTGGTACAGCATATTGGCCGTGAACATGGCGAAATACAGCAGCAGGGTGCCCAGCAACAGGTAATCGCGACCTTGCAGGTTCAGGCGCGGCCGTTTCCAGAGCAGGTAGATGCTGGCTAACAAGAGAACCAAGGCGCCAAGTGAATATCCGCTGGTGACGGCCAGCGCCAACGCTGAGAAAAGAAAAACACAAACAGAAGTCAGGCCGAGCATGAATATCCTTGGTAACACGTCATCGCCGTTATGGCAACTGTAACAACATAAAGTAGGCGTCATTGTAATCGAAGGTTCATGCAAAAACGCTCTTGAGAAAAATTTCGAATTGACAACTACTTTAGCGCTTACTCGGGCAGAAAGGAAAAAACCATGGTTTTCAGCCATGGTTTTTTTGTAAGCAATAGTAAATTGCTGGAATTTTTGACAAGGCAAGCGTCTGCTTGCCTTGGGTATCAAGCTGTCGCTGGGATGCGCGTGGCCACACCGGTGGCGATCGCCGCTTGCGATACGGCAGGCGCAACCCAGCTGCGCAAGCGCTCGTCGAATGGCGAAGGAATCAGCTGCAGCGGCGTCAGGGCGCTGCTCTCGTGACCTGGCAGCGGTTCTTTCGCCAGGGCGGCGATGGCGCGCACGCACGCCAGTTTCATCTCTTCATTGATGGTGGTGGCGCCCACGTCCAGTGCGCCGCGGAAAATGTACGGGAAGCACAGCACGTTGTTGATCTGGTTCGGGTAGTCCGAGCGGCCGGTAGCAACGATGGCGTCGTCACGCACGGCATGCACTTTCTCCGGGGCGATTTCCGGGTGCGGATTGGCCAACGCGAAGATCAGCGGCTTGGCGGCCATCGATTCGACCATCTGCGCGCTCACCACGCCGCCTTTCGACACGCCGATGAAGATGTCGGCGCCAACCATGGCGTCGGCCAGGTCGCGGTCGCTGGTGTCATTCGCGTAGCGCGCCTTGTTCTCTTCCATACTGGCATCGCGGCCCGGGTAGATCACGCCCTGGCTGTCGCACACTTTCAGCAGCGACTTGTTCAGGCCCAGCGAGACCAGCAGGTCCAGGCAGGCGATCGAGGCCGCGCCGGCGCCCGAGACGGCCACCTTGACGTTGCCGATATCCTTGCCCACCAGTTCCAGGCCGTTCAGGATGCCGGCCGCGACGATGATGGCCGTGCCGTGCTGATCGTCGTGGAAGACGGGAATGTTCATGCGCTTGCGCAATTGCTGCTCGATGTAGAAGCAGTCTGGCGCCTTGATGTCTTCCAGGTTGATGCCGCCAAAGGTCGGCTCCATGCGCACCACGGTGTCGATGAACAGGTCGGGATCATTTTCGGCCAGTTCGATGTCGAACACATCGACGTCGGCGAACTGTTTGAACAGGCAAGCCTTGCCTTCCATCACGGGTTTGCTGGCCAGCGGGCCGATATCGCCCAGGCCCAGCACGGCCGTGCCGTTGGTGATCACGGCCACCAGGTTGCTGCGCGAGGTGTAGGTGCCGGCCGTGCGCGGATCTTCGACGATCGCTTCGCAGGCAAAGGCCACGCCCGGCGAGTACGCCAGGGTCAGGGCGCGGGCGTCGCCCAGCGGTTTTGTTGGCGTGACGGAAATCTTGCCTGCGCGGGGTTCCGCGTGATAGGCCAGGGCGGCTTCTTTCAGGTTGAAGGTTTCGCCGTTCGGTTCGGCGTGCTTGCTGTGGGAAGTAGACATAAGAATTCTGGGAAGGGCAATCAGGCCCGAGTGGTAAGTCCGAGCCATGGTATGCAAGCGTTTGCACGCTGTCAAGGCTGGATTGTGCTTAAGCAGACCAAAACCGCTTTGAATAGCGGCAATATTTCAATGCAAGCGTTTGCTCGGTTTTTGACGGCAGTGACATTTTTTGCGATAAAATCACGGTATTGCGATCCGGGAAGCCCATGACAAACAAGAACCCCACCTTAAGCGACGTTGCCCGGGCCAGCGGCGTGCATTTTTCCACCGTGTCGCGCGTGATGAATCCGCAAACGCGGCAAATGGTCAGCGCCGAGGTCGCCGCGCGGGTGCTGGCCGAGGCGGGCCGCCTCGGCTACCGGCCCAACCGCGCCGCCTCCACCCTGGTCACGCGCAAGTCGCGCATCATCGGCGTGGTCTTGCCCGACATCACCAACGCCGTCTTTCCCCCGATCCTGCTGGGCATCGAGGAAGGCTTGCGCAAACACGGCTACCTGGCCATCGTCGCCAACGTCGGCGCCGACGAGGAAGAGCAGCTGTTTGTCATCAACCGCCTGCTGGGGCAGCAGGTCGACGGCCTGATCCTGGCCACGGCGCGGCGCCACGATCCTGTCATCAAGATGTGCATCGACCAGAACGTGCCCGTCGTCACCGTCAACCGCAGCGACGAGACGGGCGTGGCCTCATGCGTCGTCAGCGATGACGTGGTGGGCATGCGCCTGGCCGTGGAGCACTTGCTGGCGCTGGGCCACCGGCATATCGCGCATATCGCCGGCCCGGAAAACCTGTCCACGGGCCATGTGCGCCGGCTGGGCTTCCTGGCCGCCATCCAGGCCAGCGAACTTGATCCGTCGCAAGCCTTTGTTTTTGAAAGCAGCGGCTACTCGCGCGAGTGCGGCAAGGCGGCCCTGCTGGAGCTGCTGCGCCAGTCGCCGCAGACGACGGCCGTGGTGACGGGCAGTGACCTGGTGGCCATCGGCTGTTACGACGCCATCCGTGAACTGGGTTTGAGTTGCCCTGAAGATATTTCCGTCGTAGGGCATAACGATATGCCCTACATGGACATGATCCGCCCGCCCCTGAGCACCATCCGCATCCGCCACCACGGCATCGGCACGGAAGCGGCGCGATTGATCCTGCAAACCATCGAATCGCCCGAGTCGTCCGTGCTGGACGTGCGCCTGAAGCCGGAGCTGGTGGTGCGCGAATCGACGGCCCCGCCGCGCGCCTGACACCTTTTGCCCTTCTTTCGCCTGAGTATGTTTAAATCTTGATATTGATAATTATCAAGACAACGCCATGCAATCGACAGCAAAGCAAGCCCGGCAGGGAGGCCGCTGATGCCCAAGAACTTCGGCATGCCCGGCAACGCCTGGCGCTATGCGCTGGGCAGCGACTATGGCTATTGTTCGCCCTTGCTCGACGGCATAGAGTTTGAAAACGAGTGGGTCACCATCCGCGAATCGGCGATCCGCATCCGCGCCGGCTACGCCTGGGATGGCTGTTCGCCGTGTATCAGCGTGCTCGGCCTGTTTTACGTGGGCACGCCCGATGGCGCGCAGCACCTGGGCTTGCCAGCAACGTATCACGCCAGCCTCGTGCATGACGTGCTGTGCCAGTGGCGCGCCGAGATTCCCGTCACCCGCGCACGCTCGATCGCCATTTTTCACCAGTTGCTCAAGGACGTGCGCTTCCCCCTGGCCGGACTGTATGCGGGCGCTGTCTTCCTCTTCGGGCCGCGACGGTTTTTCCAGGCACCGGGAGCGCCCGGCGCCGCGGCCCCGCCCGCCGGCACCCGCCAGGCGCAACATTAAAGCGCCCGCCGCGCCGCCGCAGGGGCCGCATGGTGTTAAACTGGCGCCCCTCATCGTTTCTCTTGCCCTCTACCGCCATGACCAAAACCAACACGCCTTCCCCGAAACGCCGCGAAGAGGGCGTCGCCAAGCTGACCGTCAATCCTTTCCTGGACGCCGAGTTTTATGCGCGCATGCGCGATTACACGGAACGCGACGCGGCCATCATCAAGGAATTGAAGGCCATCGCCGAGATCCGCGCCGGCAACAAGCAGCCCGATCCCCGCCTGGCGCCATCGCTGGAGGCCCTGCGCAGCACCGTCAAGAAGGGACTTAGCTTTGGCGAAATGCTCGAGCGCATGGCGGCCGGCAAGGAAAAGGGCCTGTGGGAACCGTGGATGACGACGTTTGGCATCGAGATCCGTGCCGTCAATTACGGCGCCGGTCCGCGCAACGCCTGCCTGGTGCTGGACCTGGCAGCCAATGCGCCGGCGCACGCCATGTTTGCCAAGGCCGGCATCCAGAACTGGCGCAGCCTGGCCGCTGACGATTGCTCCGTCGTGCGTTCGGAAAAAGCCACCGAGACGTCGCCTTTGAAGGTGTACGCCGTGTTTTACCTGGATCCGGCCTGAGTCGTGCCCATATCCGGATGCGCTTTCTTGGAAGCGCGCGCCGCATGCAGTTCCCAGGAGATAACTCTGTGGAAGCACTGGAGCTGGTCGGCGCGTCTTTCAGGTCGCCTTCCGGAGCCATCAAGTATCTAGGCCTTGCACGTAAATAACGTCGCACTTGTTCGCTGCCGCGATGATGCTGATATTAATGTCCGAGCCAAGCGCGATACGACTCCCGGCACCAGCCCGATTAGCGGCAGCATGCGTGAGTGTATAGGCTGAAGGTTTTTTTGTGCGCCGTCGCCTCGACCGGTGAGCGCCTGGTTAAACTTGCCCCGCACCTACAAGCAAGCTGTTATTCGCCAATGTCCACGGTGGCTGTGGAACATCGAAGCGTGTGCTCGATGTAGCATATGCAGGCCAAGCCAGTCGCCAAGTGCCGATATGCTACAGGAATGGCGCGAAAACGCGGCCGATACGGCATTACTGCAGCTAAGTAAGCCCGAATAAATGACTGTGATTTCTGACTGCCATAAACCGGTGCTCTGCGGCGTTGCTCACTACGAGCAGTCAGCGCCTTGCATAGCATCCGGTTCTGTTCTTCATCAATTCACACTAATTTCTCGAGGATTACTGCGTGAGACTCGTCAGACGCGTCCATAAGTATCCTGGAAGCGCACGATATCGTCCTCCCCAAGATATTCGCCACTTTGTACTTCGATCATTACCAGATTTAGCATGCCTGGATTTTCCAGCCTGTGCTTGTGGCCCGCAGGAATGTAAGTAGATTCATTGGTTCTGACGAACAGTTCATTATCACCATTGACTACTTTCGCCATGCCGCTGACAACGATCCAGTGTTCGCTGCGATGATGGTGCATTTGCAGCGACAAGGAGGCTCCCGGTTTGACTTCGATGCGCTTGATCTTGAAGCTGGCGTCTTCTTCAAGCACGGTGTAAGTGCCCCATGGACGGTGTGCCGTGAGATGGTGTTTGTGCGCTTCGTGCCCTTGCGATTTCAGTTTTGCGTAGAGATGCTTGACATCTTGCGTGCGGGACTTGTCTGCCACCAGCAAGGCATCGGGCGTATCGACGATGATGAGATTATCGATGCCCACCGCACCAACGACGCGTTTGTCGCTGTGGATATAGCAATTGGTAACATTATGCAAAATTGCCTCGGCATCGATGCGATTGCCGTCGGCATCTGGCGCCGAAAGGTCTGCCAGGGCACTCCAGGAGCCAATATCGCTCCAGCCAATGTTGCATGGAACCACTGCAACTTTGCTGGATTTTTCCATGACGGTATAGTCGATGGAGTTGTCGGGAACTTTTGCAAAGCTGTCGGCGCCGAGTTCGATTTCCTTGACGCCCTTGCCTTCCACATTACGGGCCTGCGCCATGCAGGTGCGCGTGGTCGAGAGAATGTCTGGACAGTACTGCTCCATTGCTTCCAGCATGCTGCCGGCAGTAAAGCAGAACATACCGGAGTTCCATAAGAAGCGGCCGGACTCGAGATATTCCACAGCTTTTTCATGCGATGGCTTTTCGACGAAGCGCAGCACCTTGCTGCCGTCCGCCTCAATGTAGCCGTAGCCGGTCTCCGGCGCATCTGGCTGAATACCAAAGGTGACCAGATTGCCTTGCTGCGCCAGTACGGCTGCCTCAGCGACGGCATCGACGAATGCTGCCTGATCGGCGATCAGATGATCTGCTGCCAGGACCAACAAGACGGCATCGGCACCATACGTCTCGGATACATGCAGTGATGCGGCAGCAATGGCGGCTGAAGTATTGCGGCCAAAAGGTTCGAGGATAAATGAGGTCGGTAGTTGTGTCTGATTGACTTCGCCGAATTCGTCTTTGGTCTTGAAGAAGAGTTCACGATTGGTGACGGTCAGGATTTCCTCGACACCTGGCAACGCAACGCCACGCAGGAAAGCCTTTTGCAACAGGCTTTGCCCATCCGCCAGGCGAATGAAAGGTTTTGGGTGCAGATCACGGGAGACAGGCCAAAGGCGCGAGCCTACACCACCGCATAAAATAGTTGGAACTAAACGCATGACTCTCTCTTATTTTCTTCAGTTAATTTCTTTTTGACGATACAGCGCCACTGGCAATAATGTCCACCGGCGCGCGCACAAACACATGCAGTAATTATAAGTCACAGCCCATGTCCCTACACACACCTCTGGGCGGCCAGGGCAGATCATCGGATGTCGTTTGATACTCGTGCGCCTGCGACAAGGCTAAACATCCCGAAACCTTATTTGCAGCCGAGATTGGATGACACGGTGTCTGCCGTCGCAGCACGACGTTGCGGCGATGCCTGTGCCACAACGACGACGAGCCTTGCCCGGATCGCTACCTGCGCGATGCAGTCTACCCTATCCAATGCTCGCCAGTAATGCCTCCCTGGCTTGCTCGCTGATTATTCGCGCATCCTGACTGATGCGTCAACGTCATATGTGTAAACGCAATTGCTTGAACGCTACATCAAAATCACGTCGTATTGCTCCTGGTGGTAGGCGTTCTCCACCTGCAGCGAGATTTTCTTGCCAATGAAATCACCGAGCATGGCCAGGTGCTGCGATTCTTCTTCCAGGAACAGATCCACGACTTCCTGCGAGGCTAGGATGCGGAATTCGCGCGGGTTGAACTGCTTGGCTTCGCGCAGCAGTTCGCGCAGGATTTCATAGCAGATGGTGCGCGAGGTTTTTACCTGGCCCTTGCCGGCGCAGGCGGGGCACGGTTCGCACAGGATGTGCGCCAGCGATTCGCGCGTGCGCTTGCGTGTCATTTCGACCAGGCCCAGCGGCGAGAAGTTGCTCACCGAGACTTTGGTGCGGTCGCGCGACAAGGTGCGTTTGAGTTCGGCCAGCACGGCGTTGCGGTGCTCGGCATTGTCCATGTCGATGAAGTCGAGGATGATGATGCCGCCCAGGTTGCGCAGGCGCAGCTGGCGGGCGATGGCGTGCGCCGCTTCCAGGTTGGTCTTGAAGATGGTGTCGGCGAAATTGCGCCCGCCGACGAAGCCGCCCGTGTTGACGTCGATGGTGGTCATCGCTTCCGTCTGGTCGACGATCAGGTAGCCGCCCGATTTCAGGTCGACCCGGCGCCCCAGCGCGCGCAGAATTTCCTCTTCCACGCCGTACAGGTCGAACAGCGGGCGCTCGCCCGTGTAGTGCTGCAAGCGGGTCAGTTCGCTGGGCGTGTAGATTTCCGCGAATTCGCGCAATTTCACGTAATTTTCGCGCGAATCGACCTGGATGGTGGCCGTTTCATCGCCGACGAAATCGCGCAGCACGCGCTGCGCCAGGCTCAAGTCCTGGTGCAGCAGGCTGGTGGCGGGACGCGTGCGCGCGCCGTGCGTGATCGTGCTCCAGGTTTTTCTCAGGTAGTCGACGTCCGCCTTCAGGTCCGCATCGGACGCGTCCTCGGCCATGGTGCGCACGATGTAGCCGCCTTTTTCATCGGGCGGCAGCAGGCTTTGCAGGCGCACGCGCAATTGCTCGCGCTCCGCTTCCTTTTCGATTTTTTGCGAGATGCCGATGTGCTTGTCCTGCGGCAGGTACACCAGCATGCGCCCGGCGATGGAAATCTGCGTCGACAGGCGCGCACCCTTGGTGCCGATCGGGTCCTTGATCACCTGCACCGTCAGCACCTGGCCGTCAAAGAGGATTTTTTCGATCGGCGCCGGCGTGGCGTTCTGGCCATCGTGGCCGCGCGCTTCCCAGATGTCGGCCACGTGCAAAAAGGCGGCGCGTTCCAGGCCAATGTCGATGAAGGCCGACTGCATGCCCGGCAACACCCGCACCACTTTGCCGGAATACACATTGCCGGCCAGGCCGCGCGTGAGCGTGCGCTCGATGTGCAATTCCTGCACGGCGCCCTGCAGGATGAGGGCGACGCGCGTTTCTTGCGGCGTGATATTGATCAGGATGTCTTCGTTCATGGAGGCGCGGGAGTGGAGGCAACGAATGACATCATACCCGGGATCAGGGCAGGGGCAAACCTGCCAGTCGCAGCAACTGTGCGGTTTCGTACAGGGGCAGGCCCATGATGCCGGAATGGCTGCCTTCGATGTGCTCGACGAACAGCGCGGCGCTACCCTGGATGCCGTAGGCGCCGGCCTTGTCGTAGGGTTCAGGCGTGGCGCAATACGCGGCGATCGAGGCCGGCGACAGCACGCCGAAGCGCACTTGCGACACCTGCGTGCGCTGTTCGGCGAAATCCTTGTAGTGCACGGCGATCGAGGTGAGCACCTCGTGCGTGCGGCCCGACAGCTGCTGCAGCATGGCCACCGCTTCCGCGCGGTCGGCTGGCTTGCCGAGGATGACGCCGTCGATGGTGACGGTGGTGTCGGCCGCCAGCACGGGGCGCGGGGTCAGGTGGCGGCGGCGAACCAGGTCCCACGCAAAGGCGGCTTTTTCATTCGCCACGCGGGCGACATAGTCGAGCGCCGATTCGCCAGGGAGGACTTCCTCGGTGACGTCGGCGCCGCGCGGGCCGTCGCTGCGCAGCAGCAGCAATTCGAAATCGACGCCGATCTGGCGCAGCAGTTCACGCCGGCGCGGGCTTTTGGAGGCGAGGTAGATCTTGTGATCAGCCGTTTTCATGGGGGAGTTCAGACGCGGTGATAGGGGTGGTTTTGCGTGATCGACCAGGCGCGGTACAGCTGCTCGGCGAGGATCACGCGCACCACGCCGTGCGGCAGGGTCATGCTGGAGATGCGCAGCATGCCTTCGGCACGTGCCTTGAGTTGCGGATCGAGGCCGTCGGCGCCGCCGATCAGAAAGGCGGTGTCGCGGCCATCCTGCTGCCATGCCATCAACTGCTGCGACAGGCCGACGCTGGTCAGGTCCTTGCCGCGTTCGTCGAGGGCGATGATGCGCACGCCCTTGGGCAGGACGGCTTCGATGCGTTCGCGTTCCAGCGCCATCGCCGTGGCGGCGGTCTTGCTGCCGGAACGCTCCACCGGCTTGATTTCTTTCAGCACGATGCGCAATTCCGGCGGCATGCGCTTCGCGTATTCCGCGAAGCCCGTCTCTATCCAGGCCGGCATTTTATGGCCGACCGCAGCGATGATGAGCTGCATCGAGGCTTACGCTTCGACTTTTTTGATACGCTTGATCACGGTTTTTGCCGGTGCAGCATCGGCTGCCGGCTTGGCCGCGCGTGGCGCGCGCACTTTTTTCTCCGGCAGCGCTTTCAAGGCCTTGACGGCAGCCGCCTCGGTCTTGGTTGGCGCGACTTTCACGGTCTTGCCGACGGCTTTGGAAGCGGTGGCCTTTTTCGCCGGGGCTTTCTTGGCGGCGGTGGCTGCCGTGGCTTTCTTGGCCGGTGTCTTTTTCTCGATCACGGGCGTCGCTTCCACGTTCGCCTTGCTGGCAGCCAGATGGCCGCTGACCTTTTTCGGCTCGTCGCCGGCGGCTTTTTTCGGCGCGCGCTTGGCGGCACCCAGCTTGACCGGCGTGTCGCCCCAGATTTCTTCCAGGCGGTAGTAGGCGCGGATAGGCGCTTGCATGATGTGGACGATCATGTCGCCCAGATCGACCAGCACCCATTCACCGGTGTCCTCGCCTTCCATGCCGATGATGTCGCCGCCGGCGTCCTTGACCTTGTTGCGCACCGAGGCGGCCAGCGCCTTGGTTTGGCGGTTCGAGGTACCGGAGACGATCGCGATGCGGTCGAACAGGCTGGTCAGGTGGCTCGTTTCGAAGACAGCGATGTCTTGGCCTTTGACGTCTTCAAGGGCGTCAACGACGAGGGTTTGCAGTTTTTTGATGTCCATTTAGCTTTTGTATAAATTATGTTGTTCAATATAGTCTAGCACTAGCGGGGAAACAAGCGAGTTTGCCCGATTCCCCCGTTGTAATGCCGCACGTATTTCGGTGGCGGAGATATCCACCGCGAAGTCCTGTGCCAGATAAGTCAGACCGTGCGGCGTGTTGCGGATGCTGTCCAGTGTCCCCAGGCGGCGCGAAAACTCGTCGGCGACCACTTGCGGCACTGCTGTGTCATTCAGCGCGAAGCCGGGGCGGGCCGCGACGCAGATATGCGCGTATTCAAATAATTGCTGCCATTCGCGCCATGTCGCGAGCCGCTGCAGCTGGTCGGCGCCCATCAGGAAAACGATGGAAGCGCGCGCACCCAGCTCGGCGCGTACCTGGCGCAAGGTATCGATGGTGTAGCTGGCCTGGCCATGTTCGCTGCGCTCGATTTCCTGGCGGTCGATCACCACCGGCAAGGGCAGGCCGGCAAAGGCCAGGCCGGCCATCTCGGCGCGCTGCTGGCCGCTGGCGCCCAGCTTGCTCTTTTGCCAGGGCGCGCCGGCCGGAATCACGCGCAGCTCATCGGCGTGCAGCAGGCTGGAAAAATGCGTGCCCAGCGCGACATGCCCCATGTGCACCGGATCGTAGCTGCCGCCGAGCAGCGCCACGCATGCCGTACTGCCCGCCGTGCCAGCTTCCGTCACGCCTGCAGCCAGTCGCGATGCACGAGGAAGTCAGTATACAGCGCCGCTTCCGGACTGCCCGCTTCCGGGTGCCAGTCGTAGCGCCACTTGACCACGGGCGGCATCGACATCAGGATCGCCTCGGTGCGGCCACCCGACTGCAGGCCGAACAGGGTGCCACGGTCGAACACCAGGTTGAACTCGACATAGCGTCCGCGCCGGTAGCACTGGAAATCGCGTTCGCGTTCGCCGTACGGCGTATCCTTGCGGCGCGCCACGATCGGCACATAGGCGTCGATGAAGGCATCGCCGGCGCTGCGCAGCATGGCGAAACTGTCGTCAAAGCCCAGGGCATTGAAGTCGTCGAAGAAAATGCCACCCGCGCCACGCGCTTCGCGCCGGTGCTTCAGGTAGAAATAATCGTCGCACCAATGCTTGAACTTCGGATGCAGTTCCGCGCCAAACGGCGCCAGCGCATCATGGCACACCTGGTGGAAGTGCTTCACGTCGCCCGCGTCGCCATAATACGGCGTCAGGTCCATGCCGCCGCCGAACCACCATACGGGGTCGCCATCGGCATTCACGGTGCTGAAGAAGCGTACATTCATGTGCACCGTGGGCGCGTACGGATTGCGCGGATGCAGCACCAGCGACACGCCCATCGCTTCCCATGCCTTGCCGCCCAGTTCAGGGCGCGCGGCCGCTGCCGATGGCGGCAGTGACGCGCCGGTGACGTGCGAAAAATTCACGCCGCCCCGCTCGAACACATTGCCTTCCTCGATCAGGCGCGAAATGCCGCCGCCGCCCTCGGGGCGCTGCCAGGCATCGGTCAGGAAGGGCTTGCCGTCCTGCGCTTCGAGGGCCTGCACGATACGGCTTTGCAAATCGAGCAAATAGGCCTTGACGGCCGAAGGAGAGGGAGTTGACGACATCGCGTGGGCCGACGAGGCCGAAATAAAAAAGTAAGGACGGATTGTACCCTGTTACGCGTTTTTGTGATAGGGCGGCGCTGGCGCCGTGGTTTCGAGGCTGGCCGGGAAGCGCTGCCCGGCCAGCTTCCCGGCGTTGCCGGCTACAGCATGCGCAACTGCTTGAGCACGGGCAGTTTGTCGCGCAGGAATTCATCGATGGCCGCATTGAGCAGCAGCTGGTGTTCCTGTTCGTCGGCGCATGCGACACCATCCTTGAGCAGCCTGCGCCCGCAGCGCGCCATGGCGCTGGCGGCCTGCGCCTGCAGGCGGGCCAGTTCCGGTGGTTCGCGGTCCTGGGTCAGCACGGAAAACAGCAGCCGGTCGAGAAATTCCGTGTCGATGCCGCTGCCCGTCAGGGGCGAGCACAGGGGGCGGTAGTCGTCGCCGTAGCGGATCTGCGCGGCGATGCCCTGGTTCAGGCGGTGCGCCGTGATGCCGCCACTGTCAGCCTGCGCGTCGCCCCTGAAATACATGACCACCTGGCTGCCCGTGACCAGCATGGCCGCCACTTCCGCCAGGCTGTGCAGGCTTTGGCCGTGCAGGGTGTCAAGCGCGGCCAGTTCCGCCAGATTATGCGGACGCCGCGCCAGCGCGTCGCAGACGGCGCCGTAGACTTGCTCGTTGCCCGTCACGGTGCCGGCCTTGGTCTGGAAGGAAAAGACCATCTGCTCGCGTGGCACCAGCATGGCCAGGTGGACGCCGGCCAGGCATTCGGCCTGGCGCACCGCGCCCATGCGCCGTGCGCCGCGCACCAGCACGTCCTTGCGGAAGCTGGTGTTGAAAAAATAGTCCTTCATCGTTTCGCGCATCGCCGCGTCGGGCAGCAGGTCGATGGTGGCCTGCTGTTCGGCATTCAGGTACAGCGCCGGGAAGGTGAAATGCAGGTCGGACGAGCCGGCGAAATCGAGCTTGGCGCGCGCCACGTCGCGCATCACGTCGGCGTGGTACAGCGGTTCCCAGTTCTGGTTCAGGTACTCGTGCACGCTGTAGTGCGGATCGCTTTCAATGAGTTTCTCGAGGCGCGGCGCCAGCGCGGGATTGGCCGTGATATAGCCGGCCTGCAGGTTCTGCAACTGCTGCACGTAGGCGATGCCGGCCTGCATTTGCATCTCGCTGCGGCCCGGGAAGTGGGCGGCAAACTCCAGCAGCAGGCGTTGCAGGGGCAGGGCGCAGCTCCATCCGGGCATGGCGTTATAGCTGAGCGAGACGATGCCACCCGGTTTCAGATAGCGCGCGATGAAGTCGACGATATGCTGGCGGTTCTCGCGGCTGACCCAGGTGTAGATGCCATGCAGGGTGATGAAGTCGAACTGCGGCAGCCCGTCCACGCGGCCTTGCGCCAGTTCCTCGAAGCTGTTTTCCAGCAGGGTCAGGTTATCCAGCTGGGCCGTTGCGGCCAGCGCGCGCGCGCCGGCGACATGGGCCGGATTGAAGTCGTTGCCGTAGAAGCGCCCATTCGAATTGGTGGCGGCCAGCACGGTGAGCGTCAGGCCACGGCCAAAGCCCAGCTCGAAATAATTGTAGGGCTGATCCAGCGGCACCGGCTCGACGCCGTTGAGGATGCAGCTGAAATTGAGGTGATGCGGACTCAGGTCGCTGTAAAAACCATTGGTGTACTCGATATCCGACACATATCCTTCATTCCAGGCCATGGTTTCCCCGCGGTGGTGGCAAAACAGCAGTATGCCATCAGCGCCGCCGCTGCGGGGCCGCCGCAGGCCCCCTGGCGATGAATTTTGCGCTTCGGGCCGTGCCTGCGCCGTGGCCTAGGGTGCCGGCGGCGTGGCGCCGTCCCGCCCCGCGTCCTGCACCACCGTAACGGACAGCGCGGCTCCGGCGCCGGGCACGCGCGCATGCTCCACGGCCTGCGCGGCGCGCTGCTGCAAGTCGCCGCGTTCGATGGTGTTCCCTTTGATGGCTGGCGCGCGCGGCGCGGCATCCTGGCCGCTGACGATGGCCCGGCCGGCAAACGCCAGCACCAGCAGCATCAGCGCGGCCAGCAGCCAGGTGCCCGGGCGCGCGTAGGCTGGGCGCTGCCGGCGCGCCTGGCGCACGGCGCCGTCGACGATGATGCGCGCCAGTTCCGAGCCGTGCTGGCGCGTGCGCAGCGCCTCGAATTGCGGCGCCGTCAGGCTGCCTTGTGCGAGCATCTCGCGCAGGGCGGCGATCGGCGAGGACAGCAGGCGGTCCGCAGGCAGGCTGGCGTGGGCGGCGTCGCGCTGCCACTGGTTGATCAGGTTTTCGTCGTACAGGGTGTCGACGGCCTGGCGGTTGACTTGCCGCAGCGCGTCGGCGGCCAGCTGCTGGCGTTGCTGCAGGGCCGCGCCGTCATGCTGGCGCGGCAGCTCGCGCACCCGCTGCAGGAATGCGTCTTGCGGCAGCAGATCCGTGCGCAGCAGCCAGGCCAGGGTCTCTGCGGTATCCGCATTGGCCGCCAGGCGCGGCATGTCGACGTCATCGTCTTCGTCCAGGGCGAGGATGGCCAGTTCGTCCATGGCCTCGTCGAACTGCGTGGCGGTGATCAGGCCGAGCTGGCGCAGTGCGGCAAGGGCGGGATGGGCATGGCTGGTCATGGGCGGCAAATTTGTCAGGGAGACAAAATGTTAGCGCAAAAGTGCGTTTTTCCTGCGCACAAGAAAACAGGGCCGGGGCGGAGTAGCTCCGCGCCGGCCCTGCCGTGTGCCATCAAGAGGCGGATCAGTGCTTCAGGCCGCGCCAGCCGATGTCGCGGCGGTACTGCGCGCCGTCGAAGTGGATTTTTTCCACGGCTTCATATGCCTGCTTCTGCGCCATCTTGATGCTGTCGCCCAGGCCCACCACGCACAGCACGCGGCCGCCGTTGGTGACCAGGCGCTCGCCTTCGATGCGGGTGCCCGCATGGAAGGTGACGGAGTCAGGCGTTTCAGCCGGGATGTCGCCGATCGGCGTGCCTTTGACGGGATCGTCCGGGTAGCCGGCGGCGGCCATCACCACGCCGACAGCCGTGCGGCGGTCCCATTCCAGTTCCACGGCGTCGAGCGTGCCGTTGACGGCGTGTTCCATGACGGTGACCAGGTCGGTCTTCAGGCGCGCCATGATGGGCTGCGTTTCCGGGTCGCCCATGCGGCAGTTGAATTCCAGCGTCTTCGGCGTGCCCTTGTCGTCGATCATCAGGCCCGCGTACAGGAAGCCCGTAAACGTGATGCCATCCTTGGCCATGCCCTGGATGGTCGGATTGATGATTTCACGCATGACGCGCGCATGCATGGCCGGCGTGACGATGGGCGCGGGCGAATACGCGCCCATGCCGCCCGTGTTCGGGCCCTGGTCATTGTCCTTCAGGCGCTTGTGGTCCTGGCTGGTGGCCAGCGGCAGGATGTTCTTGCCGTCGCACATGACGATGAAGCTGGCTTCTTCGCCGGCGAGGAATTCCTCGATGACGATGCGCGCGCCGGCGTCGCCGAACTGGTTATCGGACAGCATCATGTCGACCGCCTGGTGCGCTTCTTCCAGGGTCATGGCAACGACCACGCCCTTGCCGGCGGCCAGGCCGTCAGCCTTGATGACGATGGGCGCGCCCATGGCCTCGACGTAGGCGTGCGCCGGGGCGACGTCGGAGAAGGTCTGGTAGGCGGCCGTCGGGATGCCGTGGCGCTGCATGAAGGCCTTGGCGAAGTCCTTCGACGATTCCAGCTGTGCCGCTTCTTTCGTCGGGCCGAAGATTTTCAGGCCGCGCGAGCGGAACAGGTTGACGATGCCCGCTGCCAGCGGCACTTCCGGGCCGACGACGGTCAGGCCGATGTGCTCCTGCTGAACGAAATCGGCCAGCAATTGCGGGTCGCTGATGTCGAGATTGACCAGGCGCGCATCGCGCGCGGTGCCGCCATTGCCCGGCGCGACATACACCATCTGTATGCGTTCGGACTGGGCCAGTTTCCAGGCCAGGGCGTGTTCGCGGCCGCCAGAGCCGACTACCAGAATTTTCATAGGGACCGTTCGTTCAGTGTGGGTTGCAGGGCGGCGGTGCCGCCCTTGAGGTGTACTGCTTGTTTTTTGCCTAGTTTTCGATCAGGGCGTTGGTGAACACTTCCTGGACGTCGTCCAGCAGTTCCAGCGCATCGATCAGCTTTTGCATCTTGATGGCGTCGTCGCCCGTGTAGACGGTTTCCGTCGCCGGTTTCATGATGACTTCAGCCACTTCGGCCTTGAAACCGGCCGCTTCCAGCGCTTCCTTGACGGCGGCGAAATCGTGCACGGGAGTCAGCACTTCGAAGCCGCCTTCCTCGTCGGCGATGACGTCTTCGGCGCCTGCTTCCAGGGCCGCTTCCATCAGCTTGTCTTCGTCGGTGCCCGGCGCGAACAGCAGCTGGCCGCAGTGCTGGAACATGAAGGCGACTGAGCCTTCGTTGCCCATGTTGCCGCCATTCTTATTGAAGGCGTTGCGTACCTCGGCCACCGTGCGCACGCGGTTGTCCGTCATGCATTCGACGATGACGGCCGCGCCGCCCACGCCGTAGCCTTCGTAGCGGACTTCTTCATAGTTGGCGCCATCGACGCCGCCGCTGCCGCGGTTGATCGCGCGCTGGACGTTGTCTTTCGGCATGTTCGCATCGGCAGCCTTGTCGACAGCCAGGCGCAGGCGCGGATTGGCGGCGATATCGGCGCCGCCCATGCGGGCCGCAACCGTGATTTCCTTGATCAGGCGCGTCCAGATTTTGCCGCGCTTGGCATCGGTGGCAGCCTTTTTATGCTTGATATTGGCCCATTTGCTATGTCCTGCCATGTCGAATCTTCCTTAGACGGGTGTTCAATTGTGGCCGACATTTTAGCATATCGGCCCCTTGCAAAGCGGCATGGCCCCGTCATCAAGCCGACACATTTTGTTGTTAAAGTGATGCGCTTTCATGTTATGCATCATCCCACCACTCGAATAATCAAGATTAAGGGCGCGACATCATGGCAAGTCACATGGATAGACGGCAGTTTCTGAAATTGGGCGGTTTCATTACCGTCTCCGTGGCCACCGTTGGCCTCGCCGCCTGCGGCAGCACCGATTACAGCGACCATGGCGTGCCCCTGGCCAGTGGCAGCGACTGGAAATTCCCGCAAAGCGTGGCCTCGGGCGACCCGCGCGCCGACAGCGCCATGCTGTGGACGCGCGTCGTGCCCGCCAGTTTCGACGCCGTCGCCCCCGCCGTGGCCGGCAAGGAGGAGGTTGCCATACGCCTGATCGTCAGCGCCGCCGACAACACGGCCGCGCTGGGCGGCAACACGGCCCTGGCCGGCACCCCCATCGTCGACGCCAAGCTGCCGCTGAAGGCCGATTTCGACAACACCCTGCGCCACAAGGTGACGGGCTTGCAGCCGGGCCAGGTGTATTTCTACCAGTTCATCGCCGGCGACGTGCGCTCGAACGTGGGCCGCTTCAAGACGGCGCCCGCCGCCACGGCCGACGTGCCGCAGCTGCAGTTCGCCTACCTGACGTGCCAGGACTGGAGCATCAACCACTGGGGCGCGCTGTCGCACATCGCCGCCAATGAAGCGCTCGATTTCATCGTCCACCTGGGCGACTACATCTATGAAACCGTGGGCGAAGCGTTCCAGAGCGGCGCCGTGGAAAGCCGCCACGACCGCTTGGTCCTGCCGGAAGGCACGTTCAAGAGCGGCACGTCCGGCGCGAAATACGCGACCACGGTGGCCGATTACCGCTACCTGTACAAGAAGTACCGCACCGACACGCGCCTGCAGGCCGTGCACGAGCGCTTTGCCTTCATCGCCATCTGGGATGACCATGAATTCACGGACGATGCCTGGCAGGACGCGTCCACCTATGAAGGCATCGTGGCGCTTGACGGCAGCGACCTGCACCAGCCGAACCGCCGCCGCAGCGCCAACCAGGCGTGGTTCGAATACATGCCGGCCGACGTCACGTTTGATGGCGCCGCGACGACGTTCCAGAATATCCAGATCTACCGCGATTTCCAGTTCGGCAAGCTGATGCAGCTGGTGATGACGGACGAGCGCCTGTACCGCGCCGATCATGCGATTCCCGAATCGAGCATCAATCCCGCCACGGGCAAGCCGCTGGGCAGCATCGGCAGCCGCTACCTGGTGCCGCAGGCGCTGTTCGACAGCGTGGAAGGGCAAAAGATGGCCGCCGCCACCAAGGCGGGCGCGGACCCGCTGGCCGTCGTCGGCATGCTGGGCAGCACGCAGCGCGACTGGTGGAAGGGCAAGATGAAGGCGGCCACCTCGACCTGGAAGCTGTGGGGCAATGAAGTGTCATTGTTGCGCATGGGCCTGAATGGCACCGATGCGATTGCCACCTTGCTGGCCCTGAGCGCCATGGGCAAGGTGGGCCAGGCCATCGCCAGCACCTTGCCCTTGGTGGGCGGCAGCGTGCCGCTGGCCTCGGCCATCGTGGCCGCTGCCACGGCGGGCGCCGCGCAAAACGTGGCGCAGGCGGCGGCCATGGCCATTGCCGGCGCGGCAGCCAATGCCGGTGCGCAGGGCGCGGCCGCCATGGGCGCCGGCTTGAGCGCGGCCCAGGCCGGCATCACGGTGGCGGCGTACAACAGCGCCTCGCCGGCGGCCGCGGCGCAAGTGATCGCCTTCGGCTGGATCAAGCCCGACGTGCAGGCCAAGGGCGCCGCATCGAGCTTTGTCGCCGCGTCAGGCCAGCAGGCGGCGCTGGCGCCGTTCTTCACGCGCTTCCTGCTCAATTGCGACCAGTGGGATGGTTACAACAGCGAGCGCAAGAACCTGATGGCGCACCTGAAAAACAACGCCATCGGCAACGTGGTGGCCATTACCGGCGACATCCACTCGTTTTTTGCCGGCACGGTCAGCGACGATTTCGACGCGGCCGGCGGCGGCACGCCCGTCATGGTGGACCTGGTGTCGGCGGGCGTGAGTTCCGATTCCTTTTTCAGCTACCTGAAGTCGGCGGCCGGCAGCATGGGCGACATCGGCACCCTCGTCAGCTATCCGCTGGCCATTCCCGTCACGGGCGTGGGCACGGTCAATCTCGACGTCAACCTGCTCGACTACACCATGGGCAAGGCGGCGCCGAGCGTGGACAGCCTGCTGGAGCAGCTGCGCGTGCAACTGCGTGGCGCCCTGGCGGCCAAGGGCGTGCCGGAAGCGCAACTCGACGCCACGGTCGCCGCCGTGCAGGCTGGCTTGAAAGCGAGCACCGACTTCAGCGTGACCCTGCTGGGCCTGGCGCAGCAATTGTCCGGCCTGGGCAATAACCCGTGGATCAGGCATCTGAACACGGATGCGCAGGGCTACACCGTGGTGACCCTGACGCCGGGCAAGCTGGTGGCGCAGTTCAAGCAGGTCAACAAACTGGTCGGCACGGCGGCGCCTTCGAACGTGATTGCGCGCGTGACGACGGCGACCGTGACGGCAGGTGCGGCGGCGGTGGTGGTGGCGTAAAGGCAGTTAGGTAGGTCGGATTGGCGTGGCAAAGCCGCGCGTAATCCGACAACATGGCTGGCGCGGCTGGTGGTGTCGGCTTGCGATTTTGGGATGTCTCCTAGCACTGGGGTGTTGTCGGGTTACGCCCTTTGGGCTAACCCGACCTGCGCCCTCAGAGGCTTGTGCTGTCGCCTGCGGGGGTCTGACCCCAGCTTTTGCCTTACAATCTGGGCATGAGCTCGAGTTCCCCGCAAGCATCCCCTGCACCGATTCCCCGTTCCGTCTATCTCGGTGGCCTGGCCATTGCCGTGGGCGGGGCGGTGCTGTTTTCCACCAAGGCCATCGTTGCCAAGCTGCTGTACCGCTACCAGATCGATGCCGTGACCCTGATTGCCTTCAGGATGATCTTTTCGCTGCCCGTGTTTGCCGTCATCGCCTGGTGGCAGATGCGCACGGAGCCGCCGCTGTCGAACCGCGACCGCCTGCGCCTGGTCGGACTGGGCCTGGTCGGCTACTACCTGTCCAGCTACCTGGATTTCCTGGGGCTGCAATACATTTCCGTCGGTCTCGAGCGCCTGATCCTGTTTCTCACGCCCACCTTCGTGCTCTTGATTACCACCGTGTATTTCAAGCAGCGCATCAGCCGCATGCAATGGCTGGCCCTGTTCACGTCCTACTGCGGCATCGTGCTGGTGTTCGTGCACGACCTGGAGGGTGGCGCCAGCAATGTGGCGCTGGGTTCCACCCTGGTGCTGGGTTCGGCCTGCGCGTATGCCGTGTACCTGCTCGGTTCCGGCGAACTGGTGAAACGCATCGGCTCGATGCGGCTGGTTTCCTACGCGATGTGCGTGGCCAGCTTTGCCTGCATCGCCCAATTCTTCATCCTGCGCCCCGTCGAACTGCTGATCCAGCCCATGCCCGTGTACGGCCTGTCACTGTTGAACGGCATCTTTTGCACGGTGATGCCCGTCTTCATGACGATGATCGCCGTCGAGCGCATCGGCGCGCCCGTCGCCTCGCAGGCGGGCATGATCGGGCCCGTGTCGACCCTGTTCCTGGGCGCCATGATCCTCGACGAACCGATCACCAACTGGCAGCTGGCCGGCACGAGCCTGGTACTGGCCGGGATTTACTTGCTGTCGAAAAAGAAATAATTCTTTCCACTCACTGAAAACGCTCCCACCATGAAAACACGCATCGCCCTGATTGCCCACGACAAGAAAAAAGATGACATGATTACCCTGGCGGGCGAGTACCTGGATTTTTTAAAGGGTTGTGAATTGTCGGCCACGGGCACCACGGGCGGGCGTCTGATCAACGAGCTGGGCCTGGCGGTCGAGCGCAAGCATTCCGGCCCGTTCGGCGGCGACTTGCAGATCGGCTCGCTGCTGGTGGAAGGCTTGATCGACTGCGTGATCTTCCTGCGCGACCCGATGACGCCGCAGCCGCACGAGCCGGACATCAACGCCCTGGTGCGCGCCTGCGACGTGCATAACGTGGCGTGCGCAACAAACCTGTCGTCGGCGCATCTGGTGCTGTCGCAGCTGCAGGCGCGCGCCAACGCTGCCGCCTGATACACCTAGACAAGGAGATGAGAATGAGCGCAACGATTAGCACCAAAGCCATCCGCGTACAGCGCACGGGCGGACCGGAAGTGATGGAATATGTGGACGTGGAACTGCCGCCGCCCGGTCCCGGCGAAGCGCGCGTCAGACATGAAGCCATCGGCCTCAATTTCATCGACGTGTATTTCCGCACCGGCCTGTATCCGCAGCCGCTGCCCAATGGCCTCGGTGTCGAGGGCGCGGGTATCGTCGAGGCGGTGGGCGAGGGCGTCACGGAAGTGAAGGTGGGCGACCGCGTGGCGTATGCCGCGCGCATCAATGGCGCGTATGCGCTGCAGCGCAACCTGCCGGCGGCCCTGCTGCTGGTGCTGCCCGAACGCATCGCTTTTGACACGGCGGCGGCCATGATGCTGCAAGGCCTGACGGTGCAATACCTGTTTCACCGCACGGTGGCCCTGAAGGCGGGCGACACGGTGCTGTTCCATGCGGCCGCGGGCGGCGTGGGGCTGATCGCCTGCCAGTGGGCGAAGGTGCTGGGCGTGAACCTGATCGGCACGGCCGGCTCCGATGAAAAAGTGGCGCTGGCCAAGGCGCATGGCGCTACGCACGTCATCAACTACAACACGGAAAATTTCGTCGAGCGCGTGAAGGACATCACTGGCGGCAAGGGCGTCTCCGTGGTCTACGACTCCATCGGCAAGGATACATTTACCGGCTCGCTCGATTGCCTGGCGCCGCTGGGCATGATGGTCAGCTTCGGCAACGCTTCCGGTCCGGTGCCGCCATTTTCCCTGAGCGAACTGGCGTCGCGCGGCTCGCTGTTCATCACGCGCCCGGCACTGTTCAGCTATGCCTCGAACCGCAAGAACCTGGAAGACATGGCGGCTTCCCTGTTTGGCGTCGTCAGCAGCGGCGAAGTAAAGATCGAGATCAACCAGCGCTACAGCCTGGCCCATATCGCCCAGGCGCACGCGGACCTGGAAGGGCGCAAGACGACCGGCTCGACCATCATCGTGCCATGAGCGGCGGCGACAATGACGGCGCGCCGAAATTCGGCCGCCTGCTGATCGTGCTGCTGCTGGCCGTGGCGCTGATCGGCGTCCTTACCCTGTCGGCAGAAGCGTATTACTCGTAAAAAAAGCAGGCATAAAAAAACCCGGCTGGCGCATTGCTGCACCAGCCGGGTTTTTTACATGCTGCCGGATTATTCCACCTTGATTTCGACCGTACGTGGCACGCCGCTCTGGCCGGGGAAGTCGGCAAAGGCGCTGGCCACCATGGCCGGCATCACTTGCGACGTGGCGCGCTTGTTGCTCGTCGATTGCACGGTCACGTCGTACAGGGTCTTGCCCTTGCGGTCGGCGATCGTCACGCGCAGTTCGCGTTCGTATTTATGGCGCACGCTTTCTTCCACTTCCATCGGGCCATACCAGAAGGGGCTGTAGCCAAAGCGGCCATAGCCCGGCCAGGCGCCGTAGCGGTAGCCATAGCGGCCAGGCCAGTAGCCTGGGCCATACCAGAATGGGTCGCTGGCCTGGATCACGCGCTCAGGATAGTCGACGGTCGAGAAATTCATCGACACGCGCAAATTGGCGGCATCCGGACCGGACGCTTCGCCGAAGCCGTGTTTTTGCAGTTCCGCGCGCAGCAGATTCTGATAGCTGCGGTATTCCAGCGTGTCATATTCGGCAGCGGGGGCTTCGAAGACATAGGATTTGTCGTGCAACTGTGCCGGCCATTCATGGAAGGCCGTTACATCGCTGCGTATCGTGGTGGCGCATCCGGTCAGCAACACGGTCAATGCGGCCATCATGATGGTGAGATATCGTTTCATTGCATGATCTCCTTCTTGGATAAGCTGCAATTCATTGTTGGTAGACGCAATGCATCGCCTGATATTATAAGAATACTTCCATTTGTTTCAATTCATTATTACAGAATGTTACCGAGCATGTCGGGCGGCAGGAGAATCCCACATTCCTGCGCGGAATCAGCGCAATAGGCGGCCGTATTGGTCGTGAATCGGTCCTTTCCGGGCCGGGTGTTGGTAAAATAGGCTTTTGCCTCCGCTCCCACCCACATCCCTATGCGCACAGACAGCCCTCAGACGATTTACCGCAAAGATTACACGCCGCCCAGCTTCCTGGTCGACAGCGTCGAACTTGGTTTCGATCTCGATCCCGCCCGCACAGTGGTGGCGAGCCGGATACGCATGCGCCACAACCCTGCCAGCCGCAGCCGCAGCATCGAATTGCACGGCGAACACATCGAGCTGGTGATGGTACGCCTGAATGGCAAGGTGCTGAAGCCGTCGCAATACACCTTGACGGCCAGCATGCTGACCATCGCGAAGGCGCCGGACGAGGTTACGCTGGATATTGAAACCGTGCTGGCGCCGCAGGACAATACCTCGCTTTCCGGCCTGTACGTGTCGAACCATAACTTCTTCACACAGTGCGAGGCGGAAGGCTTCCGCCGCATCACCTTCTTCCCGGACCGCCCGGACGTGATGGCCAAGTACACGGTCATGCTGCGCGCTGATAAAGATAAATACCCGGTGCTGCTGTCGAACGGCAACCTGATCGAAGAGGGCGACCTCGGTGACGGCCGCCATTACGCCAAGTGGGAAGACCCGTTCAAGAAGCCATCGTATTTGTTCGCCCTGGTGGCGGCGCGCCTGGTATGCCAGGAAGAGCGCTATACCTTGAAGTCCGGCCGCGAAGTGCTGCTGCAGGTATGGGTGGAAGACGGCAACCTGGATAAAACCGACTACGCCATGCAGTCGCTGAAAAACTCCATCCGCTGGGATGAAGAACGCTTCGGCCTGGAGCTGGACCTGGACCGCTTCATGATCGTGGCCGTGGGCGACTTCAACATGGGCGCCATGGAAAACAAGGGCCTGAACATCTTCAACACCAAATACGTGCTGGCCAATCCGCGCGTGGCAACGGACGTCGATTACGCCGGCATCGAAGCGGTGGTGGGGCATGAATACTTCCATAACTGGACCGGCAACCGCGTCACGTGCCGCGATTGGTTCCAGCTGTCGCTGAAGGAAGGCTTGACGGTATTCCGAGACCAGGAATTCTCGGCCGACATGATCGGCACGGACACGGGCCGTGCCGTCACGCGCATCGACCAGGTGCGCACCCTGCGCCAGGCGCAGTTCCCGGAAGACGCTGGCCCGATGGCGCATCCCGTGCGTCCTGACTCTTTTGTCGAGATCAATAATTTTTATACGGTCACGATCTATGAAAAGGGCGCCGAAGTGGTGCGCATGTACCAGACCCTGGTGGGCCGCGATGGCTTCCGCAAGGGCATGGACCTGTACTTTGAACGCCACGATGGCCAGGCCGTCCAGTGCGACGATTTCCGCGCCGCCATGGCCGACGCGAATGGCCGCGACTTTACCCAGTTCGAGCGCTGGTACAGCCAGGCCGGCACGCCCGTCGTCACGGCCGCCACGCGCTATGATGCGGCCAGCCAGACGTTCGAGCTGACCCTGTCGCAAAGCTGTCCCGCCACGCCGGGCCAGCCGAAAAAACTGCCATTCCACATCCCCGTCACCGTCGGCTTGCTGGGCGCCGATGGCCGCGACCTGCCGCTGCACGTCGATGGCGTGGCGACCGATGGCGCCACCAGCGTGGTGCTGGAGCTCACCGAAGCACAGCAGACCTTCCGTTTCACCCAGGTGGCGGAACTGCCCGTGCCGTCGCTGCTGCGCGATTTTTCCGCGCCCGTGGTGCTCGAATACGACTACACGGATGCCGAGCTGCTGCACCTGTTCCGCCATGACAGCGACCCGGTGAACCGCTGGGAAGCGGGCCAGCGCCTGGCCATGGAGCGTTTGCTCAAGCTGACGAGCGCGGTGGCCGCCGGCGAGAGCCTGGCGCTGGACGACACCTTCATCGCCGCGCAGCGCGCCTTGCTGGCCGATGAAACGCTCGATCCTGCCTTCCGCGAGCTGGCGCTGATCCTGCCATCGGAAACCATCATCGCCGAGCGCATGGCGCAAGTCGATCCGCAGGCGATCCACGCGGCGCGCCAGTTCATGCGCCGTACCATCGCGGCGGCCCTGAGGCCGGAATTGCTGGCGCAGTACCACGCCAACCAGACGCCGGGCGACTACAGTCCCGACGCCCTGTCGGCCGGCAAGCGCGCGCTGAAAAACCTGGCCCTGTCGTATCTGCTGATCGCCCCGGGCGAACAGGAACTGGCGCTGGCGCAGCAGCAGTTCGACCATGCCGGCAACATGACGGACCGCGCGGCCGCCCTGGGTGCCCTGATCCATTCCGGCTCCACCGCGCATGCGCAGGCGGCCCTGGCCAGCTTCTATGCCGACTTCGAGAACGAGGCGCTGGTGGTCGACAAGTGGTTCGCCATGCAGGCCGCGGCGCCATCGACGGACGTGCAAGCCGTGCGCCAGCTGATGACGCATCCGGCCTTCACCCTGAAAAACCCGAACCGCGCGCGCAGCCTGATCTTCAATTTCACGAACGGCAACCCGTCGCAGTTCCATGCGGCGGACGGCAGCGGCTACGCCTTCTGGGCCGAGCAAGTCATCGCCCTCGACGCCCTGAACCCGCAAGTGGCGGCGCGGCTGGCCCGTTCCATGGACCGCTGGCGCCGTTACGTGCCCGCGCTGCAAAGCCACATGCGCACGGCGCTGGAACAAGTCGCCGGCCAGGCCAGCCTGTCGAATGACGTGATGGAAGTCGTTTCCAAGGCATTGGCAAATTGACGGCTGTCGGATTACGCCCTGCGGGCTAATCCGACCTACGCGCATGCATGGGCATTCATCAATTTGTAGGTCGGCTTAGCGCCAGGGGCACGTAAGCCGACAGGCACCGAACGAGACGTATTTAAAACTAACGAAGGGGTTTCATGAAACGCATCAGTCTTACGCAATACCTGGTTGAAGAGCAGCGCTCGAACAACAGCATTCCGGCCGAACTGCGCCTGCTGATCGAAGTCGTCGCGCGCGCTTGCAAGACCATCAGCCACGCCGTCAGCAAGGGCGCGCTGGGCGAGGTGCTGGGCACGGCCGACACGGAAAACGTGCAGGGCGAAGTGCAGAAAAAGCTCGACATCATCTCCAACGAGATCCTGCTGGAAGCGAACGAATGGGGTGGCCACCTGGCAGCCATGGCGTCGGAAGAAATGGAATCGATCCACCCGATCCCGAACCGCTATCCGAAGGGCGAATACATGCTGCTGTTCGACCCATTGGATGGCTCGTCGAACATCGACGTCAACGTCTCGATCGGCACCATCTTCTCCGTGCTGAAGGCGCCGGAAGGCATGGGCGAGCCGACGGAGCAGGATTTCATGCAGGCGGGCAGCAAGCAAGTGGCGGCCGGCTACGCCGTGTACGGCCCGCAAACCATGCTGGTACTGACCTTCGGCAATGGCGTGAACTGCTTCACCCTGGACCGCGAGATGGGTTCGTGGGTGCTCACGCAAAGCAATATGCAGATTCCGCCGACCACCAGGGAATTCGCCATCAACATGTCGAACGCGCGCCACTGGCATCCGCCCGTGAAACGCTATGTCGACGAACTGCTGGCCGGCGACACGGGTCCGCGCGGCACCAATTTCAACATGCGCTGGATCGCCTCGATGGTGGCCGACGTGCACCGCATCCTGAACCGTGGCGGCATCTTCATGTACCCAGCCGACCTGCGCGACACCTCGATGCCGGGCAAGCTGCGCCTGATGTACGAAGCGAACCCGATGGCCTTCATCGTCGAACAGGCCGGCGGCGCCGCCACCGATGGCCAGCAGCGCATCATGGACATCGCCCCGCACAAGCTGCACCAGCGCGTGCCCGTGTTCCTCGGCTCGAAAGACGAAGTGGCCCGCGTCACGGCCTACCACGCGGAATAAAACCTGCACTTTTCCACGATTTTCAGCGGCCCGCAGCCAGGCCGCTAAAAAAATGCAAAAAAGTTCGCGTTGACACTAGCAAATTTTGTGCATTGTTTGTAGAATGTGGGTCTTCGCCGTTGTAGCTCAGTTGGTAGAGCAGCACATTCGTAATGTGAAGGTCGCCAGTTCGATTCCGGCCAACGGCACCAGTTTTCATCAGAAAACCCGCTGACTTGCAAAAGTCAGCGGGTTTTTTGTTATTTTTACCGCATTTGTCACTCTTCCGGCTTCATATCCACTGATCGTTCTGCACCGCCCGCCCGCCCGCGTCGCCGTCGCCCGTATTGACCACGCCGCGCGGCTCGATCAGCAGCAGTTCTGTTTCAACCGTGGCGCACGGCTTGTGTTCGACCCCCCTGGGCACCACGGCCATCTGGCCGGCAGTCAGCACGATGGCGTGTCCTTGCGCATAGCCAGGGCCGCGCAGGGCGATGCGCAATGCGCCTTCCAGCACGATGAAGGTCTCGTCCGTAGCGGCATGCCGGTGCCACTCGAATTCGCCGAGTACCTTGACGACCTTGAATTGATAGTCATTCATTTCGGCGATGACGCGCGGCTGCCAGTGCCCGTCGATCAGGCAGATCTTGCCTGCCAGGTCGATGGACTGGCCCTGGCCGCGCGTGGCGGTGGTAGTGTTAGTGTTAGTGGTGGTTGACATGCTGTGCTCCGTTCAAGTGGTCATGCCTTCAGAATACGCATGCGCCGGTGGGCCGTATTGAACGATCGTGGGTGTGTTCAGCGTGTGCTGGCGCCGCCAGCGTAACGCAGCCAGCGCCCGGGCGTGAGGCCGTAGGTTTTCAGGAAGTGCCGCGTCATGTGGCTCTGGTCGGCGAAGCCGGCGGCCATGGCGGCCGAGGCGAGCGTGCTGCCTGCCAGCAGCAGGCGCCGCACCGTCTCCAGGCGCCGCATCGTCAGATAGCGGTAGGGACTGGTGCCATGGAACACGCGAAAGTCGTGCGACAGGCTCCAGCGGTCGCGTCCCGTTGCCGCTTCCAGTTCGGCCAGGGTGACGGCGTGCGCGCAGTGCGCCTGCAGATAGTCGCGCGCGCGGCGTGCCGCCAGGTAGTCGCCTTTCAGGCGTTGCGCGGGCGTGCCGGCCGCCGCCGCCAGCGCATGCGCCAGTTCGGCCAGCGCCTCGCTCTGTTCCAGCGCCTCGAGCGGGCGGCCGTCGCGCGGCAGCAAGGCGCTGGTGGCCGCCGCCAGGCGCGGATCGGTCGACACGCCGCCTTCGATGAAGGGCAGCGCGCGTCCGCCCAGCACATCCTGGATCAGCGCCGGTTCGATATACAGCATGCGGTAACGGAAGCCGGCGTCGGTGCCGGCCTGGCCATCGTGGGCCTCGTCGGGATGCAGGATCATGGTGTTGCCGGGCAGGCTGTTGCGCTGGCCGCGGCGGTAGCTGAAACGCTGCACGCCCGCCAGCGTGCGGCCGATGGCATAGGTGTCGTGGCGGTGCATGGCATAGGCCTTGCCCTGAAACCACGCCTCGATGCGTTCGATTCCCTGTACCGGTTCGGCGCACCTGACCCAGTCGCTGCGTGTTGGCGCTGATGCTCGCTTCATAGTGTTTGTCCGCAGATGCCTGCCCTGTTTGCCGAACGCAGACTGTACCCGCCGCGCGCGGGGCTGTCCACGAAAACCACCGGTTCAGAAGTTGTGCCGCATCCCCAGCACCACGCCCGACAAGGTGGCGCCCCTGGTTTGCGCATCGCTTGCCAGGCTGTTGATGGCGAAGCCGGCGATGCCGTTGCGGCCATTGGCCAGGCGCGTGTAGTAGGCATACAGGCTGCTGCGTTTCGACAGCTGGTAGTCATAGCCGACGGTGGCGTGCGTGGCGTCCGTGCCGGCGCCCGCGCGCACGCTGCCGATGGTGTCCAGCGCGCTGCCGCTGGCGCTTTGCGCATGCGCCAGGCCGACACGCAGGCCATGGCGGCCGAACTGGCGCGTGGCCGACACATACGCGGTGCGCCGGCGCAGCTCTCCCGTCGCCGTGGCATAGCGCAGGCTTTCCACTGCCACCGCCAGCTGCGTGGCGCTGTCGATGCGCCAGGCCAGGGCCAGCTTGCTGCCATGGTCGCTCAAGCCCCGTCCCTGGTAGTCGTGGTGCTCCTCATGCGCCAACGTGCCGTAGAACATGCCGCTGTCGTAGAGCAGGGCGGCCGACACCAATGCCGGATGCGCGCCGCCGGCCGGCCGCTCTTCGCCCATGCCGCGTGCCACGCGCAGCGACCAGCCCTGCCACTGCGGCGTCCAGTAATGCACGCTGTTCTGCTGGCGCCGGTCGAAGGAATACGTGTTGCTGGTATTGCTTTCGGTGGCACCGGCGCCGTTGCCCATCAGGCTCATGTAGCCTGCCGTGGTGGGGTAGAACGGATCGAGCGCGGAAGTGGCGCTGTTGTAGGGCAGGGTCCAGTTGCCGGCAAACAGCGTGCCCCATGGTCCCTGGATGCCGACACGCGTGTCGCGTGCGGCGATGGCCCCCGCCCCCGTGTCGGGCGCCAGAGTGCCCTCGACCTGGAACAGCGCCTGCCAGCCGCCGCCCAGGTCTTCGCTGCCGCGCAAGCCGAGCACGGAGCGGTTGTTGGACAGGCGCTGCACGCTGTCGCCCGTGCCGGACGAGTGCAGCGCTTCGAGCGCCACGTTCAGGCGGCCATACAGCTGCACATTGTCCTGTGCGGCGGCGGGCAGGGTAGCCGCCAGCGCAAGCGCGCCGGCAGCCAGCAAGGGCAAGCGCGTCGGCATGGCGTCAGAACGCAAAGCAGCTGCACCCCAGGGCGCCCCAGAAACCGGAATGGCTGGAAACGGGCACGGAGCTCTTGCGCGCCACGTCGTGCGCATGCACATGCACGCCGCAGGGACCCTGGCACTGGTGCTGCAGGACGCTGGCCGTTTGCGGCGGCGCGGCGCGGTAATGGCCGGCCACGTTCTTCACGGGCGACCAGTCCGGCAAGACGGGGATAGGGGGCGGCGCCAGTGGCGTGAATTCCGCCTGGCCATAGACGATCTTCCCGCCGACAATGGTCAGCACCGATTCGATCGACTTGATCGCCTCTTCATCGATGCTGAAAAAGTCCGCGCTCAGCACGGCCAGGTCGGCCAGCATGCCTGCCTGGATGCGGCCCTTTTTATCTTTCTCGTTCGAGAACCAGGCGCTGCCCGTGGTCCACAGTTCCAGCGCCGTGTCGCGCGACAGGCGCGAGCCCGCGTCATACAGGCGCAAGCCGCCCACGGTACGGCCCGACACCAGCCAGTACAGCGCCGTCCACGGGTTGTAGCTGGCGACCCGCGTGGCGTCGGTGCCGGCGCCCACCGGCACGCCCGTTTGCAGCATGCGCGCGATCGGCGGCGTGGCCTTGGCTGCCTCGGCGCCGTAGCGGTCGACGAAGTACTCGCCCTGGAAAGCCATGCGGTGCTGGATGGCGATGCCGCCGCCCAGCGCCTTGACCCGGTCGATATTGCGCGGCGTGATGGTTTCGCAGTGGTCGAACATCCAGGTCAGGCCATCGAAGGGGATGTCGCGGTTGACCTTTTCAAACACCGTCAGCATGCGGTCGATTGATTCGTCGTAGGTGGCGTGCAGGCGGAACGGCCAGCGTTTCGACACCAGGTGGCGCACGACTTTTTCCAGCTCGTCGTCCATGCCGGGCGCCAGGTCCGGGCGCGGCTCGAGGAAGTCCTCGAAGTCGGCGGCGGAAAATACCAGCATCTCGCCGGCACCGTTATGGCGGTAGTAATCGTTGCCCTGGCCCGGCGTCACCATTTCCGTCCACTTCTGGAAATCCTGCAGTTCCGCGCCCTTGTTCTGCGTAAACAGGTTGTAGGCGATGCGGATGGTCAGCTGCTCTTTCTGCGCCAGTTCCTCGACCACGGCGTAGTCTTCCGGATAATTCTGGAAGCCGCCGCCCGCGTCGATGGCGCTGGTCAGGCCCAGGCGGTTCAGTTCGCGCATGAACTGGCGCGTGGAATTCACTTGCAGTTCGCGCGGCAGGGTCGGGCCCTTGGCCAGGGTCGCATACAAAATCATGGCGTTCGGGCGGGCGATCAGCATGCCGGTCGGGTTGCCCGACGCATCGCGCACGATCTCGCCGCCTGGCGGGTTCGGCGTGTTCTTGTCGTAGCCGACCACGCGCAGGGCGGCGCGGTTGAGCAGCGCGCGGTCGTACAGGTGCAGGATGAAGACCGGGGTGTCGGGCGCGGCCGCGTTGATTTCGTCGAGCGTCGGCATGCGTTTTTCGGCGAACTGGAATTCGTTCCAGCCGCCCACCACGCGCACCCATTGCGGATTCGGCGTGCGCAGCGCCTGTTCCTTCAGCATGCGCAAGGCGTCGGCCAGCGAAGGCACGCCTTCCCAGCGCAATTCCAGGTTGTAGTTCAAGCCGCCGCGTATCAGGTGCAGATGCGAGTCGTTCAGGCCGGGAATGACGGTGCGGCCATTCAGGTCGATCACCTGCGTGGCGGGGCCGCGATGGCGCATGACGTCGTCGGCGTCGCCGACGGCGAGGAATTTGCCATCGGCGATGGCCACGGCGCTCGCTTGCGGGCAGCTCTTGTCGACGGTATGGAAGCAGCCGTTGATCAGGATCAGGGGCGCGGTGGCGGGGAGGGTGTGTTCGGTCATGGTGCAGCTCCATGGTGGATGAAGAGGGGCCGGCGCAGGTTTGGGGCACAAGCGGGGCGCGGCGGGCGATAATCTCGTTTCCCAGTGTAGAGGCATGGCGCGGCTTTTACACGGGCCAAAAGATCAGTTGGGAGGGCAGGAACTGGACTAATGGGTGGTGCGCTGGCGCGCGCCCTGCCTTAGCATGCAGGCATGCGGCACCGGGCCTGGCTTTCAAGTTGCGGCGCTTTTTTTCGAGTAGTTCAGTTTGCAGGAGTTCACCATGAATCAACCACCACACAGCCGCCTGTTCGGCGCCAGCCTGGGCTTTTTGGCCGGCTATGTCGACACCCTGGGCTTTATCGCCCTGTTCGGCCTGTTTACCGCCCACGTCACGGGCAACTTCGTGCTGATCGGCGCGGCCCTGGCCGATCCGTCACGCGTCTCCATCCTGCTGAAATTTCTCGCCTTTCCCGCCTTTGTCATCGGCGTGGCCTTCACGCGCCTGATGGTGCTGGCGATCGACCGCCGCGGAGGTCCGTCGCTGACCCTGGCCTTGCTCCTGCAATGGGTGCTGCTGGCCGCCTTCATGGCGTTTGGCTGCCTGGCCGAACCGATCGGCAAGGACGTCAGCGACATGGCGATGATCGCCGGCCTGCTGGGCACGGCCGCCATGGGCGTGCACAGCGCCACCAGCCGCCTGCTGCTGGCGCACCTGGCACCCACCTCCATGATGACGGGGAATGTGACGCAGATCGTGCTCGATACGGTCGACGTGCTGCGCGGCGCCGCCGACGCGAGCACCAGTGCGCGCTGTGTAAAAACCCTGTGGCCGCTGCTGGCGTTCGCGCTGGGCGCCATCGCCGCCGCCTTTGCCTATCTCGCGTATGGCTTTATCGCGCTGGCCGTGCCCTTGCTCGTGCTGGGTGCCGTGATCGTGGTACAGCAGCGCAGCGCTCGTGCAGCCGTGCCGGTGGCCTGACCGCGGCCATGCGCGCCTGCCTGTTATGGCTGGATTCGATGCTGGCCAGTCCCTGCGGACTGGCCAGCGCGGCGGCCATGCTGGCGCTGCTGTACGCGGCGTTGCGCTGGCGCCTGCGGCGCCATGCCGCGCGCCTGGAGGCAAGGCAGGCCGCGCGCGAACGCATCGCGCGCGAGCTGCACGACAATTTATTGCAGGGTACGCAGGCAGTGATCCTGCATTTTCATAATGCCAGCATGGCCTTGCCGGCGGAGGAACCGGCCAGGGCGGCCATGCTGCGCGCGCTCGACGCGGCCGATCGCATGCTGGCCGAAGGCCGCGACCAGGCGCAGGCGCTGCACGCCGCTACCCTGGACGCCGAGCCGGCATGCGACACGTGCTGGCGCTGGCGCTGGATGCCGTGGCGCCGCCGCACCCAGGCCCGTTCAGGTATCGAGGATGCCGCGCCGTAGCGCGATGGTGACCGCATGCGTGCGGTCCTTGGCGCCCAGCTTGGCCAGGATGGTGCTCATGTGGGCCTTGACGGTTTCTTCCTTGATACTCAGCAGGGCGCCCGTCTCGCGGTTGGAATTGCCTTGCGCGACCAGCCGCAGCACATCCAGTTCACGGTTCGACAGCACATCGGCGCTGGCATAGCGGGCCATCTCGGCCTCGGCTTCGGGGCTGAGGTAGCGCCTGCCCGCATGCACGGCCTGTATCGCCGCCAGCAATTCATGGCGCAATGAACTTTTCAGCAGGTAGCCACACGCGCCGGCCTGCACGGCGCGTCCGACCAGGGCGTCGCCCTTGTAGGTGGTCAGCACGATGATGCGCGCGTGCGGGCGCAGCCTGCGGATGGCATCGATCGCATCGAGGCCGTTCATGACCGGCATCTGCAAATCCATCAGGGTCACGTCAGGTTGCAGTTCTGTAAATTGGCGCACGGCTTGCTGGCCATCGCTGGCCTGGCCCACCAGTTGCACGCCAGGAAAGGACTGCAGCAGGGTGGCGATGCCATCGAGCAGCAGTTGATGGTCGTCAGCAATCAACACACGTATCGCCTGGCTGTCGCTGTGCATCGTGCTGGCCGTCATGGAGGATAAATCGATCAAGAGTCGTTGGAAAATAGTGAGTGAAAGGCATTTTACAACAGCGTCTGGCGCACCGCAGCAGCAGCTTCCGCCAGCCGCTGCCGGCGCGGAAAAAATGGCCCGCCTATATATTTAGATAGTGGTGCGCCTGCCTGGCCCGGCATACGATGGACAGCAGTAACCCACCCCACTTTTTATAATGGATAGCGTCATGACGAACCCGAAACTGGAAGTCCTCACCCCCGACAATTGCCAGATCATTTTCATCGACCAGCAGCCGCAGATGGCTTTTGGCGTGCAATCGATGGACCGGCAAGCCCTGAAGAACAATACCGTGGGTCTGGCCAAGGCCGCCAAGGTGTTCAACATCCCGACCATCATCACCACGGTGGAAACGGAAAGCTTCTCGGGCCACACCTACCCGGAACTGCTGGACGTTTTCCCGGGCAAGGATATCCTCGAGCGCAGCTCCATGAATTCCTGGGATGACCAGAAGGTGCGCGATGCGCTGGCCGCCAACGGCAAGAAGAAAGTCGTCGTCTCGGGCCTGTGGACGGAAGTGTGCAACAACAGCTTCGCCCTGTGCGCGATGCTCGAAGGCGACTATGAAATCTACATGGTGGCAGATGCTTCCGGCGGCACCTCGAAGGAAGCGCACGACTACGCCATGCAGCGCATGATCCAGGCCGGCGTCGTGCCGGTGACCTGGCAGCAGGTGCTGCTGGAATGGCAGCGTGACTGGGCGCACAAGGAAACCTACGACGCCGTGATGGCCATCGTGCGCGAACATTCGGGCGCCTACGGCATGGGCGTCGACTACGCCTACACCATGGTGCACAAGGCGCCGCAGCGCATCCATGGCGAACACGCCACCCTGGCGCCGGTACCGGCCAAGTAAGGCCAGGCAGCCATGCCATGCGCCGCGCGCCTGACCGCGCGCGGCGTTTTTTTATTTGAAAGGAATATGCCATGAAGCTGTATGTGATTTCGCTGGCCGTGGGCCTGCTGGTCGGCATCATCTATGCCGTGCTGCAGGTGCGCTCGCCGGCACCGCCCGCGATCGCCCTGATCGGCCTGCTGGGCATGCTGATCGGCGAACAGATCGTTCCCAGCGTCAAGCGCCTGATGGCGGGCGAGCCCGTGACCGTAGCGTGGCTGCGCAGCGAATGCGTGCCGAAGATCAGCGGCGTGGAAGCCAAGCCGACCTTGGCCAAGGCCGCGGCAAAGCTGGATGAGGATGCAGCGTAAACGCCGGGGTCAGACCCGGCGGGTCTGACCCCGGTTCCCGGCAGCTAGAACGCGCCCAGCAAGCCGCGCCGGGCGGCCACAGTGGCCGCCTCGGTGCGGCTAGATACGTTGAGCTTGGTCAAAATGTTATTTACGTGAAATTTGACGGTACCCACCTCGATGCCGGCGCTGCGCGCGATCATCTTGTTGCTCTTGCCGGCCGACAGGTGCAGCAGGATGTCGTGCTCGCGCTTCGACAGGCGGTTCGCCTCGATGCGTGCGGCCTGCTGCGCGGCCAGTTCCGGCGGCAGGTAAAGGCCGCCGGCGGCCACCTTGCCGATGCACTCGGCCAGCTGGCGGAAGCCTGAATCCTTCAGCAGGTAGCCGCGCGCACCCGCGCGCATGGCCCGGTGCACATTGTCCTCGCCCTGGTAGGTGGTGAGGATGACGATCTTTGCCTGCGCATCGCTTGCGCAGATGCGCTCGATCGCTTCCACGCCATGCATCTGCGGCATGTTCAAATCCATCAGTACCACGTCGGGTCGCAGTTCGCGGTACAGCTGCACGGCGGCCTGGCCCGTGCCGGCCTGGCCCAGCAGGCGCAAGCCGGGCAGGGACTCGATCAGCGAGGCCAGGCCGGCCAGGATCAGCGGGTGGTCGTCGGCGATCAAGAGGGAAATCGGTGCATCGGCCGGGAGAATGGTCGTGTCCATGGTTGTCTTCATTGAGATGGCAGGGTGAAGTGGAAGACGCTGCCGTGGGGCGCGCCAGGCGCATGCCACAGGCGCCCGCCGTGGGCGTCGACGATGCGCCGGCAGATCGCCAGGCCCAGGCCCATGCCGCCGGGCTTGCTGGAATACAGCGCGTCGTACAAACGGCCGGCCGCCTGCGGCGCGATGCCGGCGCCATTGTCGGCGATGCTGAAATGCTGCATACCGCCGTCCAGCCGCGACGACAGCAGCACGCTGCGCTGCCGGCCATGGGTGTGGCGCAGGGTCTCGATGGCATTCATCAGCACATTCGTGATGACCTGGCGAAATTGCACCGGGTCGGCGCACAGCGGCGGGCGGCCTGGCTGCAGCTGGATCTCCACATGGATGGCATGTTGCAGCAGTTCCGCGCGCAGCAGCTGCAGCATGTCGTGCACGGCGTCGTCGGCGGCGAAGGTGTGATGGCTGCCCGGCGACTGGCTGGCCAGGCCGTGCACGCTGCGCAGCACGGCACTGGCGTGGCTGCCGGCGCTGGCGACCAGGGCCAGCGCGGCGCGCGCCTGCTCCAGGCGCGGCGGATCGTGGTCGAGCCAGTGCAGGGCCGCATCGGCATTGAGCGCGATGGCCGCCAGCGGCTGGCGCACTTCATGGGCGATCGAGGCCGCCAGTTGGCCCAGGCCGCGCAGGCGCTCCGCCTGCGCCTGGCCGGCGTCTTGTCTCTGAGGGAAATAACGCATGCTGCTCATCGCCGTGCTCCTGTCGCTGTGGCGGCGGATGCCGCATTGCAGCAAGTATGCACGGCATCGCCGCCAGGGCACTTATACGAATGGGGGAGAGCGGGGGATTTTTTGCGGCGCCAGGCACCGCCGGCGCGTGCCGGCGGCGTGGCAATCAAGGTCAGGACTTGATAAAGGCCAGCAAGTCTTCGTTCAGGCGGTCCTTGTGGGTGGCTGGCAAGCCGTGCGGCGCGCCTTCATAGATGACCAGTTTGGCGTTCTTGACGAGTTTCGCTGCCGCCTTGCCGGAAGCGTCGATCGGCACGATCTGGTCGTCGCCGCCGTGCACCACCAGGGTCGGCACCGTGATTTTCTTCAGGTCGGCCGTGAAGTCCGTTTCGGAAAACTGCTTGATGCAGTCGTAGGCGTTCTTGATGCCGCATTGCATGCCCTGCAGCCAGAAGGTGTCGCGCATGCCTTGCGAGACCTTGTTGCCGGGACGGTTGGCGCCGAAGAAGGGCACCGTCAGGTCCTTGAAAAATTGCGAACGGTCGGCCAGCACGCCGGCGCGGATGCCGTCGAAGACGGACATCGGCAAGCCGCCCGGATTGGTTTCCGACTTGACCATCTGCGGCGGCACGGCGCCCACCAGCACGGCCTTGGCCACGCGTTTTTCGCCATGGCGGCCGATGTAGCGGGCCACTTCGCCGCCACCTGTCGAATGGCCGACCAGGGTGGCGCCCTTGATGTCGAGCGCGTCGAGCAGGGTAGCCAGGTCGTCGGCGTAGGTATCCATGTCATTGCCCTGCCATGGTTGGCTGGACAGGCCGTGGCCGCGGCGGTCGTGCGCGATCACGCGGTAGCCGTGGCTGGCCAGGAACATCATCTGGTCTTCCCAGGCATCGCCCTGCAAGGGCCAGCCGTGGCTGAAGACGACGGGCGTGCCCGTGCCCCAGTCCTTGAAGTGGATGACGGTGCCGTCCTTGACGGTGACGCTGTTGACGGTGAGCTTGCCCGGCGCGGTGGCGGCGGCAGCGGCAGGCTTGGCGGCGGCGCTGGCGCCACCGGCGGCCAGCAAGCCCGCGCCGGCGGCGACACCGGCGACGCTGACGAGCAGCTTGCGGCGGGAGGTGACTTCTTCGGCTTCGATTTTCTTCGACATGATGCGGTTCCTTCGGGGATGGGGGAGGGAGGCCTGTGATGGCCCGGACCAGTGATGGCATCGGCCAGTCTAGGCCTTTGCGCGCGCCGGCGCCTCTGCCAAAAGACCAGTCGCGCCGTGCCGCCCGCCTGCCTATGATGGCTGGCAGCGGCGCGCCGCGCCGACTGGCTTTCCCACTGGAGCGATCATGAAGAACAACTGGATGGCGGCGCTGGCCGGCCCCTTTTTACCCGACGCGGGTATGCTGTTTGCGCGCGTCGCCGGCGCGCTGCTGGTGCTGCACGTGCATGGCCTGCCCAAGCTGCTGCACTTTTCCGAGGAACTGGCACACATCGATGACCCGCTGCACCTGGGCCGTGCCCTCACCCTGTACTGCGCCCTGTTCGCGGAAATCCTCTGCCCGCTGCTGGTCGCCGCCGGCTTGCTGACGCGCCTGGCCTGCCTGCCCCTGCTGTTCCTGCTGGGCGTATCGATGCTGCTGGTGCACCCCGACTGGAGCATCGCCGACGGCCAGTTCGGCTGGCTGCTGATCATCGTCTTTGGCACGATTGCCATCAGCGGGGCGGGCAAGTATTCGGTCGATGCGCGTTTGCGGGCGTAAGAGCTGATGTCGAGCGTGTGTCGGATTAGCGGGGCCGCCGAGGCGTCGCGTAATCCGACTCCGCCACCATCACCACCGTCATCAGACCACGAACTCCCGGTGCGCATCCGGCTTGTGCGCCAGCAGCAGCGATAATTTCTTCAGGGCGCCGGCCAGGCGCGCACGGTCGCGGATGCTGCCCAGCGAAATGCGGATGGCGTTCGGCGGGCGGCTGTCGTAGAAGGCGTCCGATGCCGTGACGGCGACGCCCTGGGCGCGCGCCGTGGCGGCCAGTTCGCGCGAAGTCCAGTAGCTGGGCAGCGAGAACCAGACATGGATGCCGTCGCTGCGCGGGTGCGTGCTGCCCGTCAGGATGGTGCGGATGACGTCCTGGCGCGCGTCCGCCTCGCTGCGTATGCCGGCCAGCAGCGCGTGCGCGGAACCGTCGTGTATCCATTGCGTCGCCAGCGCCGTCGTCAGCGGCGTGGCCATCAGGGAGAACGATCGCAGCGCCTGCAGCAGGCGCTCGCGCAGCTGCGCGTCGGGCACCAGTGCATAGGCCATGCGCAAGCCGGGCGCCAGGCATTTCGACAGGGTGGCGATATACGACACGTGGCCAGGGGCGTAATGCGCCAGCGGCGGCGGCGCGTCGGATGCCAGCAGCCAGTACGGATCGTCCTCGATGATGTGCATGCCGCAGCGTATGGCCACTTGTGTGATGGCCAGGCGGCGCGCGGCCGGCATGGTGTGCGCCGTCGGGTTTTGCAGGGTGGGATTCAGGTAGACGAGGCGCGCATGGTGCTTGCGGCTGGCCTTTTCCAGCGCCTCGGGCAGCATGCCGTCCGCATCCGTTTCCACGACGATGAGCTTGCGGTTCAGCTGCCCTGCCGCCGAGCGCAAGCCCGGGTACACGGCGCCTTGCGTGAGGATGGCGTCGCCGGGCCGGCTCAGGGTCAGGATCAGCGCCGCCAGTGCCGCCTGCGCGCCCGGGCAGGCCACCACGCGTTCCGCATCGATGTCGCCGAACATGGGGGCGAGCCAGACGGCGCCCGCCGCGCGGTCGGCCTTGCTGCCGCCGCCCAGGTGATAACTCATCAATAAATCGCTGTCCGTGCGCATCAGCACCTGCGCCACGCCCTGTTTCAACAGGTCGTCGAAATCCACGCCCACGGGCGGCGGCGGGATATTCATGCTCAGGTCCAGCATCTGCGTCAATTCCACTTTTGGCGCGGCCACGTAGGTGCCGCGCGCGCCTTGCCCTTCCAGCAGGTTGCGGCGCTTGGCTTCGTCGTAGGCGCGCGTCACTGTCGTCAGGTCAATCTGGAACAGCGCGGCCAGACTGCGCTGCGGCGGCAGGCGGTCGCCCGGGCGCAGGCTGCCATCGGACAGCGCGCGCTCGAGCATGTCGGCGATCTGCAGGTAGCGCGGACCGCCGTGCTGCACGAACGGCGTGATCCAGGCGCTGGCCTTGCCTACTTCTTGTATGGATTTTGACTGAGGCATGTTTATTAATGTAGGGATTTTATTGGCGATATTATGCGTAAAATCTCGATATAACTCCATACATTTGTATGGGGCTGGCGGAGGCTCTCAAAGAGGGACGATGCATAAGCGAAGCTGTCTCTGCCACGCCGCCTGGCCGCCGTCAGGCGTTTTCCATCTTGCTGGCGCTGCCGGCACCGGGCGGCTGCGGCACCGGCTGTTCAATTTCTGTGTCACCACCAGCCCGGCCGTGATCGATATTTCCGCCAGGAATTTATGTCTGCATCTCAAGGTGAGACAGCGCACGGTGGGCCGTGGCCCGCGCGGTTAAGGTAGTGCCAACAGCTTGCTGCTGATCCACTGTTTGATATGGCTCAGCCCGGCAGCGTTTAGCCGCTTCTGTTTTCCCGGAAGCGGGGAGAATCATGATTCGGTCACGGCATCGAGCATGGTTGGATTTGTTACTTCACCACTACAAGGAAACCAACATGAACGCGATAGAAAAAGCCAGCTCCGACCTGAACGGTACGGCCCAGGATACCCGCAAGGATTTGCATAGCGCCATCGACAAGGTGGCTAACCAGGCCCAGCCTCTGGCCGACAAGGTGGCCACGCGCGCCCATGACGGCGTGGACCAGGTGGGCGACCGCATCGACCAGGTCAGCGATACCGTAAACAAGGCTTCCGAGCGCCTGATGGCGCGCGGCAAGCAGCTGGGTGCCGCCTGCCAGCGCGCCGGTGAAACGGGCCGCGGCTACGTGCGCGAGCGCCCGGCCGTATCCCTGCTGATTGCGGCAGCGGCCGGTTATGGCCTGTCTAAATTGCTGGGTTCGCGCAAATAAGTCCGACGCGATCCTGTCAAGGATAGCGCGTAGGGGGGCTGGCCCGGTTTGCCATCGTGGCGGACCGGGACTGCGCCCGCGCGCGCAAGGTAGTAGCAGGCAGTAAAGGAGAGTGATGATGCGCTCCATTTTGTTGTGGTTGATCGGCATACCTATTCCCATCATTATTTTGATTGCCCTGTTCGTGCGCTGAATGAGGGAGTTGTAGCGTTCTCCCGGGGCAAATTACTCACAGGAGACGTAATGGCTACCAGCAAGAAAACGCCGTCCACGGACGGTGCGGGTTCCGTATTGAGCAGCATGTCCGGCCCATCCGAGACAGATCCGCCGCAGAGCCTGGGCAGCAGCAACCCCAATGCGGCGGCCCTGCTCGTCAAGGCGGCCAGCGGCCAGGCGCTATCTGCCGCCATGCCCGACAATCCCAAGGAAGCCGGCCAGTATGGCGACGCCGCGCGCACGCCGCAGGAAGGCATCCACGTGGCCGCCGGCGACCCGCTGGCCACGGCCAGCACCACGGGCGAGACGACGCCATCGCCGAAAGTCGGCGACGGTGCGCCGGCCCTGGGCGAAAACGCCGCGAATGCCTCGCTGGACCGCGCCCGCGCCGACGACAGCGGCCGCGTGCTGACGACGAATCAGGGCGTGCCCGTGGGCGACAACCAGAATTCGCTGAAGGCGGGCTTGCGCGGCCCCACCCTGATGGAAGATTTCATCCTGCGTGAAAAGCTCACGCATTTCGACCACGAGCGCATTCCCGAGCGCGTCGTGCATGCGCGCGGCTCGGCCGCCCATGGCTACTTCGAATGCTACAAGGAGCAAAGCAGGCATACGCGCGCCGCGCTGTTTTCCAAGGCGGGCAAGCGCACGCCTGTCTTCGTGCGCTTTTCCACGGTGGCCGGCGAGCGCGGTTCGACCGACACGGCGCGCGACGTGCGCGGCTTTGCCGTGAAGTTTTATACGGACGAAGGCAACTGGGACCTGGTGGGCAACAACATCCCCGTCTTCTTCATCCAGGATGCGATGAAATTTCCCGACCTGGTCCACGCCGTCAAGCCCGAGCCGCACAACGGCATGCCGCAGGCGGCCAGCGCGCACGACACCTTCTGGGATTTTGCCTCGCTGTCGCCGGAAATCACGCACATGCTGATGTGGGTCATGTCCGACCGCGCCATCCCGCGCAGTTACCGGATGATGCAGGGCTTCGGCGTGCATACTTTCCGTCTCGTGAATGCCAAGGGGCAGTCGGTCTTCTGCAAATTCCACTGGTCGCCCCTGGCCGGCACGCATTCGCTGGTGTGGGACGAAGCCGTCAAGATCAGCGGCGCCGATTCGGATTTTCACCGGCGCGACCTGTGGGAAGCCATCGAGTGCGGCGACTATCCGGAATACGAGCTGGCTTTCCAGATTTTTACGGAAGAACAGGCCGAGGCATTTCCCTTCGATGTGCTCGACCCCACCAAGCTGATCCCCGAGGAACTGGTGCCGCTGGTCCCTGTCGGCAAGATGGTCCTGAACCGCAACCCGGACAATTTCTTTGCCGAGACAGAGCAGGTGGCTTTCTGCACGGCGCACATCGTGCCCGGCATCGATTTCAGTAACGACCCGCTGCTGCAGGGCCGCATCCACTCGTATGTGGACACGCAGATCACGCGCCTGGGCGGCGCCAATTTCCACGAAATTCCCATCAATTCGCCGCTGGCGCCCCTGCACAACAACCAGCGCGACGGCATCCACCGCCAGGCCATCAACCGGGGCAGGGTGGCATATGAACCCAATTCGCTGGCGGGCGGCTTTCCCTACCAGGCGGGCGCCAGGGGCTTCAACAGCTTTCCCGCCTCCGCCGAGGGCGACAAGGTGCGCGGCAAGCCCGAGAAATTCGCCGAGCATTACGCCCAGGGGCGGCTGTTCTGGATCAGCCAGACGCCCGTCGAACAGGACCATATCGTGCATGCGTTCCGCTTCGAGCTGAGCAAGGTGCAGACGGTGGCCATCCGCAAGCGCATCGTGGCCATGCTGCGCAATGTCGATGAAACCCTGGCGCAGCGGCTGGCCGATGGACTGGGCCTGGCCTTGCCGGCGGCCATGCCGCCCGTCTTGCCGCAAGCGGTGCCCGTCTATCCGCCATCGCCGGCCCTGTCGCTGTTTTTCCGGCCCGGCAAAACAGGCATCCATACCTTGCGCGTGGCCATTCTGGTGGGGCCGGGCAGCGATGGCGCGCAGGTGCGCAGCATCTACGCCTCGCTGCTGGCCGACGGTGCCGTGCCACGCCTGGTGGGCAGCCACCTGGGCAAGGTCGACACGAGCGGCGGCGCGCCGCTGGCCGTGGAGATCTCGCTGGAGGCGGGGCCTGGCGTGCTGTTCGATGCTGTCGTGGTGCCGGACGGGCAGGGTGCCGTGCAGCAGCTGGCCGGCGATGCCAACGCGCTCGATTTCCTGCGCCTGCAGTACCGCCACTGCAAACCCATGCTGGCCATCGGCGCGGCCAAGGATTTGCTGGACAAGGCCGGTATACCGGCGTCGCTGCCCGATGGCCAGCCTGACCCCGCCATCTTCATCGTGGCCTCCAGCGAAGCGGTGAAAGCCGTTGCAGCGCTCAAAAAGGCGCTGGCCGCGCACCGGGCATTTGCGCGCGAGACGGACCCGCCCAGGGTGTGACGCAGGGCGCCAGCGCGCCGCATTGCGGGGGTGGCGGCTTGCTGTCGCCCCGCTGGCGGCATCGTGTCGTCGTATTTCTGTTGTAAACTCGGCATCCTTGGCTTCTTTCTTTTCTACTGGAGCCTTACCATGGATGACGACATGAAAATTGATGCAAGCACCGTTCGGCGCCTGCGCACGGAACGCGCCTGGTCGCAGGAGCAAATGGCGGCCAGCGCCGACGTCAGCCTGCGCACGATACAGCGGGTCGAAGCCGATGGCAGCGCGTCGAATGAAACGCGCATGGCGCTCGCTGCCGTCTTTGGCATCGACGTGCGCGCGCTGTCGCTGCGCGAGCCGGTGGCGCAAGACAGCCCGTTGCCGGTGGCGGCAGTTGCCGGCGCACCCGCCATGCGCTATCGCGTTGCGGCCGTGCTGGCCCTGCTGGCGGCGGGCGCCGCGCTGTTGTCGGCCTCCGGCTGGCTGGCGCCGGCTGCCATGCCCGCGGCATGCATGCTGGCTGTCGCCGCCACGCTGTATGCGGGCCTGGGCTGGTATTTTTCCGGGCAGGCGGCGCTGGCCACGCCAGCGCGCCGCACGCTGCAATTCGGCTTTGTCTTTGCCGCCCTGGCTCTGCTGTTTGCCAGTTTCAGCGCAACGCCGCGCGCCCTGGCCGTTGCCAGCCTGCAGATGACGCTGCTGGCCTGTGCGATCCGCTACGCGGCCGACTGGTATTTTTCGCGCCGGCGCGGCGGCGGCGCGAAAACGGGGACGTGAGCGCGGGGACGTGAACGGCGGCACCCCAGCGTCCAGCAATGTAAACAATGAAAACGTCCTGCGGTGATATGCTGCTGACTAGAACTGTTCATTTGCCACTGTTTGCTTCACCACGGTACAGTGGCAGCAAGGAACGGCTTCAGCAAACCAGATCGCGATTGCCGCATGGACAAGTACACACCACGGACCTGGGGGCCGGGCGAACGCCCGACCTTGCCCGGGTCGCCATCGATGCCCGAACACTCGACGCCCAGGCGCGTCGCGTACTTCATCGTCGGCCTGATCGTCGCGCTGACGGGAGGCCTGGGCAACGGCCTGGTGACGGCGAACCTGCTGAACCTGCAAGGTTCGCTGGCCGCCTATGCCTACCAGATGCAGTGGCTGCCGGCCGCCTACGTGATGACCATCGTGTCGATGAATCTGCTGCTGGTGAAATTTCGCCAGCAGTTCGGCCTGCGCCTGTTTACGGAAGCTTTCCTGGTGCTGTACGCGCTCGTCACCTTCGCCCACCTGTACGCGAACAGCCTGTCGTCGGCCATCGCCGTGCGCGCCGCGCATGGCATGGTGGGCGGCGCGCTGGGGGTGCTGGGGCTGTACTACACCTTGCAGGCCTTCCCCGCCAAACACCGCCTGAAGGGCGTGGTGCTGGGCCTGGGCTTTGCCCAGCTGGCGCTGCCGCTGGCGCGCATTTTCACCTCCGAACTGCTGCAGATCGGCGAGTGGCATGGCTTGTACCTGTTCGAACTGGGGCTGGCCCTGCTGGCGCTGGGCTGCGTGCTGGCCCTGAAGCTGCCGCCCGGCGACCGCCTGCAAACCTTCGAACCGCTCGACTTCCTCACCTTTATCCTGTTCGCGCCCGGCATGGCCCTGCTGTGCGCCGTGCTGGCGCAGGGACGCACGGCGTGGTGGATGGAATCCGAATGGGTGGGCGTGAGCCTGGCCGGCGCCATCGTGCTGATCACGGCGGCCCTGGCCATCGAACATAATCGCGCGCGGCCCTTGCTCAACACGCGCTGGCTCACCACGGGCAAGATCGCCAAGCTGTTTTTATCGGTGCTGCTGTTTCGCATCGTGCTATCCGAATCGACGGGTGCCGTGGGCTTTCTGCAGGCGCTGGGCCTGAACACGGACCAGATGCAGAACCTGTTCATCGTGGTGCTGCTGGGGAGCGTGGCGGGCCTGGTGGCCAGCGCGCTGACAATCAACCCGGCGACCCTGAACCGCTCGCTGATGTTCGCGCTGCTGCTGATCGCCGTTGGTGCCCTGATCGACGCGCACGCCACCAGCCAGACGCGCCCCGTCAATATGTACATCAGCCAGTTCCTGCTGGCCTTTGGCGGCACGTATTTTCTCGGTCCCACCATGGTGGCCGGCATGGGCGCCGTGATCGCCGAACCGCGCAACCTGGTGAGTTTTTCCGTGATGTTTACCATGACGCAGAACCTGGGCGGCTTGCTCGGGGCGGCCATTGTCGGCACTATCCAGACGGCGCGTGAAAAATACCATTCCAGCTACCTGGTCGAAAACCTCACCCTGCTCGACCCGCAGGTGGCCGCCCGCGTGCAGTCGGGCGCGGCCGGCTACAGCGGCGTGCTGACGGATCCCGCCTTGCGCAGCGCCGAAGGCGTGGCGCGCCTGGGCGCCATCGCCACGCGCGAAGCCAATGTCCTCGCCTATAACGATGTTTTTCTGATGATCGCCGGCGTCGCCCTCGCCACCTTGCTGTGGATGCTGGTCAGCCAGTTCTGGACCCGCATCACCGTCGGCGCGCGGCGCCTGGTCGGCCCGGTGCGCGACGCGCAGACGGCCATGTCCATCGTCCCCATTACCAATTCGGAACCGAGCAATGACAGACAATAACACCACGCCACCTTCCGCCGTTCCACCTGCCGCACCTGCTCCGTCCGCGCCCGCGCCGGCATCCACGCCGCCGCAGCCAGACCGGCGCCACCAGTGGCTGTCCGCGCTGGCCTTTGCCGCCGTGGCCCTGGTGGGCGTGCTGATCGTGCTGTATGCATGGCGACTGCCGCCGTTCACCAGCCCCATCGTGACGACGGAGAACGCCACCGTGCGGGGGCAGGTAACCATCATCGGCACGCAGCTGTCCGGCTATGTCGTGGAGGTCACGGTGCAGGACTTCATGGACGTCAAGGAAGGGCAGCTGCTGGTGCGCATCGACGACCGCATTTACCAGCAGCGCTTTGAACAGGCGCAGGCGCAGCTGGCCGCGCAGCAGGCGGCGCTGTCGAACTGGGCGCAGCAAAAGGCCAGCGCGGAAGCGGGTATCGCCGTCAGCCAGGCGGTGATGGCAAATGCGGAAGCGCAGGCGCGCAAGGCCAGCGCAGACCTGAACCGGGTGGAGCAACTGGTGGCCGACGGTTCCCTGTCGCAGCGCGAACACGACCAGTCGCGCGCGGCGCAGGCGCAGATGGCGGCGGCGCTGGCGCAGGCCAGGGCCAACCTCGACATCGCACAGCAAAGCGCGCATTCCGTGGTGGTCAACAAGCTGTCGCTGGAGGCGGCCGTGGCGAACGCGCAGGCGGCCGTCAAGGCGGCGAAGATCGACCTTGATAACACGCGCATCGTGGCGCCGTCCGATGGCCAGCTGGGCCAGGTGGCGGTGCGCCAGGGCGCATACGTGAATTCGGGCGCGCAGCTGATGGCGCTGGTGCCGCGCCAGATGTGGGTGATCGCCAATTTCAAGGAAACGCAGATGAACGGCGTGCAGGAAGGGCAGAGCGCCACCTTCCACGTCGACGCGCTTGACGGCGCCGTGCTGACGGGACAGGTAGAGCGCATCTCGCCGGCCACGGGTTCCGAATTTTCCGTGCTGCCGGCCGATAATGCGACGGGCAATTACCTCAAGATTGCCCAGCGCATTCCCGTGCGCATCCGCATCGATCCGGGCCAGGCGAATGCGCGCCGCCTGGTGCCTGGCATGTCGGTGGTCGTCAGCGTCGATACGTCCGCCGTGCTGAACGACTCGGCGGACAATCCCGCGCCGCCGCCAGCGCCGAAGAAGGCCAGGCCATGAAGCGCCGGTATCTACTGATTGCCGGCGCGCTGGCGCTGGCCGGCTGTGCCGCCAACGCGCCGCCGCAGCCCGCATCGGCACTGCAGCTGCCATCGGGCTGGCGCGCGCTGGCCGCCGGCGCGCCAGCGGCCAGCGGTGCGCATGTCGAGCAGCTGTGGTGGCAAGCCTTTGGCGACCCCGTGTTGAGCGATCTGGTGGGCGAGGCGCTGGCGCGCAATGGCGACTTGCGCGTGGCGCGCGCCCGCGTGCAGGAATACCGCGCGCGCCTGGCGCAGGCCGACGCCAACCGCGCGCCCAACCTGGCCTTCGACGGCTCGCCCACGCGCACGCGCACCCTGGCGTCCAGCGGCGTGCCCTACGTGACAAACGTCTTCCAGGCGGAGCTGCAGGCCAGCTATGAAATCGATGTGTGGGGCCGGCTGGCGAAACTCAGCGATGCTGCCGGCGAGAGCTACCGTGCCGAGCAGGCCAGCCTCGATGCGGCGGCGTTGTCGATCGCCGCCAGCGTGGCCACGGCGTACTTGAATTTGCGCGGGCTGGACGCGCAGCTGGCGCTGACGCAGTCGACCCTGCAGCTGCGCGAACAGTCGCGCGAGCTGGCCCGCAAGCAGTTCGAGGTGGGTTACAGTTCGCGCCTGGAATGGCTGCAGGCGCAATCCGAATACCATGCGGCAGCCGAGCAGGTGCCGCAGCTGCAGCGGCAGATCTTTGAACAGGAAAACGCGCTGGCGGTGCTGGTCGGCGGCAACCCCGGCCCCATCGCACGCGGCCTGCCGCTGGCGCATTTGAGCGCGCCGCCCGTGCCGGCCGGGCTGCCGTCCGAGCTGCTGCGCCGCCGGCCCGACATCGCGCGCGCGGAACACAACCTGGCGGCCGCCAACGCCAGCCTGGCTGCCACGCGCGACCAGCTGCTGCCGTCGTTCAAGCTGACGGCGGTGGGCGGCGGCCAGGCCACGACACTCACCGATTTCCTGCATGCGCCCACGGCCCTGTGGCGCCTGACGGCATTGGCGGCTGGCCCATTGTTCGATGGCGGGCGCGTGCAGGCGCAGACGGATGCGGCCGGCGCGCAGCGCGACCAGCTGGTGTACACCTATGAAAACGTGGTGCGGAATGCCTTCGCCGAAACGGAAAACAGCCTGGGCGCCATCTACCGCCTGCAGCAGCAAGCGGTGGAAAACGATGCGCGCCGCGCCACGGCGGCCGATACGCTGCGCATCGCGCACAACCGCTACCGCAATGGCTACGCGTCCTATCTGGAAGAACTCGACGCCCAGCGCACCCTGTACAGCGCCGACGTGGGACTGCTGCAACTGAAGACGCGCATCCTTGTCGCCTCGGTTGACCTGTACCGCGCCATGGGGGGCGGCTGGCAGGCCAGCGCGCCATAGCACACGCGTCCCGGCATGACGCCCGGGGGCGGCCAGTGTAATATTCTCACCAGGGATAGCGGCGGCATGGTGCCGGCCGCTCCCATCACGAACGAGGTTGCGGCATGACGATTTTTGGCATAGGCATTCACATTCTGATCGCATTGTTCTTTGCGATCCATGTGGTGCGCAACGGGCAGCAGCTGTACTGGCTGCTCATTTTATTCATGTTCCCGCTGCTGGGCAGCGTGGTGTATTTCTTCGCCATCTACCTGCCCAACTCGCGTCTGCCGCAAGGCGCGCGCAAGGTGGCGTCAGTGGCGGTGCAGGTGCTCGACCCGAACCGCGAACTGCGCGAGGCGAAAGCCGCCTTCGAGTACACGCCGACGGCGCAGAACCAGATGCGCCTGGCCAGCGCGCAGCTTGAAGCGGGCAACCCGCAGGAAGCGGCAGCGACGTATGAAGCATGTTTGCAGGGGGCGTTTTCATCGGATCTGGAAATCCGCCTGGGCGCGGCGCGCGCCTACCTGGAATGCGAACGGGGCGCCGAAGCGCTGACGCACCTGGCATTCATCCGCCGCAGCGATATGCATTTTCGCCCGGAGATGGTATCGCTGCTGACGGCGCGTGCGCTGGCGCAAAGCGGGCGCCAGGCGGAGGCGAAGGCGGAATTCGACGATGCGCTGACGCGCTATAACAGCTTCGAGTGCCGCGCCGAGTGCGCGATCTGGGCACTGCAGCAGGGCGACAAGGTACTGGCCGAGCGCCTGTGCGCGGACATCGACAGCGCCATGGCACGCTGGAGCAGCCATACGCGTTCGATGTATGGACCGCTGCTGGCGCGCCTGGAGGCGGCACGCAGGTAGCTCGCTTGCGTGGGGTCAGACCCGCCGGGTCTGACCCCTGGCCTGGTCCTGCTAAATGCCAGGCACCGGGTTCTTTCCCTCGACCAATTTATATGCCTTGCCATCGTAGCCATAGCGCGCGTGGCCGTTCAGCGGCGTGGCGATGCGCGGCGGGTCTTCGTCCGGCTTGACCGTGACGCCGGGCTTGATCTTCTCTGACGCCCCCTTGAAGTCGATCAGCAGGTCATCGTAGGCGCCGCCATCGCGCGCTTGCGCGAAACGCCACTTGCCGTCGACCATCCAGCATTCATCCGTGTCCGGTCCGCAGGCGCCCATATTGTCCGAGTACAGGTCGATGCCGCCATCGAGCGCGGTCACCTTGCCGTCGCCGATTTCAAACAGCGCCAGTTGCGTGATGGTGTAGCCCTGGCCCGTGTAGCCGTGGCGGATCGCCAGGCCCGGCTTGTTCGCGCCCAGCGTGACCCAGTGGACTTCGCCGAGCTGCCCCGATGAACCGAGGCCGGCGATGTTTTCCAGGCGTTTCACGACCTGCCACTGGCCGTCTCCCGGCTGGCCCTTGGGCGCCAGGAAAAAGACGTTCAACAGTCCCGGCGAGGCATGCGCCGATTCGGCCGTGCCTTCCGTGTTGGCCGTTTCCGCATTCGCCACCAGGATGGCGCGGCCATCGGGCAGCAGCTTGTGGCTGACCGCACTGACCACGTAACTGAGCTTGTCGATATGCTTGTCCGGGTCGGGCAGGTCGGCCAGCGCATCGTCGCTGTCGTCGCGGTAATCCTTGCCGAAGACGGCGCGCATCATGCCCGCCTCGCGCTCGCGCGCCTGGGGCGTGTTCATCTCTTCCGTCTTTGGGGCGGTGGCGGACGGCGGGCGCACTGACTCGGACGATGCGTCCGATGCCGCCGCTGCGGCAGCGTCAGCGGCAGGGGAACTGGCGGCGACGTCGGCAGCCGTGTCGGCGGCGCCGGCGCCGGCGGGAGCGGTTTTATCCGAACAGGCGCCGAGCAGGGTCGTGGCCAATAGCAGGGCGAGCGGGGTACAGTATTTCATAGGCAGGGCAGCGTGCATTCATTAACGATGGGCGCAGTATGCCAGATAGACGCAAGCGAGGGAGCGCGGCCTGCTGGCCGGTCCCTCGCTTCCTTGCCCGCAGGGGGCGACTTTACAATCAGATGCGGCGCTTACTTTTCCAGCGCCACCTTGCCGTCGCCATGCGCCGGCGCCTTGTGGCGGCGCAGTGCCGCCACGCCGCGCTTGAGCAGGTGCTCGAGGTCGTCGATGTAGGTGAACACGGCAGGCACCACCAGCAGGCTCAATAAGGTCGAGGTGATCAGGCCACCGATGACGGTAATGGCCATCGGCGAACGGAAGCTCGGATCGGCGCCCCAGCCCAGCGCCAGCGGCATCATGCCGGCGCCCATGGCGATCGTCGTCATCAAAATCGGCCGGCTGCGCTTGTGGCAGGCGTCGACCAGCGCGTCGAAGCGGTTCATGCCCGCCTGGCGCGCCAGGATCGCATAGTCGACCAGCAGGATCGAGTTTTTCGTGACGATCCCCATCAGCATGATCAGGCCGATCATCGACGGCATCGACAGGGCGCTGCCCGTGATCAATAGGGCCACGAAGGCGCCACCGATCGACAGCGGCAGCGCCGCCAGGATGGTGATCGGCTGCATGAAGTCCTTGAACAGCAGCACCAGCACGCAGTAGATGCATAGCACGCCAATCAGCATGGCCAGGCCGAAGCTGGCGAACAGCGAGGCCATTTCCTGCGCGTCGCCCAGTTCCGCGATCTTCACGGCAGGCGGCAGGTTCTTCATCGACGGCAATGCGCGTGCTTCCTCGTTCAATTCGCCCAGGGTGCGCGAGCCGAGTTCCACGTCCAGGGTCACGTTGCGGCTGCGGTTCAGGCGGTCGATCTGCGCCGGGCCGCTTTCCATCGTCACGGTCGCCACATTCGCCAGGCGCACGGGGCCGTTCTTGCCGGGCACCGTCAGGCGCTCGATGGCGGCCAGGTCGGCGCGCACGCTGTCGGGCAGCTTGACGCGGATCGGTACCTGCCGCTCCGGCAGGTTCATTTTCGTCAGGTCCGTATCGTAGTCGCCGGCCGTGGCCACGCGCACGGTTTCGCCGATGGCCGCCGCCGTCACGCCCAGGTCGGCCGCTTTCGCAAAGTCGGGGCGCACGATGATTTCCGGGCGCACCAGCGAGGCGCTGGAGTTGACGTTGCCGATGCCTTTCAGGCCGCGCAGTTCGCGCTCGACCTTTTGCGCCGCCGCCATCAACGCCACCGGATCTTCCGAGCGCAGCACCAACTGCATCTTGACGCCCGTGTCGGGCGGACCGACGGTGAAGCGGGCGCCGGGAATGCTGTCGAGCTTGTGGCGCAGCTGCGTTTCCAGGCCGGCCATCGATTCCTTGCGATCCGTGCGGTGCACGGTGGTCAGGGTCAGCACGGCACGGCGCGCCTCGGCTGCGGCGCCGGGAGCGAAGGCGTCGCCGCTGGAGCCGCCGCCGATCGAACTGAAGACGCCCTGAATGCCGGGAATCCGCATGGCTGCATCGCGCGCCATCGCCGCCACGGCCTGCGTTTCCGCCAGGGTGGAGCCGGGCGGCAGCTCCAGGTTGATCTGCGTCTGCGCGCGGTCGGCGGCCGGCACGAAGCCCGTCGGCAGCAGCGGCACGAGCGCGATGGAGCCGACAAAGAACAGGGCCGAGGCGATGGCCGTGATGCCACGGTGCCGCAGGCACCAGCGCATGACGCGCAGGTAGCGCGTCATCAGCCAGCCATCCTGTTCTTCCTTGTGCGGCAGCGGCTTCAAGATGTAGGCCGCCATCATTGGCGTGAGCAGCCGCGCCACCACCAGCGACGCCAGCACGGCCAGCACGGCGGTCCAGCCGAACTGCTTGAAGAACAGCCCGGGAATGCCGCTCATGAAGGCCGTCGGCAGGAACACGGCCACCAGCGCGAAGGTGGTGGCGATCACCGCCATGCCGATTTCATCGGCCGCTTCCATCGCCGCTTCCATCGGCGACTTGCCCATGCGCAGATGGCGCTCGATGTTTTCGATTTCCACGATGGCGTCGTCGACCAGCACGCCGACGACAAGGGCCAGCGACAGCAGGGTGACGGTGTTGAGCGTGTAGCCGAACCAGTAGATGCCGAGGAAAGCCGGCATCACGGAAAGGGGCAGGGCGGCCGCGGCCACCAGGGTGGCGCGCCAGTCGCGCAGGAACCACCACACCACCAGCACGGCCAGCAGCGCGCCTTCGTACAGCAGCTCCATCGAACCGTCGAAGTTTTCCTCGACGGGGAAGGCATTGTCGATCGACTGCTGCAGCACCACGCTGGGGTTTTCCTTCTGCAGGTCGGCGATGGCGGCGCGCGCGCCGTTGGCGACGGCCACTTCGCTGGCGCCCTTGGTGCGGAACACTTCAAAAGCGACGACCGTCTTGCCATCCTGCTCGGCCAGCGCGCGCGGTTCGGCGATGGTATCGCGCACCGTGGCCACCTGCTCCAGGCGCACGTGGCGCCCGTCCGGCAGGGGGATGTCGACCTTGGCCAGTTCATCGGCCGTCTTGACGGTGGCGATGGTGCGCACCGACTGCTCGGCGCCGCTGACGTCGCCCCGGCCGCCGGGCGCTTCGCGCTGTACCAGGCGCAGCTGGCGCGACACGTCGAGCGCCGACACCTTCAGCGCCGCCATGCGGGCCTCGTCGAGTTCCACCTGGATCTCGCGGTACACGCCACCGACGCGGGTGACGGCGCCCACGCCGGGCACCGTCAACAGGCGCTTGGCCACCGTGTTGTCGACGTACCAGGACAGGTCGGGTGCGTCGAGCGGATTGTCGACGCCCGGTTTCGCCGTGGCGATGAAGGTCAGCACCACGCGTCCGGCCGTGGATGCCTTGGTGACGGTGGGGTCGCGCAGCTCGGCCGGCATGTCCGCCTTGACGCGGGCGACGGCGTCGCGCACATCGTTGACGGCTTCGGCGATCTGCTTTTCCAGGATGAATTCGACGGTCACCGTGACCACGCCGTCGAGCACCTTGGTATAGATGTTCTTGACGCCTTGCAGGGTGGCGACGGAGTCTTCGATCTTGCGCGCCACTTCCGTTTCCAGCTGCGCCGGCGCGGCGCCGGGCAGCACGGCGCTGACGGTGACGATGGGCAGTTCGATGTCGGGGAAATCCTGCACCGGATTGGCCTTGTAGGCCAGCAGGCCGGCCAGGGTCAGCAGCGCGAACAGCATGATGGCCGGGATGGGGTTCTTGATCGAGAGGGAGGAAAAATTCATGGCCTCTCCTTACTTTTTCGCTGCCTGAGCGACGCCAGGCTTGGCCGCCGCCGCCGGGGTGTGTGCCGGGGCCTGGACATTGCGAACCAGATCGCCGTCATTGAGGAAACCGGCACCGCTGACGACGATGGTGGTATCGGCCGTGATGCCGCCGAGGATCTCGATGCGGTCCGTCAGGCGCCGGCCCGGCTGCACCTTGATCTGGCTGACGCGCTGGTCGGGATTGAGGCGGAAGACATAGCTGAAGCCATCGCGCACGGCAATGGCTTGCTGCGGCACGGTCAGCGCGCCCGAGGTGCCCAGTTCAAATTCGCCGCTGGCGTACATGCCGGCCTTGAACGGCGCGTTGGTGCCCGTGCTGGCCGGCAGGTCGACATAGACGAGGGCCGAGCGGGTCTGCGGGTCGACGGTCGGGGCGATCATGCGCACCTTGCCCGTCAGGACGCTGCCATTGGCCGCCTTTACCTGCGCCAGAGTACCTGGCTTCAGATTCAGCAGCTCGGTGGCAGTTACTTCGGCGCGCCATTCCAGGCGGCCCTGGCGGATCATGCGGAACAGTTCCGTGCCGGCGCCCACGACCGAGCCGACGGTGGCCGAGCGCGAGGAGATGACGCCGCTGTCGGGCGCCAGCACCTGCGTGTATTTCAGGCGCAGCTGCTGCGACGCCAGCTGCGCCTTGGCGGACGCGATGCGCGCGTTGGCCGTCTGTTCGGCCGTCAGGTACTGGCTGATCTGCTGGGCGCTGATGGCGCCCGTGCTTTGCAGCGAGCGGGCGCGCTGCGCGTTGGCGGAAGCTTCGGCGGCATTCGCTTCCGCTTCCAGCACGGCGGCCCTGGCCTGCGCCACGTCGGCGTTCACGGTGTCGTTCGAGAACACGGCCAGCACCTGGCCGGCGCGCACCACGTCGCCGACATTCACGCGCACTTCCGTCAGGCGCAAGCCGTTCGATTCGCTGCCGATGACGGCTTCCTGCCAGGCGGCCACGTTGCCGTTGGCGCTCAGCTTGATGGGCAGGCTGGCCGTCTGCGGCTTGGCCGTGGTGACGGTCAGCGCCGGCTTTTGCGCCGCGTTCTTGTCTTTGGCGTCGTCGGCCGCCGTGGACGACGGGGCATACAGGGCAACGCCCGCGCCCAGCGCCAGGCAGAGGGTGGCCAGCGCGAAGGCCATCGGTTTCAAGGTCAGTTTTTTCATGTTGTCTATCCGTCAGGGTGCGTTGTTGGCGATGGCGCTGCTGCTGTTCCAGCCGCCGCCGGCGGCGCGGTACAGCGCCACCCAGGCGGCGCTGCGTTCGCGCTCGAGGTTGACCACCGTGTTTTCGGCGGCCAGGCGCGTGCGGCGCGCGTCTTCCAGTTCGATCAGGCTGGCCAGGCCATTCTTGTAGCGGTCTTCGGTGGCGACGAACGAGACGCGGTAGCCTTCGAGGGCCGTCTTTGCGTGGCCGCTGCGCGCGTCCGTGCTGGCCAGGTTGACCAGCGCCTCTTCCACTTCACGCACGGCCTGGCGCACGCCGGCGCGGTATTTCACCACCGCCTCGTCGTAGCGCGCCGTGGCGGCGTCGACCTGCGCGCGGCGCGTGCCGCCGTCGAAGATGGGCAGGCTGACGGCCAGCGGGCCGATGCTCCAGGTGCTGGCCGTGATGCTGGTGCCGCCGGAACGGATATTGCCCTTGCCGATGGAGCCGGCAAGGCTCAGGCGCGGATAGCGCTGCGCCTGCGCGCCGCGCACTTCAAAGCTGGCGGCCGCCACTTCCCGCTCGGCGCTGTAGATGTCAGGGCGCTGGCCCAGCGTCTGCGCCGGCAGTGCCGCGATGGCCACCGGCGAGGGCGCGACAAAGGGGCTGGCGGCCAGCTTCTGGCGCAGGCTGTCTTCCGGCATGGCCGACAGGGCCACCAGGGCTTTCACGCTGACGTCGCAGGCGGCGCGCTGTTCGATGGCGCGGCTGGCGCCTTCGGCGGCGCTGGCGCGGGCCAGTGACGCGTTGGCGGGTGCCTGAAAGCCGGCGCCGGCGCTCAGCTCCGTCAGGCGCGCCGTATCGCGGCGCGAGGCGGCATCCTGTTCGGCCACGTCCTGCAATTGCCGGCAGGCGCGCAAGGCGTAGTACTGGTTCGCCACTTCGGCGGCGACGGAGACGCGCGCGTCGTGCCAGCCAGCGCGGGCGCTGTCGTAGCGCTCCTGCGCGGCGTCACGCGTGGCGCGGTTGGCGCCGAACACGTCGATTTCCCACGACGCCTGCAGCGCCGCCTGCGATGTGGTGCCACCGGGTTGCGCCGACTGCTGGCTGGTGCGCACCACGCTGCCCGTGGCATCGAGCGTGGGCGCCAGCGCGGCGCCGCTGGCGATGCGGTCCGCGCGCGCCTGCGCAATGCGCGTGCCGGCGGCGGCGATGGTGGGGCTGACCTGCTGCGCGTCCGTGATCAGTTCCACCAGCAGGCTGTCGCCCTGGTTCCGCCACCAGTTGGCCAGGTCCGTCAGGCTGCCGTTGTGCGGCAGCGGCGCCTGCCACTGGACGGGAGCGGCGGCGGGCACCTGGGCGGGCGGGCCCTGCAGGGCGCAACCGCCCAGGGCCAGCGCGATGCTGGCGGCCAGGGCGCGTTGAACGGTGCATTGAATGATCGTCATGCTGGTCCTTGTGCTTGTCGTTGAGCGGTATCGGGTGAAGAGGAATGGGGCAGGCGCCGGCGCTCCACCTCGGCCATGGCCAGCGCGTAGTCGGTCATGCGCGCCAGCCAGGTGTCGATGGCGCGCGGCGATTCCAGCAGTTGCGGGCGCAAGGTGTGCAGTACCTCGGCGCCGACCATGTGCTGCAGGGCCAGCGAGGCGATGGAAAAGGCCAGGCGGTGCATGTCGTCGCTGTCGCTGGCGGCACCCAGGTGGCGTGCCAGCACGCGCGTCAGCGCTTCGTGCTCGGGGCGGATGTTCTGGTCGATCTCGCGCGCCCACAGGCCTGTCGGCTCGAGCATTTCGCGGCACCACAGGCGCATGCAGTCGCGCGCGATCTCGCCCTGCTGCATGGGCGCGAGCAGCTGCGCATAAAAGCCTTCCAGGCTTTGCCGCAAGGTGAAGTGGGGCTGGTCGTACAGGGCGATATTGTCTTGCGGGTCCGACGATTGCTGGGCGAAGGCGGCGCGGTACAGGCCCGCCTTGTCGCCAAAATAGTAGCTGATGGCGGCCGCATTCGTGCCGGCTGCCTGCGCCAGTTCGCGCGTGGACGTCTTGGCGTAGCCGTGTTCGGCGAACAGGCGGATGGCGCTATGCAGCAGGCGCTCGCGCGACTGTTCGCCATCGGAGCGGGGCTTGCGCCCGTCGTCGGCTGGCGCGGTGGGGATGGCGTTTTTTTCAATCATGCCGGCGATTTAATCATATATCTCAAACGATTGATATAACTAAGTCGCCCGATTTAGTTAAGGAATGATGAAGATAATGTAAAACGCAGGCAAAAAAAAGCCCGCGGTTGTAATCGCGGGCGTAATCCAATGTTCGGAGAACGAATTGGAGGAGACAGTTCTACTATAGCGCTAAAAATGGTGCGGTGCAATACCGTAGAACTACTGTATCTGTCCCTCCAGATTGGCAAAAATTCAGCATTCCATGCTGCGGCGCACAGCAATCACGCCTTGCTGCGCAGGGCCAGGGTAAACGTGCTGCCGGAGCCGTAGTCGCTGTTGAAGAACAGGGCGCCGCCGATGGCGTTGGCCAGGTTCTGGCACAGATATAAACCCAGTCCCGCGCCTTCCACGTGGCGCGTGGAGGTGGAATCGAGCTGCGAGAAGGCCTGGAACAGCTTGGCCTGGTCTTCTTCCTTGATGCCGGCGCCGCTGTCGGCGATGCTCATTTCCGTCACCTGCACGCCGTCTTCCTCGCGCTGGGCCAGGCTGATGCGCACCGTACCCTGTTCCGTGAACTTGATGGCGTTGTTGAGCAGGTTGATGAGGATTTGCGTCAGCGCGCGGCGGTCCGTGTCGATGATGGCGGGCGCTTGATGTGGTTCGCCGAGTTCGATTTCCAGCGCCAGGCCTTTTTGCTGCGCCAGCGGACGCAGGGTGTCGGCCACTTCGGCCATCAGTTCCTGGCAGTGCACGGGTTCGATCGACAGGGTCAGCTTGCCTGCCTCGATCTTGGCCACGTCGAGGATGTCGTTGATCAGCGAGAGCAAATGGCGCGCGCTGGCGCGGATGGTATTGAGCTGCTTGTCCTGGTCGGCCGTCAGCGGGCCGGGCAGTTTCATCAGCAGGGCACCGGTAAAGCCAATGATGGCGTTGAGCGGCGTGCGCAGTTCATGCGACATGTTGGCGATGAAGGCCGATTTCATGCGGCTGGCCTCGGCCAGTTCCAGGTTTTTCAGGGCGATTTCGCGGTTGATGGTTTCCAGTTCGGCCGCGTGGTGCGCCAGGCGCATGTTCAGTTCAATGACCTGGCGTTCGCGCGCCTGCAGTTCGCCATTGACCTGTACCGCCTGTTCATACGTGGAAATGAGCAAATCGAGGATTTGCTGGCGTTCCGCGTTGATGAAGTGTTTCTGGTCGCCCAGGTACAGCGCGATGCCGATTTCGACATTCTGGTTCTTGCGCAGTTTCTGGTTCATCAGCATGTGGCTGATGCGGTTGAGCAGGTAGTCTTCCGCGTAGGGCTTGCGGATGAAATTGTCGGCGCCGCACTCGATGCCGCGGATGATGTCCTTCGGATCGTTGAGCGAAGTGACGAGGATGACGGGAATGTCGCGCAGAGTCGGGTCGGACTTGATGGCGCGGCACAGGTCGTAACCATTCATTTCAGGCATGACGATATCGGACAGCACCAGGTGCGGCTTGCGCTCGCGGATGGCGGCCAGGGCCAGCTGGCCGTTGGCGGCCACGCGTGCGTTGTAGTGCAGCGACTGGATCAGGCGCCGCAAGCGCTCGGCTTGGGTCGGGCTATCCTCGACGATCAGGATCTCGATTTCGTCAGGCTTGATTTGATTGATGGAGTCCACAGACCTCTCCTAGATTTCAGTATATTTGATGCTGCGCGCAGTCGGCGCGCAATATCGACATCATGTGACTATATCGGATTTAGGTCTGCAAAAGTAACTTCCAAGTAACTATTTTGGCCGCTTGGCATGCTGTGTCCGCTTGTCAGTTTTCGCCCTGGAACTGCCCTGCGCGGTAGGTCAGCACGAGCGTGTCGCGGTGCCCGTGCGGACCCACGGGCTGGATCGGCGTCGACTCGTGGATCACGGCCGCGTCGTCGAGCAGCAGCAGCGACCATGGCTCGGTCAGGGTGAAGCGCTTGCCGTTCGGGCCATCGGCCTCGAAAATGCGCGTTTCGCCGCCCTTGATCTGCTCGCGCCCGATCAGCAGCACGGCGACGAAATCGACGCCGTCGCGGTGCGCGCCTTCCGGCGTGGGGCGGCCGATGCCATCGGTGGTGTCGATGCGGAACTGGTGCGCCTCGATGAACCACGGCTGCTCTCCCTTGACCTGCGAGCAGGCGTCGCCCAGCGCGCGGATCAGCTGCTGCCACGCGGCTTGCACAACGATAGCCGCTTCCACCGGTTCGAACAGGCGGTGCATGCCGCCATGCAGGGCGTTGTATTCGACCGGCTGCCAGTGGGGACGGTGCGCCGTCTGGGTCAGGCGTTCGCCATCCTGCACGAAGCACGAGTGGCGCCGGCGCCGATAGCGGCCGCCATCTTTCAGGTAATTGTCCAGCGCCAGGGTATTCCAGCTCGATTCGAGCGCGCGCAGCGCGGCCAGCGGACAGCCGGCCAGGGCGGCCACGTCCTGCGGGCGCAGCACGGCATAGCCGTCATCGCGCAAGGCGTCCTTGACGTGGGACGGGTCGGTAAAGATCGGTGCGGAAGTGCTCATGGCGGTGCCGGCCGCGGTGCGGCCTGTGTCAGTTTATCCAGCCTGGCATTCTACGACTTCGCGGCGCTTCCTGTGCAGTGTCCGATAGGAATTGTTCTTGTTTGCGCCAAATCCTTGATTTACCTGATCGGCAGCTCCGCATTCCTGCTGTCGAACATGAGCGTCTGGATCTTGCCGCCATCCTGCACGTTGAGGGTATTGCGCTGGCCGGGCAGGAAGTCGGTCAGCAGCTGGTTGTGGATGCGCGTGCCGGGCGCCAGGCGCGTATGCTCGATCTCCTGGAAGATCACCACGTTGTCGGCATTGACCTTCATGCCGACCCACTGCAGGCGCAAACGCTTGCCGCCGGGCGCCACGATGTAAAACTGTTTTTCGACATAGCGGCGCAGGGCCGCCTCGCTGGCTTCCTGGCCCAGGTCGAACTGGCGCTGGTACAGCTGCGTCAGCAGTGCTTCCACGTCGTGGCCCGTGTAGGTGTGCACCACTTCTGTGCTGCCGCTGGCGGCGTTGTAACTGATGTCGGCGATGCCCATGTGGAAATTGTGCGCGCCAGCGGCCATGCTGGCGCAGGCCAGCAGGCTGGCCGTGAGCGTGCGCCAGGTCTTCATGCCTCGTCGCCCTTGGCCGAGCCGCCGGCCTTGCCTTTCAGCGGCGTATGAAAATCGCGCATCAGGTTATCCTTGGGCGACTTCTCGCTCTTGAACAGTTCCAGGCGTGACGGCGTGATCTTGCGCGGCCAGCTATTGTTGCTGGTGTCGATGTCGGCCGTTTCCCAGTACGGATCCTGCACCAGGCCCACCATCGGTTCATCCGTGATGACGACCTTGGTGATTTTCTTCGGCGAGTAGCGCCACACTTCGGCCGGCACGCGCTCGACGTATTTCTTGCCGCTTTTCAGTTCGATCTCGAGGATCAATGGCATGACCATGCCGCCCACGTTCGACAGGTCGACCAGGTACAAATGCTTGCCCTGTTTCAGCAAGTCCTTTTCCCACGGTTCCAGGCCGGCCAGCGTCTCGACGTAGGTATTGCGGTCCTTGTTGGTGACCGTGAAATCGTCGTGCTGGTTATAAAAATCCTTCAGCTCCGGATGCGCATCGACGCGGCGCGGCATGCCCTTGTTGGCGCGGTCCGTGACGGACTCCGGCTGGGCGCTCTTCTGCGCCTTTTTCCAGGCCTTTTCCGTTTCCGGATTTTTCGAGCTCACGCCATATTCGCTGATGCCGTCGATGCTGATGTCGACCGGGTCGGTGGTATAGAACCAGCCGCGCCAGAACCAGTCGAGGTCCGTGCCGGAGGCGTCTTCCATGGTGCGGAAGAAGTCGGCAGGCGTGGGGCGCTTGAATTTCCAGCGCTGCGCGTATTCCTTGAAGGCGTAGTCGAACAGCTCGCGCCCGAGGATGGTTTCGCGCAGGATGTTCAGGCCCGCCGCCGGCTTGGCGTAGGCGTTGTTGCCGAACTGCAGCAGGGATTCGGAATTGGTCATGATGGGCACCTGGTCGCGGCTACGCATGTAGTCGACGATCTCGCGCGGCTCGCCGCGCGAGGCCGGGTAGTTTTCTTCCCACGCCTGTTGCGCCATGTACTGCACGAAGGTATTCAGGCCTTCATCCATCCAGGTCCACTGGCGCTCGTCCGAGTTGATGATCATCGGGTAGTAGTTGTGGCCCACTTCGTGGATGATGACGCCGATCAGGCCATACTTGGTGCGCTTGGAGTAGGTCAGTTCACCCGTTTTCTTGTCCTTGACGGGGCGCGGGCCATTGAACGAGATCATCGGATACTCCATGCCGCCCACGGGGCCGTTGACGGAGATGGCCGTCGGATACGGGTAGTCGATGCTGTACTTGTTGTACTGCTCGATCGTGTGCACGATGGCCTGCGTGCTGTATTTTTCCCACAGCGGATTGCCCTCTTTCGGATAGTAGGACATGGCCATCAGATCGCTGCCGCCCTTCTTGTAGCCCTGCGCATCCCAGATGAACTTGCGGCTCGAGGCCCAGGCGAAGTCGCGCACGTTGGCCGCCTTGAAGTGCCAGGTCTTTTGCGCGCGGCTGACGGATTTTTCGGCCGCTTCCGCTTCTTTTTGCGTGACGATGATGACGGGCTTGTCGCTGCCGCGGGCCTTTTGCAGGCGCTCGCGCTGCGCGGCAGACAGCACGTCCTGCGGGTTTTGCAGTTCGCCCGTGGAGGCGACGATGTGGTCGGCGGGTACCGTCAGCTGCACGTCGTAGTCGCCGAATTCCAGGGTGAATTCGCCCGAGCCAAGGAACTGCTTGTGCTGCCAGCCGGCCGCGTCGTAGTAGGCCGCCATGCGCGGGAACCACTGCGCCACCTCGAACAGGGCGTTCTTGTCGTCGAAGACTTCATAGCCGGCGCGCCCGCCCAGCACCTTCTGTTCGTTGATGCGGTAATCCCAGTCGACCTGGAAGACAAAGTCCTGGCCCGGCTTCAAGGGCTGTGGCAAGTCGATGCGCATCATGGTGCGGTTCACTACATATTTTAAAGCCTGGCCATCCGCGCCTTTCAAGGCGCGGATATTGAAGCCGCCCTGGAAGTCGCCGCGTGCCAGCATGCTGCGCATGCCCTCGAATTTCATCGTGTCGTCGCCCGCCGTCCTGGCCCAGGCCTGGCGCGATGGCGCCGTGGCCATGCGGCGCGCGTCGGAGTCCGGCTTGTAGATGTTCTGGTCCAGCTGCACCCACAGGTAGCCGAGCGTGTCGGGCGACTGGTTGTGATACGTGATGGTGCCGCTGCCGCTAATTTCGCGTTTGGCTTCGTCCAGGGTGGCGCGGATCGCGTAGTCGGCGCGCTGCTGCCAGTAGGCGTGGCCGGGCGCGCCCGAGGCGGTGCGGTAGGTGTTCGGCGTGGGCAGCACTTCTTCGAGCTGGCGGAACTTGTCGTCGAATGGCTCGGCGGCAAAGGCCGAGACGGTAAAGCAGAGAGCCAGCGAGGCCACGGAGCCGAATGAAATGCGCATACCCACCCTGATGTTGTTGTCCGGAAATAGTGGCAACTATTCTATACGCAGGGTGGTGCCGGCCTTGTATCGATTTGTAATAAAGAAAGGCGGATTTCGCGCCAGGGTTTGCCGGACGCGGTCCGGGCAGTGATTTGCCTTATTTTGCCCGGAAAAACGACGGTTTTACTCACTTTTCATCAGGCTGTCGCGCAACTGGTTCAGCTGTTGTTTCATGTCCACAACCTGCTCCACGCTGCAGTGGCTGGCCGTCAAGATAGCTTCCGGCAACAACGCCGCCGCGTGGCGCAACTCGTCGCCCTGCTGCGTGAGGGAAATGATGACTTGCCGCTCGTCGCTGGCGGCGCGCGTGCGCGTCAGCAATCCTGATTGCTCCATGCGCTTGAGCAGGGGCGTCAGGGTAGCCGAGTCGAGGAACAGACGCTCGCCCACTTCCGACACCGTCAGGCCGTCGCGCTCCCACAGCACCATCATCACCAGGTATTGCGAATACGTCAGGCCGAGTTTCCGCAAGAGCTTGCGGTACAGCTTGTTCATGGCGAGAGAAGTCGAGTACAGCGCAAAGCACAGCTGGCCGTCCAGGCGCGGTACCTGGTGCAAGGGATTGGTGGTGGTGGTGGTGGTGGTATCCATGGGCACAGTATATATAGTGCGCTACTTAGTTGCAAGCGACCTCAATGCCGCCAGCGCTTGCGCGTCGAGCGTAAGCGCGCCGGCCGCGACGTTTTCGCGCAGATGCGCCACCGACGAGGTGCCGGGAATGACCAGCACATTCGGCGCGCGCTGCAGTAGCCAGGCCAGCGCCACCTGCATCGGCGTCGCTTGCATGGCGGCCGCCACCTGGTTCAGGGTATCGGACTGCAGCGGCGAAAAGCCACCGAGGGGAAAGAAGGGCACATAGGCGATGCCTTGCGCGGCCAGGGAGTCGATCAGGGCATCGTCCGCGCGGTGCGCCAGGTTGTAATGGTTCTGCACGCAGACAATGGGGCTGATGCGCTGTGCCTCGGCCACCTGGCCCGCATCGACATTGGACAGGCCGATATGGCGCACCAGGCCTTCGCGCTGCAGCTGCACCAAGGTGTCCAGCGGTTCGGCAAGCGACGAGCCGTCCGGGCCGGCCATGCCCGGCGCGCGCAGGTTGACCACATCGAGCACGTCCAGGCCCAGGTTGCGCAGGTTGTCGTGCACGGCATCGCGCAATTGCTGTGGCGATGCGGCCGGCAGCCAGGACTGGTCGGCGCCGCGCACGAAGCCGATCTTGGTGACGATGGTCAAACCGTCGCGATAGGGATGCAGCGCTTCGCGGATGATCTGGTTGGTGACGTGCGGGCCGTAAAAGTCCGACGTGTCGATATGGTTGACGCCTAATTCGATGGCTTCGCGCAGCACGGCGACGGCGGCGACGCGGTCTTTCGGCGGACCCCAGACGTGCGGGCCGGCCAGTTGCATGGCGCCGTAGCCGAGGCGGTTGAATGCGATGTCGCAATGGGCGGGCGTGAATTGGTCGCGGGCGGGGTAAGGCGTGTGCATGGCAGCTCCTGTGTGGTGGTCGAGTTCGAGAGCCACTATCGTAAGGCCGATTGCGCTGTATGATAATCGGGGCAATCCGGCACAGGCTGTACTCATTTCCGCACAATGAAAGCTCTTCCCATGCATGCAGACAGCCCTTCCATGGCCGACTTGTCCACCTTTGCCCTGGTGGCCCGGCACCAGGGTTTTCGCCAGGCCGCACGCGCCAGTGGGCAGTCCGCGTCCGCCATGAGCGAAGCGCTGCGCCGGCTGGAGCAGCAACTGGGCATCCGCCTGCTGGAACGCACGACGCGCAGCGTGACGCCGACGGCGGCCGGGGCGCTGCTGCTGACGCGCTTGCGCCCGGCGCTCGATGAAGTGAGCAGCGCGCTCGACGTGCTGAACGACTTGCGCGACAGCCCGCGCGGCACCTTGCGCTTGAACGTGCCGGTCAACGCGGCGCGCTTCTTTTTGCAGCCCATGGTCGACCAGTTCCTGCGCGCCTATCCGCAGATCAGGGTCGAGCTGGTGGTCGATAATAATTTTGTCGACGTCGTCGCCAGCGGTTGCGACGCCGGCATCCGTTATGGCGAGCGGCTGGAGCAGGACATGATCGCCATTCCTATCGGCCCGCGCACGCAGCGCTTCGCGGTGGCGGGCGCGCCGTCCTACCTGGCGCAGCGCGGCGTGCCCGTGCATCCGCGCGACCTGCTGCAGCATGCCTGCCTGCTGGGGAAATTCCTCAGTGGCGCGGTTCCACCGTGGGAGTTCGAGCGGGACGGGCAAAAAGTGAGCGTCGAGCCGGACGGCCCCGTGATCGTCACGCCGACGGCGGCTGATTTTGCGGTCAGCATGGCCGTCGCCGGCCATGGCCTCGTGTATCTGTTTGAAGAGTGGCTGCAGCCGTATATCGATGCTGGCCAGCTGCAGCCCGTGCTGGAAGACTGGGCGATGCCCTTTCCCGGCCCGTTTTTATACTATGCGGGCCGGCGCCATCTGCCCGCGCCGCTGCGCACCTTCATCGATTTCGTGCAGGCCAATTTTGCGCAGCTTCCTCAGTCTGTCGGATAGCGTGCGCGCAGCAGCTTGAGCATCGCGACGTTCTGCTCCCACGCATCCGTCACAGGCTGCTGCGTCCAGGGCAGGGTTTGCGTGTAGGGCGCGGGGCCGAATTCCGGCGTGAACGTCATGCGCCCGGCGCCGGCCGCGCGGCGCTGGGCGACGATGGCATCCCACCAGGCCAGGTGGGCGTCGAGGGCCTGTTTCGCTTCCGGGGCGCGGAAGTCGGCCACCTGCGGGCCTTGGGCATGGCCCACGCGGGCGTGCACATGGCGCACCAGCGGCAGCACTTGCGCCAGGGTCTGCGGCTGGTCCTCCAGCAAGGATTCGCAGGCGCAGCACCAGTGCGACAGGTCGGCCGTCAATGGCAGCCCGGGATATTGCGCCAGGTAGGGCAGCAGCAGCATCGGATGGCCGCTGAAACGGCTGCGGTGGATTTCGTGCACGATGGGCACGCCGTGCCTGGCCGAGATGGCGGCGGCCAGGTCGATCAGCTGCGCGTTCTGCGCCTGGCTGAAGTAATCCTTGCCCGTGTGCGTGTTGACCAGCACGGGACGCGCCAGGCAGGCGTTTTCCAGCAGCTCGGCCAGGGCCGCGCGGTGCAGGTCGAAGTCAGCGTGGAAGACGGTTTCCCACTGCGCGGCGATCAGCTCCAGGCCTGCATCGGCGATGCGCCTGGTCCATTCTTCGCGCAGGGCCGCGTCCAGCGGCAGCGACATTTCGATGCCGTCAAAGCCGGCCGCCAGTACCTTGTCGATGAAGACCTCGGGCGCCAGGTCGTTATTGCCCCAGTGGGCGGCGAAGACCTGGATGCGCATCAGACGAAGCCCCGCACGGGGAAGGATGCGTCGCGCTGGATCCAGTTGTGGGCCGCGTATTCGGTCCGGCCATCCGTCGCATGCAGGGTGTAGGCATGGCGCGAGACGGGCGAGCGGTTCGGCGCGCTGTAATGGGGCAGCAAGCCGTGGAAGCAGACGAGGGCACCCGCCTTCACTTCCAGGGGGACGGCCGTGCTGTCGTCGGGCCAGGGCATGGCGTCGAGTTTTTCCACGCGCACGGCGTCGCCGTTGCGGATGAAGCGTTCGCGCAGGGGGCCGCGGTGGCCGCCCGGTTCCGCCCACAGGCAGCCGTTGTCCAGGGTGGCGTCTTCCAGCGCGAACCAGAAGGTGGTCACGCTGACCGGCGTGGTTTCAAAATAGGTGGCGTCCTGGTGCCAGCGCACTTCGCCGCCGATGCCGGGCTGCTTGAAGATGTACATGGATTGCCACACCTGCGCGTCCGCCAGGCCCAGGTCGCGCGCCACTTCGGCCAGTTTCGGGTCGGCCGAAAAAGCGCGGAAGACGGGGTCCAGGTCATGCATGGCGTGGCCGATCTTGTTGATAGACAGCGATTTCGCCTGCTTCAATTGGCCGTCCGCGCCGAAGGCCTCTTCCTCGAAGAAGCAGCGGATGGTGTTGTCGGAGGCGAGAAAGTAATCGTTGGTGTTCTTCGCCTGGTCGCGCGTGGTGAAGATCGATTGGCTCAGGCCGGGATCGAATTCGTTGACAATCTGCTCGGCGCGCGCGCGCAGGGCGGCGATTTCGTCCGCACCCTTGAAGCCGGGCAGGATGATGTAGCCGTCGCGTTGGTATTGTTCTTGTTGGTCAGTAGTCAGCATGGCAACGGCTCCGGAGGTCTATGGAAAGCGCCATTGTAGGCGGCGGCCAGGGCGCAAACAATCGGCTGGCAGTTGACAGATTGTCGTCAAAACGAAGACAATCTTTGACATGGATCAATTAAAAGCGATGGAAATTTTTGTCGAGGTGGCCCGCTTGCGCAGCTTCACCGTGGCGGGGCAGCGCCTGGGCCTGACGCGGGCCATGGTCAGCAAGACCATCATGCAGCTGGAAGCGCGACTCGATGCGCGCCTGCTGCACCGTTCCACGCGTGAAGTGAGCCTGACGGATGCGGGCCGCGCCTACCTGGCGCCGTGCATGGCCACTGTCAGCCAGGCGCAGGAAGCGGCGCGCATGGTGGCGCACGTGGCGCAGGCGGGCGCGGGGGCACAGCTCGCGGGGCCGCTGCGCATCCAGGCGCCGTCCAGTTTTGGCAGCGCCTGGCTGGCCGACGCCGTCGCCCGTTTCAGCCTGCTGCACCCGCAGGTGCGGGCCGAGTTGTATGTCGACGATGCCCTGCTCGACCCGATACGCCACGGCTTTGACCTGACCATCCGCGTGGGCGGCATCCCGGACAGCAGCGCGCTGGCCATGCGCCCGCTGGCGCCGTGCCGCGCCGTGCTGTGCGCCAGTCCCGGCTACCTGGCGCAATGGGGCATGCCGCAGGCGCCGCAGGATTTGTTGCGGCACCAGTGCCTGCATTTCAGCCACCTGACCGATGGCACGAACTGGCATTTCCAGCGCGGAGAAGGGGAAGGACGGGAAGCGGTGAGCGTGCGCGTGCAGGCGGGTTTTACGGCGAATAATGGCCTGGTGCTGCACCAGGCGGCGCAGCGGGGGCTGGGCATCGTCTACAGCACCACGTTTCTCGCCTGGCGCAACCTGCTCGATGGCAGCCTGGTGCCCGTGCTGACGGACTGGGAGCTGCCGCTCAATCACTTGAGCGCCCTGTATCCGGCCAGCCGCCAGCCCTCGCCCAAGGTGCGCGCGTTGATCGATTTCCTGGTGGCCGAATACCAGCCCGTGCCGCCATGGGACCGCGAGCTGGCCGCGGCCGGATTGTGCAGTTGAAGGTCAGTTGAGCGCGACGGGCTCCACCGTCCATGCGCCATCGGCGTACACGCGCTCGTCGTCCAGGTAGACGGCTTCCGTGACGGCGAAGATATCCACGTGGTAGCGCGCATCCTTGCGCTTGAATTGCGGCTTGGTGTAGACGCCATGCTTGGCGCCCAGCGACAAATGGATGCCGCACATGCGTTCATACGTGCCGATGTCGTTGACCAGCTGCTCGCGCGAAAAGGCGCGGTTCATGCCGAAGCCCAGTTCGCGCACCCACACTTCGCCTTCGTGCGCGCGGATGATGTCCAGCATGGCGGTAAATTCCGGCGTGGCGTTTTCCGTGCCCGTCACGCGGCCCTTCTCGATGACCAGCGTGATCGGCGTGTCGGGGCGGTTGACCATGAACTGCGTGTCGCCAAAGACGAAAATGCGCACGCGGCCATTCACGGCTTCCAGGTCCTGCGCTTCGGTAAACACTTCGCCCAGCGGGAACTGGCCGCCGATATTGTTCATGCCGCTGTAGTCGCCGATATTGAGCTTGGCCGATTCGAACGGCGAGGCGAACACCAGCTGCTCGCCGCCGCTGTCGACCATGCCGTGGCGAGCGCCGTCGATGCGCGCTTTCAAGGCATGGCCGACGCCGCGGTAATAGGCGGGGTCGTAGGCCAGCGAAGCGATGTAGTGCAAGCCCTGCACACCGGGCATGCGCGACAGGTGCACATGTTCGATGACTTTCAAGCCCCGCTTGAACAGCTCGATGCGGATGCGGAACGCTTCCAGGCGGAAGCTGGTCGACTGGATCAGCACGACGAGGCTGCCGGCCGGCAGTTCGGCAAACGCGGCCAGCACCGCATCGGGCGTGACGTCGTCGAAATCGATGAAGGTCGCGTCCGGCAAGGCCTGCTGATAGGCTTGCGTCAGCACGACATTGAGCCAGCTGCGCTTGTCGCAGACGACCAGCGCCGGTTCGTCGGGCCGGTGGCAGATGGCCATGGCCAGCAGGTCGGCCACGTTTTGCGCGGCCACTTCGGTGGCGGCGGCGCTGATGGCGTCAAGCCGGCTGGTGTCATTTTCGGGAAGCGTCATGGTGCGGGAAGGTTGGGCAGGAAGTAAACACGGCATTATAAGGCGATTGCACCGGGCGCCGCCATTCGCCATCGGATGTAGGGCCGCCGCCAGTGGCGCGGCGATCTTGTGTAGTGCCACACGGCAATGTATTATTGATTGATAGTTTAAAAACAGCTTCAAAACAGCGTAACAGCGGGTTTGGGCAGGGCGGGCAATAGCGGTACAGCTCGTCTGGGCCACGCGCGGTGCCACAGAACCCTATCAATACAACAGCCTGACAGGCCAGGACGAAGAGTGTGATGCGATGAGCATAATTGGACAAGATATTCCCATGGAGCGGCCCGATACAGATGGGCGCGCCGCCGTGTTTGTTCCCGTGACCGGCGTCAAGGAAGATGTCTTGCTGACCATACGCAAGGGTGCGGCCATTGTCGGCTTCGCCAACCACGACCGTACCATCACCGTGTATTTTGAGAGCAACCGTTTCGACGATCCCGTGCTGGCCAAGTGGGAGCACAAGGCGCGCAAGGCGTATGACCGCCTGGTGGACAATGCCCCCACCGTCTCGAAGCTGACCACCAGCCCCGCCAATTTCGAGCAGATCGGCTATATCAACGGCAAGGGCATCACCATCCGCCGCATGGAAAGCCTGCAGCGCTGGCTGGCGTATTCGGATGCGATGGCGTCGTGCCCGGAGACGGAAATTATTGCGAGAACGGTCATTGCCAAGCCTGAAAGCGTCAAGGTGTAGGGGCGGCATATGGGAGCCAACAATGTTGTCGGATTACGCGGGGCTTCGCCTCGCTAATCCGACCTACCGGACCTATCCGACCTGCCGGCCCTGCGCCGAAGCTTTTTCCGGCTGTTCCTGGTGTGCACGCATATGGGATGGGAGCCAACAATGTTGTCGGATTACGCGGGGCTTTGCCCCGCTAATCCGACCTACAGGACCTATCCGACCTGCCGGCCCTGCGCCGAAGCTTTTTCCGGCTGTTCCTGGTGTGCACGCATATGGGGTGGGAGCCAACAATGTTGTCGGATTACGCGGGGCTTCGCCCCGCTAATCCGACCTACCGGACTTATCCGACCTGCCGGCCCTGCGCCGAAGCTTTTTCCGGCTGTTCCTGGTGTGCACGCATATGGGATGGGAGCCAACAATGTTGTCGGATTACGCGGGGCTTTGCCCCGCTAATCCGACCTACAGGACCTACCCGACCTGGCCGCCCTGCGCCTGAGCTCGATCAACATGCTCCTCCCATCACACCACGATGATGTTCGCCTGCGCCTTGAGCGGGCAGGGGAGGGTGTCGTCGAAGGTGATTTCGATGGCGCTGGCGATGAACATGCCGCCGATGTGCTGGGCGGCGATTTCTGGTGGCGTGCCGGGCTTGGTCAGGTTGACGTCCTGGGCGAAGACGAAGACTCGCCAGGTACCGAAGACCTTTTGGTCGTATTGCAACAGTGTCCGGTAGGCCCGCTTCAAGTCCAGGCTGCCTGCGTAGACGCCGTCATTCGCACCCGGGTCGAAGCCCAGGCCATCGTCGGTCAGCGATTCGACGAAATACAGGCCTTGCGGCGCCTGGAACAGCACGAAGGCATACAGTTCCGTGCCACGGAAGACATTGCCATTGTCGCGCTTGAAGCTGGCGCGTATCCACAACGGTTCGTAGGCCTGCACGACGGCGGGCGTATCCGTCTCCACTGGCCCCGCCACGTGGATGTTGACTTGCGTTTCGGTGACGGCATGCTGGTAGGTGGCGCCCGTGGTAAAACGCTGGTATTCCCAGCTGATATCGGCCGTGTAGGGCAGGCCCGCATTCGGCGCTTCCGGCAGCACCCATTTCGCCACCACGCGCTCGGCCAGGGTCAGTTCGCCGGCGGCCGGCGCTGTTGCTTCCTGGCCACGCCAGAACGGGTCGGCGATATCGGAGCAGGCCACGGCGATGGCGCCCGAGGCGATGGCCGAGGCCACGCCTGCCACCGTGAATTCCGGCTGGCCCGAGCCGGCCCCTTCCAGCGAGCAGCAGTCGACGCTGGGGTCCGTTTCCTCGAAAGTGCCGCCCACACTGAAGCTGGCCTTGCCGGAGCCGAGCGCGGCGGCAATGATGGCCACCAGGGCGGCGATGATGGCGATGATGATGGCGAGGATTTTCCACCACGGGTCGGAAAACGGCAGGTCGCCGTGCGTGCCCGCGTAGGCGGGGTTCGGCGTCCAGACGAGGGTCATGCCGGTCGGCACGATCGGCCCCAGGCCGGGCGGGCAGCGGCACTCTTTGCCATCATTGCCTGTGCTGCCCCAGCGCTTGCCCGGCAGGTGGCCCTGCGGCTTGGACAGTTCCAGCGTGCCTTCCTCTACCGTGCAGGTGTAGGTATTGGTGGCGCTGTCAAAGCGCGTCTGCGAGACGAAGATTTGCTGGATCGAGCGGCGCGGCGTGTAGCCGTCGGCCTTGGCGACAAAGCTGACGAGGCGCTTGCCGGGCGCCGCATGCTGGAAGTCTGCGTCCCACATCATCAGCATGGCCGCGCCGGCAGGGATGCTGGCAAAGAAGAAGGTGCGCGCCACGGGCACGATGCCGGGGTCGCCCACGCTTTCCAGGTACACGGTGACATTGTTCAGGGCGCTGTTGGACACATTGGTGACGTGGGCGGCGATGCGCAAGCCATAGATGGCATTGTCGAAGATGCCGTCCGGCAGCATGATGTTGGTGACGGGCTCGATCGCGAAAGGCCGCGTCAGCACCTGCATGGGGGTGTCGCTCATGATGCCTGCTCCTCGGGACTGTGCTGTTCCTGGTCGTGATCCTGGCCCTGTTGCTGTTTCAGGTCGACGACGACATAGGTGATGCCGCCCATGACCTTGCCCTCCTGCGTTTCCAGCACCCGCAGCAGCGCATACTGGCGCTCCGGCAAGGCATCGGCGCGCAGGCTCAGGTAGATGGCCAGTGACTGGCCGCGCGGCACTTCCAGCGCCAGCTTTTGCTCGCCCGGTCCGTCGCCATCACAGTGGGGCCTACGTGCCAGGCCCGCTTCCACGCGCGCGTCCTTGGCCGCCTGCCAGCGCTCCAGGCCCAGGGTGGCCAGCAGGTTTTCCGGCAGCGCGCCGCCATGCTCCAGCTGCAATTCCACTTTTTTGATGGCGCGGGGCAGGGCCGCCACCGTGACGGCCAGCAACTGTGCGCGCCGTGCCGCCAGCACCACGGTGACATTGCGTTGCGCGATCTGCTCGTGCTGCTTGGGCTGGAAGGGAAAGCCGTTGGGCAGGGGATCGGGTAGCGGGTTGATGTCGCCCGCGCCATGCGCCACGGCCAGCAGGCATTCGTGGCCGCCATTGACGATGACGGGAACCCACGGCACCAGGCACAGCACTTCCTGCGTGGCGCCGGGCGGCAGGTCGGCAAAGGCGGAACCGACCTGCGTGGCGGCGCCGACGGCGATCTGGCCCGAGGGATCGGCCCAGTAAAAATCCACACGCACGCCGTTCGAGGCGCTGTTGCCCGTGTTGTGCACGCGGCCCCACAGGTAGTTGGCGGTGCCGGCGATGGGCGCGCCTGGCGGGCCATTCGGATCATTGCCCGGCACGACCCAGATATCGGCGCTGTCCCACCACGAGGGCTGGCCGTCTTCGATGATCAGGTGGGCTGGCATGGCAATCTCCTTGTGCTTGGCCTGTGCCTGTAGCTTAGGCCGCGGTGGCGGGTGCCATTTGATTGGCATCAAGCCTGCAGACGGCGGTGCGGGCGCGCCGTGGCAGCTGCTGCGTAAGGTAATATTGCGGCAGAACGCAGCAGAGTGAATCCGGGAAAAGGTTGGAACGTGCTTGAACAAGTGAATGAAATGTGCATCAACGCCGCTTGCGGCCGCTACTTGCCGCTGCGCCTGGCGCATTGTCCGTTTTGCGGTACGCGCCAGGTGGCAGCGCCAGTGGTTTTAGAGAACGTCGTGCCCGCGGCGGCCGTGCCGCCACCATTGTCCGCAGCGACTGCTGCGGCTGCGCCGCCGCCCGTGCCGCGCAAGCCGCCGCCGATACCCGTGCCCGCAGTCCAGCCCGCAGTCCAGCCCGCAGCTGAGGCTAGCCCTGCGCCCGCACCCCAGCCTGCGCCAGCCGCGCCGGTGCCGTCCAGGGCGCCGCCGGCGAAACCGGCAAGCAAGGGCTCGGTGCCGCCGCCGCGTCCGCCCATCCGCTTGCGCACGTGGATCGCGGCAGGCGTGGTGCTGGCAGGCATCTGGTTCATCAACAAGCCCGCCGACAAGCCGGCCAGCGTGGCGCAGCAGGTCGATGCGGCCATGGCGCTGGCGGCCCAATGCGACCTGGACGGCGCGCGCAGTGGCCTGGCCGTGCTGAAAAGCGCCAAGGCGCCGGCGGCGCAGCTGAAACGCCTGCAAGCGGGCATCACGAGCGCCGCCAGCGCGTGCGAGAAGAAACAGCGGCGCGAGCAGGCGTGGAGCGCGGCGCAGGCAGCCATCAACCAGGCGCTCGATGGCGGCAAGCCGGACCTGGCTGCCACGCGCCTGGCGGCCCATGTGAAACGCTGGGGCGACGATCCCGACACCCTGGAACTCGATGCCAAAGTGAAAGTGGCGCAAGCCAGTGTCCAGCTGGACGCCGCCGACGCCTGCCTGGCAAAAGGCGACCGGGTCTGCCTGGAGAACAGCCTGATCGCCGCCGAGCGCTACAAGCGGCCGGAGCTGGCGACGCGCACCCAGGCCCTGCGCGCGGCGCTGTCGCAGCTGCTCGAACGTTCGCTACTCGATACCGCCCCCGGCCAATAGCGCGAGCAAGAGCCTATCGTATGCATTTGCTGCGACAGGGCCAAGTAAAACGCCCGCCGCGGCCAGGCCGGGCGGGCGTATCTTGCCGGGCCTTGCTACTGCACCTTACTCTTGCGGCACCAGCGCCAGCGCGGCGCTGAAGTCGCCCATCGGCTTGCCGCCATTGGCCACCAGCGCCTTGTCGCGCGTCGTCAAGCCGTCCAGTACGGGTAGCGCGAAGCGGTGCGTGATGGCGCGCAGGATGGAGGCCGAATCGTATTGCGTATGATCGACCAATCCTTTTTTCACGTACGGCGAGACGAGGATGGCCGGCACGCGCGTGCCCGGACCCCAGCGGTCGCCTTTTGGCGGCGTGGCGTGGTCATAGAAGCCGCCGTTTTCATCGTAGGTGACGATGACCAGCATGTTCTTCCACTGCGGACTCTTTTTCAGCTGGGCGATGACACTGGCGATATGCGCGTCGCCATCGGCCACGCTGGCATAGCCCGCGTGCTGGTTCAAGTTACCCTGCGGCTTGTAGAAGGTCACGGCGGGCAGCTTGCCGGCGCTGGCGTCATTCATGAACTGGCTGTCGAAATCGCGCAGGTGGGCGGCGCGGTAGGCGGGCGCCTTGACGGGATCCATGCTGGCAAAATAGTTAAATGGCTGGTGGTGGAACTGGAAGTTTGGCGGGCTGGGGAAACTGCTGCCGCGCGCGCTGGCAGTGGCCAGGGCCGTCGTGTCTTTCCAGGCACCCGCATACCAGGCCCAGTCGATATTCTTGCCGGACAGCAGGTCGCCGATGTTGGTCTGCGTCTGCTGCGGCAAGGTGGTGGCCTTGCCCGTGTCCGCATACAGCTTGCTGCTGTCGCCCGCTGCCGGGGCGTTGCTGCTGGGCTGGAACGCCGGCTGCATGGTATTGACGGCGTAGAACATGCCCGTGCTGTCGGCCGGCGTCAGCGCGCCATCGTTGGCGTAGCCGGGCGCGCCGTTCAGCACCGTGCCTGGTGCCGTGGCGGACGGCGTCAGGCGCAGGAAGTTGCCCTTGGCGTCGACGTCGATTTTCGCGATCGACCCCTTGGCCACCGAGGTGTCGGCGTTCGGATAGGTGGGCGCGCATGCGCAGATCAGGTACTGGTGCGTGAGGAACGAGCCGCCGAAGGCGCCGATGAACAGGTTGTCGGCCAGCGCATATTGTTTGGCGATGTCCCACAGCTGCATCTTGCTGCCGTCGTAATAGCCCATGCTCAAGCCGCCCGCATCGGAGTAGGCGGCGAACTTGTCGTTGGCGCCGCCGTTGATCTGCATCTGGTTGTTATAGAAGCGGTGAACGAGGTCGCGCGTGATCACCGATTGCGGCAGGTACAGCGGGCTGCTGGCGTCGTCGATCTGGAACGGCTTGTTCGGCAGGTTGGCCGACTGCGCCTGCGTGATGACGGTGCTCTGGCCGGCCGCCGTCATGCCGCCCCAGGTCGGTGGCAGCACGGGCAGGGTGCTGCCGTCGATATCCTTTTGCGGCACATACGCGGACGTCGATGTGGGGTTCACGACCGGCACGCCGTTCGCACCGGGGAACAGGCCATACAAGTTGTCGAAGCCGCGGTTTTCCGCGTAGATGACGACGATGGTCTGGATGTTGTTCAATGCCAGGCCGCTGTTCAGGGCGGCCAGGGCGTCGGCCGGCGCCGCCTGCGCGCTGGCGCTGGCGATCAAGCTCGTGACGCTGGCGTTTTCCGCCTTCAGCTTCGCCAGTTCGTCGCCGCTGGCCTTGTTGAAGTCCGATGCCAGCCCCGCTTCGGACACGCCGATGCGCGCGGCCAGCTTGCTGCTGGCGGCCGCGAAGTCGCCGCCATTGCTGTCCATGACTTGCACCAGTTCCGTCGACAGGGCGCTGACGAAGCCTGCATGGCCGGCGGGCGCGCGCAGCAGCAGTTTTTGCGTGACCTTGGTGCCGGCGTCGCCGATCACTTCGTGGCGGATGGCGTCCGTGCCCACCGTCACCAGCACGGCGCCCTGGCCTTCCAGGCTGTAACTGCCGTCGGCGGCCGTGCGCACGGCGCTTGATCCACTGTCGCACGTCAGCCTGGCGCTGCTGCTCTCGACGCAGACCTGGGCGTTCTCATAGTAGCTGCCGATCACCTGGCCGTTGATATGCGGCGTGACGGCGTAGTCGCTGCCGCAGGCGGCCAGGCCCAGCGACAATAACAACGGTAAGGGACGTAGGACGGGCGCCAAGGTGATTCGGGCTTGCGGTTTCATGTTCATGCCTTCTGGGTGGAAAACGTCGCATGCTAGGCATCGAATATGTCAGCTGCGTGACATGTCAGCCCCTGTTACATGACGTAATGTACGGTTTTTGATACATGCGTTTTGGCAGGGTTTTGTCATGCAGCTGTCATATATGCTTGCTACGCTGCCAGCCCATGATGAAACCGAGACCCTCCCTGCTGCTCGCCGCCGTGGCCGCCTGTTTGCTGGCCGCCTGCCATCCGGCGGCGCAGAACGATGCCCACGCCGCAGCCAAGCCTGCCACGCCTGCCTATCTGTCCGGCGCCTATGCGCCCACCCTGCAGCGCCAGCCTTCCGTGGCGCAGATGACGGCCATGGGGCGCGCCATGTTTTTTGCGCCCAGCCTGTCCGTGTCGGGCAAGCTGTCGTGTGCCAGCTGCCACAGTCCCGAGCACGCATATGGGCCGCCGAACGGCCTGGCGGTGCAGCTGGGCGGCCCTGAATTGAAAGATGCGGGCACGCGCGCGGCGCCTTCGCTGCGCTACATCCAGAATGCGCCCGCCTTCAGCGAGCATTATCACGACGATGACGGCGACGACAGCATCGACGCGGGGCCGACGGGCGGGCGCAACTGGGATGGCCGCGCCCAGTCCGGCCATGAACAGGCGCTGGCGCCCCTGCTGTCGCCGCGCGAGATGGGCAACCGCGATGCGGCCGCCGTGGTGGCCAAGTTGCGGGCCGGGCCGCTGGCGGCGCAGTTCCGCCGTACATATGGCGAGGATATTTTCGAGCAGCCGGGCCAGGCCTTGCGCTGGGCGCTGATGTCGCTGGAAGTGTTCCAGGAAAGCCCGGCCGATTTCTACCCCTACACGAGCAAGTACGATGCCGTGCTGCGCAAGCAGGCCACGTTGAGTCCGCAGGAAGCGCGTGGCCTGGCCCTGTTCAACGATGAAAACAAGGGCAATTGCGCTTCCTGCCACATCAGCCAGATCACGCCGGGCGGCGCCTTCCCGCAATTCACGGACTACGGCTTGATCAATATCGGCGTGCCGCGCAACACCACCTTGCCGGCGAATGCGGACCCGGCGTTTTTCGACATGGGACTGTACGGCCCCGACCGCACGGATTTGATGCAGCACAAGGAGTATTGCGGCAGCTTCAAGACGCCGTCGCTACGCAATGTGGCGCTGCGCAAGGTGTTTTTCCATAACGGCAGTTTCACCAGCCTGGAGCAGGTGCTGCGCTTTTACGTGCAGCGCGATACGGCGCCGCAAAAATGGTATCCGAAAGACAGGAACGGCAAGCTGCGAAAGTACGATGACTTGCCGCCGGGACTGGAAGCCAATGTCAACGTGGAAGCGCCGTTCGACCGCCAGCCGGGCCAGCGGCCCGCGCTGAACGAAGGGGAAATTGCCGACGTGATTGTTTTCCTGCGTACCTTGACGGATGGCTATCAGGTGCCAGGTCCCGCGGGGGGCAAGCAACAGGGTAAAACTGGCTAAAAAGATGGCTCTGTCATCGGCAAGTAGGGGCAATGCCGGAATCTTCCTGTGCCCGCGTGGTCTGACTCTGCATATTCACCATGCAGGGAGCCGATCATGTTGTCAGCCGAATGGACGATCTTTATCGCGCAGTTCGCCAGCCTGAGCGCACGCCAGCGCCAGGCCGGTATTGCCCTGCTGCGTGGCAGCGCGCCGCAGCAGGCAACCATCGCCCTGATCGAGGATGTTGCGCGCCAGCGCCTGGTCTGCCCAGCCTGCCATTCGGCGCATGTGCACCGGCATGGCCATGCGCACGGCCTGCAGCGCTACCGCTGCGTGCCCTGCGGCCGCACCTTCAATGCCCTGACGGGTACGCCGCTGGCGCGCCTGCGCCACAAGGCGGAATGGCTGGAATATGCGGACTGCCTGCTCGACTCTGTCTCGGTGCGCCGCGCGGCCAGCCGACTGGGCCTGCACCGCAACACCACGTTTCGCTGGCGCCACCGGTTTTTAAGCCTGGCAAAAACGGACCGGCCGCACCGCCTACATGGCATTGCCGAGGCCGACGAGCTGTATGTGCTGGAGTCGCAAAAGGGCGCGCGCACGATGACGCGTCCGGCACGCCGCCGCGGAGGCCACGCGACCTTGCGCGGCATGTCGCATGAACACGTCTGCATTCTGATGGCGCGCGACCGCACGGGACAAACCCTCGATTTCGTCACCGGCATGGGCGCCTTGACGAAGGCGCAGCTGCATCGCTGTTTGCCGCCCGTCATGGACCAGGATGTGCTGCTGGTTACGGATGGCCATGCGGCCTATGCCGCTTTTGCCCGCGAGGCGGGCATCAGCCATCAGGCCGTCAATCTGCGTGCCGGCATGCGCGTGCGGGGCGCGGCCCACGTGCAGAACGTCAACGCCTATCACAGCCGTCTCAGGCAATGGCTGCGTCCGTTTCATGGCGTGGCGACGCGCTACCTGCACCATTACCTGGGCTGGCGCTGGATACTCGATGCCAGGCGCATCCTCTCAGCAGAAACCTTGCTGAAAGCCACGTTGGGAGAATTCCCACATTTGACGGTGACATAGCCAAAAAGATATCAAGATACCATTGCTTACAAATACGCTACAAAAGCCCGATTTTATGTGCGTTAGCGAACGCAAGAAAATTTTAGGCAGGTGTATATTGGGAACTGATCTGTGTCTTTTGATAACAATGAAAGGGAATATCATGAAAGTAAGCAAAAAACTGATGACGTTGTGCGCCGCCGGGATGATCGTCGTTTCGCTGGCCGCTTGCCAGAAGAAGGAAGATGTCGCCGCAGGTCCTGCTGAGCAGGCTGGCCAGCAAATCGATGCCGCCGCTGCCAAGGCTGAAGCCGACATCAAGGCCGCTGCTGCCAAAGCCGACGCCGCCGTGAGCAGCGCCGCTGCCGACACGGGCGCCAAGATGGATCAGGTCGCTGCCGATGCTGACAAGAAAATGAGCGAAGCGGCCGATGCCGTCGGCAAGAAAGTGGAAAAAGCCGGCGAAAAAATGCAGGAAGCCGCCAAGTAATCGCCAACAGGGCGCCAGGGCCGTTATCGGCCTGGCGCCGCCAGCGGCCTGCCGTCAACCGGCGGCCGCTGTCCCGTGCGCCTGGTCGGCTCCGCTGTGCCGGCCCGCCTTAGCCTCCGCCTCCGCTGCCGCAGCGCCCGTCCCATCTTCCGTCCCCACCACCACGCTCAGGTCGACAAAGCCGTCGCGCCACGCGCGTTCCAGGTCTTGCTCCACCGCTTCGAGGGTTGTGCGTTCCACTTGATGAAAGCCCCGCAAGCCATAGGCCCGGTTGCGCCCGTGCGCCTTGGCCAGGTACAGCGCCATGTCGATCAGGTTGACGCTGCGTTCCCAGCTGAGCGGCTGGCCCAGCGGCGCCAGAGGGTAGGGCGCGTAGCCGACGGAAACGTGCACCTTGATGGCTTGTCCCTGGTAGTCGATGCTTTGCGCGGCCACGCCGTTGAGGATGCGCCGCGCGATCTCGTCAAGGCCGTCGCGCGCCACGGCCGGCAAGAAGGCGAGAAATTCCTCGCCGCCCCAGCGCACGATCATGTCCGTTTCGCGCAAGACCTCGTGCAGGGTTTCGGCGATGCTCGTCAGCACCAGGTCGCCCGCCGCATGGCCATAGCGGTCGTTGATGTGCTTGAAATGGTCGACATCGAGCAGGAACAGGGCGCCGACGACATCGCCTGCCTGCGTCTGTTGTCCCCGGCCCGTATGGCTGCGCATGAATTCCTGGAAATGGCGGCGGTTGTACAGGGCCGTCAGCGGGTCGCGCGAGCTTTGGCGCTTGAGTTCCTGGTTCTTTACGTTCAGCTGCACGTTGGCATGGCGCACCTTGCGGTATAGCAAGCCGACGATGACCGTTCCCATGGCCAGCACCAGCGCCAGCAGCCACCAGACGCGTTGCTGCAGGCGGCGGTTGTCGATCTCCGTGCTCTTCAGCTGATTCTCGCGGCTCAGCAGTTCGATCTGGCGCTGTTTCTTTTCCGCCTCGTATTTCTCTTGTAATTCATACACGGCCTTTTGCCGCTGCTTTTCAAACAGCTGGTTCGAGATGCCCCGTTCGCGGTGGTAGGCCGTCACGGCGCCGCGCATGTCGCCGGCCTTTTCCAGCGCCATGCCGTATTCCAGCAGCACCGCCTGCATGTCGGGCTGGTTGGCCGTGCGCTCGTAATAGGCCAGGCCCGTCGCCACGCTCTGCTTGCCTTCCAGCAGCCGGCCCTGACCGATTTGCGCCTGGCCGATGTTCAGGCGCGCCGTCGCTTCCACCTGCTCGTTGTTGACCAGGCGCGCCGCCGTGATGGCTTCATTCGCATAGCGCAGGGTGCGCGCGTAGTCGCCTTCCTTCAGGTAGCTGTCCGACAGGTTGACGAGGGTGGTGGCCACCATGCCTTTCGCGCCCAGCTGGCGTTCCAGCGCCAGCGCCGCCAGCAGGGCGCGCTGGCCCCGCTGCGGCTGCCGGGCGTCGAGCGCCAGCCCGTATTCCGTGTTTTTTGCCTGCGCCATGCGTCCCGGCGACGCCAGGGTGGCCGAGACAGCCAGCAATTCGTCAAGTACCTGGAAACCCTTGTCGTATTCGCGCATCTGCGTGTACAGCAGGGTGAGGGCATTCAGGGCGGCGGCCAGGCTGGATGGCGAATCGCTCTGGCGCGCCAGGTCGACGGCCGCCTGCAGCTTGGCCAGGGCGAACGGGAAATTGCCTTCCTCGGCCCAGGACTGGCCGGCGCTGATGGTCGCCTGCACGCGCACGGGCAAGTCGTCCGTGCGGTTGGCGATGCGCTCCGCCTCGAAGGCCAGCAGGTGCGAAGCGCGGCGGTCGTTCATGGCAAACGTGATGTAGGCCTTGTTCAGGATGCCCTTGGCCAGCGCCACGTCGCTGTCATTCTGGCGCGCGTAGGCGATCAGCTCCTCGGCCAGCTGCATGGCGAGATCGTGCTGCCCCAGGCGCATGCGGGCGTTGCTCAGCTGGGTGAGGAATTCGGCGCGCACGGGCAGGGGCGCGCTGCGCGCCTGCGTTTCCACCTCGTGCAGGCGCTGCAGGGCGCGCGCCGGCACGAAGCGGCCATCTTCGCGCACGGCGGCGATGTGCTGTTCCAGGCTGTCGTCCTGGGCGTAGGCGGCGGGCGGCAGCAGGCAGGCCAGTGCCAGCAGCCAGTGCGCCTTCCGCCATCTTGCCCGTTTCAGTCTGCCTGCCAACTTCCCGCCCCCGCAATGACCATTTCTCTGCAAAGATTATATTCTGTTGCAATCAAGAAATATCATGCGCACCGCAGAAATCTCTGAAAGTGCACACTACGGACATGGCCAGAATGTCATTACTGTGCCAGCTGCTGCAGCAAATACAGGCGCTGGTACAGGCCGCCGTCGATCTGCATCAGGGCGTCGTGCGGCCCCGCTTCCGTGATGCGGCCATGGTTGAGCACGATGATCCGGTCGGCGTCGCGGATGGTCGACAGGCGGTGGGCGATGGCGATGATGGTGACCTTGCCGCGCAATTCATTGAGCGCCAGCTGCACGATCTGCTCCGTCTGGCTATCGATGCGCGACGTCGCTTCGTCCAGCAGCAAAATGCGCGGCTGGCCGGCCAGCGCGCGGGCAATGGCGATCAGCTGCTTCTGCCCCGACGACAGGCGCGAGCCGCCTTCGCCCAGCGGCGTGTCGTAGCCGTGCTCCAGCGCGGCGATGAAGTCGTGCGCATGCGCGGCGCGCGCGGCCGTCTCGATCTGCGCCTGCGTGTAGCCGCGGCCCATGTCGATGTTTTCGCGCGCCGAGGCGGCCAGCAGGAAGGGATCTTGCGGCACCAGCCCCACGTCGGCGCGGAAGCGCTCATTGTCGATGCTGTCGAGGGCCACGCCATTGATGGCGATGCTGCCCTGCGCGACGGGATAAAAGCGCAGCAGCAAGGACAGCAGGGTCGACTTGCCGCTGCCCGTGTGGCCGACGATGCCGAAGAAGGCGCCCTGCGGTATCTGCAGCGACAGGTCGTGCAGCACGGGCTGGTTTTCCACGTAGGCGAAGGTCAGGTGCGCAATGTCCACGGCGGGCACGCTGCCATCGTTGGCGCCATGGCTGCCGCTGGATGCGGCCTTGCCGGGAGCATGTTCCAGCGCCTGCGCTTCGTCCAGCAGGGCCGAGACGCGCGCCGTCGCCACCACCGATTGCTGCAGCTGGCTGAACTGCATGGTGATCTGGATCAGCGGCTCGATCACGCGCGCGATGTAGCTGATGAACGCATACAGCACGCCCACTTCCACGGCGCCCATTTCGCGCCGGCCAAAGCTGAAGATGACGACGGCCAGCAGCACGATGTTGAGCATGTCGAGCGCGGGGCGCAGCAGCCAGGCGTTGGCGCGCAATTCCTGCATGCGCGCCGTGTAGTGGTCTTGGTTGATGCCGGTGAAGCGCGCGCCGAAGCGTTTTTCCGCGTTATTTGCCTGCAGCACGCTCATGCCGCCGATCGATTCGGCGATCTGCCCGTTGATCTCGCTGCGCAGGGCGCGCGCGCGCGTCACGGCCGGCGCGCTCCAGCGCTGGTACAGGAAGACGATGACCAGCACGGCCGGCAGCAGCGCCAGCACGATCAGCATCAGGCGCCAGTCGAGGAAAGCCATGGCGGCCATGGTGCCGATCAGGACGATGGAGCTGTCGAGAATGACGAACAGCACCTGCACGTACAGCGATTTCACGGCTTCCGTGTCGTTGGTGACGCGGCTGACCAGCTGGCCCGTGATGGCGCGGTCGAAGAAGGCCATCGGCAGGCGCAGCACGTGCTGGTAGACGGTTTCGCGCAGGCGCTGCACCGAGCGCATGGCCAGGCCGGACAGGCGCACCAGCTGCAGATAGCGCAGGCCGGAAGCGACCCAGCCCGTCAGCAGGCAGCCACCCAGCAGCAAGGACATGCGCGTCCAGTCCAGGTTGCGCGGCAGCAGATGCTGGTCGATCAGGGCCTTGCCCAAAATAGGGCCCGTGACTTCAAGCGCGGCGGCGATGATCAGCCAGAACGTGGCCCAATATAAATGGCGCAGGTCAGGCGCGGCGGCGCGGCGCAGCAGGCCGATGGCCTGCACGGCCTGGCGGCGCACGGATTGCGTGGCGTTGGCTTGCTCGGTCTTAGATGGCATCGAGGCTGGCTTCCAGTTGTTGATAGCGCCACTGGCTGGCATACCAGCCGTCGCGCTGCATCAGGGCGTCGTGGTTGCCCGTTTCCGTCACGTGGCCGTCGCGCAGCACCAAAATCAGGTCGGCATTCACGACAGCGCTCAGGCGGTGGCTGGCGATGATGGCGCTGCGCTCGGGGCGCTTGCGCCGCAGTTCTTCCAGGTGCTGCAGGATGCGCGTTTCCGTGCCCGTGTCGACGGCGGACAGCGCATCGTCGAGCAGCAGCAAGCCGTTGTCGGCCAGGAGCGCGCGGGCGATCGCCACGCGCTGGCGCTGGCCGCCGGACAGGGTGATGCCTTTCTCGCCCACGTGGGTCTGATAGCCCTCGGGGAACTGCAAAATATCGGCATGGATGTCGGCCAGCTGCGCCGCCCGTTCCACGTCCTCGCGCGTGGCGCCGGGGCGGGCCAGGGCGATATTGTCGGCGATGGTGGCGGAGAACAGGAACGACTCCTGCGGCACCCAGCTGATGGCCGCGCGCAGCGCATGCAAGGTGTAGGCGTCGAGCGGCTGGCCATTCCACGTGGCCGTGCCCGATTGCGGCGTGACCTGGCGCAGCAGCACGCGCAGCAGGGTCGACTTGCCGCTGCCCGTCGGACCTACCAGGCCCAGGGTCTGGCCCGGCAGCAGGCGCAGCGAAATGCCCGACAGGGCCGGCGCCGTCTGGCCCGCGTAGGCAAAGCCGACGTCCTGCAATTGCAGGGGGCCGGGCGTGAGGGTGTCGATCGTGCCGTGGTCGTCGATGGCCAGCGGCGCGTCGAGCATCGGTTGCAGCCGCTGCCAGGCGGCGCGGCCCCGTTCGATCAGGGAAAGTACCCAGCCGGCGGCGAACATCGGCCAGATCAGCTGGCCCAGGTACATGGAAAAGCTGGTCAGCGCGCCGATGGTCAGCTGGTCTTGCCACACCAGGTAGCCGCCCAGGCCCAGGGTCAGCGCCGTGGCGGCCGTCAGGGTCAGGCCGACGGCCGGTTCATATGCCGCTTCCCAGCGCTGCGCCGTCAGGCTGGCGTTCGCCGCGTGGCCGGCCAGGGTGGAAAACTGCTTGCTGCTGCGCTCTTCCAGGCCCAGCGCGCGCAGGGTGCGCACGCCCGACAAGGACTCTTGCACATGGTCGTTCAGCGCCGCGAAGCGCTTTAATGAATCCGTCGACGCCGTGTGGATATGGCTGGAGATGCGCCAGAAGGCCAGTCCCATCAGGGGGAAGGGCAGCAGGGCGATGCAGGCCAGGCGCCAGTCCACGCCCAGCAGCATGATGCCCAGCACCATCAGCAGGGTCAACGTGCCGTCGAAGCCGGCCAGCATGGCTTCGCCGGCGGCCATCTCGATGGCATCGATATCGTTGGTCGCCAGCGCCATCAGGTCGCCCGTGCGCTGGTTCTGGTAAAACGACGCGCCCTGCTGCGACATGCGCGTGTAGAAGCGCGTGCGCAGCATCACGCCCAGCTGGTAGGCGGCCTTGAACAGGGTGATGCGCCAGCCGACGCGCAGGAAGTAGATGACGACGCCGACGGCGAGCAGGGTCAGCAGCTCCAGCCACAGTTCGGCGGCCGTCATGCGGTGCGCGGCCAGCGCGTCGATGATGGCGCCCACGCGGCGCGGAATCCAGACGGTCAGTGTTGCCACGCCCGTCAGCATGACGGCGGCGGCGGTATACGCGGGCCAATGCTGACGCACGAAGCCGGCGATGAGCCTCGATAAACTCATGATTACCTTTGTTGTTTTTTATTGGGGTGTCGCGGGGCGGCAGGAGGGGCACGCGCACGGAAAGTACGCGTAGGATACAACAAGGCGGCAAACCGCGCTGTGGACGGGCACGCAAAAAACGGGCCGTAGCCCGTTGTTTTGCTGCTTGCCGCTGTTTGCCTGCAGTGCGCAGCGCCAGCTTGCTTACTTGCGGTTGCTGCCTTTGCCGCCGCCCAGCATGTCCAGCTGTTTCGACGGTGCCGCTTTGGCGGCCGGCTTGGCGGCCCCTTTCACCGGGGGCTTGACGGCGGCCTTGGCTACGGTCTTGCTGGCGCTGGCCGGTGTGGCGACCGGTTTGCTGGCCGGGAAGGACTTGGCGGCCGGCTTGGCGGGTGCATGCGCAGGCGTGGCTGCCTTGGCTGGCGCCGCAGCAGGTGCGGCCGCTTTGGCGGCTGCCGGCTTGCTGGCTTCCGGCTTGGCGGTGTCAGCTTTCGCCGCCGGCTTGCTGTCCACCGGTTTCACGGCGGCTTTGCTTTCCACTGCCTTGGCGGCTGGCTTGTCGGCCACCTTGGCAGCCGGGGCTGGTGCCGGAGCCGGTGCAGGCTTGGCGGCGGGTGCGGACGCTGGTGCCGGCGCGGCCTTGGCGGCAGGCTTGGCCGCTTCCTCTGCCTTCGCTGGCGCAGGCTGGGCGGCGACGGGGGCCGGTGCCGGTGCCGGTGCCGGCGCGGCGGCCGGCTTCGGGGCCGGGGCGACAACGCTCAGTGCCGGCTTGGCCACTGCGGTGGGCGCGGCAGGGGCGGTTGCGGGTGCGGCCGCGTCGAGACGGGCCTGGGCCGAGGCCAGCAATTCGGCCTGGGTGCTGGAGGCGATGCCGAACAGCTGGCGGCTATACGCCAGCACGCTTTCGATATTCGGCTGCGCCTGGCTGGTGCTGTAGCTGAAGAAATCGCGCGGATCCTGCGTTTCCAGCAGGTGCTGCGCCGTTTCCGCCGTGTGCGACAGGGCGGCCTTGCCTGCATTCAGGTTCAAGGCGATGATTTTTTCGGCGCTTTCAAAGACTTTATTCGTCAGGGTGTTGAAAATCTGTAACTGGCTTTCCAGTTGCGATTTTGCGGCCTCGGAAAATTGTTCAGGAATTGGAAACATATTTACTCCCTTGTACGGATTAAAATGCTGGCAAAACGCTCTGCAAAATCCCGAACACCAGAGTTGGCCGCGTTTTGTAAAGTAGGTAGCGTGCTGAATAGCCAATGAAGCCTGATTATGATGCAACGCAATATGAATATTCTAGCGGTGATTCGAGTTGGTTGAAAGTTATTTTTCTTAAACGTGCCAGGGGTGTGCTGCCTGTATTCATCAGCCTGTCAGCGTTTGCGCAAAGTTTGCGCGCGCGCAAGGCGACCGATGTGTATCTATGGCTATGCTTTTGCCAGTCGCCATATTCTTGCGGTGCAGCAAATCCCGGGAAGCCAGTAAAATGCCTGGCGGCTGCAGCAGCCGCCCAGATAGTCAAGCAAGGAGTAAGCGCATGGATGTCGTCATCCGCAATGCCAGTCTGCCCGATGGGCGTCGCGCCATCGATATCGCCATCGAAGGCAGCCGCATCGCCGCCGTCGGCGCCGCCTTGCCCGTGACGGGCGCGCAGGAGATCGACGCGGCCGGCGACCTGGTCACGCCGCCATTCGTCGACGCCCACTTTCACATGGATGCCACGCTCAGCTACGGCCTGCCGCGCGTGAATGCGTCCGGCACCCTGCTCGAAGGTATCGCGCTGTGGGGCGAACTGAAACCGCAGCTGACGCAGGATGCGCTGATCGAACGGGCCTTGCAGTATTGCGACTGGGCCGTGGCGCGCGGCCTGCTGGCCATCCGCTCGCACGTGGATATCTGCGATCCGCGCCTGCTGGCTGTCGAAGCGCTGCTCGACGTCAAGCGCCAGGTGGCGCCGTATCTCGACCTGCAGCTGGTGGCCTTTCCGCAGGATGGCATTTTGCGCAGCCCCGGTGCCTTCGATAACCTGAAGCGCGCCATTGCCATGGGCGTCGACGTGGTGGGCGGCATCCCGCACTTCGAGCGCACCATGGCCGACGGCGCGGAATCCGTGCGCCTGCTGTGCGAATTCGCCTGCGAGCGCGGCCTGATGGTGGACATGCATTGCGACGAGTCGGACGACCCGCTGTCGCGCCACATCGAAACCCTGGCTTTTCACAGCCAGCGCCTTGGCATGCAGGGCAGGGTGACGGGTTCGCACCTGACGTCCATGCACTCGATGGACAATTACTATGTCAGCAAACTGCTGCCCCTGATCCGCGAGGCGGGCGTGGCGGCGATTGCCAACCCGCTCATCAACATCACCCTGCAGGGCCGCCACGACAGCTATCCGAAACGGCGCGGCATGACGCGCGTGCCCGAGATGCTGGCCGCCGGCATCCCCGTCGCCTTTGGCCACGACTGCGTGATGGACCCGTGGTACAGCCTCGGCTCGGGCGACATGCTGGAAGTGGCGCACATGGGACTGCACGTGGCGCAGATGACGGGCCAGCAAGCCATGCACGACTGCTTCCTGGCCGTCACCGAGACGCCGGCGGCCATCCTGGGCCTGGACGGCTATGGCATCGCGCCCGGCTGCCATGCGGACTTGCTGATCCTCGATTGCGGCAGTAGCGTGGAAGCGCTGCGCCTGCGCGCGGCGCGGCGCCTGGTGCTGCGGCGCGGGAAAATCGTCAGCGAGGCGCCGCGCGCCGCGTCGCGCCTGCACCTGCCGGGGCGGCCCGACAGCGTGAATTTCCGCCTCGGCCGCTGATCCATGCAGGCGTGCGCCACTGGACGAGGTGGTACAAATCCCCGACAATCGTTGCACACTAATGCTGCCGGAGCTAGACCTTGAAAGAAATTGACATGCGACCCGCACGGGAATCCGACTTCGACGCCATGTGGGAGATTTTCCATACCCTGGTCGCTGGCGGCGATACCTACCCTTTTCCCGCCGATACGACGCGCGAAGAATGCCGCGCCTACTGGTTCGGCCCCGGCGTGCAAAGCTTCGTCGCCATGATGGGCGCGGAGCGCCTGCTGGGCATGTACAAGCTGGTGGCCAACCAGCCGGGCCACGGATCGCACGTGGCCAACGCCTCGTTCATGGTCGACCCGGCCGCGCAGGGCGTGGGCGTGGGCCGCATGCTGGGCGTGCACTGCATGGAAGAAGCGCGCCGCGCCGGCTTCCTGGCGATGCAGTTCAACTTTGTCGTCAGCACCAACCTGGCCGCCGTCACCCTGTGGAAAAAGCTGGGCTTTAGCATCATCGGCACCCTGCCGCTGGCCTACCGCCACGCGCACCTGGGCTATGTCGACGCCTACGTGATGTACCAGCTGCTGACCGACCCGATGCAGTGGCCAGCATGAGCGCCGCCATGACCGAAGCGCTGACCATCATCGAAACACCCCGCTTGCGCCTGCGCACCGCCACGCCGGACGATGCAGCCTTCTACATGGAACTGGTCAACGACCCGTCGTGGATCGCCAACATCGGCCAGCGCAATATCCATACGCTGGAAGCGGCCCGCGCGGCGCTGGAAGCGGGGCCCATGGCGCAGTTCCGCGCGCATGGCTACTCCCTGTACATCGTCGAGCAGCGCAGCGATGGCGCGCCAGTGGGCATGGCCGGCCTGGTACGCCGCGACAGCCTGCCCGGCCCCGATATCGGCTACGCCATCCGGCCCGCCTACTGGGGCCAGGGCTATGCCTGGGAAGCGGCGGCGGCCATCGTGCGGCATGCGCAGCAGGTGCTGGGCCTGCGCACCCTGTATGGCATCACCTCGCAGCAGAACCAGGCGTCGATCAATCTGCTCAACAAGCTGGGCCTGCGCTTCGAGCGTTTCTCGCGCCTGCCGCCCGAGGGCCGGGAGACGAATATCTACCGCAAGGATTTTCGCCAGTTTTCGTAGCGTGAACGTCAATATTGAATAGACTAAGGAAATAGATGGCCACAAGTAAAAAAGTTGTTCTACCTCTCGAAACTATGCTTGCTGAATTGCAAGATTTAGCCAGTCGAATAGCCAATGTTGATGCAGGTACTGATGCTCGTAGTGTTAAAAAAATTCGTTTGGATCTAGAAAAGGCGGTATGGGAGATCAAGGCGACCACTGAAAGGCTGGATCCTATTTTACGCCCGGAATCAATTTTTGATCCCTCCGATCCCAACACCGCTGGCAGGGTAGTGGCCTTGACTATGATTGCACAGGAAAGACATTCGTTGGCGGCCATTCCTGAGTTCTATGGTGCCGGGGTGTATGCGATCTATTATCGAGGTAATTTTTCACCATACTTGCCGTTGAAAAATACGGATCATCCTATCTACGTGGGAAAAGCAGACCCAGACCGACAAGGCGCCAAGAACGCTGTAACTCAAGGAACAAAATTGTCGGCGCGACTCAATGAACACGCTCGCAGTATTCGGAAAGCAACTACGACACTGAAAATTGAAGATTTCGAATGTCGTTTTTTGATTGTGCAAAGTGGATATCAAAAGTCGGCCGAAGACTATTTGATCAACTTTTTTAAGCCGATCTGGAACTCGGAGACAAAGATTTGCTTCGGTCTTGGGAAGCATGGAGACAGTTCTGATACACGTGTCAATAAACGCTCACCTTGGGATACCATGCATCCAGGACGTGAATGGGCGGATAGAACTTTTGAGGACCAGAAATCGGTAGAGGTGATCAATGATCAAATTGCTGGTCACTTGTCAGCCCATTCACCTTACACAGATGTTCATCAGATTTTTGAGCGAATTATGGCCGACATGCGTCAGATTAACCGGGAGCGTTTTTTTACTCCAGCAAAAGGTGATGTTTTGTTCGATCAGGCGGCGGCCGAGGTCACTTCCCCTATAGGTAAGTAGTGTGGGTAGAAAGGATTTTTGAATCAGAGTTCACACTTTCGAATAGGTATGAAATCACGTGCGTTTTATGTAATTTTCCATGCCGTCGCCTATTTTTACTCTCGCAGAAGTGCGCATACGCCGCGCGCCATCACTGCCGCTAACTTCACAGGAACTGCATTGCCAAGCTGGCGCATGGTTTCAGACCATGTGCCTTCAAATATAAAATTGTCAGGGAAGGTCTGAATACGTGCTGATTCCCTAACAGTAAAATACCTAACTGAGCCGTCCGTACGGCGCAGCATATTTTCACCTCCAGGAACGCCATGGTCGCCTGCTTTGAGTGCCTTCGCTGGTTCGTCAACTGGGCTTCCCGTATGCCCGGCATACGCTCTCGCGCCTGGCTGAAAGCGATGTGCTTGCACTAACTCCAACTCTTTTGTCGCGGATATCTCAGGATCGGGCAGATCGGAGATGGCATCTCTGACGGTTTGCCAAGCCAGCATATTGGTGCCGTGATCAGCATCCAATATTTTTTGGATTTTCTTATCGATGCCCTCAGGCCGTGGTGGACGTTTTTTTGAAGCAACGCGGTGACGATCCCAGTAGGTTCCGTTTGCCCATTTTGTCAATACCAGCGCATCACTGCTATGCGTTTCTGCTGGAAAGTTCCAAGGCTTGTGAACATCAGCCCTGAAACCGACGAAAAAGATGCGCATGCGCTTTTGTGGAACACCATAATTGGCCGCGTTAACCAGGCGGTGATAAACATGATATTCGCTCTGTGCCCCCTTGGCCTTATATTTTTGCAGCCTTACCAAGTGTTCTGTCCACAGCTCTTTCGTTTTGGCGATTTGTGAAGGAAATTCAAGTTGCAGTAGGATGTAGTTGAAGTAGTCGGCAAATGCCGCACGTTTTAGACCTTGTACATTTTCGAAGGTGAACGCGCGCGGTCGAGCCTCTCGGACAGCACGTATCGCTTGCGGGAACATATCTCTCTCGTCGAGAAATCCACCGTGCTTCCCGCCCATGGAAAAAGGTTGGCAAGGTGGACCTCCTGTGATTAGATCGATATTGTTATGATTTTTGTAGTTGAAGTCACGTACGTCGCCCTCTGTGACATCGGGCCAATGACTGATCGGTTCCACCTGCTGAAGCTTATTATTGCGTAAGGTATTGCACGCATGACTGTTCCATTCGACAACCGCGCGATGCTGAACATCATTGCTGGAAAAACCAAGCGCCAGTCCTCCCGCCCCTGCAAATATTTCAATTGACTCAATGATACGAGCATTTGTCACTAGCGTGTCTGACGGTACTAAGAGGGTGGGCGTGTTATACATGGTCATTTAGAGTGGCTGAAACGCTACTGCTTTTTCGGTACATTATTGAATAGATGTGGTTGATAGTAACCTGACATTGCAGGGTGGCAATTGCCACTCTCGTTGACATGCGATGGTATGCATGGCAACTTCTGTGTGGACACATTTAAGTAGTGCAGCAGTATAAAGCAATGAACACAAGAGGAACAAACCGGAGGAGGTTGCTGTGCCTCGTATGCATCAATGCTAAACTTTCCATACCTCCCATTTTACTGTGTTTTTATACAGTATTCAATGTGCCAATTTGTTACTGCTCAAAGTAGCCTTGAAAATGCCAGGAACGACACTATTTCTGCACGGTTTCATGAGGCGCATGCATTATGGTTGACACTATCGATCAGCCGTCTCGTAGCAGAGTGATGGCATTGGTTAAAGGCAAAAATACTGGGCCGGAGTTGTTGGTTCGAAAGCTGGTGTTTGCAGCAGGATATCGCTATAGGATTCATGTCAGAAATCTTCCGGGTTCTCCCGATTTGACGTTTCCTGGCAGGAAAAAAGTCATCTTCGTGCACGGCTGTTTTTGGCATCGGCATGAGGGTTGTGATTTGGCTCGCATGCCCAAGTCACGTATCGACTTTTGGGACTCAAAATTGAGTGGCAATAAGTTACGCGATGCACGAGCAGTCGATGCCTTGCGTCAATGCGGATGGGATGTCATGGTCGTGTGGGAGTGCGAGCTTCGTGATCCTGAGAACGTAGCGGGCGCGATACAAGAATTTCTCGGCCCACCTCGTAGGCGTGCCTTGCCTGAGGTGTGAGTTCTTTGAAACATGAGGACATCCTAGCTCTTGGTACTCCGCCAGTTGGGACGCATGGCTGAAAAAAAGTATTTAGAAAGCCGCGTCTTTTGTAGTGGTGGCACGCGGTCTTTGTTTTTATAGTTGGCATACCGGTGGAAAACCGCCGGACTATAAAAATGGAGACGTGTTATGAAAATCATGACTGCTGTTGCATGGGGCACCCTCATGTCCGCCGGGTTTGCAGACGCTTCGGCGCAAAGCTGCTCGGTGCCCGTGATCAAGGTGCTGGCGCAAAAAAGCCTGGGCCTGACGGTGATGGAAAAGTCCCTCGCCGAGTATGAAAAGAAAAGCGGCACCAAAGTACAAATCAGTTATTTCGGCGAAAACGACCGCCGCTCGAAAGCCCGCCTCGATGCCTCCACCAAGGCCGGCTCCTACCAGATCTATTACATCGACGAAGCCAACGTGGCCGAATTTGCCACGGCAGGCTGGGTCGTCCCCCTGCTCAAGTACCTGCCCAAGGAAGCCGACTACGAGGACTTCCTGCCGGGCCGCCGCGCCGTCGCCTCGTACAAGGGCGTGGCGTATTTCGCGCCCCTGATCGGCGGCAGCGACTTCCTGTTTTATCGCCGCGACCTGCTGGAAAAGGCCGGCATCGCCGTGCCGAAGACGCTCGACGAACTGGTTGCCGCCGTGAAGAAAATGAACAGCCCGCCGAACATGTACGGCTGGGCGGCGCGGGGCCAGCGCGGCTCGGGCATGAATGTCTGGCGCTGGTCGCCGTTCATGCTGGCCGCCGGCGGCAAGTGGGAAAAGGACGGCGTGCCGACCTTCAATTCGCCGCAGGCCGTGAAAGCCACCACCCTGTACCGCGACCTGTTCAAGTATTCGCCGCCGGGCGGCGCCACCTACGACTGGAGCAACGCGCTCGAAGCGTTCAGGTCGGGCAAGGTGGCCTTCATGATCGAGTCCACGCCGTTTGCCGACTGGATGGAAGACCCGAAAAAATCGTCGGTGGTCGACAAGGTCGGCTATGTGCGCCCGCCCGCGCCGCTGGCGTCGGCCGCGTATGGCCACGGCCTGGCCATCTCCGCCACGGGCGCGAAGGATGAATGCACGCGCCAGGCGGCCGGCAAGTTCATCGCTTTCGCCACGGGCAAGGAGCAGGAACAGGCGCGCCTGAAGGACAACGTCTTCAGCGACTACAACCGCAGCAGCACCATCAACAGCGACTACTTCCGCAAGCACGTCAAGCCGCAGATCCAGGCGGGCCTGACGGACACCACGCCCGTCTCGCGCGTCACCATCTGGCCTAGCCCCGAGTGGCCGGACATCGGCGACAACCTGGGCGTGGTGCTGGAAGAAGTGTTTACCGGCACGCGCGGCGACGTGCAAAGCGCGCTCGATGAGGCGAATGAGTACGCGACCGAGGTAGTTTCGCGGGCGAAGAAGCGTAAGTAAATTCCTTCACCCCAACATCTGCACAGCCGGGGTCGGACGGGGACGCCTAGTCCCTGAGGGTCCGACCCCAGTCCTCGCCTTTGGGGTGAAAAATGACGCTAACGTACGAGCCTGAAAGCTGATTCCTATGCCGCATACCATCCGTAAAAAACGCCACACCTGGCTGCCGGCGGTGTTCCTCACCTTGCCGCTGCTGGTCCTGCTGATCCTGGGCCTGGTGCCCAGCATCGCCGCCATCAACCTGGCCCTGCAAAACCGCGTGCTGCGCTACAGCGACAGCGAGTATGTGGGCCTGGCCAATTTTATCCGCCTGTTCGGCGACCGCCGCTTCGTCAATGCCGTGCAGGTATCGGCCATCTGGGAAGTGGTCACCGTGGCCGGCTCGCTGATTGTCGGCGTGCTGCTGGCCGTGTTCCTGTTTGAAAAAGTGAAGGGCCGCACGCGGGACGTCATCGCGCTGCTCTTGATCGTGCCCGTGCTGCTGCCGCGCGTCTCGGCCGCCTTCATCTGGAAGTTCATGTATTCGCCGCTGATGGGCATTTTGAACTGGATGCTCGAATGCGTGGGCCTGGGCGGCACGGCCCTGCTGTCCGATCCCGCCACGGCCCTGTATGCGGTGGCGCTGCTCGACATCTGGCAGTGGGGCCTGTTCTTTGGCGCCGTGATCCTGAAGCTGTTGGAAACCCTGCCCGGCGAACCGCTGGAAGCGGCGCGCCTCGACTACGCCAGCACCTTGCAGGTGTATGCCTACATCGCGCTGCCGATGCTGAAGGTACCCATCATGAGCCTGGTGTTCATCAAGATGGTCGAGTCGCTGCGCTCGTTCGACCTGATCTACGTGATGACCAAGGGCGGCCCCGGCATTTCCACGGAAACGCTGGACATGTACGCGTATGCGCAGGGCATCGGCCTGATGGGCAAGGTGTCATACGCCTCCAGCATGGCCGTGCTGATGATGCTGGCCACGACCGTTATTTTCACCTTACTCTGGAAGCGGGTCGCCAAATGGGAAAACTGACTAAGAACACCCTAACCAAACCTACTGCGCAGCGCGATTTGCGGCCTCCGGTGCTCACTGTGCATGCGCACAGCTCCGCTTCTCAGCCACAACTCACATCTGCTCGCAACGGTTTTGTCAGGTGTCTTGGGGTGCTGCGCACCCCGGGCGGCGCCAGCGCCGTCGCCACCACCGCCATCACCACCGCCATCACCACAGCGATCGTGCTGGTGGCGCTGTTCCCCATCCTGTGGGCCGTGCTCAATTCCTTCAAGGAGCTGATGGACATCGTCACGCCCGTGCCGCGCTTTTTCTTCAGCCCGACACTGGCCAACTACCAGCAGGTGCTGGCCAGTCCCGAGGTACTCACGGGGCTGGGCAACAGCGTGGCCATCGTCGGCGTGGCCGTGCTGCTGGGTGCCGTGCTGGGCGTGCCGGCCGCGTATGCGATCGCCCGCTATCCGATACCGGCCAAGAAGGATATCCAGTTCTTCCTGCTGTCGCTGCGCTTTTTGCCGCCGGTCGCCGTCGCCATTCCACTGATCTCGATCTGGATCGACCTGGGGCTGTACGACTCGCGCCTGTCGATGGTGGTGACGTATCTGCTGGTGACGCTGTCGACCATCATCTGGCTGTCGATTCCCGCCTTTGCCCGCATTCCGAAAGAGATCGAGGAAGCGGCCGCGCTGGACGGCTATGGCCCCTACCAGGTGTTCTGGTACGTGGCCCTGCCGGTGGCGTCGAAAACCCTGATGGGCGGCATCGTCTTCAGCTTCGTGCTGGTCTGGAATGAACTGATGATCGCGCTGGCGCTCACCTCCTCGAAAAGCATGACATTACCCGTGGTGGCGTCGGCGTTTACCTCGATGGGCCAGGAAGTGCCGTGGGGCGTGGTGAATGCCTCCACCGTGCTGCTGGCGCTGCCGCCGCTGCTGTTCGTCGGCATCCTGGGACGGCTGCTCAACTCCATGCTCAAACATAAATAAGGAATCCCATCATGCAAGCTCTCGTACTGGAACAGGCGGAAAAAATCACCCTGCGCGACATCGACATGCCGCTCGTCGTCGGCCCGCGCGACGTAAAAATCAGGATACACACCGTGGGCATCTGCGGCAGCGACGTGCATTACTTCAAACATGGCAAGATCGGCCCCTTCGCCGTCGAAGCGCCGATGGTGCTGGGCCACGAGGCGTCCGGCGTGGTGGCGGAAGTGGGCGATGAAGTGACGCACCTGAAGGTGGGCGACCGCGTTTGCATGGAGCCGGGCGTGCCGCAGTTCGATTCGCCGGCCACCATGCGCGGTCTGTACAACCTCGATCCTGCCGTGCGCTTTTGGGCCACGCCGCCCATCCACGGCTGCCTCACGCCGTATGTCGTGCACCCGGCTTCGTTCACCTTCAAGCTGCCCGACAACGTCAGCTTCGGCGAAGGCGCCATCGTCGAACCGCTGGCCATCGGCCTGCAGGCGGCGAAAAAGGCCGTCATCAAGCCGGGCGACGTGGCGGTGGTGATCGGCGCCGGCACCATCGGCGCCATGAACACCCTGGCGGCACTGGCGGGCGGCTGCTCGCGCGTGATCCTGGCCGACCTGGTGCCGGAAAAACTGGCCCTGTTCGCGGACAATCCGGCCGTGACCACGGTCGACGTGCGCCACGCCAGCCTGGCGGAGACGGTGAGTGAACTGACGGAAGGCTGGGGCGCCGACATCGTCTTTGAAGCCAGCGGCAGCATGCGCGCCTACGACAACATCATCGGCCTGCTATGCCCGAACGGCTGCCTGGTGCTGGTCGGCATGCCGCCCGAGAACGTACCCTTCGATATTGTCGCCATCCAGGCCAAGGAAGTGCGCATCGAGTCGGTCTTCCGCTACGCGAACATCTTCCCGCGCGCGATCGCCTTGCTCGCTTCCGGCAAGATCGACGTCAAGCCTTTCATTTCGCGCACCTTCGGCTTTGCCGCTGGCGTGCAGGCGTTCGAGGAAGCGGCCAAGGGCCATCCGCGCGACGTCAAGATCCAGATCGAACTGGCAGGAGCGTAACCATGGCAAACATCGCTTGCAGGCAGCTGCACAAGACTTATGACCAGAAGACGGCCGTGCTGCAGCCGTTCGACCTGGAGATCGACGACGGCGAATTCATCGTCCTGCTGGGGCCATCAGGCTGCGGAAAATCGACCCTGCTGCGCATGATCGCGGGACTGGAAGACATCAGCGGCGGCGAGCTGCATATCGGCGGCGCCATCGTCAACGACCTGCCGCCGCGCGCGCGCAACGTGGCGATGGTGTTCCAGAACTACGCGCTGTATCCGCACATGACGGTGTACGACAATATTGCCTTCGGCCTGCGCCGCCTGAAGGTGCCGAACGACGAGATCGAGCGCCGCGTGCGCGAGGTGGCCGCCATTCTCAGCCTGGACAGCCTGCTCGAGCGCAAGCCGCGCGCCATGTCGGGCGGCCAGCAGCAGCGCACGGCCATTGCGCGCGCCATGATCAAGACGCCGCAAGTGTTCCTGTTCGACGAGCCGCTGTCGAACCTGGACGCCAAGCTGCGCGCGCAGCTGCGCGCCGACATCAAGCGCCTGCACCGCCGCCTGCGCACCACCACCCTGTACGTCACGCATGACCAGCTCGAAGCCATGACCCTGGCCGACCGGGTGGTGCTGATGAAGGGCGGGCATATCGAGCAGATCGGCACGCCGGCACAGCTGTACAACCATCCGCGCACCCTGTTCGCGGCAGGGTTTATCGGCACCCCTGCCATGAACTTCATCGATGGCGTGATCGAGAAAGAAAACGGGCAAACGCTGCTCGTGTGCGCCGGCTACCGCTGGCCGCTCGTCTCACCCCGCTTCGCCGCGTTGCCGGCGGGTGGCCGCGTGGTGTTTGGCCTGCGGCCGAACCACTTGCGGGCGGCGCAGCAGCAGGAAGCTGCGGGCACGCACGGCCTGGCGTGCGCCATCGATCTGGTGGAGCTGCTGGGCGCCGAAGCGCTGATCAGTTTCCAGTGCCGCGCCTTGACCTTGTCGGCCCTGCTGCCGGCGAATGCGGCCAACAGCGCGGCGCAGGTGGGCCAGACCCTGGCACTGGCTTTCGACGAAGAACACATGCACCTGTTCGACGCCGACAGCGGCCTGGCAGTGGCCGCGGGCTGAAGTCGTTAGAATAGGTGACCGAGACCGTGCAAGGGAACTGCCGTGACGCCTGACCTGGAACTGATCCACAAACCGATCCACGAATCGTTTCGCGCTTGGGCGCACGGCTATCCGCATGCGGTGGCGAAATGGCATTTTCATCCTGAATATGAACTGCACATCATCACCACGTCGACGGGGAAATTCTTTGTCGGCGACCATATCGGCAGCTATGCGCCCGGCAACCTGGTGCTGACGGGGCCGAATTTGCCGCACAACTGGGTCAGCGAACTGGCCGAAGGCGTGCAGCTGCCCGCGCGCGACCTGGTGCTGCAGTTTTCCAGCGACTTCGTCGAGCGCTGTGCACTGCTGTTTCCGGAAATGGCGCCGCTGAAAACCCTGCTGGGCGAGGCGGGCAGGGGCTTGCAGTTTCCCGATGCGCTAGGCCTGCGTCTGGCGCCGCTGCTGGCCGAGCTGACGACGGCGCAGGGGCCGCGCCGCGTGGAACTGTTCGCGCGCCTGTTCGGCGACCTGTGCGACTGCCGCGAACGGCGTCCGCTGGCCAGTGTCAATTACCTGGCGCAGGCGGGACGCTACATGTCCTCGACCATCAACCTGGTGCTGGCCTACATCAAGCAAAACATCACCCTGGATTTCTGCGAGCAGGACGTGGCCGACGTGGCGGAAATGAACACCTTGAAATTCACGCGTTTCTTCCGCAAGCATACGGGCACCTCCTTCATCCATTACGTCAACCAGGAACGCATCGCGCTGGCCTGCGAGCTGCTGATGAATACGGACATGAAGGTCACGGATATCTGCTACCGCACGGGGTTCAACAATCTCTCCAATTTCAACCGCCAGTTTTTGGCGCACAAGCAGATGTCGCCGTCGAAATTCCGCTCCTGCCTGCACATGAACATGCCCGAGTCGTTTTCCTGACGGCCTTTTTCACTTTTTTTATGGAACCATCGTGACATATCTCGGTATCGATATCGGCACTTCCGAAGTCAAGGCCATCCTCACGGATGACGCGCAAGCCATCCTCGCCAGCGCCGGCGTGACCCTGCGCGTCTCCAGCCCGCACCCCGGCTGGTCGGAACAGAATCCCGAAGACTGGTGGCACGCCACCCTGGACGTCATCGCCGCCATCCGTGCCGCGCAGCCGGTGGCGTTTTCCGGCCTGCGCGGCATCGCGCTGTCGGGTCAGATGCATGGCGCCACCTTGCTCGACAAGCAGCAGCACGTGCTGCGCGCGGCCATCCTGTGGAACGACACGCGCGCGTTTGCCGAATGCGTGGAACTGGAAGCACTGGTGCCCGAATCGCGCGCCATCACGGGCAACCAGGCCATGCCCGGTTTCACGGCGCCCAAGCTGCTCTGGCTGCAAAAATACGAGCCGTCGCTGTTCCGCGCCACGGCCAAGGTCTTGCTGCCCAAGGATTACGTGGCGCTGCGCCTGACGGGCGAGTATGTGTCCGACATGTCCGACGCTTCCGGCACCTTGTGGCTGGACGTGGCCAGGCGCGACTGGTCCGAGCGCATGCTGGCCGCCACCGGCCTGTCGCGCGAGCACATGCCGCGCCTGGTCGAGGGCAGCGCCGCGGCCGCACAGGTGCGCCCGTCGCTGTGCCAGGAATGGGGCATCGCGCACCCGGTGCTGCTGGCCGGCGGTGCGGGTGATAATGCGGCCGCCGCCGTCGGCCTGGGCGTGGTGGAGCCGGGTGCCGGCCTGCTGTCGCTGGGCACTTCCGGCGTGCTGTTCGCGGGCAGCGACGGCTTCGCGCCCAATCCTGGCCAGGGCGTGCACGCGTTCTGCCATTGCCTGCCCGAGCGCTGGCACCAGATGAGCGTGATCCTCAGCGCAGCCTCCAGCCTCAGTTGGGTGGCGCGGCTGACGCAGTCGTCCGACATCGGAGAATTGGTGGCGCTGGCGGAAAGCGTCGAGGCGCGCACGGCGCCCGTCTTCCTGCCGTATTTGAGCGGCGAGCGCACGCCGCATAACGACGCCACGGCGCGCGGGGTGTTTTTCGGTTTGTCGACGGAACACGGGCGCGCGGAACTGGCTTACAGCGTGATGGAAGGCGTGGCCTTTGCCATGGCCGATGGCAATGCGGCCCTGCGCAGCGCCGGCACGCAGTTGCAGGAAGCGTCGTTCGTCGGCGGTGGCTCGCGTAGCCGCTTCTGGGCGCAGCTGTGCGCGAATGCCTCGGGCTTGCACGTGCTGCGCCACGACCATGGCGTGGCTGGCGGCACCCTGGGCGCGGCGCGCCTGGCGCAGATGGCGGTGACGGGCTTGCCGCCCGCGCAGGTGTGCACGCGTCCGGCCGTGCAGGAGACCATCGCGCCGCAGGCCAGCGGCGTGCTCGATGAGCGCCTGGCGCGCTACCGGCGTTTGTATCCGCTGCTGCGTGAGGAGTTTGCGGGTGCGGCGAGGTAGCGGTATTGCAGCCTGGCTGTCGCCGGGCTTACGGCATTCCCTCGCGTGCCGCTTGATGCCAGTCAAGCGGCCCCCGATCAGCGAAAAATCCCGCCTGAATTCTTATACTATTTCCTTTCCGCATGTATTTGCGCCGGGCCGCATGGCGCGCCTTGCAAAGGAAAACCATGTTGCCGACTTTCCGCCTGCCGGGTGACCCATGACGGCGCTGCTGCTGGCGCTGTGCCTGTTCCTGGCCGTGGTGCTGAGCGTGCTGCTGGCGTGCCAGTGGCATGCCGCGCGCGGCTGGCGCCGGCGCCACGCCACCAGCGCCATGCTGCAGGCGCGCGGGCTGGCGCTGCTCGATGCCTTGCCGGCGGCTGTCATCGGCACCGACCGGGAAGGCGTGGTGCAGTACCTGAATCCCCGCGCCAGTGCCCTGGGCGGCCTGCTGCCCGCCGATGGCCTGGGCTTGCCCGTGTCGCAGCTGCTGCCGCTGTTCCACGATGGCACGCCGATCGACGCGGCGCGCCAGGTGCGCGAGTGCGTGGCGCAGCAGGAAGTGCTGGAAGTGGCGCGCGGCGCCGTGCTGCTGCGCCATCTCGATGGCAAGCGCATCGACGTGCAGTACAGCTGCGCGCCGCTGGCGCAGGGCGGTGCGGTGCTGCTGCTGCACGACGTGTCGGCCCGCCGGCGTGCCGAGCAGCAGCTGGAGTTCATCGCCCATCACGATGGCTTGACGGGGCTGCCAAACCGCCTGCATTTCCAGATCCGCTTCGAGCACGGCATCGCCTATGCGCGCCGCCACCAGGGTTTGCTCGCCGTGCTGTTCGTCGACATCGACCGCTTCAAGGCCATTAACGACAGTCTGGGGCACGACGTGGGCGACCAGGTGCTGACGGAGTTCGCGCGCCGGGTGCAGCAGTGCGTGCGCAAGGTCGACACGGTGGCGCGCCAGGGCGGCGATGAATTCATCATCCTGCTGACGGAGCTGCGCACGGCGCAGGATGCCGAGCGGGTAGCCGAGAAAATCGTCGGCGCCATCGCCGCCCCCTTCGTCATCGGCGAATACAGCCTGACGGTGGCGGCCAGCGTGGGCGTGGCCCTGTATCCGGATGACGACGACGACGTCAATGCGCTGATCGAGAAAGCCGACCTGGCCATGTATGCGGCCAAGCGCCACGCGCCCGGCACCTGCCTGCGCTATGCGGCGCGCATGCAGACGCAGTCCTATTCGCGCACCATCCTCGAGACAGCGTTGCGCCACGCGCTCGAGCGCAACGAGTTCGTGCTGTACTACCAGCCGCGCATGGATTTGCAGACGCGCAGCATCACGGGCGTGAAGGCGCTGCTGCGCTGGAAGCATCCGGAGCTGGGCCTGATGATGCCGCTCGATTTTTTGCATGTGCTTGAAGAAAGCGCCCTGATCCTGCCTGTGGGCGCGTGGGTGCTGGCCACGGCCGTGGAGCAGGCGCGCAGCTGGATCGAACAGGGGCAGCCGCTGACGGTGTCCGTCAGCCTGTCGGCGCGCCAGTTCTACCAGCGCGATATCGTGCGCAATTTCGCCGCCGCGCTGGAGGCGGCCGGCGTGCCCGGCCACTGCATCGAACTGGAAATCGCCGCCGCCATCCTGATCGACAGCAATCAGAATTGCGAGCTGATACTGCGCCAGTTCCGCCAGTTGGGCATCGCCATCGCCATCAGTGATTTCGGCACGGGCGAAGCGTCGCTGAACTACCTGAAGCGCTTTCCCACGGATGCCGTGAAGATCGAAAAATGCTTCATCGACGACCTGGGCAAGCCCGGCGGCGACGGCGCCATGGTGCGCGCCATCGTCGCCATGGCGCACACGCTCAGGCTGCGCACCATCGCCGGCGGCGTTGAAAACGCCGAGCAGCTGGAGCTGCTGGCCGAGATGGGCTGCGACGAAGCGTTCGGCTATTTCCTCGGCCGCGCCATGGCGCCGGACGGCGTCGAGGCGCTGCTCAAGAGCGGCGCCGCCGTGTAGCGTACAACAGCCTAGAACTTGTAGCGCAGCGACAGCATGGCGTTGCGCGGATCGCCGTAGTAGCCGCCCATGCCCGTCGAGTAGTACTGCTTGTCGAAGACGTTGTTCACGTTCAGGGTCGCCACCAGCTGCGGGCTGAGCGGGTACTGCGCCATCAGTCCCGCCACCGCATACGCCTTCTGCGTGAAGCGCTCGCCATTCGGCCCGCGGTCATCCATGTAGATATCGCTCTGCCAGTTCACGCCGCCGCCCAGCACCAGCCCCGGCACGCCTTGCGCCAGGCGCCAGGTGGTCCACAGCTTGGCCATGTTCTGCGGCTGGTTGGTCTGGATGCGCGCGCCGGCCGCATTGCGGATGCGGCTGTAGGCATAGCTGGCCGTCAGTTGCCAGTCCGGGCGCAGCTGGCCCGACACTTCCGCCTCGACACCGCGCGTGGTGGCGCCTTTCACCGTGTGGTAGGCATAGGAGCCGCCGCCCGTGCCGATGATCCAGACGTTGCCCGGATCGGCTTCGGCCAGGTTTTCCTGCTTCAGCTGGAACACGGCGGCGCTGGTGGTGAGCTTGCCGCCGAAGAATTCCCCCTTGGCACCCACTTCATAGTTCTTGCCTTCCAGCGGCGCCAGGAAGCGGCTGTTGACGTCGCGCTGGCTTTGCGGCGTGAAGATGCTGGTGTAGCTGGCGTAGGCCGACCAGTGCCATCCCAGGTCGTAGACCAGGCCCGCGTACGGCGTGATCTTGCCGTTTTCGCGCATGGCGTCGTACAGGTCCGTGTCCTCAAAATAATCGCTGCGGATGTCGCGCTTCCAGTACGACAGGCGCGCACCGAGGATGACCGACAGCGCTTGCGTCGGACGCAGGCGCAGGGTGGAATACACGCCGCTTTCGCGCTCCTTGTCGTAGGAGCTGCCCAGGCGCGTGCCGCTGTAGTCGGGCACCGGCATGTCGCCATTCCAGGCGTGGATATCCGGCACCGTATAGTCATAGCCGGCGAGGCGCCAGCCCGGATAGATCGGGCTGTTCGTCTTGAGTTCCGAGGCGCTCACGCCCAGCACCAGTTCATGCTGGCGGCCGAAGGCCTGGAACGGGCCGCTGACATACGCGTCGAGCGAGGTCTGTTGCGGCTTGCTGTGCCAGTTGGCCAGCCACAGCTTCATGCCGCCGCCCGTCAGGCGGTCCGGGTAGCCGTTGCCGGAAAAGCCCTGCAAGGCATCGTACCGGTTGCTGCTGCGGCTCACGGCCACCTTTGCGACCCAGTCGTTGTCGAAATAATGGTCGAGCGTGGCGAACAGCATGCTCTGTTCGCGGTCATACGTGCTCCACGCGGCCGTGCCGTTCATCGAGCGGGGGAAGCGCGTCTGCGAGCCGTCGGCATAGAACATGGGGAAGTCGCGCCCCGCGCCCTTGAGTTTTTCCTTCTGGTAGTTGATGCCGGCGCTGAGCACCGTCGATGGTGTCAGGTCCGCTTCGACGATGGCGTACAGCACGTCCTTTTTCTGCTGGTAGCGGTCGATGAAGGAGCGCTGGTCTTCATGCGCGGCGACGATGCGCGCGCGCACCCTGCCATCGGCCGTGAGTGGCGTCGAGATGTCGCCTTCGATGCGGTAGCGGTCCCACGAGCCGGCTTGCGCGCCTGCCGTGGCGGCAAACGCGCGGCCCGGACGCTTGCGCACCAGGTTGATGGCTGCCGACGGGCTGCCCGTGCCGCTGATCAGGCCCGTCGCGCCGCGGATGATTTCAACGCGGTCGTAGATGGCCATGTCGAAGGTGCGTGCCTCCAGGTTCTTGCTGGTCGGGATACCGTCGAACATGTACGACGTCACTTCGAAGCCGCGTGAAAACACCTGGTCGTATTCGCGCGTGCTCGACGAATGGTCGACCGTGATGCCGGGCGCCTGCAGCAGCACGTCTTGCAAGGTGCGCAAGCCCTGGTCGTCGATCTGCTGGCGCGTGATGACGCTGACGGCCTGCGGCGTTTCGCGCAGCGACAGGTTCAGGCGGGTGGCGCTGGTCAGGCCTGCGTAGCCGCGCTTGCCCTCGGTAGTGCCATCGCGCAGGGCGCTGGAACTGACGGCCACTTCACCCAGGGTGGCGGCGATCGGCGCGCCGGTCGATGCAGTACCCGCCTTGCGCAGTACGTAGCCGCGTTCGCCGCTGGGCAGTGCTTCCAGGCCCGTGCCGGCCAGCAGACGGGCCAGCGCCTGCGGCACCGTGTAGCTGCCGTTCAGGCCCGGCGTGCGCACCCCTTGCAGCAGTTCGGCCGCCGCACCCACGCTGACTTTCGCCTCGATGGCAAAGCTGGCGATGGCGGCCGACAGCTCGCCCGGCGGCACGCTGAAATGCGCTTGCACGGCGGCAGGCGCGGTGGCGGCATCGGCCGCCATGGCCGGCGTCTGCGCCAGCGACAGCAGGAACACGGCGCTGCCGACGGCGCGCGCGAGGGGAGTCAAACGGGGGGTATGCATGGTCTTGCCTTTCCGGTGGAGTGTCGTTGCAAGATCTCCTTGCAAGACGTCGTTGTAATACCCACAGGACAGGCCATGCCGGCAAAAAGGGCCAACTTTTAAGAATTATTTTTTGCGGGGCGCGATGGTGACCCAGTACGGCGTGCGGTACAGCACGTCGACGGGCAGCATGCGCGTGAGGCTGTCCAGCACCGCCTCCGTGTCGTCCAGCTGGAAGGCACCGGACAGACGCAAGCCCGCCACTTGCGGCTCGACGCGCAGCAGGCCGGGACGGTAGCGTGACAGTTCGTCGGCGAAAGCGTCAAGGCGCATGTCCTGCGCCGCCAGCATGCCGCGCGCCCAGGCGTCGGCTTGCAGCGGCGCCGGCGCAGGCAGGCTGGCGTGATGGGCATCGAAGCGGCTTTGCTGGCCAGCCGCCACCGTGCGCACGGTGGCCGAGGGCGCGCGCGGCGTGATTTCCACCGCGTGTTCCAGTACCGTCACGCGGCAGCCGTCGTCGTCGACACGCACGGTGAAACGCGTGCCCAGCGCGCGGATGCGGCCATGGCAGGTGGCGACGATGAAGGGTCGGCTGCCCGCATGGTCGGGGCGGCTCTGCACCAGCACTTCGCCGCGGCGCAGGGTCAGCAGGCGTTCGGCGGCGCCATACGCCAGGTCGACGGCGCTATCGGTATTGAGGACCAATGCGCCGCCATCGGGCAGGGAAATGTCGCGCCGCTGGCCCACGCCGCTGCGGTAATCGGCCAGCAGTTCATGGCGCACCAGCAGCCAGGCGGCGGGTGCCGCCATCAGCGCCAGCAGGATCTGCATGGCGGCGCGGCGCTGCGGACGGCGCAGCACGGGTGCTGCCAGCGCGGGCGGCAGCAGGCCGGCCGTCTGGCTTACCTGCTGCACCCGGCTCCAGGCGCGCGCGTGTTCCGGGTCGAGCGCGCGCCACTGCGCGCTGGCGGCCAGGTCGTCCGGCGTGGCCTGGCCCGACTGCTCCAGCAGATACCATTCGACGGCCTGGCGCGCCACGCTGCGCGACAGCGGGGGAGATGGGGGAGGGGATGGCGCAGCGGCGGCGCTCATGCCAGCAGATCCGGCGCCAGCAGCACGCATTCGGTCAGCGCCTCGGCCATGTAGCGCTTCACCGAGCGCTCGCCGATGCCCAGCTGCGCGGCGATGTCGGCGTAGGCATGGCCTTCGATCTGCGCCAGGATGAAGACGGCGCGCACTTTCGGTTTCAGGCCGTCGAGCATGGCGTCAACGGCCTGCAGCGCCTGCAGGATTTCGGCGCGCTGTTCGGCAGACGGCTGGTGCCGCTGCGGCAGGGCGGCCAGCGCCTCGGCCCAGGCCCGTTCCAGCGACTGGCGCCGCAAATGGTTGATCAGCAGGTGCTTGGCGACGGTGGCCAGGTAAGCCTTGGGCGCGCGCAGGGCCGGCGTCTGCGGCTGCGCGGGCGCGCCTTGCAGCAGGCGCGTGAAGGTGTCCTGCATCAGGTCGGCCGCCTCGGCTGCATTGCCCAGGCGCCGCTGCAGCCAGTGCGCCAGCCAGCCGTGGTGCGCACGGTAGTGGCTTTCCAGCTGCGTCGGCAGCAAGGGAGTGGGCGCGAACGGACTGCCTGGCATGGCGGGGAAGCCTTAATGCAAATAAGAATTATTCTCATTTTAACGCGATGGGCACGCCGGCGCAATGCGTTGTTGCTGGGCCGCCACGCGCTAGCCGCCACGCGCTTGCCGCCACGCGCCGGCAGCCACGCGGGTGGCGGCACAGCATAAACGCTACAGCACGGCCAGCGCGATGGCGGCCAGGACGGCCGCGCCGCCGATGCCGCGCGCCAGGCGCATGGCCTGGTGCGGCGCATAGGGCAGCAGCCAGATCAGCAGCAAGCCGCAGCCCGTCAGGCTGCCGACCCAGTACACCAGGCCATAGCCGCCGCCGGCGATGTGCATGGCCCAGGCCAGGCCCGCCGCCAGCGCCAGCCACCCCGTCCACTGCAGGCGGCGGCGCAGGGGCGCGGGCGGTTCGGCGCCGCGTCCGTGCAAGTCGGCGTAATGGCGGTCCATGGCCAGGCACAGCGCAGACAGGCCCGCATAGCACAGGGCAAAGACGAGGAAGTTCGCAAGCAGTTCCATCACGCGGCCTCCATCGTTTGCGCCGGTTTCACCGGTGCCGCCTTGGCGGCCTTCAGCGGCAGCGGTTTCAATTTGAACGCCGCATATGCCAGTCCCAGTCCCAGCACCAGCACCACCAGGTCGAAGGCGGCCACAGATACGGGACCGCGGCCGAGGAACAGGGTCACGCCCAGGTGCGAACCGGTGGTGAAGACATTCAGCACGGGTAGCGATGCCAGCAGGAAGGCGCCGACGGCCAGCTGCATGCGCCACATGGTGCGCGATGGACGCAGCTGGGCGATGATGGCGGCCAGGGCCCAGGCGCCGAAGAAGCAGGCGATTTCCTCTTTTGGCCGGTCTTCCATCGTCACCGACAGCAGGCGGTTGGCCCAGAAATACGCGCCGAAGGCGATCGGGATGCCGGCGATGGCACCGATGTTGAGCGCCTCCACCAGGCGCAGGCCGAAGCTGGGCCGCTTGCCGGCGGCCAGCGCCTTGGCTTGCTTCTGGCGCGTCTTGACGGCCCACAGCAAGGCGCCCGTGGCCACCATGGCGCAGCCGGCCAGGCCGGAGAGGAAGAACAGGGCGCGCAGCAGCGGGCCGCCGAAATGCGCGACGTGCAATCCCACCATCACGCCTTGCGTGGCCGCCGCACCGGGCTGCGTGTCGCCATCGGCTGACAACAGCTTGCCGGAGACGCCATCGAATTCCATCGACGGCTGCTTCGATGACATGGCGCGCCCACCGGCGCGCGTCAGCGAGATGGTGGCGTTGGCGTCGCCCGGATGGTTGACGGAAATGCGCTCGACCTTGCCGCCGCCCCAGTGCTGTTCCGCCTGGCGCACGAGGGGCGCCAGCGGCGTCAGCGGCGCGGCCACGCCGGCCGGCTTGCTGTCGCCCGAGCGGCCCGGGAAGGCTTCGGCGAAGAAGGCGTCCTGGTCGCCCTTGTAGGCGGCCGTGGCGCCGGACGGCATGTACAGGAACATCAAGGTGACCAGGCCCGTGTAGGTAATCATGATGTGGTAGGGCAGGGCCAGCACGGCCGTCACGTTATGCGCGTCCAGCCACGAGCGCTGGCCCTTCTTCGGCCGGAAGGTAAACAGGTCCTTGAAGATGCGCTTGTGCGTGACGATGCCGCTGATGATGGAGACGAACATGAACATGGCGCAGAAGCCCACGATCCAGCGGCCCCAGATGGCCGACATGTAGTGCAGGTCGAAGTGCAGGCGGTAGAGGAATTCGCCGCCCCGCGTCTCGCGCGGCTTGGACAGCACTTCGCCCGTGGCCGGGTCGGCTTTTTCGCTGTGAAAATTGCCGCGCCGTCCGCGCTTCTTTTCACCGGGTTTCGACGGCTTGCTCCAGCCCAGCTGCGTGGCGGGGCTGCGTTCGCCGGGCAGGCTGATGAACCAGCGCGTGGCGCCTTCGGCCCGCTCTTGCATCGCCTGTTGCGCCACCCTGGCCGCTTCTTCCGTCGTCACCTTGCTGGCGGCGGCGCCGTGCAGTTCGGGCTGCATCCACAGGGTGATTTCATTGCGGTAGTAGCTGGCCGTGCCGGCGCAAAACACCAGCAGCAGGATCCAGCAGACGAGCAGGCCGGACCAGGTGTGCAGCCATGCCATCGACTGGCGAAAACCTTCTTTCATGCGAGACTCCAGGATAAGGCGTCCATCCATTGCAGGATGGCGGCGATGATGGCGGCCGGGATCAGCAGGCCCAGCCAGGCGCGCAGGGCGCTGCCGGTGGCGAAGACCCACATCACGGCGCAGGTGTAGATGGCAAACGACAGCAGGGTAGCCGTCATGACGGCTTCGGAACGGGCCATGGGCAGGCTCACCGACAGCAGCATGGTGACCAGCGCGGCCAGCACGTAGCCGCCGACGATGGCGGCCACGCTGCGCGAGGCCACGCCGAACCGGTACGCGGCGCCGGCGGAGAGCCGCAGGCGCGGCATTTTAGTGATGGCTGGCGCTTGCATGGTCAGTCGTGATCCTTGCTGGGTGGCAGGGCCGGACCGGCAGGCAGCGGCGCTACGCCTTGCGGCTGCACCAGGCTCAGGGTGGTCACATACATGGCCTTGTCATAGGCGACGCCTTCGTGCTGGCCGGCCTGCTTGTCCGTGTGCTGCACTTCCAGCACATAGGTACCCTGCCATGGCAGCGGGAAGCTGACCAGGCCTTGCGCGTCGCTCCAGGCTTCCTTGCCCCAGCCCGACTGCACCACGGCGTTGACCTTGGCTTGCGCCAGCGGCTTGCCCTGGTAGCTGACCTGGAACTGGCCTGCCGTGCCGGTCGGCACCAGGTCCAGGGTCAGCGCGGCGGCCTGCGCCTTGCCGTCGGCGACCAGGCGCGCGGCGGGGATCCACACGGTGCGCGTGGCCTTGCCATCCTTTTTCTCTTCCCATGACGGATAGTGGCGCTCCTCGGCGATGATGCTTTCGCCGGCCGCCACCTTGCCGTTCAGGACAAAGGCGCCGGCCGTCTTGCTGGCCTGCAGGGGCTTGCTGCCGGACGGCGAGATCCACGTCACGTTCCTGATGCTGAACTTGTCCAGCAGGCCGGGCGACGCTTCGCGCAGGTTGTCGCCGAATTCGCCGAAGTAGACGCTGGCCGACTTGCCGTCCTGCTGCAGCCAGATCTGGTGCGCGCTGGCCGTGCCGGCCGCGAAGACGCCGGCCAGCAAGGCGGCGGAGAGGGCGCCGCGGCGGGCGATGGTAGCGATGTGCATGGTGTATCCCTTATCTTTTTATAGGAAATGGTAAAACGGCCGCGTCCCGGAGAACGCGGCCGGCATGGTGCATCAGTACTGGTAGCGCAGGTTCAGTGCCACGTTGCGCGGTTCGCCGTAATAGCCGCCGTTATAGAAGCCCACGCGGCGGAAATACGTCTTGTCGAACAGGTTGTTGACGTTCAAGGTGGCGGCCAGCTTGGGCGTGATCTGGTAGCGCGCCATCAGGTTGGCCAGCACATAGCTGCCCTGGCTGACGCGTATCTTCGTCTTGTTCGGCAGGGTGGCCGTCGTGTAGATCTCGTTCTGCCAGTTCACGCCGCCACCGATGGTGATGTTCTGCAGTGCGCCCGGCAGGCGGTAGGTGGTCGAGGCGCGCAGCATGTTGGTCGGCTGGATGGTGTTGGTCACCACGCCCTTGCCCGTCTTCGATTTGCTGTGCGTGTAGCCGGCGAACAGCTGCCAGCCGCTCAGGGGGCTGCCCGACACTTCCGCTTCGTAGCCGCGGCTTTTCGTGCCCTTGCCGGTCGAGACATACGGACGGCTGCCATCGGGCAGCACGAAAGTCAGCGGCACCGACTTGTCTTCCTCGCCCAGGTTGTCCTGCCTGGCCTCATACACGGCAAACGAGGCATTCAGGGCCTCGTCGAAGAATGCGCTTTTCACGCCCGCTTCCACGTTGCTGCCCGTGATCGGGTCGAGGAAGGCGTTGTTCTTGTCCTTCAGGTTTTGCGGCTTGAACAGGTCCGTGTAGCTGGCGTACAGCGAGGTGTTCTTGCTCACGTCGAGGACCACGCCCGCGTATGGCGTGACGACATCGTCTGTCTTGTAGGCCGAGCTGCGCTTGACGAAATTGCCCTTGGCGTCGTAGCGGTTGTTATACGTTTCCCACTTCGAGACGCGCGCGCCGGCCAGCACCTTCAGATTGTCCATGACGTTGATGCGCGTGGCGACAAAGGCGCCCGACTGTTTTGTCGTGGCGACGTCGCGCGCGCCCGTGCGCGTCAGTACCGGCTCGGGCACGTCGCCCGTCCAGTTGCGGAAGTCGGGGATGCGGGTGGCGTAGGGCAGCGGATCGGGCAGCAGGGTTTCATTCGTCGTGCCCGTGCGCTTCCAGCCATTCACGCCCAGCACCAGGTCGTGCTGGCGGCCGAACAGGGGGAAGGTGCCGTTGGCCGACAGGTCGAAGTTGTCCTGTTTTTCATCGTAGGGGAAGGCGCCGCTCCACACTTCCAGGCCGCTGCCGTCGCGCTTCGGATAACCGCTGCCGCCGTAGAACAGCTTGCCGTTCGACGAGCTGTCCAGGCGGCCGTACGCGGCCTTGATCTTCCAGTCGTTGGCGAAGCGGTGTTCGAGGTAGACATATTTGTTCTCGAATGCACGCTCCCAGCTGCTCCACTTGGCCGCCATGTTGAACGAGCGGGGCATGTTGGCCGGCGTGCCGTCCGCGAAGAACAGGGGCGTGGTGCCCCAGCTGGTGCCCTTCGGCGTGTTTTTCTGGTAGTCGATGCCGGCCGTCAGCAGCGTGTCCGGCGTCAGGTCCGCCTCGACGATGACGGCGCCCACCAGCTTGCGTTCCTTGTACAGGTCCATGTAGGAGTGGCGGTTCTGGCCCGCCACGACGACTCTTCCGCGGATGCTGCCGTCGGCATTCAATGGCGCGCTGATGTCGCCTTCGAGGCGGACCTTGCTCCAGGAGCCCACCGTCATGCCGGCCGAGGCGGCCAATTCCTTGCCCGGACGCTTGTGCAGCATGTTAATGGTGGCCGACGGGTCGCCATTGCCGCTGACCAGGCCCGTGGCGCCGCGCACGATTTCGATGCGGTCATAGATGGCCGTGTCGAACAGCGCATTGCTGCCCGAATTGACGGCCACGCCATCGATCTGATAATTGCCGATGGAAAAGCCGCGCGCGGAAAAATTCGTCCGTTCACTGTCGTTTTCCTGCACCGTCACCCCCGTCGACTGCACCAGCACCTCGGCCAGGCTGTTCAGGCCCATGTCATCCATGCGCTGGCGCGTGACGACGGAAATCGATTGCGGCGTTTCGCGGATGGACAGGCCCATGCGCGTGGCCGTGGCCATCTGCTTGGTGGTGTAGGACCCTGTGTGCTCCGTCGACGCCTTGTCTTGCTGTCCCAGTACCTTGATTTCGCTCAAGGTTGTTTCGTCCGGCGTGGCGGGCGCATCGGCTGCCCAGGCCGCGCCTGCGCCCAGCACCAGCGTCAGCAGGGCGGAATGCACGGCCAGTGCCAGCGGACGCAGGGCAAGCTGGGAAACGGGTGGGGAAAACGGGCCGGCAACCATGCCGGTCCGCGAATGTACTCGCGCCATGAAAGATCCTTCTTCTCGTTTGCCTGCCGTCGTGCGGCTGGCGTTTTTGATATGGGAGGCTTGCTTGGCGGTAGGGCCTGGCTGGCGCAGCGTGTCATCCAGCCGCGCACCTCTCATGCCAGTCTGGCGACGCACCGGCGATGGCGGCAGGCGTGAGAGGTTTAGTGCAGACCTCGTCGAGGTCCAAATGTGAATGAGAACTATTCTTATTATAGTGTCAGCTTGTGAGACATGCAAGAGTAGGCTGTTGCAATTAGGCAGCAAGCAAGCGCGGCCAACGCAGGGCAGGCGGTTGCCGCGTCAGCAGAAGTTCAGCAGTTCCTGCCACCGCGCGCGGGCACTGCCTCCCGTGCGGGTATGTGCAGCCAGGCAGGTGGCGATGCGGCGCTAAGCGTGCTGACGCACCCTCGCAAGCGTACGACGCTTTGCCGCTGGCCACGCATGCGTTAACATGGGAAGTTATTAGGGAGGCAACATGGCTATTCAAATCATCAACACGGCGCCGGTCGCCGGCCAGCAGCCTGGCACCTCGGGCTTGCGCAAGAAGGTTGGCGTGTTCAGCGCGCCGCAATACCTGGAAAATTTCGTGCAGAGCGTTTTTGACACGCTGGGCGACTGCCGTGGCCAGACGCTGGTGCTGGGCGGCGATGGCCGCTATTACAACCGCACGGCGATCCAGACGGTGCTGCGCATGGCGGCCGCGCACGGCTATGCGCGCGTGCTGCTGGGGCAGGGCGGCATCCTGTCGACGCCCGCCGTCAGCTGCGTGATCCGCAAGCACGGCGCCAGTGGCGGCATCATCCTGTCGGCCAGCCACAACCCGGGCGGACCCGATGGCGATTTCGGCATCAAGTACAACATCGCCAATGGCGGCCCGGCACCGGAAAAGGTCACGGAAGCCATGTTTTCGCGCACGCAGAGCATCAGCGAATACCGCATCAGCGACGCGGCCGACATCGACCTCGATGCCCTGGGCACCGTGCGCATCGAGCAGATGGCCGTTGAGGTGATCGATCCGGTGCTCGATTACGCGGAACTGATGCAGCAGCTGTTCGACTTCGACGCCATCCGCGCCCTGTTCGCGGGCGGCCTGCGCATCTGCTTTGACGGCATGCACGCCGTCTCCGGCCCGTACGCCACGGCCATCCTGGAAGGCATGCTGGGCGCGCCCAAGGGCAGCGTCATCAACGGCGTGCCGCTGGAAGACTTCGGCGGCGGCCATCCGGACCCGAACCCCGTCAACGCGCACCAGCTGATCGCCATCATGGCCGGTGACGATGGCGTGAATGAGGCGCCGGACTTCGGCGCCGCTTCCGATGGCGATGGCGACCGCAACATGATCGTCGGCCGGCGCTTCGACGTCACGCCCTCGGACAGCCTGGCCATCCTGGCCGCCAACGCCACGGTGGCGCCGGGATACCGCGCCGGCTTGACAGGCATCGCCCGCTCCATGCCGACGTCGGGCGCGGCTGACCGGGTCGCCAGCGCGCTGGGCATCCCGTGCTTCGAGACGCCGACGGGCTGGAAGTTCTTCGGCAACCTGCTCGACGCCGGCATGGCCACCCTGTGCGGCGAGGAAAGCTACGGCACGGGCTCGAACCATGTGCGTGAAAAAGATGGCGTGTGGGCGGTGCTGTTCTGGCTCAACCTGCTGGCGGAAAAACAGCAATCGGTGGAAGAGATCGTGCGCGCGCACTGGGCCGCGTATGGCCGCAACTACTATTCGCGCCACGACTACGAGGACATCGACAGCGCCGGCGCGCAGCAGCTGATGGCGGCCGTGCGCGCGCGGCTGGCATCCTTGCCTGGCCAGCAGTTCGACGGCTACACGGTGGCGATGGCCGACGACTTCAGTTATACCGACCCGGTCGACGGTTCGGTGGCCACGCAGCAGGGTATCCGCATCATCATGACGGATGGTTCGCGCATCGTGCTGCGCCTGTCCGGCACGGGCACGCAGGGCGCCACCCTGCGCCTGTACCTGGAACGCTACGAAGCCGATACGGCGCAGCACGACATCCCGACGCAGCAAGCGCTGGGGGGGCTGATCGCGGTGGCGCAGCAGGTCGCGCAGATCCGCGAGCGCACGGGGCGCGATGCGCCCACGGTGACGACGTAAAAAAGAAGGACGCGCAGGTCGGATTAGCGTGGCATCGCCACGCGTAACCCGACGACATTGTCAGCAGCGTTGTCGGATTACGCCCTTCGGGCTAATCCGACCTACTTGTATGATTACGCCTTGCCCGGCACCACCGCCTGGCGGTAGTTGTCCACCATCTTGTAGCGCTTCGCATACAGGCCGAAAGCCAGCATGGCGACGGCGGCGAAGGCGGCAAAGAAGAACATCTGGAAGGCCGTCACGCTGATGCCGCTTTCGGCGATCTTGCCGATCACGCCTTCGTTCATGACGCTGCGGTTGACGATCAGTACCCACAGGTTGCCGACGGTGGTCGACAGGTTCCAGAAGCTCATGATGGCGCCCTTCATCGAGACGGGCGCCTGGCTGTAGGCAAACTCCAGGCCTGTCGCCGAGACCAGCACTTCGCCGAACGTCAGCAGGGCATACGGCAGGATCTGCCACATGATGGAGACGGCGCTGCCGCTGTCGAGGGCCAGTTGCAGCAAGCCGATGACGATCCAGGCCAGCGAGGAAAAGCCGATACCGGCCGTCATGCGGCGCAGGGCCGTCGCTTCCCAGCCGAAGCGGTTCAGCATCGGGTACAGCACCAGGTTGTTGAACGGGATCAGCAGCATCACCAGCATCGGGTTCAGCGCCTGCATCTGCGCTGGCAGGAACCAGCTTGGTTTTTCCATGGTGTTGGCCTGCACGATCCAGGTCGAGGCCTTCTGGTCGAACAGCGAGAAGAACGGCGTGACGAGGGCGAAGATGACGAGGATGCGCAGCACGGCGCGCACGCCTTCGACGGCTTCGTCAGGGTGGATGCCGCGTGCGCGTTCCAGCTGCATGGCCGTGCCGATGCTGCCGAAGGCCAGCAGCAAGACCAGCGCGGTACACGCGGAAATCACGAAGCCCCATTCAGGAATGCTGTAGAACGCATACAGGGCGCCGATCACGCCGACGTAGGCCACGTACAGGCCGGGACGCGAACCGCCATCGACGCGCGCCAGCAGGGCGGTGCGGGCCACGCGGGTGAACGAATCGGGGTTCGGCGGCGCTGGCGGCACGTGCACGTATTTCTTGGCGCCCATCCAGAAGACGATGGTGGCGGCCAGCATCATCAGGCCGGGGATGCCGAAGGCGATCGACGGGCCATACTTTTTCAGGAACAGCGGCATCAGCAGCGACGCGAAGAAGGAGCCAAAGTTGATGATCCAGTAGAACAGGTCGAACACCAGCTTGGCCTTGTGCTTGTTGGTCTGGTCGAACTGGTCGCCTACAAACGAGGCCACCAGCGGCTTGATGCCCCCCGAGCCGAAGGCGATCAGGAACAGGCCGAAATAGAAGCCGTTGACGCTGCTTTCAAAGATGGCCAGGCAGGCATGGCCGGCGCAATACACGAGGCTGAGCCAGAAAATGGTGTTGTACTTGCCAAAGAAGCGGTCGGCCAGCCAGCCGCCCAGCAGGGGGAAGAAATACACGCCGATGACGAAGGTGTGGAAGACGTGCTTGGCTTCGCCCGTGCGCTGGTCGATCGGGATCATCAGCAGCAAGGTGCTGATGAGGAATGGCGTCAGGATGTTGCGCATGCCATAAAAGCTGAAACGTTCGCAGCCCTCGTTGGCGATGATGTACGGAATTTGCCGCGGCATTTTGCCCGTGGCGGTGTGTGTCTCGGCCGATGACATTGGCTCTCCCCAAGTATTTTTTGTAAGCCGCGATGCTAAGGCCTGTTGCGCTTGCTTGCAACAGAAAAAACGGCATCTTGGTTATTTCGCAAGGATTTGTAAGGTATTGATTTTCATAAAGACATTATTTTTGGCATCTGCGACGCCCGCTTGCGCGGGACGGGGCAGCAAGAATTGCATCTGCAGCATGTCCAGCCGCGCCTGTTCGCTGGCCAGCGTGAAGCCGCAGCGCAGGTAGAGCTTGAGCGCCGCGTGGTTGTCGTGCGCCACGGCCAGGCGCAGCAGGGCCAGTTCGGGAACGGCGCAGGCGTGTGTGATGGCGGCCTGTACCAGTTGCCGCCCGGTGCCCTGGCCGCGTGCCGGCGGCGCCACATAGATGCCCCACAGGCTGGCCTTGTCGTGCAGCACGGCAATCGGCTCGCGGCGCAGGCCGGCAATGGCGAGCAACTGCGGTCCCGCGAATGCGCCGAACATTATTTGGTGCGGCGTCGTGCGCAAGCGCTCGGCGATCTGCGCCAGCGGCACGGCGCTTTCCGCCGCATGCGTGGTGCAGAAGGCGGCCGGCAATTCGGCGATGCCCTGCAGGCGCAGCGCGCGGTAGGCGCAAGCGTCGTCAGGGGTGAGGGGGCGAACGGTGGTGGCTGGCATGCCGCCGAGTATCGGGCTTTGATGGCGGAAAGTAAACCGTGCGCTGCGGCGGGGGCTTGGGGGCATGCCTGGTGCCGGATGGGCGCATGCATGGCGCCGCGGCGGGCGCCAGCGCGAGGGGGCGTTACTGGGTGGCGATGCGCTGCATGGGCGCGCTGTCCTTGCGCCATTGTTCCAGGCTCAGCAAGTCGCCGCTGACGCTATCGTCGACGAGGATGCGCTTGCCATCGGGCGAGACGACGAAACTTTCCCAGCGGTGGGCCGCTTCCGGCGTGCTTTCAAAAAAGCTCAGCTGATAGTAGGCGGCGCCATCGACGAGGCGCGTCTCGGGCGCCGTTTCCATCACGGCGCCATGCGCGCGGCCGCCCGAGGCTTTTTCGATGTGCGCCGACCAGGCCTTGATTTCCGGCAAAGCCATCAGCGCATCGATGGCGCGCGCACTGTGCTCCGCGGCGGGCGCGCCGCTGCTGGCGGCCGGCGCCTTGCCGTCCTGCGGCGTGGACTGCTGCAGGTAAAAAGCGCCGAGTCCGGCGGCCAGCAAGCCGGCCAGGATGCCGGCGATGATGGCGGTTTTGGAAGAAGAGGCGCGTGGCGGCATGGTGGCGTGATGACGGGATAAGGGTGGATGATGGCGGCCATGCTAAAGCAAAACGGGCAGGCGGGCAATCGCCGGCCCTGCCAACGGGCTGACAACGGGCCTGGCAGACGGGTTTGCCAAACGGGTTTGCCAAACGGGTTTGTCAAACGGGCTTGCCAAATCCCTGGGCGAAAAAAAAGCCACCTTCCGTAGAAGATGGCTTTCGGGGCTGCCGGGAAGGCGCTGGCAGCTTTTGGCCTGCCAGCTGCCGCCCGGCGTAGGCGGCTGCGCGCGCCGTCGCCTGCGCGCGTGGCCGCCGGACTTACATCATGCCGTCCATGCCGCCCATGCCGCCCATACCACCCATGCCGCCGCCCATGCCGCCGCCTGCCTTGTCGTCAGCGATTTCGCAGACCATGCAGTCGGTCGTCAGCATCAGCGAAGCGATCGAAGCGGCGTTTTGCAGCGCCGAACGGGTCACTTTGGCTGGGTCCAGGACGCCCATTTCAACCATGTCGCCATACGTGCCGTTGGCAGCGTTGTAGCCGTAGTTGCCCGTGCCAGCCAATACGGCTGCCACGACGACCGAAGCTTCTTCGCCAGCGTTTTGCACGATCATGCGCAGTGGCTCTTCCATTGCGCGCAGGACGATCTTGATACCAGCGTCTTGATCAGGATTGTCGCCCTTGACCGTGATGTTGGCGCGTGCGCGCAGCAGGGCTACGCCGCCGCCTGGCACGATGCCTTCTTCCACGGCAGCGCGGGTCGCGTGCAGTGCATCTTCAACGCGGGCTTTTTTCTCTTTCATTTCGACTTCGGTGGCTGCGCCAACCTTGATCACGGCAACGCCGCCAGCCAGTTTGGCGACGCGCTCTTGCAGTTTTTCACGGTCGTAGTCCGAGGTCGCTTCTTCGATCTGTACACGCACTTGTTTCACGCGTGCTTCGATCGAGGCAGCTTCGCCGGCGCCATCGATGACGATGGTGTTTTCCTTGCCCACTTCGATGCGCTTCGCTTGGCCCAGTTCGGCCAGGGTCACTTTTTCCAGGGTCAGGCCGACTTCTTCAGCGATCACTTGGCCGCCGGTCAGGACAGCGATGTCTTCCAGCATGGCTTTGCGGCGGTCGCCGAAGCCAGGTGCTTTCACTGCGCAGGTTTTCAGGATGCCGCGGATGTTGTTCACAACCAGGGTGGCCAGCGCTTCGCCTTCGATGTCTTCCGCGATGATCAGCAGTGGACGGCCAGCTTTGGCGACTTGTTCCAGTACCGGCAGCAGGTCACGGATGTTCGAGATTTTCTTGTCGCACAGCAGGACGAATGGGCTGTCCAGTACGGCAACTTGTTTCTCTGGGTTGTTGATGAAGTATGGCGACAGGTAGCCGCGGTCGAACTGCATGCCTTCAACGATGTCCAGCTCGTCGTTCAGCGACTTGCCGTCTTCCACGGTGATGACGCCTTCTTTGCCGACTTTTTCCATCGCTTCAGCGATACGCTCGCCGATCGAGTAGTCCGAGTTCGCCGAGATCGCGCCAACTTGGGCGATTTCTTTGGTGGTGGTGCAAGGACGGGCGATTTTCGCCAGTTCTTCGACGGTCGCGGCAACCGCTTTGTCGATACCGCGCTTCAGGTCCATCGGGTTCATGCCGGCGGCAACGAACTTCATGCCTTCGCGCACGATGGCTTGGGCCAGCACGGTTGCGGTGGTGGTGCCGTCGCCGGCGTTGTCGCTGGTGCGGGAAGCAACTTCCTTGACCATTTGCGCGCCCATGTTCATGAGCTTGTCTTTGAGTTCAACTTCTTTGGCTACCGAGACACCATCCTTGGTGACGGTAGGGGCGCCGAACGAGCGCTCCAGGACCACGTTGCGGCCTTTCGGGCCCAGGGTCACTTTGACTGCGTTGGCGAGGATGTTGACGCCTTCGACCATCTTGGCGCGCGCTGCGTCGCCGAATACTACTTCTTTAGCTGCCATGTTCAATTCTCCAGAAATTTCGGAATGAGTTATCTAAAACGTGGAAACAATTACTTGACGACGATCGCCATGATGTCTTCTTCGCGCATGACCAGCAGCTCATCGCCGTCAACTTTGACGGTTTGGCCGGCGTACTTGCCGAACAGGACACGGTCGCCCACTTTGACATCCAGAGGACGGACTTTGCCGTCGTCGAGAATCTTGCCATTGCCTACGGCAAGGACTTCGCCTTGATCCGGTTTTTCAGCAGCTGCATCAGGAATGATGAGGCCGGACGCAGTTTTGGTTTCCTGGTCGAGGCGTTTGACGATGACGCGATCGTTCAATGGGCGCAGATTCATACAAAACTCCTTAAAGTTCAATGGATAAGTGTTGCTGAATGAATACATGCCTGGCACAGCGCCAGGCGTGCTTTCAGTGACCGCCGTTGAAAGCAGCCCGCAACGGTCAAGCAAACCCCATGGCATCAGTACGTACCAGCCTGGGCAGTGGTGGCATCGCGGCGTCGCCCGCCGCGTAGCGTTCCCTGCTGTTGTCCGGCATGCACCATCATGTCCTGAGGATTGCTACGAAAGAGTTTGTTAGCACTCTCTACTAACGAGTGCTAATTATAGGGACGGTAGGGGGCTTATTCAAGGGGAACATATTGATACTTGTTCCGCGCAGCCTGCATTTACTCAGGGTTTGCGCAAACGCAAGCCTCGTTCCCGGGCGTCAGCAACAGGCGCGACTCTAGCATGCCCGTCAGGCGGAGGGCGTTCCTGTACGCATGGGAAACAGAGTTTTGCTATGGACTTTGATAAGATGATTAGAATTGCATATCAATATCGCCATTCGCACCTGAAAGCTCACTCACCATGCCATCGATTCTTTCCCGTCCCGCCCTGCGCCTGCTGGGCGCCGCCGTCCTCGGCCTCGCCTGCCTGGGCAATGCCACTGCACAGCCTGCCACCATTCTCGACGAGATCACCGTGGCCACCCTGACGCCGCTGGAAAAAGAGACGCTGCTGAACGAGCTGTTCAACGACTTGAACAAGGACGATGACGATCAGCAAGCCCATGTGTGGGACAACGGCGCCGACAATGGCGTGCTGGTGAAGGTCACGTACAATTTCAGCAACTCCGGCATGACGGAGCACAGCCTGAAGGCGCATGTGTGCCGCGACCTGAAATTCGTCGTCACGGCGGCCGACAAGACGCAGGACCTCAGCCGCCGCACCTGTTCGCAGAACAGCGGGCGCTGGGATGTGCAGGGCAAGGACCCGGCGCCCGTCGTGTCTCCGCCGTTCCTGTCCGACGTGACGGTGGCCAGGCTGAACGCGAAAGAGCAGGCCTCGCTGCTGAAGGCAGCAGTGCGCACCCTGAAGGATGAAGAGGATGGCAAGACGCGCCAGTGGAGCAACAAGGGCCTGGGCAATGCGCTACCGCTGGCGGTACGCCTGACGCCCTCGGGCACGGACGCCAAACCCGGCAGCTACAGCCGTACCTGCCGCGACTTGACGATGGTGCTTGACGGCAAGGGCGGACAACAGACCTTGACGCGCCGCTCTTGCGAAAACCGCTATGGCGGACTGGATATCGAAGCCGATTACGTCGACGAGTAAAACGCTGCCATCGCGGCGCTGGCAGATGCGCGCAGTTGGCGAAAAGCGCCGGAAAAAGCGTGTATTTTCCGCCAACTGCCCTGCATTGATGTAAATATGTGTGACAGCCGCGTGATTCGATTGACGCCCATGGAGCGTCCGCCCTATAGTGGCGGGATGATTTCCGAATTCAATGAATTATCCGACAAAATAGGCCTGCTGGCCGAAATGACCCATGCGCTGCGCCGTGAAAACGCGCAACTGCGCAAGGACAATGCCGCCCTGGCCGCCGACAACGCGCAGTATGTGCAACGCATGCGCGAAGCGCAGGAGCGCGTGGAAGCCTTGCTGGAAAAAATTCCGGAACTGGTGCAGGCCGGCCTGGAGCAAGCCGCTTCGGAAGCGGGCGCCTACATTGCCGAGAACGAGAAGGAAGCGTAATGCCGCGTGTCGATGTGAATATCATGGGCCAGTCCTACAGCATGGTGTGCCGCGATGGCGAGGAGCGCGCGCTGCGCGAAGCGGCGATCTACCTGGACAGCAAAATGAAAGCCATCCGCGACGCGGGCAAGGTCAAGGGCAATGACCGCATCGCCGTGCTGGCCGCCCTGGGCGTGGCCGCGGAATTCCTGTCCGTGAAGTCGCCGCAAGGTCCGCTGTCGGAACTGACCATCCTCGAAGTGAAGCAGAAAATCTCGGCCATGCATACCGTCCTGGACAGCGCTCTGACGCCCCAGGAAAACCTTTTTTAAACACCGAACCAAACCTACTGCGCGTCGCGACTTGCGGCCTGCGATGCGCGCTCCCTCGGCGGCCCCGTGCAAGCACAGCTGCGCTTCTTGGCCACAATTCATCGCCGCTCGCCACGGTTTTGTTCCGTGTTATTAATTGGATTTTAAGCGGACACGGTACGATTTGTCTTTGCGATGCGCGATCAAAGGAGTAAACTTGTGTCTACCCTGCGGTGTTCGCGATTGCCATATATTCCTTGAACCATTTATGCGCATCGGTTGCGAATTTTGTTTGATGGGAGTGAGCGTCGCTCGTTCGACGAACCCGAAATTGAACTAACGTGACCACCTTGAACCGTTTGGTTCGGGATGCCGGCATAGCGGCACAGGCGGGGCCCAATTCGCAGTATATTTGCAGTACAAACTGAAAACGGTTGCAGCATTGATGCGCAACCGTTTTTTTACGCCTGTTGCTTTTGATAGGGAATGCACATGAAACAATACTGGCTGATGAAATCCGAACCCGACGAAGTGAGCATCGACGACCTGATGGCCGCGCCCGGGCACACCTTGCCCTGGTTTGGCGTGCGCAACTACCAGGCGCGCAATTTCATGCGCGATGGCATGCGGGTGGGCGACGGCGTGCTGTTCTATCACTCCAGCTGCCCGCAGCCGGGCGTGGCGGGCGTGGCCGAAGTAGCCAGCACGCCCTATCCCGATCATAGCCAGTTTGAAGAAGGTGGCAAGTATTTCGATCCGAAGGCCACGCAGGAACAGCCGCGCTGGATCAGCGTCGATGTGCGCGGCGTGAAGAAGACGGCGCTGCTGCCCCTGTCGGAGATGCGCCAGATGCCGGAGCTGGAAGACATGCTGCTGCTGAAGAAGGGCAGCCGCCTGTCCATCACGCCGGTGACGCCGGCGCAATGGAAGGTGATTACGGGTAAATTGAAGGCCTGACGCGGCTTCTTATGCGTCCGCCGGGCGCGCCTTGGTGGGCGGCGTGCCCATCACCTGGCTTTTATGCGCCCACACCAGCAGCACGATGGCGCCGACGATCATCGGCAGCGACAGCATCTGTCCCGAGGTGATCGGCACGCCCAGCCACACGACTTCCCAGTCTGGCGTGCGGAAGTATTCGGTGAAGAAGCGCGCGCAGCCATACAGCAGGGTGAACATGGCGCCCACGGCCATGCGCGGACGCTGCTTGCGCGCAAACAGCCACAGGATGATGAAAACCAAAATGCCGTCGACCAGCATCTGGTAGAGGGGCGACGGATGCACGGGATACGGAATGCCCGGCCACTGCATGGCCCACGGCAGGGTGTCCGGCGCGATGCGGCCCGGCAGTTCGGCATTGATGAAGTTGCCCAGGCGGCCGGCCGCGTAGCCGAGCGGCACCAGCGGGGCGATGAAGTCGAGTACGTCGAACAGGTTGCGTCCCGACTTGCGGCTCCACAGGTACATGGCCAGGATGACGCCGAGGAAGCCGCCATGGAAGGACATGCCGCCATGCCAGACCATGAAGATTTCCAGCGGATTGTGCATGAAGTATTCGGGGCGGTAGAACAGCACTTCACCCAGGCGTCCGCCGATCACCACCCCCAGCATGCCGTAGAACAGCATGTCATCGAGATCCTCCTTCTTCCAGCCCAGCTTGGCGATATGCGGCTGCTTGATGCGCACTCTGCCCAGGAGTATGAACAGGGCAAAGGCCAGCACGTACATCAGGCCGTACCAGTGCACGGCGAGCGGGCCGATCTGGATGGCTATCGGGTCAGGCATCGGGTGTATCAGCATTGGAGTTCTTTCTTTGTTTAAAGCCAAGGTTGCGTAGTATGGGGGCGCCGGCGGTTTTCTGCCTTAGCCGCCCCTTAATGTATTGCGCCGCGTTTAACCAGCATCGGCCATCTGCTTGCGCAGCAGCGCCAGAAAACCTTGCAGGACGGCCGACGGATTGTCGCGGCGCCAGGCCAGGCCCGTTTCCACCAGCGGCGTGGCGTCCTGCAGCGGCCTGTATTCTACGCCGGGGCGCATCAGATTCGATACCGATTGTGGCACAAGCGCGATGCCCATGCCAGCCGAGACGAGGCTGACGATGGTCTGCATCTGGATCGCTTCCTGGCCGATCTGCGGCGTGATGCCCGCTGCGCGGAATACGCCGAGGATCGCGTCGTGCAGGGCGGGCGAGATGGCGCGCGGGAAAACGATCAAGGGCAGGGGCGGCACGTCGCGCAGGCGCACGGGTCCCGGTGTATTCAATATGTCGAGGCCGGACGGCGCTGCCAGCACCAGCGGTTCGGCCAGCACGGGCAGGTAATCGAGTTCCCCTTTCGCCTTCTCGGGCAGCGGCGGGATCAGCAGGCCCGCATCCGTGCGCCCGGCCAGCAGTTCATCGAGCTGCAGGTCGGAGGTGGCTTCCTGCAGCGCGATCTGAACCTGCGGATAGGCTGCCTGGTAAGCGCGCAGCAGGGGTGGCAGTACGCTGTAGTCGGCCGACGAGACGAACGCCAGGCTGAGGCGCCCGGCGGTGCCCTGGGCGGCCCGCTGCACCAGCGCGGATAAATCCTGCGCCTGCGCCAGAAGCCGGCGCGCCTCGGGCAGCAGGGCAGTGCCGGCTGGCGTCAGCTGCACTTCGCGCCGCGTGCGCAGGAACAGGGGCGCACCCAGCAGGTCTTCCAGGGCCATGATGGTTTGCGACAGGGGCGGCTGCGTCATGTGCAGGCGCGCGGCGGCGCGGCCGAAGTGCAACTCCTCGGCGACGGTGACGAAATAGCGCAGCTGGCGCAGTTCAAGGTTCATATGCGTTTCCATGCGGACTGATTGCTGTGATATGTAAAACGACTCACAGACGCGTGCATCATATATTTGACAGGGGCGCGCGCGCAAGGCAATCTGGCGTACCCCCACTGCACGCAGGGTTTTGCGAACGCCCGCGCAGTCAGGCATCAATCATCCTTGGAAGGACCCCATCATGCCGCAATACCGCTCCCGCACCACCACCCACGGCCGCAACATGGCTGGCGCCCGCGCCCTGTGGCGCGCCACCGGCATGAAGGACGGCGACTTCGACAAGCCGATCATCGCCGTCGTCAACTCGTTTACCCAGTTCGTGCCGGGCCATGTGCACCTGAAGGACCTGGGGCAGATGGTGGCGCGCGAAATTGAAAAGGCGGGCGGCGTGGCCAAGGAGTTCAACACCATCGCCGTCGATGACGGCATCGCCATGGGCCACGGCGGCATGCTGTATTCGCTGCCTTCGCGCGACCTGATCGCCGACTCCGTCGAATACATGGTCAACGCCCACTGCGCCGACGCCATGGTCTGCATCTCGAACTGCGACAAGATCACGCCGGGCATGCTGATGGCCGCCATGCGCATCAACATCCCCGTCGTCTTCATCTCGGGCGGGCCGATGGAAGCGGGCAAGGTCGTCAAGGTGGTCAACGGCACGCAAAAGATCATCAAGCTGGACCTGGTCGACGCCATGATCAAGGCGGGCGACAGCACCGTGTCCGACGCCGACGTGGCGGAAATCGAACGTTCGGCCTGTCCCACCTGCGGTTCCTGCTCCGGCATGTTTACAGCCAACTCGATGAACTGTTTGACCGAAGCGCTGGGCCTGGCCCTGCCCGGCAACGGCACCATCCTGGCCACGCACTCGGACCGCCAGCAGCTGTTCCTGCGCGCGGGACGCCTGATCGTCGACCTGGCCAAGCGCCACTACGAGCACGATGATTACACGGTGCTGCCACGCTCGATCGCCACCAAGGCCGCGTTTGAAAACGCCATGGCGCTCGACGTCTCCATGGGCGGCTCGACCAACACCGTGCTGCACCTGCTGGCCGCCGCCCACGAGGCGGAAGTGGCATTCACGATGGCCGACATCGACCGCATCTCGCGCAAGGTGCCGTGCCTGTGCAAGGTGGCGCCGATGACGGACAAATACCATATCGAAGACGTGCACCGCGCCGGCGGCATCGTGGGGATCCTGGGCGAACTGGCCCGCGCCGGCCTGCTCAACACGACTTTGCCGACGATTCACGCGCCGACCCTGGCCGACGCCATCGCGCAAAACGACATCAAGTGCACGGACGACCCGGCAGTGCATGAACTGTTCCGCGCCGCCCCGGGCGGCGTGCCGACGCAGACGGCGTTCTCTCAGTCGGAGCGTTTCGCTGGCGTGGATACGGACCGTGCCACCGGCTGCATCCGCGACAAGGCCCACGCGTATTCGCAGGATGGCGGCCTGGCCGTCCTGTACGGCAACCTGGCCGAGAAGGGCTGCATCGTCAAGACGGCCGGCGTGGACGAAAGCATCCTTAAATTCTCGGGCAAGGCGCGCGTGTTCGAAAGCCAGGATGCGGCCGTCGCTGCGATCCTCGAAGACACCGTGCATGAAGGCGACGTCGTCATCATCCGCTACGAAGGCCCGAAGGGCGGCCCGGGCATGCAGGAAATGCTGTACCCGACCTCGTACATCAAGTCCAAGGGACTGGGCAAGGCGTGCGCGCTGTTCACGGACGGGCGCTTCTCGGGCGGTTCCTCGGGCCTGGTGATCGGCCACGCCTCGCCGGAAGCAGCCGAAGGCGGCGCCATCGGCCTGGTGGAAGAGGGCGACTTCATCGACATCGACATTCCCGAGCGCACCATCAACCTGCGCGTGACGGACGCCGAACTGGCCGCGCGCCGTGCCGCCATGGAAGCGAAGGGCGATGCGGCCTGGCTGCCCGTCAACCGTGATCGTTACGTGTCGCAGGCGCTGCAGGCGTATGCGGCCCTGACGACGTCGGCCGACCGTGGCGCCGTACGCGACCTGTCGCAGCTGAAAAAACGCTGAGCGTTGTAAAAACGCCGCACCGCCGCCCTGTTTCCCGGGGCGGGGCGGCGGGCGTTACATCGCCTTACAAACAACATGGGAATTGGTGCGCGCTTGGGGCAAAATAGCCTTGCCTCGGGTGTTTATGTATTTGAAACGCTTGATCTGGGCTCGTGGTGAACCTGCCGAAACACGGTAGAATGCCGGCAGGAAGTTACTCTGGAGAAAAGACAATGAAACGTTCCATGATGTTGGTAGGTGTATTGGCTGTGTCGGCATTGACTTCGCAAGTGGCGATGGCCAATCCGGACCTGGCGAAAGCCAAGAATTGCATGGCTTGCCACGCGGTGAGCACGAAACTGGTCGGCCCTGCGTTCAAGGACGTGGCTGCCAAGTACGCGGGTCAAAAAGACGCGGAAAACAAGCTCGTGGCGAAAGTCATGAAGGGCGGCTCCGGTACCTGGGGTGCGATCCCGATGCCAGCGAACCCGCAAGTGAGCGATGCCGAAGCCCACACCCTGATCAAATGGGTACTGGCACAGAAATAATCTGTGCCCTGGCAACACCCCATCAATGCGCCGGCAATCCCGGCGCGTTTTTTTTGTCCAAACCCAAGAGCACATACCGGGGTCGGCCCCTCAGGGTCCGACCCCGGCCCTCGCTTAAGGAGTCCGGGTATGTCCGCCGGCCAGCAAATTGCCCATGCCAGCCAAGGTGGCCCGCACCGCCTCGTCGAGCGGCGTATGCGGCTCCTGCCCCAGCACGGCCAGCAGCCGCGCATTGTCCATTGCCAAGGGTGTTTGCCACAGATAGCGCATCTCGCGCAGCTCGCGCACGGCTGCCACGAATGGCGACGCCAGGGCCATCAGCCACCAGGGGAAACGCCGTACGGCGGGCGTGGCGCCCTCCGCATGTTCCACCGCGCGCACTATCGCCGTCGTCATTTGCCGCCCGTCATGGTCCCAGTGCCCGGCCATATGAAAGCGCGCGAATGGCGGCAGGCGGTCGCGCACGCCCAGCAATTGCAGCATGGTGCGCGCCACGTCGGGCAGGTAGGACCACTGGTGGCCCACGCCGGGCGCGCCCGGGTACAGGATGCTGCGCACGGGCTGGCCCGCTTTCACCAGGCCCTGCGAAAACCAGTTGTTGCCGGCGCGGGGACCGAAGAAGTCGCCCGCGCGCACGATGATGACCTTCGCGCCCTGCGTGCTGGCCCGTTGCAGGCGCGCTTCCAGCTCCACGCGGATGACGCCCTTGCGCGTCAGCGGGCGCTGCGGCGCGTCTTCCGCCAGGACGTTTCCCGCTGCGGGGAAAACGTCGGGGCCAAAGTTGTACACCGTGCCTGGCAGCACGATGGTGGCGTTCCCGGCGATGGCCGCCGCGATGGTGTTGTCGAGCATGGGCAGCACCAGCTGGCCCCAGTTCCGGTAGCCGGGCGGGTTGACGGCATGCACGATCACCGAGCAGCCCCTGGCGGCCGCCATCACGTCCGCGCGCACCAGCGCATCGCCGCGCAACCACTCGATGCCGTCGCTGCGCGCCGCTTGCAGCTCGCCCCGCTTCAGGGCGCGCACCGTCCAACCCGCCGCCAGCAGCTGGCGCAGCATCTCGCCGCCGATGCCGCCCGTGGCGCCCAGTACCAATGCTGTTTTCGTCGTATCCATCATGTCCTCCTTGTGGTTGATGGCCCCAGTATCTGCCGCGCGCAGCTATTTGGGAATTGACGAACATCGGGCACACGCTATACATTTATGTATGACTACCTCGATTGCCTGGGAATACTATCGCTCGCTGCTGGCTGTGCTGGAGCACGGTTCGCTGTCGGCTGCCGCCCGCGCACTGGCCATCACGCAGCCGACAGTCGGCCGGCACATCGCCGCGCTGGAGCAGGCGCTGGGCGTGACCTTGTTTACGCGCTCGCAGCTGGGCCTGTTGCCGACGGAGGTCGCCCTGGCCCTGCGTCCGCATGCGGAAACCATGGAACACACGGCTGCGCTGATGCAGCGCGCCGCCAGCGGCCAGGGGCAAGGCGTCGTGGGCAGCGTGCGCATCGCGGCCAGCGAAGCGGTGGGTGTGGAGGTGCTGCCGCCGATCCTCGCCGGCTTGCGCGAACGCCATCCCGGCCTGGTCATCGAACTGGTACTGAGTAACAAGGTGCAGGACTTGCTGCGGCGCGAGGCGGACATCGCCGTGCGCATGCTGCGTCCGCGCCAGGAACAGCTGGTGGCGCGCAAGGTGGGCAATATCGAACTGGGCCTGCATGCGCATGAAGACTACCTGGCGCGCCACGGCATGCCGCAGGACTGGGCTGCGCTGGCGCAGCACGCCGTCATCGGCTACGACGAGGCGAGCCCGTTCGTGCGCAATGCGGGCGCGGCCTTCCAGGGATTGACGCGGGAACAGTTTGCCTGGCGCTGCGACAGCGACGTGGCGCACCTGGCCCTGATACGCGCGGGCGCCGGTATCGGCGTATGCCAGGCGGGCCTGGCGGCGCGCAATCCCGCCTTGCGGCGCGTGCTGCCGCAGGCGTTTTCACTGCCGATGGAAACGTGGGTGACCATGCATGAGGATTTGCGCGGCAGCCTGCGCTGCCGCGCAACCTTCGACGCGCTGGTCGAAGGCTTGCAAGCTTACGTGGCGACGCAGCCGCTTATTTGACCACTTCCATCTTGGTCTTCTTCCCGTCGCGATACGTGAACAAGGTCAGCGCGCCATCCTTGATGTCGCCATTGGCATCGAACGAGATCGGCCCCGTCACGCCCTGGTACTTGACCTTGGCCAGGAAGGGCAGGTAGACGGACGGTTTCGACGACTTGGCGTCGGCCATGGCGGTGGCCATGGTCATCACGGCGTCGTACACGTAGGGCGCGTACAGCTGCACTTCCATATTGTATTTCTGCTTGTAGCGGGCGCGGAAATCGTCCATGCCTTTTTGCTGCTCGCCCGTCACGCCGCCCGCTTCCGCGCACGTCACCACGTTTTCGCCCACGGCGTCGCCGGCCAGCTTGCCCAGCGGCTCCGTGCACAGGCCATCGCCGCCCATGAACTTGGCCTTGATGCCCAGCGCCTTCATCTGGCGCAGCATCGGGCCGCCCACGGAATCCATGCCGCCGAAGAAGATCAGGTCGGGATTTTTCGACTTGATGCTGGTCAAAATGGCATTGAAGTCGGTCGCGTTGGCGTTCGTAAATTCCTTGCCGACGATTTGCACGCCTGGCGCCGCCTTCTTGGCGCCCTTGACGAACTGTTCCGCCACGCCTTGTCCGTAGGCCGTGCGGTCGTCGATGACGGCGATTTTCTTCGCCTGCAGCTTGCCCACGGCATAGGCGCCCAGGGTGCCGCCCAATTTATTGTCATTGGCGACCACGCGGAAGGCCGTGTTGAATTTCTGCTGCGTGTAGGTGGGGTTGGTGGCGGCCGGCGAAATCTGCGGAATGCCGGCATTGAAGTAAATGCGCGAGGCGGGAATCGTCGTGCCCGAGTTCAAATGGCCGACGACGCCGTTGACCTTGGCGTCGACCAGCTTTTGCGCCACCGCCGTGCCCTGCTTGGGGTCGGCCGCGTCATCTTCGGCAACCAGCACGAATTTGACGGCCTTGCCGTCGATCTTGAAGCCTTTGGCGTTCAAGTCCTCGATGGCCATCTTGGCCGCGTTTTCATTATCCTTGCCCAGGTGGGAACTGGCGCCGGAGACCGGGGCGACATGGCCTATCTTGATGATTTCCTGCGCGCCCGCATGGCCGGCAAAGGTGAGGGCGATGGCGAACGGAAGGACTTTGGTCTTGAGCAGCATAAACATTCTCCAATGGATAAAGATACGGCGGCGTCTCGTGAAAACCGCTTCGAGGGGCGGTGCATGTGAAGAAAGGTACAACAAAAAACAGGCCGCGCAAAGCCGCATTTCGGGCTTTTTACATTTTGTCGCGACAATCACCAAACTGAGGCGCGATGCACCGATTTTATGGGCGTGAGTGCACCAAAGAATGGCGCTGGGAGGGGGAAGGGTGTAGGGAGGTGCTTGCTGCTAACCCCAACAACATCCGGGGTCAGACCCTGAGGGTGTTTAGTCGGCAGACATGGGTAACACTTTGTCGGGAGACATAGGTTACACATCAGACTTGCATTTTACGGCGAATCACGCAGGTTGATTCGACGTATTTCCTTGTGATAGTGGGTAGGGCGGCTTGCTTGTGCAGGTCGGCTGAGGGGACGCCGGCATAGTCGCGTAGGTCGGCTTAGCGCGCAGCGCGCAAGCCGACGATGCTGGCGATGCTCAGGGCTGCGCCGGTGGATGCAGGTGACCGAGTTCATGGCTCACCGCATGCGCCACGATCTGTTCCAGCGATTGCTGCAAGTCTTCGCGCAAGGCGCCGCGCATGCCGATCAGGGCGTTTTGCAGGGCCGTCTGCAGCACGTGGGCGATGCGCTCTTCCAGCAGGTGGTCGATCTTGCCTTGTACTTGATGCAGGATGCGCTGCGTCAGCCGCTGTTCGATGGCGTCCCAGTCGGGCTGCGCGCCGCTGGGTGGCAACGCTGGCGCTGCTTCGACTGCAGGCAAGGACGCAGGCACCGGCACCGGCGCGGACTCGGGCGCCGTTTCTGCCACGTCCGGCCCCAGCAGCACCTCCGTCAGCAGAGGGATGCCCTGGTCGAATGGCTGCTGGCTCATGCTTTGCCTGCCACGAAGTGGGTTGGCTGCACATTTTGCTGGCGATAGTGCAGGAAGCGCTGGCGGCCCGCCTGCGCATCTTGCTCGTCCATGGAAACGATCTCGAAGACGCGCTGGAATTGCGCGTAGCTGGCCGGAGGCAGCTGCGACAGGTTGACGAGGATGTCGTGGTGGGGCAACGCGGCCGTCTCGTCATCCGTCAGGATGATGGGCGTTTGCGCCGCCAGCGGGTCGCCGGCCAGCACGTGCGGCAGGAAATCCGTGGCGGAAAAGGTCCACATGGCGGTATTCAAGGCATCAAGCTGGACCGCGTCCGCGGCCAGCACGACGACCTTGTTGCCGGCCATGTAGGCCTTGCGCGCCAGGCGGCAGGCATAGGCCAGCTTGTCCGGCACGTTGCTGTGAAAGTCGACGCGGCTCATGGCGATCAAGCAGCCATGCCGCTGTGGCGCAGCAGGGCGTCGATCGACGGTTCGCGGCCACGGAAGGCCGTAAACGATTCCAGCGCCGGGCGCGAGCCGCCGACGGACAGGATCTCTTCCAGGTAGCGCTTGCCTGCCTGCGCGGTGGCGGCCGGTCCCAGCGCCCTGGCTTCCTCGAAAGCCGCATAGGCGTCGGCGGACAGCACCTCGGCCCATTTGTAGCTGTAGTAGCCAGCCGCGTAGCCGCCGGCAAAGATGTGTCCGAAGGCATTCTGGAAGCGGTTGAAGGCAGGCGGGATGAGCAGCGAAAACTGGGCGCGCACGCCGTCGATCAGCTGCTGCACGCTCTGGCCCGTGGCCGCGTCGTAGTCATAGTGCAAATGCATGTCGAGCAGGGAGAATTCCACCTGGCGCAGGGTTTGCAGGCCGGACTGGAAATTCTTGGCCGCCAGCATCTTGTCGTACAGCGCGCGTGGCAGCGGCTCTCCCGTGATGGCATGCGCCGTCATGTGTTCAAGCACTTCCCATTCCCAGCAGAAGTTTTCCATGAATTGCGACGGCAGTTCGACGGCATCCCATTCCACGCCGGCAATACCCGACACGCCCAGCTCGTCGACCACCGTCAGCATGTGGTGCAGGCCATGGCCGAATTCATGGAACAGGGTGATCACTTCATCGTGCGTGAACAGGGCAGGCTGGACTTTGCCATCGAGCACGGCCGGTTCCGTGAAATTGCAGGTCAGGTAGGCGATCGGCGTTTGCACCTGCTTGGCGTCGGCGCGGCGTCCCCGCGCGTCGTCCATCCAGGCGCCGTCGCTTTTCCCCGCGCGCGCATACAGGTCCAGGTAGAACTGGCCCACCAGCTTGCCGTCGCGTTCGATGCGGTAAAAACGCACATCCTTATGCCAGACGGGTGCTGTATCAAGCTCGATTGCGACGTTGAACAGGTTCTGGATCTGGCGGAACAGGCCGTCGATTACCTTGTGTTCAGGGAAATATTGTTTGACTTCCTGGGCCGAGAACGCGTAGCGGCGTTCCTGCAGCTTTTCGGACGCGTACGGCACGTCCCACGCCTGCAGCTCGGCGATGCCCAGTTCTTCGCGGGCAAATTGCTTCAGTTCCGCCAGGTCCTTCTCGGCGTACGGACGCGCGCGTTTGGCCAGGTCTTCCAGGAAGGCGATGACTTGCGCGGGCGAAGTGGCCATTTTCGACACCAGCGACACCTCGGCGAAATTGGCGTAGCCCAGCAGCTTGGCTTCCTCGTCGCGCAGTTTCAACAGGGTGACGATGTTCTGCGTATTGTCCCAGTCCTCTTTCTTGCTGAAAACCTCGCCCTGGTCCGACGCCTTGGTGGCGTTGGCGCGGTAGATGGTTTCGCGCAGGGCGCGGTTGTCGGCAAATTGCAGGATCGGGTAGTAGGACGGGAAGTGCAGCGAGAATTCATAGCCAGGCTTGTCTGCTTTCTCGGCGGCGGCGCGCGCGGCCGCCTTCACGTCGTCGGGCAGGCCGGCCAGGTCAGCTTCGCTATCGACCCGCAATTTGTAGTCATTGGTGGCATCGAGCACGTTTTCGGAAAAGCGCGTAGCGACGGCCGCATGTTCTTCCTGGATGGCGCCAAAGCGCTCCTTCTTGTCTTCTGCCAATTCGGCGCCACCGAGGCGGAAGTCGCGCACGGCATTGTCGACGATGCGCCGGCGTGCCGGCGACAGGCTGGCGAAATCGGCGCTGGCCTGCAATTGCTTGTATTTGCCGAACAGAATTTCGTTCTGGCCCAGCTCGGTCAAGAACTCCGTCACCTTGGGCAGGTTCGCATTGTAGGCGGCGCGCAGCTCGGGCGTATCGATCACGCTGTTCAAGTGGTTGACGATGCTCCAGGCGCGGCCCAGGGTTTCGGCGATCTGGTCCTGCGGCGCGACGAAGTTTTCCCAGCTGACTACTTCCATGGGCGCTTCCAGCTGCGCCACGGTGGCGCGCGCCTGTTCCAGGAGGGTATCGATGGCAGGCGTGACATGCTCGTGCGTGATCGCGTCGAAGCGTGGCAGGCCGGAAAAATCAAGCAGGGGATTGGTAGTCATCGTTAGTTCGTCCATTCTGTCTTCACATATGGAGCGCCTGAAAAACGTTCAGGGCAAGGCGCGGTGCCGAAGGCAGTACGAATAGTACGGCGAGGCACTGCAACGCAGCCATGGACGTTTTCTCAGGTGCTCCTCTTAGATGCGTTCGGCAGCTTCAACCGTATTCATCAATAACATGGTGATCGTCATCGGACCCACGCCACCCGGTACGGGGGTGATGTGCGAGGCGACTTCTTTCACGCCAGCAAAATCCACGTCACCGCAGAGCTTGCCTTCATCGTCGCGGTTCATGCCCACGTCGATGACGATGGCGCCCGGCTTGACCATGTCGGCCGTCAGGGTATTGCGGCGTCCGACGGCGGCCACGACCACGTCCGCCTGGCGCGTGTACAGGCCCAGGTCCGGCGTCGCACTATGGCAGATGGTGACGGTAGCGTTCGCTTGCAAGAGCAGCAGGGCCATCGGCTTGCCGACGGTGTTGCTGCGTCCAATGACGACGGCGTGCTTGCCGCGCAGGTCCACGCCCGTGCTTTCGATCAGCTTCATGCAGCCATACGGCGTGCAGGGGCGGAAGCCGGGCAGGCCCGTCATCAGTTCGCCGGCGCTCAGCACCGAGTAGCCGTCCACGTCTTTCGTCGTGGCGATCGCTTCGATGACCTTGTGCGGGTTGATGTGCTTGGGCAAGGGCATTTGCACGAGGATGCCGTGGATGGCGGGATCCGTGTTCAGGCTGGCGATGCGTGCCAGCAAGTCCGCCTCGGACAGGTCCGCTTCATATTTTTCCAGCACCGAGTGGAAACCCACGTCGCCGCAGGCCTTGACCTTGTTGCGAACATATACCTGGCTGGCCGGGTCTTCGCCGACGAGAATCACGGCCAGACCGGGCTGGATGCCCTTGGCGGTGAGGGCGGCGGCGCGCGTGGCGATCTCGCTGCGCAGTTTTTGGGAGAGGGCGATTCCGTCGATCAGTTGTGCTGGCATGATGGGGGCTGAGAGCTGTGGGAGGGAAAAGACAGATTATAAAGCCGGGCGGCGCAAAGGGGCGGTTTTGGCTTTTGGCGCCAAGCCGTTCAGTGAAAAAGTCATGACAACAGCGGGCCGGAGATGCAGGCCTGAGAAAATGCCGATGGCGGCGTTGCAGCTTCCTTGTCGTACTGGCGTACTGTCTGCGTCGCTGCGCCTTGCCATCGACATTTTTCAGGCCCGCTTGGCCCGAACAATAGCGGGCCGGAGACGCGGGCCTGAGAAAATGCCGATGGCGGCGTTGCAGTTCCTTGCCGTACTGGCGTACTGTCTGCATCGCTGCGCCTTGCCCTCGACATTGTTCAGGCCCGCTTGGCCCGAACAACAGCGGGCCGGAGACGCGGGCCTGAGAAAATGCCGATGGCGGCGTTGCAGCTCCTTGCCGTACTGGCGTACTGTTTGCATCGCTGCGCCTTGCCCTCGACATTTTGCAGGCCCGCTTGGCCCGAACAACAGCGGGCCGGAGACGCGGGCCTGAGAAAATGCCGATGGCGGCGTTGCAGCTCCTTGCCGTACTGGCGTACTGTCTGCGTCGCTGCGCCTTGCCATCAACATTTTTCAGGCCCGCTTGGCCCGAAGTGCCTGGGCGGGCGACTGGGGTTTTTTTTCATTTTGCCGGTGTGCTCGCGGGTCGTACCCCTGCCGAGATTTGCTTTCAAGGGGAAGAGGGCGCCAACCTGGCGGCATGATGGTGTTGGCGCCGCTATTTGCTACTCTGCTCATCCTAATTTCCGGACAGAATTTGCGGCACTGCAGCATAAATTCCATAGGGTGATTTCACGATACGAAATGCTATATCGTAATTTGAAAAATACTAAATACGCTGTTAGAATCCCCACACTAATCCATCTTAATAGTAAATAATCAGCGAAATACCGTCCGACAGCGATCCGGAAAATCGGGGTGGGGCGATCACAAAGGAGACTCAACAGATGTCAGCTCAACTGAACCAGGTAACGACACAGATCGGCACCGACCCGGATATGCAGGAAACCAAGGAGTGGCTGGACGCGCTCGAAGCCGTACTGGAAAATGAAGGTCCGGAACGCGCGCATTACCTGATGGAACGCCTGGTTGACCTGGCCCGCCGCCGTGGCGCCCAGATCCCGTTCTCCAGCACCACCGCCTACGTCAATACCATCCCCACCAAGCAAGAAGCACACTGTCCCGGCAACCTCGAATACGAAGAGCGCCTGCGCTCGTGGATGCGCTGGAACGCCATGGCGATGGTCGTCAAGGCCAACCGCGCCGACGGCGACCTGGGCGGCCACCTGTCGTCGTTTGCCTCGCTGGCGAACATGCTGGGTATTGGCTTCAACCACTTCTGGCACGCGCCGACGGCCGACCATGGCGGCGACCTGCTGTACATCCAGGGCCACTCCTCGCCTGGCGTCTACGCGCGCGCCTTCCTCGAAGGCCGCTTGACGGAAGAGCAGATGCTGAACTTCCGCAAGGAAGTCGACGGCAAGGGCCTGTCCTCGTACCCGCATCCAAAGCTGATGCCTGACTTCTGGCAGTTCCCGACCGTGTCGATGGGCCTGGGCCCGCACATGGCGATCTACCAGGCGCGTTTCCTGAAGTACCTGCACGCACGCGGCATCGCCAAGACCGACAACCGCAAGGTATGGGCTTTCTGCGGCGACGGCGAGATGGACGAGCCGGAATCCCTGGGCGCGATCGGCCTGGCCGCACGCGACATGCTCGACAACCTGGTCATCGTGGTCAACTGCAACCTGCAGCGCCTGGACGGCCCGGTACGCGGCAACACCAAGATCATCCAGGAACTGGAAGGCGAATTCCGTGGCGCCGGCTGGAACGTCGTCAAGGTCATCTGGGGCCCGGGCTGGGACGCCCTGCTGGCACAGGACAAGGATGGCATCTTGCAGCAAGTGATGATGGATACCGTCGATGGCGAGTACCAGAACTACAAGGCCAAGGATGGCGCCTACGTGCGCAAGCACTTCTTCGGCAAGCATCCGAAGCTGCTGGAAATGGTTGCCAACATGACGGACGACGACATCTGGCGCCTGACCCGTGGCGGCCACGATCCGCACAAGATCCACGCGGCCTTCAAGATCGCCCAGGAACACAAGGGCCAGCCGACCGTCCTGCTGGTGAAAACCATCAAGGGCTACGGCATGGGCAAGTCCGGCGAAGCGCGCAACACGGCGCACCAGACGAAAAAACTCGACGACGAAGCCATCCGCGAAATGCGCGACCGCTTCTCGCTGCCGATCCCGGACGACAAGCTGGCCGATATTCCATTCTTCAAGCCAGCCGACGACGCGCCGGAAATGATCTACCTGCACGAGCGCCGCAAGGCCCTGGGTGGCTACCTGCCGCAGCGCCGCCAGAAAGCCGAAGAAACCCTGCCCGTGCCTGCCCTGGACGCGTTCAAGAACGTGCTGGAAGCAACGCCGGAAGGCCGTGAAATCTCGACCACGCAAGCGTTCGTGCGCGTCATTTCGACCCTGCTGAAAGACCCGAACCTGGGCCAGCGCGTGGTGCCTATCCTGGTCGATGAATCGCGTACCTTCGGCATGGAAGGCCTGTTCCGCCAGATCGGCATCTACAACCCGAAAGGCCAGTTGTACGAGCCGGTCGACAAAGACCAGGTCATGTACTACCGCGAAGACAAGGCTGGCCAGATTCTGCAAGAGGGCATCAACGAAGCAGGCGGCATGAGCTCGTGGATCGCGGCGGCGACGTCGTATTCGACCAACGACCGCATCATGATCCCGTTCTACACCTTCTACTCGATGTTCGGCTTCCAGCGCATCGGCGACCAGGTGTGGGCTTCGGCCGACATGCGCGCCCGCGGCTTCCTGATGGGCGGCACGGCTGGCCGTACGACCTTGAACGGCGAAGGCTTGCAGCACGAAGATGGCCACAGCCATATCTTCGCCGCGACCATCCCGACCTGCATGCCGTACGATCCGACCTTCAGCCATGAAGTCGCCGTCATCATCCAGGACGGCCTGCGCCGCATGATCGCCAACCAGGAAGATGTGTTCTACTACATCACGATCATGAACGAGAACTACGCCCAGCCAGGCATCAAGCCAGGCCAGGAAGAAGGCATCCTGAAAGGCATGTACAAGCTGCAGGAAGGCTCGGCGGACGCCAAGCTGCGCGTACAGCTGATCGGCTGCGGCACCATCCTGCGCGAGTCGATCTTCGCCGCTGAGCTGTTGCAAAACGACTGGGGCGTGGCCGCGGACGTGTGGTCGGCGCCGTCGCTGACCCTGGTGGCCCGCGATGGCCAGGATGCGGAACGCTGGAACATGGTCAACCCGTCGAAAGAACAGCGCGTGCCTTACGTCACGTCGCTGCTGCAGGACACGGACGGCCCGATCGTCGCCACGACCGACTACATGCGCGCATTTGCAGAACAGATCCGCGCCTTCATGCCGAAGGGCCGCACTTATAAAGTGCTGGGCACCGATGGCTTTGGCCGCTCGGACAGCCGCGCCAAGCTGCGCGAGTTCTTCGAAGTGAACCGTTATTATGTCACCGTGGCCGCGCTCAAATCGCTGGCTGACGAAGGCAAGATCGACGTATCGGTAGTGGAGCAGGCGATCGCCAAGTACGGCATCGACGCGAACAAACCGAATCCGGTGACCCAGTAATCGTTAAGGGATCCGATCACGCCAGGGCAGTGCGCAAGCGCCGCCCTGGCGTGTCTGCGGGTCCATCTGACAAATAAAATAACGGAGCAAGCTATGAGCATTGTGGAAGTCAAAGTCCCGGATATCGGCGATTTCAAGGAAGTCGAGATCATTGAACTGATGGTCAAGCCAGGCGATACGGTCAAGGTCGACCAGTCCCTGATCACGGTCGAATCGGACAAGGCCAGCATGGAAATTCCATCGAGCCACGCCGGTGTCGTCAAGGAATTGAAAGTCAACGTGGGCGACAAGATCGCCGAAGGTTCGCTGGTCCTGCTGCTGGAAGTGGCGGACGACGCGTCGGTCCCGGTATCGGCGCCTGCGCCAGCCGCTGCCGCACCAGCTGCCGCACCTGCCGCTGAAGCCGCACCTGCCGCCGCTGCCGCGCCAGCACCTGCCGCCCCTTCCGGCGCGCCGGCCCTGGTCGAAGTGACCGTGCCTGATATCGGCGACTTCAAGGAAGTCGAAGTCATCGAACTGATGGTCAAGGTCGGCGACAGCATCAAGGTTGACCAGTCGCTGCTGACGGTGGAATCGGACAAGGCCAGCATGGAAATTCCATCGAGCCATGCCGGTATCGTCAAGGAATTGAAAGTCAAGGTCGGTGACAAGGTTGCCAAGGGTTCGCTGGTGCTGGTCGTGGAAACGACGGGCGGCGCTGCTGCTCCTGCAGCCGCTGGTGCGCCAGCGCAAGCAGCCGCCGCACCAGCCGCCGCCGTCGCTTCGGCACCCGTGCCTGCCGCAGCACCTGCTGCAGCCCCGGCTCCTGCCGCCGCACCTGCCGTCAACGGCAAACTGGCGCATGCATCGCCATCGATCCGCAAGTTCGCGCGCGAACTGGGCGTGGACCTGACCCGCGTGGGCGGTTCCGGCCCGAAAGGCCGCATCACCCAGGAAGACGTGCAGAACTTCGTCAAGGGTGTGATGTCGGGCGCTGTCGCCGCGCCAAATGCGCCGGTCGCCGCCAAAGGTGGTTCGGGCGTGGGCCTGGATCTGCTGCCATGGCCGTCGCTGGACTTCAGCAAGTTCGGCGCGACCGAACTGCTGCCGCTGTCGCGCATCAAGAAAATCTCCGGTCCGAACCTGCACCGCAACTGGGTCATGATCCCGCACGTCACGCAGTTCGACGAAGCGGACGTGACGGACCTGGAAGCGTTCCGCGTCGACACCAACGCCGCCAACGCGAAGAACAAGGATGCGGCCAAGCTGACCATGCTGGCCTTCGTCATCAAGGCGTCCGTTGCCGCGCTGAAGAAATTCCCCGCGTTTAACGCGTCGCTCGACGCCAAGGGCGAGAATCTGATCCTCAAGCAGTACTACAACATCGGCTTCGCGGCCGACACGCCGAACGGCCTGGTGGTTCCCGTGATCAAGGGCGCGGACCAGAAGTCGGTGTCGCAGATCGCCCGCGAAATGACGGAACTGTCCTTGCAGGCACGCGAAGGCAAGCTGAAACCGGCCGACATGCAGGGCGCCAGCTTCACGATTTCGTCCCTGGGCGGCATCGGCGGCACGCACTTCACGCCTATCGTCAATGCGCCGGAAGTGGCGATCCTGGGCCTGTCGAAAGCTTCGATCAAGCCGGTATGGGATGGCAAGGCCTTCCAGCCGCGTTTGATGATGGGCACCTCGCTGTCCTACGACCACCGCGTGGTCGATGGCGCGATGGGCGCGCGATTCTCCGTGTACCTCGGCGAAGTCCTGGCCGACATGCGCAAAATTCTGCTGTAAGGAGCGATTGATGAGCACAGTAGAGGTAAAAGTACCGAATATCGGCGACTTCAAGGAAGTCGAAGTCATCGAACTGATGGTCAAGGTCGGCGACACCATCAAGGTGGACCAGTCCCTGATCACGGTCGAATCGGACAAGGCCAGCATGGAGATTCCATCGACCCACGCCGGCGTCGTCAAGGAGTTGAAAGTCAAGGTTGGCGACAAGATCGCCGAAGGCAGCGCGCTGCTGGTGGTGGAAGCGTCGGAAGGTGCTGCAGCTCCCGCAGCCGCTCCGGCGGCCGCTCCCGCACCAGCAGCAGCTCCGGCTCCTGCAGCGGCGGCACCAGCTGCAGCCGTTGCCGCCATCCCGGCCGGCAATTACAGCGGCCAGGTCGACATCGACGTCGACATGATGGTGCTGGGTGGCGGTCCTGGCGGCTATTCGGCCGCATTCCGCGCGGCCGACCTGGGCATGTCGACGGTCATCGTCGAGCGCTACGCGACCCTGGGCGGCGTGTGCCTGAACGTGGGCTGCATCCCGTCGAAGGCGCTGCTGCACGTGGCCTCCGTCATCGATGAAACGGCGCACATGTCCAACACGGGCGTGACGTTTGCCAAGCCGACCATCGACATCGACCAGGTACGCAAGTACAAGGAAGGCGTGATCTCGAACATGACGGGCGGCCTGGCCGGCATGGCCAAGGCGCGCAAGACGCAAGTGGTCACGGGCGTGGGCCAGTTCCTCTCCGCCAACCACATCGAGGTGACGGCAGGCGACGGCTCGAAAAAAGTCGTGCAGTTCAAGCAAGCCATCATCGCCGCCGGTTCGTCCGTGGTGAAGCTGCCATTCGTGCCGGAAGATCCGCGCATCGTCGATTCGACGGGTGCGCTGGAACTGCGCCAGATCCCGAAACGCATGCTGGTCATTGGCGGCGGCATCATCGGCCTGGAAATGGCCACCGTGTATTCGACTTTCGGCGCGCGCATCGACGTGGTCGAAATGATGGATGGCCTGATGCAGGGCGCGGACCGCGACGCCGTCAAGGTGTGGCAGAAGTTCAACGAGAAGCGCTTCGACAACATCATGACCAAGACCAAGACGGTCGCGGTGGAAGCGCTGCCGGAAGGCATCAAGGTCACGTTTGAAGCTGCCGAAGCAGGTGCCACGGCACCGGCGCCACAGATCTACGACCTGGTATTGGTGGCCGTGGGCCGCAGCCCGAACGGCAAGAAGCTGGCCGCCGACAAGGCGGGCGTGCAAGTGACGGACCGCGGTTTCATCAACGTCGACAGCCAGATGCGCACCAACGTGCCGAACATCTTCGCCATCGGCGACCTGGTGGGCCAGCCGATGCTGGCGCACAAGGCCGTGCATGAAGCCCACGTTGCAGCGGAAGCGGCTGCCGGCCAGAAGTCGCACTTCGACGTCAAGGTGATCCCGTCGGTCGCCTACACGGACCCGGAAGTGGCATGGGCCGGCATCACGGAAGATGAAGCGAAAGCCAAGGGCATCAAGGTCGAGAAGGGCCACTTCCCATGGGCAGCTTCGGGCCGCGCCGTGGCCAACGGCCGCGCCGAAGGCTTCACCAAGCTGCTGTTCGATGCGGAAACGCACCGCATCATCGGCGGCACCATCGTCGGTACGCATGCGGGCGACATGATCGGCGAGATCGCGCTGGCCATTGAAATGGGCTGCGACGGCACCGACATCGGCAAGACCATCCACCCGCACCCGACCCTGGGCGAGTCGATCGGCATGGCCGCCGAAGTGTACGAAGGCGTATGCACGGACCTGCCGCCACCGCGCAAGCGCTGATGTTGTAGCACTAAAAACCCCGCAAGCGATTGCGGGGTTTTTTATTATTCAACTGCGATGAAACACTTCATCGTCCGCTCGCATGCGGGGGACAGGTGAACGATGAGGCGGCGAAATGGGCTGCGACGGCACCGACATCGGCAAGACCATTCACCCGCACCCGACCCTGGGCGAGTCGATCGGCAGGTCGGCAAAAGCGCGCGGAAGCAGGCGTGTGCACGGACTTGCCGCCACCGCGCAAGCGCTGATAAAACATTAACTTTCAGTACGGAAAAACCGGGACTTGTTCCCGTTTTTTTTATATTCCTTGCCTTCAGGATAGTAAAACGTGGCGCGGCGGCGTCATGTGAAAATTGGTGAGTATTGCCACACGGAAAAAGTGGCAGAATGGAGGCCTGTAACCATGTTTCGCTCGCGCTTGCCCAGGGGCGTGTGAATTTTCCTGAACGTTGCCAGTGTCCGGTCAAGTTCGGCTGTACTGTGAAAGTTTTGCAACAATGAAAAAATTTACCGCCCTCCATATTTCCGATGTCCGCTTGCGCCGGAACGATGAGCAAGAGCAGGCCGTGATGTTGCATGCCTTGTATCAGGACGTGTCAGCCATGCTGGCGGCGGGCAGGCAGATCGATGCGATTTTCTTCACGGGCCAGCTGGTGGCGCCTGATGCCTGCGATGACACGACGCCCGTGTATGTCTACGAATACTTCCTGCGTCCCTTGTTGCAGGCGGCTTGCCTGCCTGGCGCGCGCTTTTATCTGGTGCCGGGCAGCCGCGTGCAGGGCGTTGCGGCCGCGGCGCTGGGCAATGCCGGTTTCAGTTTCTTTGCTGCCGATGAGCAGGCCAGTGCGGAGCAGCGCGCGCGCTACAAGAATATTCACGCCGTCTTCCATGGACACCAGCATACGGGCGACGCCAGTTCGCTGATGAAGTCGCTGGGAATCTTGTTTAAAAGCAATCCTGGCAGTCTGTATGGGGCACACGGCCAGATGGCCGCGTATGCCGTGCTGGAATTTGGCACCCAGGCGGCCGAGGGCGGCGCGCCCGCCTCGCCCTGGACGGTGGCCTTGCGTGAATTCGATGATGTGAGCAAGAGCTTTGCCCTGTCGGTGCTGTACACGCCGAATGGCCAGGAAACGGGGCAGATGGATGCGGAATACGTGTTTGCCACCCTGCTGCCGCAACTGGCCGGCGAACCCGTGTATTTTGAAGGCTTGCTGGGCAAGGCGGCGCAGCAGCAGCGCGTGCCCGTGGGCGGCGCCGCCGATGCGCGGGAATTCCTGATTGAACTGGCCTTTGTCATGTTCGAGGCCAAGACCCTGTTCCTGGAGCAGGCGCAGCTTGAGCGCTTTGCCAGCGACTATTGCGCCGTGAAGGGCTGGGGCTTGCCGGCTTCCGACTGGCTGGCGCCGCTGTACCGCCATGGTTTGCTGCTGCAGGCCGATGGGCAAGTGGCGTTTGCCTTCGATTACTTCCGCACCTATTTCCTCGCGCAGCGCTTTGAAACCTCGTTCGACCTGATGCGCTATGGTCCCGAACGCCATGACGGCAGTGAGTCTTCACTCAGCTTTGACGGCGCGTCGGCGGCCCAGCCATTCCTGCGGGCGCTGGGCCTGGGCGGCGAACGCCCAGAGGCGCCAGCCGCGCCGGCGGCCATGCCGCAAGACTGCAGCCGCCCTGGCTGAGCCTGTGGCGTGAGGCGCTTCAGCCGGCCGCTGGCGGCTGGCGCAAGGTGCCGCGCAGGAACAGGTCGAGGCCGGCTGCGACCTTGAGGCGCAGCTGCGCCACATCGGGTTGCGCCGGCGGCGGGAACAGCAGACGCGACATCTGGTCGCCGAGCAGGCAGTTGAGCAGGTGCAAGGCCATCACGGAGGCCGTCAATTCTGCGCGAAACAGCGGCGCGATATCGGGCCGGCTGAAAAATCGCGTCAGCATCTCGCGCGTCTGCCCCGGTCCCACTTTATAAAACGTTTCCGCCAGTTCCGGGTGCGTGGCCGCTTCCGCCACCACCATGCGGTTCAGGCGGATGGCCGCCGGCATGGTTACCAGCTGCACGAACAGCAGGCCGAACTCGCCCAGGATGGTGGCCAGCGGACGCATGTCCGTTTCCAGTGCCGGCATGGTGGAGAAATACGCGGCGCGGCGCTGTTCCACCACGGCGTTGAACAGGCCCGACTTGCCGCCAAATTTCACATAAATCGTCCGTACGGCCACGTGGGCTTCGCGGGCGATCATTTCCAGACTCACTTTTCCATACCCTTTTTCCAGGAACAGGCAACCGGCCGTGTGCAGCAGGTTTTCCATGCGTGCCTCCATGTCGGCGGCACGCGGGCGGCCGGCCGGCTTGCCGCAGCAGCTCAGCTCCTGGGCAGTGTCGGTGTCGGTAGGGCTGTCGGTAGGCAAGGTGTCGCTGAGGCCGGGATCGGGCATGGTCGGGGTCTCTTTACAGGTTGGAAGGTGAGTGATGGCTCACACTGTAGTGCAAATTAAAATGAAATGCAATCGTTTCATTTCTTGACTTTGCCTTTTCTTTGACCAATAATGAACATATATCATTTCATTTTCGGAGCGCAGTATGTCGAACCAGCCTGGCCAAGCAGAACAAAAAGTGCTTAGCGCCGTCCCACCCGCGGCACCCGCCGCACCGTCCACGCCCGCCGCACCTGCCAGCTCCGCCGCACCGAACCACCGCGTGAAGATCATCGCCGGCCTGATCGTGCTCGTCGCCCTGGGCGCCGGCGCCCGCATGTGGTACCGCAGCCACTATTTCGTGGAAACGGAAAACGCCTATGTGGCCGGCCACGTGCACCCTGTATCGGCGCGCATTTCCGGCGTCGTCACCAAGGTCTTCATCGACGACAACCAGATGGTGAAAGAGGGCGACGTGATCGCCGAACTCGATCCTTTCGACCAGCGCGTGAAAACCGAGCAGATCGCCGCGCAGATCGCCAGCGCCGAGCAGCAAGTGCTGCAGGCCGAGGCGCAGATCGCGCAAGTGCAGGCGCAAGCGAGCGCCAGCCAGGCGCAAGTGGCGCAAGCGGACGCGCAATTGCTGCGCGCGAAACAGGATGCCGAGCGTTTCGGCCAGCTGTATACGAGCCAGATGAAAGCCGTCTCGAAAGCGGAACTGGACGCGGCCAACGCGGCCCGCTCCAGCGCCGTGGCCGACCTGGCCGCCCGCCGCGACAGCGCTTCCGCCGCCAAGGCGCAGATCGGTGCGGCGCAAGCTGCGCGCGACGTCGCCAAGGCGCAAGTGGCCGTGCTGCGCGTGCAATTGAAGGACGCGGAACAGCAGCTGCAATACAACCGTATCCTGGCGCCCGTCGCCGGCCGCATCGGCAAGCGCAACGTGGAAACGGGCATGCGCGTGCAGCCTGGCCAGCAGTTAACGGCCATCGTGCAGGACAACGTCTGGGTCACCGCCAACTTCAAGGAAACGCAACTGGCCGACCTGCACCGCGGCCAGAGCGTGCACGTGTCCATCGACGCCATGCCGGGCAAGAAACTGGTGGGTACCGTGGACAGCTTCGCGCCGGCATCGGGCGCGCAATTCGCGCTGCTGCCAGCCGATAACGCCACCGGCAACTTCACCAAGATCGTCCAGCGCGTGCCAGTGAAAATCGTCTTCCAGCCGCAGGACATCAAGGCCATGAATGGCCGCCTGGTGCCGGGCATGTCGGTGATCGCCGAAGTGGAAGTCAACCAGCCTGACACGCAGCCGGCCGCGCAGCACGCCGCCGCGCCAGCTGATTCTGCCGCACAGACCGCCGCCCGCTAAGTTTCCATGAGCAGCCCTTCCACCACACCGGCGGCATCGCCGGCGTTCCCCGTGATCAGCGAGAAAGTCTCCGGGCGCACCTGGCTGGCGGTCGCCGCCGGCATGCTGGGCGCCTTCATGGCGGTGCTCGACATCCAGATCACCAACTCCTCGCTCAAGGATATCCTTGGCTCGCTGTCGGCCACCCAGGAAGAGGGCTCGTGGATTTCCACGGCCTACCTGGTGGCGGAAATTATCGTCATTCCCCTCACTGCGCTGCTGGCGCGCGTGTTCGGTCTGCGTACCTACATGATCGGCACCACTGCCTTCTTCCTGCTGTTCTCCACCCTGTGCGGTACGGCCTGGAACCTGGAAAGCATGATCGTCTTCCGCATGCTGCAAGGGTTCACCGGCGGCGCGCTGATCCCGATGGCCTTCACCCTGGTGATGCTCAAGCTGCCACCGTCGAAGCGCGCCGTCGGCATGGCCATTTTCGGCCTGACGGCCACCCTGGCGCCGGCCATGGGCCCGACCCTGGGCGGCTACCTTTCCGAGCTGTATGGCTGGCCCTCGATCTTCTACATCAACTGGGTGCCGGGCGTGCTGCTGATCGCCGGCATGATCTATGGCCTGGACAAGGAGCCGATGAAGCTGCAGATGTTCTGGAAGGCCGACTGGCTGGGCATCTTCTTCATGGCCCTGGGCCTCGGCTGCCTGACCATCTTTCTGGAAGAGGGCAATTCGAAGGACTGGTTCGACTCGGGTTTCATCATCACCTTCGCCGCGCTGGCCCTGGTGGGCATCCTGGGCTGGGTCGTCACCAGCGCCACGCGCGCCGAGCCGTTCGTCAACCTCGCTTTGTACGGCCAGCGCAATTTTCTGGTCGCCACCGTGCTGTCGGCCGTGACGGGCATGGGCCTGTACGGCTCGGCCTTTTTGCTGCCTTTGTTCCTGGGCCAGATCGCCGGCTACTCGCCGATGCAGATCGGTGAAGTGATCATGTGGGTAGGCTTGCCGCAGCTGTTCATCATGCCGTTCGTCGCCAAGCTGTCATCCGTGGTGGACAACCGCATCCTGTGCTCGTTCGGCCTGCTGCTGTTCGGCGGTTCGTGCATGATGAACGCCTACATGGACGCGTCGACCGGCTACGACCAGCTGCTGTGGTCGCAGGTGGTGCGCGCGCTGGGCCAGCCCTTCGTCATGCTGACCCTGTCGAACTTCGCCATGAAGGGCATCGCGCCGAAGGACATGCCGTCCGCGTCGAGCCTGTTCAACATGACGCGCAACCTGGGCGGCTCCATCGGCATCGCCCTGCTGGCCACGGCCCTGAGCACGCGCGAGCATTTCCACTCGCAGCGCCTGGGCGAGGCGATCAACGCATTTTCCAGCGCCACGCAGCTGCGCATCGACCAGCTGACGTCGTCGTTCATGGCCAAGGGCTTCGATTCGGTCACGGCCGGCAACCAGGCCTTGCAGGCGATTGACGGCATTGTGCGCCGCGAAGCGTATGTGATGGCCTACAACGATGGCTTCTTCCTCATCGGCGCCATCCTGCTGGCCTGCATCGTGCCTCTGTGGCTGGCCGACAAACTCAAAGCTCCCGGTGGCGGTGGCGGCGGTCACTGACCGTCCACAGCCCGCACGTGCAGCACCTCAAGAACAAGAAGGTAATCATCATGCAAACAGTATTGACGAAAATCGCGCTGGCCGCTTCCCTTGCCGTGGCGCTTGCAGCCTGCGGCACCGTGGGCCAGGATTTCACCGCACCGGCCAATGTGGCCGGCATCGACAACGCCGCCTTCCGCCACGGCGCCAGTGCGGCGGACGCCGCGCGGCTGCCGAAGCAATGGTGGAGCATCTACGGCGACGCCACCCTGAACCGCCTGGAACAAAGCGCGCTGCAGGACAACCCCGGCGTGAAAGCGGCGGGCGAACGCCTGCTGCAGGCGCTGGCGCAAAGCGGCACGGCGCGCGCCAACCAGGGTCCGAGCGTGAACCTCAGCACGGGCATCTCGAACTCGCGCACCTCGGCCAACACCTCGCAGGGCCTGGCCCTGGGCAACCGCTCGATCAGCGGGAATAACTTCTCGGTCGGCGGCTCGCTGTCGTACGAAGTCGACCTGCTGGGCCGCGTAAAGCGCATGGTCGAAGCGGCCGATTCGCAAGCGCTGGCAGCGCAGGCCGACCGCGACGGCGTGCTGCTGATGCTGTCGGCGCAAGTGGCCAGCAATTACTGGCAGCTGCGCGGCCTGGATGCGGAAATGGCCATCTTGAATGGCGCGCTCGACACGCGTCGCGAGTCGGCGCAGCTGGTCGAGGCGCGCTTCAATGCGGGCCTGACGAATGAGCTGGACCTGGCGCGCGCGAAGGTGGAACTGTCGAACGCGCAGGCCGACCTGCATGAAGTCAAGCGCCAGCGCAACCAGCTGGAAAACAGCCTGGCCACCCTGACGGGCAAGCCGCCATCGGCGCTGCAATTGCCGGTGGCTGCCGATCCATCGGCCCTGCCGCTGCCGCCAGGTATTCCTGTCGGCCTGCCCGCCAGCCTGCTGGCGCACCGGCCCGACCTGGTTTCCAGCGTGGCGGGCCTGCGCGCGGCGAATGCGCAGGTGGGCGTGGCCGAAGGCGCGTTTTATCCTTCGCTGCAATTGACGGGCAATTTCGGCTATGCGTCGGAAAAGCTGCGTGACCTGGCGCAGGGCGGTTCGCGCCAGTTCAGCTTTGGTCCGCTGGCCCTGTCCCTGCCGATCTTCGACGGTGGCCGCAACCAGTCCAATCTTGACCTGTCCAAGGCGCGCTATGCGGAAGCCGTGGCGAACCATGAAACCAAGCTGCTGACGGCCTTGCGCGAAGTGGAAGATGCCCTGTCGGACGTGGAGCAGCGCCAGTTGCAGGGCGATGCCCAAGCCTTGTCGCAGGCGGCCGCCGCGCGTGCCTACCTGGTGGCGCGCACGCGCTACGAGCGCGGCATCTCGACCTACCTGGATGTGACGGATGCGCAGCGCAGTTCCCTGGCCGCCGACCGCGCCGCCGCGCAGATCAAGACGCAGCGTTTGCTGGCGACGGTCGCCGTGGCCCGCTCTTTGGGTGCCGGCTGGCAGCCGGACGGCGAGTTGGCCAAGCTGGCGTCCGCACCCGCCGCGAAGGTCCGATAAGGGCCCTGGTTACGTGAGCGTGGCCGGTGGCGGTGGCGCCGCCGGCCCGTAGCGTTCCAGCAGAAAATCGATGAAGGTGGTCAGCTTGGGCGTGGGCTGGCGGTCGCGCGGATACAGCAGATGCATCAGCCGCGGCGCCGGCACGTAATCGTGCAGCAGCGGCACCAGCCGTCCCGCGGCGATATCGTCGGCCAGTAAAATCTCCGCCTGCATGACGATGCCGAAGCCGTGCAGGGCCGCCATGCGCAGCGCCTGCCCATTGTTCGAACGGAAGCGGCTCTCGACTGTCGCGCCATCGTGGCGCGCTTCCTTGTCGCTCAGGCGCCAGCGCATGTGGCGCGCCCACTGCATGAAATCCACGCACTCGTGCCGCGCCAGGTCATCCGGCGTGCGCGGCGTGCCATGTTTTGCCAGGTAGGCGGGCGAGGCGCAAATGACCATCGCGTAGTGCCGCAAGGGCCGCGCCACCATGCCGGAGTCTTCCAGCGCACCGATGCGGATGGCCGCATCAAAACCTTCCTCCACCAGATCCACCATCCTGTCGTTCAGGTTCAGTTCCACGCTCACGTCCGGATACGCGGTCAGGTAGTCGGCCAGCAGCGGCGCGATGCGTTCGCTGCCGAAGGACACGGGCGCCGTGATTTTCAGCTTGCCGCGCGGCGTGGCGCGCATCGCTTCGGCTCCCGTTTCCGCCGCCGCGATCTGCGCCAGGATCTGCCGGCACTGTTCCGCATATTGCCGGCCGATTTCCGTCAGGCTTTGCCGACGCGTCGTGCGCGCCAGCAATCGCGTGCCCAGCCGCTCTTCCAGCTGCCTGATGTGCTTGCCCACCATCACGGGCGAGATGCGGAAGGTCTCGGCGGCCGCAGTGAAACTGCCCTGGTCGACGACGGCGACAAAGATTTCCATGCTGCGCAGCTTGTCCATGGGAGTCGATTCCGAACTGTGGGTTGGTAATCTTGTAAATTCTAGCGTATTTATTCCTTTTTGGAAGCGGCGCATACTGGCTCCATCGTTCAACCCAGACAGGAAAACAGCATGAAAATCGTCATCATCGGCGCCAGCGGCACCATCGGCAAGGCCGTCTCGGCACAACTGGCGCAGCGCCATGAAATCATTGAAGTGGGCAGCCGCACGGGCGCGCACCAGGCCGACATGGGCGACATCGCGCAAGTGCGCGCCCTGTTCCAGCGCATCGGCAAGGTCGACGCCGTCGTCGTCACGGCCGGCAAGCTGCATTTCGGCCCGCTGGCCGAATTTACGCCTGAACAGTTCCAGCTGGGCCTGGACAGCAAACTGATGGGTCAGGTCAACGTGGCCCTGGTGGCACAGGAATACCTGAACGACGGCGGTTCGATCACGCTCACCAGCGGCATCGTGGCCGAGCAGCCGATCCGCTTCGGCGCGGCCGCCAGCATGACAAACGCGGCCGTGGAAGGCTTCGTGCGCGGCGCCGCCATCGAACTGGCGCGCGGCGTGCGCATCAATGCCGTCAGCCCCACGGTGCTGGAAGAATCGCTGGAAGCGTATGGCCCCTTCTTCTACGGCTTCGAGCCGGCCGCCGCCAGCAGGGTGGCGCTGGCTTACAGCCGCAGCGTGGAAGGCGCGCAGACGGGGCAGGTGTACAAGGTCTGGTAGAGCTGCCCTGCAGGCGGGGACGCAGGTGGATTACAATCGCAGGCTGAACAAGGAAGCGGCCGCGCCGTGACAGCGCGGGGCGCTTTCTTGCTGTGAACCATACACCGAGGCCCCATGAAAAACATCCTGATTCCCCTGCTGATGGCCGCCGCCGTCGGCAGCGCCTGCGCCGCGCCGCAAGCTGCGACGCCAGCGAAACCGGCCACCGCCGCCGAACTGACCAGCATGAGCGCCCGTTACGCGCCCGTCGCGCTGACCGCCGATACGGCGCACCTGTCCGCAGGCGACCGCCAGGCCATCGCCAAGCTGGTCGAAGCGGCCAAGCTGGTCGACGTGCTGCAATTGCGCCAGCGCTGGTCCGGCAACGAAGCGCTGTGGGCGGCGCTCAAGAAAGACAAGTCAACGCTGGGCCAGGCCCGCTTGAATTATTTCTGGATCAACAAGGGCCCGTGGTCGGTGCTCGACGCGCACGCCTCGTTCATGCCGGCCAGCTATGCGGGCATCGCCATTCCCGCGCACAAGCCGGAAGCGGGCAATTTCTATCCGCAGGGCGCCACCAAGGCCAGCGTGGAAGCGTGGATGAATGGTTTGCCGGCGGAAGACAAGCAGCAGGCGCAATGGTTCTTCACGACGATTCGCGCGGGCAAGGACGGCAAGTACCAGACCGTCAAGTATTCCGATGAATACAAGGTGGAGCTGAAGCAGCTGGCCAAATTGCTCGATGAAGCGGCGGCCGCCACGGACAACGCATCGTTGAAGAAATTCCTCACCCTGCGCGCCAAGGCCTTCCTCGACAATGACTATTTACCCTCCGACTTTGCCTGGATGGATCTCGATTCGCCCGTCGACATCACCATCGGCCCGTACGAGACGTACAACGACGAGCTGTTCGGCTACAAGGCCGCGTTTGAAGCGTATGTGAACATCCGCGACCAGGCCGAGACGCAAAAGCTGAATTTCTTCGCCAAGCACATGCAGGAGCTGGAAGACAACCTGCCGCTCGACGCCCAGTACCGCAACCCGAAAGTGGGCGCGCTGGCACCCATGGTGGTGGTGAATCAGGTGTATGGCGCCGGCGATGGCAACATGGCCGTGCAGACGGCCGCCTACAACCTGCCCAATGACGAGCGCATCATCAGCGCGCGCGGCTCCAAGCGCGTCATGCTGAAAAACGTGCAGGAAGCCAAGTTCAAGGCCACCCTGACGCCGATCTCGAAGCTCGTGCTGACGCCCGAAGCGCAGCAGGACGTGGATTTCAATTCTTTCTTCACGCACATCCTCGCGCATGAAATCATGCACGGCCTGGGCCCGCATGCAACCGTCGTCGACGGCAAACCATCGACGCCGCGCCAGGACTTGAAGGAAGCCTATTCCACCATCGAGGAAGCCAAGGCCGACATCACGGGCCTGTTCGCGCTGCGCTACATGATGGACAAGGGACAGCTGAACGATACCCTGGGCCAGGGCGACGCGGCCGAGCGCAAGCTGTACAACACCTTCCTTGCTTCGGGCTTCCGCACCCTGCATTTCGGCCTGACGGATTCGCATGCGCGCGGCATGGCCATCCAGATGAATTACATCCTCGACAAGGGCGGCTTTGTCTCGCTGGGCGATGGCAAGTTCGGCGTCGACTTCGGCAAGATCAAGCAGGCCGTGATCGACTTGGACCGTGAGTTCCTGACCATCGAGGCGACGGGCGACTACGCGCGCGCGAAAGAGCTGATGACCAAGTACGTGGTGATCCGTCCGGAAGTGCAGGTGGCGCTCGACAAGATGAAAGCCGTGCCGAACGATATCCGCCCGGAATTCGTCACGGCGCGCGCGCTGGACCAGGCGGCGAAGGCCAAACCATAAACAGTGTGGCAGGCAACTGTTGTCAGTGTAAAAAGCCGGTGCCACGTGAACTGAACCCCAAAAGTTGGACACCAACTTTTGGGGTTTTTCATGTCGAAGTACAGTGAGCAATTTAAGCTCAGCATTATCGAGCAATATTTGTCCGGTTCGGTAGGGTATAAACAGATTGCCGACAAGCACAATCTTCATCATTCAACTGTGAGATTGTGGATTAAATTGCATGCAGCGCATGGTATTGGCGGTCTGGTAAAAAAGTTCAGCCATTACAGT